>NZ_CP133266.1:600000-1200000 GCF_030915485.1 Neobacillus sp. PS3-40 | reverse complement strand
GATTTTTCATTTAAAATATCCACTCCTTTTGGGGATCATCATCGGAGTGACAAATGTAATTCCCTATTTTGGTCCAATTATTGGTGCTGTTCCAGCAGTTATCATAGCTGCAACGATGTCGGTAAAATTAGTTATCGTCACAACTGTGATTATTTTTATTCTTCAGTTCCTTGAAGGGAATATCCTTTCACCCTATATTGTTGGAAAAAGTCTTCATATGCACCCGCTAATGATTATGCTAGCACTTACAGCTGGTGGAGAAGTAGGAGGAATCATGGGGCTCATTCTTGCAGTTCCAGTGTTGGTCGTGCTTAGGGTGGCTATTGTCCATGGGAAAGACCATTTTATCCATGGAAAACCAAAAGCATAATTTGACAAATTTTATTCGTCTGGCTATAATTCGGCTATAGATATTGAAAAGTCAAAATGGTGAAGGATTAAGTATGTTATAGTCCATCTACAGTGCCGCTGCACGTAAGAGAGGAGCTCCCTTGGCTGAAAGGAGCTTTAGATGAAGGATAACAGAAAGCTAATCTGGAGTGCAGCTAATCACTGCCGTCTTAGCCACGTTACGGCATTTTGAGAGATGGATACAGATATTTTGTATCCATAATCAGGGTGGTACCGCGAGTAAGCTCCTCGTCCCTGTTAGGGATAGGGGCTTTTTTGTGTTCATTTTTAAAAAAGTGGCTTTGTTAATTTATAGAGTAGTTAACATTGCCCGAAAAATAGAGGAGGTAAAACGATATGAAAAATTTATCTGGATCAGAAATACGCAAAATGTTTTTAGACTTTTTCAAGGAAAAAGGACATACCGTTGAACCAAGTGCACCACTTGTACCACATGATGACCCGTCATTACTATGGATCAACAGTGGTGTAGCAACATTAAAGAAATACTTTGATGGTCGTGTAATTCCCGCTAACCCAAGAATTACAAATGCCCAAAAGTCGATTCGTACAAATGATATCGAAAATGTGGGAAAAACAGCTCGCCATCATACCTTTTTTGAAATGCTCGGCAACTTTTCTATTGGTGAGTACTTTAAAGTAGAAGCTATCGAGTGGGCATGGGAATTTTTAACGGATAAAAAATGGATTGGTTTTGATAAGGAGCTACTTTCTGTAACCATCCACCCAGAGGATCATGAAGCATTTGAAATATGGAATAAAAAAGTAGGAATTCCTGAAGAGAGAATCATTCGTTTGGAAGGGAATTTCTGGGATATTGGTGAGGGGCCAAGTGGACCTAATACCGAAATTTTTTATGATCGTGGCCCGGAATACGGGAATGACTTAACAGATCCAGAATTATATCCTGGCGGTGAAAATGACCGTTATTTGGAAGTATGGAATCTTGTTTTTTCCCAATTCAATCATAATCCAGACGGAACGTATACTCCGCTACCAAAGAAAAATATTGATACCGGAATGGGATTGGAGCGAATGGCTTCTGTTGTTCAAAATGTCCCAACAAACTTTGAAACAGATTTATTTATGCCTATTATCCGCGTAACTGAAGAAATTTCCAGTGTGAAATATGGAGTTGACAAAGAAAAAGATGTTGCATTTAAAGTAATTGCTGACCACATTCGTACGGTGGCATTTGCTGTAGCAGATGGTGCACTACCTTCAAATGAAGGACGTGGATACGTGTTACGTCGGTTACTTCGCCGTGCAGTTAGATATGCAAAACAAATTAATATCAATCGACCTTTTATGTATGAACTAGTTTCGGTTGTGGGTGAAATTATGGCTGATTTCTATCCAGAAGTAAAAGAAAAAACAGATTTTGTTCAAAAAGTGATAAAGAGCGAAGAAGAGCGTTTCCATGAAACGTTACATGAAGGTTTAGCTATCTTAGAAAGCGTTATTAAGAAAGAAAAAGAAAAAGGCAATAACACGATTGCTGGTGCTGATGTATTCCGTCTTTACGACACTTATGGCTTCCCTGTTGAGTTAACAGAGGAATATGGTGAAGAAGAAGGTATGAAGGTAGACCATGTTGGTTTTGAATCTGAGATGGAGCTTCAGCGTGAGCGTGCCCGTTCTGCTCGGCAGGATGTCGATTCCATGCAGGTTCAAGGTGGAGTGCTAGGTGATATCAAGGTAGAAAGTAAATTTATTGGTTATGACCAGCTTGTAACAAGTTCAACTGTTTTAGCTATCGTCCAAAATGGTGAACCTATAGAGGAAGCTAAAAGCGGGGAAGAAGTTCAGCTGATACTTGATGTCACTCCTTTCTACGCTGAAAGTGGTGGCCAGATTGCTGACCGCGGAACACTTGAAGGCCCAGGGGTAAAGGTTATTGTTAAAGATGTCCAAAAAGCTCCTAATGGTCAAAATCTGCATAAGGTCATGGTTGAATCAGGTACTTTAAAAACAAACCAACAAGTTGTTGCAACCATTAACGAAACCAATCGTGGAAAGATTATTAAGAACCATACTGCTACACACTTATTGCATCAGGCTTTAAAGGATGTGCTTGGAACACATGTCAACCAGGCAGGGTCATTAGTTGAACCTGATCGATTCCGCTTTGACTTTTCGCACTTTGGCCAAGTGAAGCCAGAAGAACTTGAACAAGTTGAAAGAATTGTAAATGAAAAAATCTGGCGGAATATCCAAGTGCAAATCGATTTAAAACCGATTGCAGAAGCGAAAGAAATGGGAGCAATGGCGCTATTTGGAGAGAAGTATGGGAAGATTGTCCGGGTTGTTCAGGTAGGCGATTACAGTCTTGAACTTTGTGGTGGATGCCATGTTCCAAATACATCGGTTATTGGTTTATTTAAAATTGTTTCAGAAAGTGGAATTGGAGCGGGTATAAGAAGAATTGAGGGTGTAACTGGTGAATCAGCCTACCATTTATTAAATGAGCAGGTTGGGCTTTTAAAGGAAGCAGCTGAAAAACTCAAAACAAATCCAAGAGAGATTGTTAGTCGCATTGAAGGAATGCTTCAAGAAACAAGGCACTTGCAGCGTGAAAATGAATCGCTGACTGCAAAGCTTGGTAATATTGAGGCTGGCAATCTTATCGCTAATGCAAAAGAAATCAATGGAGTTACTGTTCTGACTGCAAAGGTTAATGATGTAGATATGAATAACCTAAGAAATATGGCAGATGATATTAAGCAGAAACTTGGATCAGCCATAATCGTTTTGGGAAGTTCTGACTCGGAGAAAGTCAATTTAATTGCAGTTGTAACAAAAGATCTAATTGAAAAGGGATATCATGCAGGTAAATTAGTAAAAGAAGTTGCTGCGAAATGCGGCGGCAGTGGTGGAGGCAGGCCAGATATGGCACAAGCCGGGGGAAAAGATCCACAAAATCTCGACAATGCACTACAATTTGTCGATGAATGGGTAAAAACGATTTGATAATAGGATAAAGTAGTGTAATATGAAGGTAATGTTTACAATATACTCCTCTATCTAAAATTGCGAGGTGCATAAAATGAGCTCATTTGACAAAACGATGCGATTTAATTTTCCTGAAGAGCCTTTTGAACATAATGTGAATGACGTTCTTTTAAAAGTGTATAATGCCTTGCAGGAAAAAGGATATAATCCGATCAATCAAATTGTAGGCTACCTTTTATCTGGTGATCCAGCTTACATTCCACGTCATCAAGATGCCCGTAACATTATTAGAAAGCTCGAACGCGATGAAATTATCGAGGAGCTCGTAAAATCCTATCTAAAACAGCAACGAGAGGGCTAATCATGCGTATATTGGGACTAGATGTCGGCTCGAAGACAGTCGGTATCGCACTCAGCGATGAATTAGGGTGGACAGCACAGGGGCTGAAAACTTTAAAAATCAATGAGGAGAAATCGGAGTTTGGTTTCGAGGAAATTGGTGAAATAATAAAAGAGTATCAAGTAAGTCAAGTAGTCATTGGCTTTCCAAAAAACATGAATGGAACAATTGGTCCACGTGGAGAGGCAAGCAAGCAGTTCGCAAATGAGATTGAACAGAGATTCTCTTTGCCAACCGTATTGTGGGACGAGCGCCTAACAACAATGGCTGCGGAGAGGGTTTTATTAGAAGCAGATGTAAGCAGGAAGAAAAGAAAAAAAGTTATTGATAAACTAGCGGCAGTACTGATTTTACAAGGCTTTCTTGATAGTAAAAATTAATGAGGTGAAGATATGGAACACGGAGAAAATAATATAACAGTTGTAGATGAAGACGGTAATGAACAATTATGTGAAGTGCTTTTCACATTTGACTCAGAAGATTTCGGTAAATCATATGTACTCTATTATCCTGTTGGAGCAGAAGAAGACGATGCAGATGATATTGAAATTCATGCTTCAGCTTTCATGCCTACTGAAGACGGTGAAGATGGCGAATTAATGCCAATCGAAACCGATGAGGAATGGGATATGATTGAAGAAATGTTAAATACCTTCCTTGAAGAAAAAGATGACGAGGAAGAATAATTAGTAAAATAAACAGGAAAGGATGACCCAAAGGGCCATCCTTTTCGTGTTGAATTGACATTTTTCATCCTGTATGCTCAAATAATTACATTGAGAATTATACTAAAGAAAATGTATGATCCTGTCAAAAGGGAGGGGAGCCTAAATGACAAGTAATGATAAAGAGGCAACTAAAGAATTGATTCAACAAAAAATTATGGAACATCAAAGTGAAGTAAGGATTGTCAGAAGAATCGTATTGATCGTTTCACTTTTGCTTATTCTAGTAGCTGCAATTATTGTCAGTGGTGGATACTTTTATATAAAGTCAGCAATGAAACCTGTTGATCCTAAAAGTAAAGTGCAGAAACAAGTTGAAATTCCGATTGGTTCGTCAGTCACGAAAATTGGTGAGACATTAGAATTAAAGGGAATTATCAAAGATGCTAGGGTTTTTAAATACTATGTGAAGTTTAAGAATGAAAGTGGCTTTATGGCTGGGGAATATCGTTTTAGCCCTTCCATGAATATTTCTGAGATTGTTAGTCGTTTAAAGACAGGAAAGTTGATGCAAAAACCCATTGTGGCAATTACAGTTCCAGAGGGAAAGCAATTAAAAGAAATTGCCCATCTTATTGCCAAAGCAACAAAGAAATCGGATGATGAAGTATTTAATCGATTGAACGATAAAACCTACCTAAAAACACTAGTAGCAAAATACCCAGACATATTAACAAATGAAATTTTCAATAATAAGATAAAATACCCTCTTGAAGGTTATTTATACCCTGCAACGTATCCGTTTTATAAACAACATCTTTCAGTGGATGAAATTGTTGCATCAATGCTAGATAAAACGAAATCTGTTTTAGCTACCTATCAAGAACAAAGAAAACAAAAGAACCTTTCAGTTCATCAGCTAGTAACAATGGCTTCTCTTATAGAAGAAGAGGCGACTGGAAAAGTAGATCGTCATAATATTTCAAGTGTATTTTATAATCGTCTTAAAAAGGGAATGCCCTTGCAAACAGATCCAACCGTTCTCTATGCCCAAGGGAAGCATAAAGATCGGGTCTTATACCAAGACTTAGAGGTGAACTCACCTTATAATACTTATAAAAATAATGGGCTTCCACCCGGACCTATTTCAAATTCTGGGAAATCGTCTATTGAGGCTGCACTAAACCCTGCGGAAACTAGTTATTATTATTTTCTTGCAACGAATGATGGCAGTGTCATTTTTACAAAAACATTGGAAGAACATAATCAAGAAAAGGCAAAACATATTTCCAGTAAAAAATAATGGTAGATTTCAAATCTTGCTTCCAACTTTGGTTGGGAGTTGAGATTTATGCATGTTTTGTGTTAAAATAGCTCAAGTGTTTAATAAATAGTACAAGCTATAGCGTAACTCACTGTATGGCGAGGATGCAGACTACCACTGCCCTTTAATAGCATAATTTGGATGGAACGTATCCGATTATGCTGCTGCTTTTCTGTGAACGCTATTTTTTCATGTCTAAAGGATAGAGGTGACGGCAGCTTGTTAAATGAGAAGTTGCATTCTTATATCGAGGGCCTAATACCTGCCCGAAATGAATTGCTTTCTGAAATGGAGAGCTTTGCCAAACAGCATAATATTCCTATCATGGAGCTTACGGGAATTGAAGCATTGCTCCAAATTTTAAAAATACAGGGTTCAAATAAAATCCTTGAGGTTGGAACAGCAATAGGTTATTCCGCTTTAAGAATGGCTTATGCACTTCCTGACACGAAGATTATTACGATAGAACGGGATGAAGAACGTATCCTTCATGCAGAAGAATTTATCAATCGTTCCCAATTGAATGATCAAATTATTCTTGTAAAAGGTGATGCTCTAGAAGTAGAGGAAGAGATCCAATTACATGCACAATTTGATGCGATTTTTATTGACGCTGCAAAAGGGCAATACAAAAAATTCTTTGAAATTTACTCCAAGTATTTAAGAGAAGATGGTGTCATTATTACAGACAATGTATTGTTTAAAGGACTTGTTTGTGAGAAGGAAATTGAATCTAAACGAACTAGAAATCTTGTGAAAAAAATAGATGAATTTAACTATTGGTTAATGAATCATCCCGAATATAGCACAATTATTTTGCCTGTCGGAGATGGGGTAGCCATTAGTAGAAAAAGAGGTGATACGAAATGAATAAACCAGAATTATTAGTAACTCCCGTAACCATTGATGACATCTTGCCACTTGCTAAAGCGGGTGCAGACGCATTTGTGGTAGGTGAACAAAGATATGGCTTGCGTCTTGCTGGTGAATTTGATCGTGAGACAGTTAAAAAAGCAATTGACCTTGGCCATTCAAACGGAAAAAAGGTTTACGTTGCGATGAATGCTATTTTCCATAATGATAAAATTGAAGAGTTGAAGGACTATATTCAATTTGTATCAGAAACAAATGCTGATGCCATTTTTTTTGGAGATCCAGCTGTTTTAATGACAGCTAGGGAAGTAGCCCCTGATATGAAGCTCCATTGGAGTACGGAAACAACAGGAACAAACTGGTATTCATGCAATTATTGGGGAAGAAAAGGTTCTACAAGGGCCGTACTTGCTCGTGAAATCAATATGGATTCAATTCTGGAAATTAAGGAAAATGCAGAGGTTGAAGTCGAAGTACTTGTCCATGGGATGACGTGTATGTTCCAATCAAAACGGTCTTTATTGGGAAATTATTTTGAATTTCAAGGTGAATCCATGGAAATTGAAAATCGAAAAGTACAAGAAAATATGTTTCTGCATGATAAGGAACGAAACAACAAATATCCGATTTTCGAGGATGAAAATGGAACACATATCATGAGCCCTAATGATGTTTGTATCATTGATGAGCTACAGGATTTGTTAGAGGCTGGAGTAGATACATTTAAAATAGATGGACTACTAAAAAGCCCTGAATACTTGCTTGCTGTAACAAAAGCATATCGAAAAGCTATTGACTTATTTTTTGAGGACCCAGACTTATATGAGGGCCAAAAAGAAGAGTTTCTATCGCAAATAGAGGCTATTCAGCCTCCAAATCGACCACTAGATACAGGATTCTTTTTCAAGGAAACTGTTTATTAAAGGCTGTGTTCGCATAGATTATTGTTTTTCCATCTAGTTATTCACTAAAGGGGCAAGAAGACAATTAGCTATTTCCAAAAAGATTTAAATTTTCAACAATTGTAAGGAGGTTTTTGGCCATGAGTACCGTCAAAGATAAGATTTCAGATATGATAAATGGAAAACGTGTAATCGTTAAGAAGCCAGAACTTCTTGCACCTGCCGGCAATCTTGAAAAATTGAAAATTGCTGTCCATTATGGGGCGGATGCCGTATTTATCGGAGGCCAAGAGTATGGTCTTCGTTCGAATGCAGATAACTTTACTTTTGAGGAAATGAAAGAAGGAGTAGAGTTTGCTCGTAAATATGGAGCAAGAATTTATGTGACAACAAATATTTTTGCACATAATGAAAATATATCAGGTTTAGAGGAATACTTACATGGGTTGAAAGAGGCTGGGATTGCAGGAATAATAGTTGCAGACCCTCTCATTATTGAAACCTGCCGTCGTGTAGCACCAGAAATTGAAATTCATCTTAGCACACAGCAATCTCTTACCAACTGGAAGGCAGCCCAATTTTGGAAAGAGGAAGGACTTGAACGAGTGGTATTAGCTCGTGAAACGAGTGCAGAGGAAATTCGCGAAATGAAAGAAAAAGTTGATATCGAAATTGAATCCTTCATTCATGGAGCTATGTGTATTGCCTATTCTGGCCGTTGCACGCTAAGTAATCATATGACAGCTAGAGATTCAAATCGCGGGGGTTGTTGCCAGTCTTGTCGTTGGGACTATGATTTGTACAAATTAGAAGGACAAAATGAAACAGCCCAATTTGAGGTAGAAGACTCACCTTTCGCGATGAGTCCGAAAGACCTTAATTTGATTCAATCGATTCCAACTATGATTGAACTTGGGATTGATAGCTTAAAAATCGAAGGCCGTATGAAATCAATCCACTATATTGCAACCGTAGTTAGTGTGTATAGGAAAGTGGTTGATGCATATTGTGCTGATCCAGATCACTTTGTTATAAAGAAGGAATGGCTTGAAGAGCTAGACAAGTGTGCGAATCGTGAAACAGCAACTGCATTTTTTGAAGGTGTTCCGGGGTATAAAGAGCAAATGTTTGGTAATCATAGCAAGAAGACAAAGTTTGACTTTGTCGGACTTGTTATCGATTATAACGAAGAATCACAAATGGTTACCTTGCAGCAACGAAATTATTTTAAACCTGGAAGTGAAGTGGAGTTCTTCGGACCAGAAATTAATAATTTTACTCATGTTATTGATAAGCTTTGGGATGAAGATGGGAATGAACTGGATGCAGCTCGTCATCCGCTTCAAATTGTAAAATTCAAATTGGACAAGCCGGTGTACCCTAACAACATGATGCGAAAGGAGAACTAGCATGTCACGCAAACCTGTTGTTATTGGTGTAACCGGTGGTTCAGGCTCTGGAAAGACGAGTGTAACGAAAGCTATTTACGAGAGCTTTAAGGGACATTCTATCCTAATGCTTGAACAGGATTATTACTATAAGGATCAAAGCCATTTACCTTTTGAGGAAAGGCTTAAAACAAATTATGACCATCCACTCGCGTTCGACAATGATTTATTAATTCAACATATTGAGCAACTTTTACGATATGAACAAATATCTAAACCAGTGTACGATTATTCGATACACACCAGGTCAAGTGAAGTAATTCCAGTCGAACCAAAGGATGTTATTATTTTAGAAGGTATATTAGTTCTTGAAGATGAGCGGCTCCGTAATTTAATGGACATTAAGCTCTATGTTGACACAGACGCTGATCTTAGAATAATTCGGCGGTTAATGCGTGATATTAAAGAGCGAAAAAGAACAATGGATTCAGTAATTGAACAATATGTGAACGTAGTTCGCCCTATGCATAATCAATTCATTGAGCCTACAAAGCGTTATGCTGATATCATCATTCCAGAAGGCGGGCATAACCATGTGGCAATTGATTTAATGGTCACAAAAATTCAAACAATTCTTGAACAAAAGTCTTTTTTATGAAACAATAGCATAGGAAAAGAATAGAGGGTTCATTTTAGATTAAATTTGAATTACATTGCGCGCCCTTACCCTAGGACGCGCTCCTGTGCATTATGCCAGGAAGGGTATAATGCCGTACATAATTAGAACACAATCTTTGGGGGATTGTGAAGACTAGAAGGAGTGAATAGTTGTGGCTACAGAAAAGGTATTTCCAATGACACAAGCTGGAAAAGATAAGCTGGCACAAGAGCTTGAATTTTTAAAATCTGTTCGACGTAAAGAAGTAGTAGAGCGGATAAAAATTGCGAGAAGTTTTGGTGATTTATCGGAAAACTCTGAATATGATTCCGCAAAAGAAGAGCAAGCATTCGTAGAAGGTCGTATAACAACATTAGAAAATATGATCCGCAATGCGAAAATTATTGAGGAAAGCGAATCAACAAGTGGTGCAGTTAGTTTAGGAAGATCTGTAACATTTATCGAACTTCCGAATGGCGAAGAAGAAACATATACGATTGTTGGTAGTGCTGAAGCAGATCCATTTGAAGGGAAAATTTCAAATGACTCTCCAATTGCTAAAAGCTTACTCGGGAAAAAAGTCGGTGACGAAGTGTCTGTTCAAACTCCAGGCGGTGAAATGAGCGTTCGTATCGTTTTAATAAAATAATTAAAGTATAAAAAAATAGATAACGCTTTATTTTTTAAGTTTGAAATGGTAACACCTCGTCAACACTTTTGACGAGGTGTTTTTTATGTGGAAAAGACGAGCTAGAGGATGGCTATTCATTTGTATTATTTGTTTGTCGTTGTTATTAGGTCGTTTGATGGAGATCCAGATATTTTCAACCACAACTTTTTCAAAACACAATATTAACTTATTTGAGCAAAGTGTGAAACAACGTTCACAAGAATTAGTGGTCGATAATGGAAGAGGAAATTTTCTTGATCGTAACGGTGAGGGACTAACACACAAAAAAGCATCCGTTCTTGTCCTCTTCCCTTTTTTGAAAAATATGAAATGGGATATAGGCAAGGTAGCGAAAATTACTGGCTTTTCAGAGCAATTAGTGAAGGTGGCTGTCGATAAGGCGAAAAAACCATTTGCGCTCGGTGAACCGAATCCATTTGAATTAACCACTTCACAAATGGAACAACTTAATGCATTGAAAATTCCGGGCGTATTTGCAATTGAAAAAAATATGGAAAGGTCACATATCCCTTCTGAGCAGTTACTAGGCCTTATCGGTGAAAATTCAAGGCTCTTAAATAAACGCTATCCAAATAAAAAGCTATCAGATAAAACGTTAATTGGTGTATCTGGTCTTGAGGCGAGCTTCGATGAATTTCTTTTACCTGAAGGTAAATCTAAGCTAATTTATCATGTTGATGGTGATGGAGCTCCTCTGTTTGGAGTAAATGTCAGGTATGTTGACCCAGCCAATCCATTTTATCCAGCAAATGTTCGTACGACAATTGATCGAAACATACAGGAACGTGCGGAAGATCTAGTAGATAGGTATAAAATTCAAAAGGGCGGACTGGTTTTACTTAATCTACAAGACAATAGTATTTTAGCAATGGTTTCGCGCCCAAAAATTGATAAAAGGAATCCATACAGTGGAATTGGCATGACAAACGAGATGCTGAATCAACAAATTATGGGGTCAGTCTTTAAAACCGTTGTAGCTGCTGCTGCTATAGACCATAACCTTGATGGGGTATCACGCCGCTTTGATTGCAGCAAAAAAATAAATGGTAAACCAGAATTAAAGTATAATTATGGAATGCTTGACTTTACAGATAGCTTTGCAAGAAGTTGCAATCATACATTTGGGCAACTTGCCCAGGAATTATCAGATATTGACCCGGAACTTTTAGATGATTATGCAAAAAGACTTTCTTTGGTTGGACCAGTCGGCTGGAGTGGAGATGTATACCACTCAAGTAATTTTAAACAACTAAACGAAGAAGAGAAAGGAAGGGTGTTTTTATCTGAGAAAGAGCGAAAGGATCGTAATTATGTTGCCATGACAGGAATTGGACAACACGAAGTAAGGGCGACACCTTTAGCGGTAGCTAATATGATGGCAACTATTGCAAGAGGTGGGGACAAAGAAATGGTACGAGCAGTTTCAAAAATTGAGTATAAAAATGGCACCACTATGATAGATTTTAAAGAAAAGGACTTACCAGGGGAAAAAATCTCTCCTTATACAGCTATGAAGCTTCAAAGGCTAGTAAGGGAAGTTGTACTGAATCCCAATGGTACAGGGAGATGGTTTCAAAATCTGCCATATGATGTAGCTGGCAAATCAGGGACAGCTGAAACAGGAAAATATGAGAATGGAAAACAATTGCATAATAAATGGTTTGCAGGTTATTTTCCATATGATCATCCCAAATATGCACTTGTTACTGTCAATTTAGATGTTTTTGATGATGAGGGAGGGGTAAATCAGTTATTTACAGATATGGTTAAAATGCTCTATGTCAATGACCGATAGTTCCAAAAGACAATGCAAAGGGGTTCAAGTTTTTATCAACTCATGGTAGAATGTTGGCAACCTTATATTTAGGAGGGGTATATTTTGAATAATGATTTTCATTCCAGTTCGCGTTCGGGTTACAGGGCAAAAAGAAAGAAAACAAATATTATTTTAAATGGTCTTATCGTGTTTGTTCTCTTATTAATTGCTTTTGTCGCATACACTATTTTTTCGTCTGATAATGATAATGCATCACCAAAAAAAGATGTACAAAAAACAGAAGCGAAACAGCCCGTACATAAAGATAAAGGTAATAAGGAGGATCAAGAGACTGCATCATCTGACAGTCAAGATTCAACTGCTTTGGATGATAGTCAACAAAGTGATGAAACAGGATCAGATGATTCGTCAACCATTGAAAATGCGGATGAATCACAAGCGGTTACAACAGAGGGCGGTGATACTCCTGAAGTCCAAAAAACAGTTGAGAATCCTGATTGGAAGCCAGTTGGGACTGCACAAACAGGCGAGCATGCCCCTGTATATAGTTCAGATTCAACAGATTGGCAAGAAATGTTAAATGCCATTTCCTATGCAACTGGTTTAGATCAAAGTAATATGACTGTATGGTTTTTAGGAAGGGATAAAAGCACTTCAAATGGTTCTGTTGGGACTGTGTCCTCGAAAGACAAAACACAAAAGTACCGTGTTTATATTCAATGGGAAGATGGCCAAGGCTGGAAACCGACAAAGGTTGAAGAACTTTCCAAAGTCGATAATGAAAATTGAAAACGTAGTAAGGATGGGCCACATTGGCTCCATCCTATTTTTTTAATTTAAAATGAACGACAGCCGAATAATAAGGTTGCCCGTTATCTGTTAAGAGCATTTGATGTGTTACAGAATAGACCGTAAGTAAAATTGCCCTGTTAATGTCAATTTGTTCTGAAATCTTTTTTTCAAGATTTTTTAAAGAATTTGCTTCAAAAAACTCAATTTTATCTTCGATTAGATCTAAATGGAAATTCATACTAAACATCCTTTCTCAGTCATTATTTTAATCTTATTGTTTTTCCTCTTATCTAGCAAATGAATAGTTGAAGAAATCATAGGAATATGGTAGATTGAGAACAAGTTTCATTTTAATTCATAGTATGCTTATAGGTTTTATGTAAAATGGAGGCTGATAAATATGGGAAGAGAGTTTCTTGAACTATTTGAGCAATGGGCAGATTCATATGACGAAACCGTTATTGGTCAGGATATTGAATATAGAGAAGTCTTTTTAAATTATGAAAAAATCCTTGAAAGTGTTGCATCTCGGTCTTTTGGACATGTTATCGAATTTGGCGTTGGAACAGGAAACTTAACCAAAAAGCTTAAAGAACGCGGTTTAAAGATAACAGGGATTGAGCCTTCTCCTTCAATGCGGGAGATTGCAAAAGAAAAACTAGGTGAGAGCATTGTGATTTTAGACGGTGATTTTCTTCATTTTCCAGAGTTTAAAAATGTGGACACGTATGTTAGTACTTATGCCTTCCATCATTTAACCGATGCTGAAAAAGCTTTAGCTATTGCATATTATGGCAGCACCCTCTCAATTGGTGGTAAAATAGTCTTTGCGGATACCATGTATGGATCCGAGGAAGAGTATAATAATGCAATTAATGAAGCAAAAGAAAAACGCTTTTATAACCTAGCGAAGGACTTAGAGACGGAATATTATACGACCATTCCTATATTGAAAAAGATCCTAGAGGAAAATAATTTTATCGTTTCTTTTACACGCTATAATGACTTTGTCTGGTTAATGGAAGGCGTAAAAATTTAAGAAAGAGGTCAAAACATGAAAATAGCTATAATCGGAGCAATGGAAGAAGAAGTAACATTATTACGAGAAAGCATTGAGGATTCAAGGCAAGAAATAGTGGCAGGATGTGAATTTACGTTTGGAAAAATGCATGGATCAGATGTGATCTTGCTTCGGTCTGGAATAGGTAAAGTGAACGCGGCAATGTCAACTACGATTCTCCTTGAAAAGTATAAACCCGATTGCATTATCAATACGGGATCTGCAGGTGGCTTTAATCCTTTGTTAAATGTTGGTGATGCAGTTATTTCATCCGAAGTTCGCCATCATGATGTTGATGTAACAGCATTTGGATATGAATACGGTCAAGTGCCTCAGCTTCCTGCAGCATTTTTAGCAGATGAAAAACTGGTAGCCATTGCAGAAGCAGCAGCAAAAGAAATAGAAGAAATTCAAATTGTTAAAGGGGTCATTGCAACTGGGGATTCTTTTATGAATGATCCTGAAAGAGTAAATTTTGTACGTACGAAATTTGAAAATTTGCAGGCAGTTGAAATGGAAGCTGCCGCTATTGCACAGGTTGCTTACCTATTCAATGTTCCATTTGTTATTATTCGATCCCTTTCTGATATTGCCGGAAAAGAGTCTGGTGTTTCGTTTGATCAGTTTTTAGATAAGGCGGCACTTCATTCTGCAACCTTGGTTATGAAAATGGTCGAAGCCCTTTAGGAAAAAAGTGGAGGAAAGAAAATGAAGGTTTATAAAAATGTCCATGAATTGATCGGTCATACACCAATTGTTGAAATATCACAGTTCCCATTGCCAACAGGTGTTCGAATTTTTGCCAAGCTTGAGTTTATGAACCCTGGTGGAAGTGTTAAGGATCGACTTGGACTAGAACTTTTGCGAGAAGCATTTAAGAGTGGGAAACTACAGCCTGGGGGAACGGTAATTGAACCAACAGCAGGAAATACTGGAATTGGCTTAGCCCTTGCGGCAATTAATATGGGTGTCCAGGCGATTTTATGTGTTCCAGAAAAGTTCAGTACCGAAAAACAGGAATTAATGAAAGCTCTTGGTGCAAAGGTTGTTCATACTCCAACAGGAAAAGGAATGAAGGGAGCAATCGAAAAGGCTGCAGAGTTAATACAAGAAATACCAGGCTCCTATTGTCCACAGCAATTTGCTAATCCAGCTAATCCTGAAACTTATTCAAAGACGCTTGGTCCTGAAATTTGGGATCAAATGGATGGAAAGGTTGATTTATTTGTAGCGGGGGCAGGAACTGGCGGCACCTTTATGGGTACAGCAAAATATTTAAAGGGTCAAAACAAAGCTATAAAAACAGTAATTGTAGAGCCAGAGGGCTCCATCTTAAATGGTGGTAAATCTGGATCACATAAAACGGAGGGCATTGGCATGGAATTCCTACCTGGCTTTATGGATCCAACTTATTTCAATGCCATCCATACTATTTCTGATGAAGCTGCTTTCAAGCGTGTTAAGAATTTGGCTGCAAAAGAGGGACTTCTGGTTGGGAGTTCTTCTGGTGCAGCATTTGAAGCAGCACTTATTGAAGCAAACACTGCAAAATCGGGCACAAATATCGTTGTTATTTTTCCAGATGGAAGTGAACGATATTTAAGCAAAAAAATTTATGAAGGAGGGATTTAACGTGAAAAGAAAAACAAGATTAATTCACGGTGGAATAAATAGTGATCCGCTAACAGGTGCTGTGTCTGTTCCAATCTATCAAGTTAGCACATATAAACAAAACGGAATTGGTGGGCATAAGGGTTTTGAATATTCTAGAACAGGAAATCCTACAAGGCACGCACTCGAAGAGCTTATTAAAGATATTGAAGGCGGTTATGCAGGATTTGCCTTTGGTTCTGGGATGGCGGCAATTACAGCTATTATGATGATGTTCAACAGTGGGGATCATGTTATTTTAACAGATGATGTCTATGGTGGTACGTATCGTGTTATTACGAAGGTATTGAATCGTTTTGGCCTTGAGGCAACTTTTGTTGATACAAGCAATTTAGAAAATATTAAAAGTGAGATTCGTACAAATACAAAAGCTGTTTATTTAGAAACTCCAACAAACCCACTCCTAAAAATTACTGATATTGAAGCAGCATCCACAATTGCAAAAGATCATGGGCTGCTAACTATTGTCGATAATACTTTTGCTACTCCTTATTGGCAAAACCCGATTGATAATGGTGCTGATATTGTATTACACAGTGCAACAAAGTATATTGGTGGTCATAGTGACGTTGTAGCAGGTCTTGTAGTGGTGAATAATGAGAAGCTTTCAAAGGATCTTCATTTTGTTCAAAACTCAACAGGGGGCGTCCTAGGCCCTCAGGACTCATGGCTTTTAATGCGTGGAATAAAAACATTAGGTGTGCGCATGGAGGAACATGAAGCAAATACAGCTGCGATTGTTGAGTTTTTACAAAGCCATCCTGGCGTGAAAAAAGTGTACTACCCTGGAATTGAAACACATCCAAATCATGAAATTGCTAAAAAGCAGACAAGAGGATTCGGTGGGATGGTTTCGTTTGATGTTGGCAGTGAAGAGAAGACCACTGAGCTTTTAAGCAAAGTAAAGTATTTTACACTTGCTGAAAGTTTAGGGGCTGTAGAAAGTTTAATTTCTGTTCCATCTAAAATGACTCATGCTTCTATTCCAAAAGAACGTAGAGATGAACTAGGTATAACCGATGGTTTGGTCCGAATCTCAGTGGGTCTTGAGGATGTTCTGGATTTGATTGAGGATTTAAAACAGGCATTAGAATAAAATGGGAGTCCGGCTCAAAATACTGAGCCGGCTTTTTTGCTTTTAAAAAATAGAAAAGTAAAAACCCATCCAGTGGTGATGGTATCGAATATGCGTGTATGTGAAAAATGATGTGAGATAAAACAGACCGGTCACTTTAGTTTCTACCAACTTTACTATTATTTACATTCTCTTTAACCACACTAATTATGTTAAAGTTGTTTAGTAGATTTAAAGAAAGCTGGTGATTGTGAATGGAAAGCAAAGCAAAGCATCTTTATGAAAAAATGATTGATTTTAAGCGTTTCGCCACTATCATGTTAGCTGTAGGTGTGTTTTTTTACTTAGGTATTATTATTCCATCTGCTACAACTAGTATGATGGATTTAAATATTATGATTCTTGCATCGATGTCCTTCCTAGCACTGTCAATATTATTTTTTACTAAATCAAAACATTTTCGACTTAAGCTGACCGAGCTCGAAGAAGGTCAAGAATATTTAATGAAAAAATAAGCGTCCCAATGTGGGGCGCTTATTTTTGTTAAATGGACGTTTTTTTTTCAAAATAATTCCTTTAAAAGGGTTTACAAACAAAGTTTTTGTGGATATAATTACCATAGTTAGTGAAAAATTCCGATAGGAGGTCGAATTATTATGAACTTAAGATATGTTGGAACCAAAGCTCAAATTTCAAATATGAATATCAAGCATTCGACCACAACGGAATGGATCGCATAACTATTTAATGTGAATCCGTATATCCATGCCGCAGGGAGAATAGCGCCTTGCGGTATTTTTGTGTCCCATTGACATAACCGTAAGGGTGAACTCTTGCGGTTTTTTTCTGTTCTTTTTTGGATATATAGGTAATTATCAAGGAGGTGACAAAAGATGACTCTAAATATTTTATTTTTCACGGTTACGATCAAAAAACGTGAAATTAACCATGAAAATATAGCAAATCAAGAAATGGTTGAAAAACTTTATGACGAATATAAGGATCGGCAGATTTCTATGTATCGTTTTATGTAATTTGGATTTTAATAAATATGCAGAAAGGTGGTTTTTACGATGCTATTTCTTATGCAAGGCAGGGGTGCAATCTTATGGGTGGAGAAAGATACCACCTAACGGATAATAACTAGGAGGTTCCCATATGTATTTAGATATTTTACTATTAACTCTTATATTTCGAAAAAGGAAAGACCATCACTAAAATAAAGGCTTTGTTAAATTTACCTGTTGATTTCCGCTCCAATCAACATTGCAGCAAAATCAACAATGATCTTTAACACAGCCAAAATAAAAAAAAGCAGGGATCATTTTCCCTGCTTTTTATCATTTTATGATGGTTTTTAACTTGATTTTTGTCCTGAGAATTTTTTGCTAAAAGGGGTCCTTCCTTTTTCTTAGCAAATTATCACCCTTAGGGGCTCGCCAATCGGCGAGTTTTCTTTATTTAGTTAAATCAAGAAACTCATCAATATCATCAATGCATAATTGGACTGCTCTTTCCCAGAAATCTTTTTGGGTTAAATCGACATCTAAATGTTTTTTTGCTAGATCCTCAACTGTCATTTGGGCGGTATCTCTTAGTAATGCAATGTATTTCTCTTCATAATCTTTACCTTCCTTAAGGGCTAGCGAATAGATGCCAAGTGAAAACAAGTAACCAAATGTGTAGGGGAAATTATAGAAAGGAACTCCCGTTATAAAGAAATGAAGCTTGGAAGCCCAAAACAATGGATGATATTCCTCTAACGCATCCCCATATGCCTCTTTTTGCGCAGCTAGCATTAATTCATTGAGTGTTTCTGTCGACACTGATCCATGCTTTCGTTCTTCGTAAAAGCGCGTTTCAAATAGGAAACGTGCATGTATGTTCATTAATAGTGCTACAGTTCTTTGGATTTTATCATCAAGTAATGCTAATTTCTCTTCATCAGTCTTTGCATTTTTCACAGATGCATCTGACACAATCATTTCCGCAAAGGTTGACGCGGTTTCGGCAACATTCATGGCATAGTTACGGTTAAGATGATGAAGACCTTTCATCGCAAAAGTATGGAAACCATGGCCAAGTTCATGAGCAAGTGTCGAAACATTAGAAGGTGTACCTGAATAAGTCATAAAAATACGTGATTGATTACTCTCGGGGAAAAATGTACAAAAGCCACCAGGTGCTTTTCCAGGTCGATCCTCACCCTCGATCCATTCATCTTCAAAAGCTCTCCTTGCAAAAGAAGCCAGTTTGTCACCGAATTGGGAAAAATTATTTAACATAAATTCGGCACCCTCTTGGTACGAAATTTTTGTTTCAACTTTACTTAACGGAGCATCCAAATCAAACCAGCTCAGCTTTTCGATTCCAAGAAGTTCCGCTTTACGATTTAAATAGTTTATAAGCGGTTGTTTATTTTCAGAAATAACCTTCCACATCGCTTCTAATGTTTCTTTTTTCATTCTACTAATGGTAAGTGGTTCCTTTAGGACGTCTTGCCAACCTCTTTTTTCATAAACACTTAGGCGGAATCCAGAAAGATGGTTCAATGTTTTTGTTAAGTAATCAGCCTGTTCACTCCAGGCATTTTCCCATTTTTCAAAAATTGATTTTCGTACATCACGATCTGGACTTGAAAATTTATTAAAAGCTTGACCAACAGAAAGTTGTTTTTCTTCACCATTTTCGATAAAAGGTATTTTTATTTTTCCTACAATCAAATCATACAGTTGGCCCCAACTATGATAACCATCGATACCAAGGGTATTGATCAGAGCTTCCTCTTCTTTAGATAATTTATCCTGAGCCCGTTCACGCCGTTCCGTTAAAACAAACGATAGTTCATTTAAAGCGGAATCTTCTAATAACTTTAACCAACTATTATCATCAATCGAGATTAATAGATCATCAAACGTTGAAAGTGCTGTCTGAAAGGCAGCACTTAGACTGGTTACCTTAGATTTGAGGCTGCTTACTTTCTTATCATCAGTATTCTGTGCTTGAAGACAACCAACAAAAGCTCCTGCTTGGCGCAGTTTTTTTGCTGTCTGTTCAAAGTTAGCAATCAGATCATATATGTACTGACTCACTTTTGGTGAATTAGCTGACTTCCAGTTATTTAATTTTGTTTGGAAGCTTTCAATAAGTTCTGCTGTTTTAATGAGGTGCTCTGCAAATTCGGCAGAATCACTTCCACCGTTAAAAAAAACTTCAAGATTCCAGACATCTGAATAAGTAGCCATAAAATTCCTCCTTGGTAAGGGGCTGAGCAATCACTCTTACCGCCTTATTCTATTAGTTTAGTTAATTGACTTAGTGGCGTGTAACGCATAAACGTTTTGTATGTACCCTATTATTATATGTTTGTTTTCTGGAATTTTCCATTACGCAAAAGCTCCAAAATGTGAATCATCAACTTAAAAAATTAACAATTATTCGCAAGCAATATGTAGTATAATTTGTTTCAACATTTAGTTATCGGGAGAGGACACTGTTGAAAAAAATTCTGTTGGTTGATGATGAAATGAGAATGTTAGATTTATTGGCACTTTATTTAAATCCAAAAGGATACCATTGTCAAAAAGCCACTTCAGCACTAGATGCAATTCATTACTTAGAATCTGATAAAGTAGACATTATTTTATTAGATGTTATGATGCCAAAAATGGATGGATGGGAAGCATGCCAAGAAATCCGCAAGCGCTGGGATATTCCAATTATCATGTTAACAGCACGATCTGAAAAAATGGATGTTGTAAAAGGGCTAAAACTTGGAGCAGATGATTATATCTCAAAACCATTTGATGAAGAAGAATTAATCGCTAGAATTGAAGCAATCTTACGAAGAAAAGAAGGAAATAATAACAGAATAGAATTTAATGGGCTTATTTTAAATCAGGATTCCTATGAACTTTTATACAATGAAACACATGTCCCATTAACACCAAAGGAATTTTCATTATTAGGTCTTTTTCTACAAAATCGAAATAAAGTTTTTACTCGCGAGCATTTATTAACTTCAATCTGGGGATATGCTGTATCTACTGAGGATCGTACAATCGATTCACATGTAAGGAATCTAAGAGATAAATTACGAAAAATAGGGTATCCCATAGATGATCACTTATCTACGGTATGGGGTTTGGGATATAAGTGGTTAGATAAGGAATCATAAAGATCTTTACCCTAATGAAAAATAGGTAAAAAGAGTTAAGAGCAGGATATCCTGCTCTTAACTCTTTTTCTTTCGTTCTTTTTCCGCGCGGTAAAACTCATGAAACATTTTCATTAATGCCCGTTTTTCGATTCTAGAAACATAACTCCGGGAAATTCCTAGTTCCATCGCAATTTCCCGCTGTGTTTTTTCCTTTTTAAGATCAAGACCAAAACGTCCAATAATGACTTCCTTTTCACGCTTATCAAGGATTTCAATATATTGTCTTATTTTTTCCAGTTCCATATTTAATTGGATTGTGTCAATAACATCCTCTGATTCAGACTTTAATACATCAATGAGCGATATTTCATTTCCTTCCTTATCTTGACCTATTGGGTCATGGAGTGAGACATCCTTTTTTGTTTTCTTTAGAGCCCTTAAATGCATTAAAATTTCATTTTCAATACAACGTGCCGCATAAGTGGCTAATTTTGTTCCTTTGCCTTCTGAATAGCTTTCAATGGCTTTAATTAAACCAATTGTTCCAATTGAAATTAAATCCTCAGCATCTTCCCCTGTGTTCTCAAACTTCTTGACAATGTGACCACAAAGCAATGTCGTCAAGAAGTCCTTGTATTGTGATTCCGATCTTCTCGCTCCTACCATCAATCGTAATTTCATCAATTAGTAATTCCATCAATTGGCGTTTATCCTTGAACATCATATCTTCGTTCTCAAACATTTTCTCTATATTCCTAATAATTAAATCAATATATTCATCGGTTATTTGATTGGATACCTGATTCTCTTTTTTTCTATTTAATTTATCTATATCATCAGTTATTTTTTTTATCTCAGGGTTAATCTTTTTCATATCTTTAAGCATTTCTTCTTCAGTAATGACTTGTGCCACAACATACATCCGTTTGATACGATCCCGCTCATCAATCTTCCGTTTGAGCTGTTTCTCGAGTTCTAATATTTCATCATCCAGTGTATCGTCTGTAACAAGCAGCTGATTCTTAATTACTTGTTTAAACATTTCTTTGTTGCTTAATGTCCTATATATTAAATCCATAATATATTTTTCTAACAAGTCAATGCGGATACTTTGCGATTTACATTTTTCTATTCCATCGCCATAACGTTTTGGATTTAAATTTGGACATCTGTATACAGCATATTTCTTCATTTCACCTGTCGTTTTATCCTTTCGACCGTTATATGTTGTACATTCCCAAATACGTCCACAGTGTTTACAGCGAATCATGCCTCTAAATAAATAATCAAATTTTATATTTCCTCCTTTTCTTTTATTATTTACTCTTTTATTTTGAGCAAGAATATATGTTTTTTCGTCGATAATAGCAGGAACATCAACTCTAATCCAATTGGCCTCATCACGAAGTTTATATGTTTTTCTTTGGTTTCCTGAAGCAGTTCTTTCGCCCCATGCTTTTTTAGTTTCTCGTTTGTTATATACATACTTCCCGATATATATTTCTGAAGTTAGGATTCTGCTAATTGACGACGCACCAAAGTTCTTACTTTCCTTACGTTTAGGAACAGCCCCCTCATTAAACAGCTTACCCCCTATTTCTCGAAGCGTTAAGCCAATAAGATACCAATCGTATATTTTCTTTACAAACTCAGCTTCCTGAATGTTTATTAAAAGTTTTCCATCTTTATAATCATATCCGTATGGAGCTGTTCGCATTGGCATTATCTTTTTATCTTTTTCAACTGCACGAAGTCTACCACGGATTGTTCGTTTACGGATTTGAGCTAACTCAAACTGAGCGAACACTGAACGCATATTAAAAAACATTTGCCCTTCAGGAGTATTTTGGTATTCGGTATCAATAAATATGATATCTACGTATTGTCTATCCCATTCTTTGCAGACAATAAGCTTATCTGTTAAATCTCTTGTTAATCGGTCTGGGTCGGTGATAATGACAGTTGTAATAATTCCATTTGCCGTATCCTCACGTAATTGATTCATCATTGGACGATCAATATCTTCACCGCTTCGCCCTTCCTCGCGATAAACTCTAACTTGTGATTTTGAATGCCCAAGTTCACTTGCTCGCTTCATACAAAGATCTTCCTGGGCTTCTAGGCTATATCCTTCATTTACTTGGTTTTGGGTACTTACTCGAATATAAATACCTATCATATATAAAAACTCCCTGTTCTATTTTTCAATATATATATTCAGTCTTTGCATATTTCATTAATAGTATAGGGTTGTTCAAGAGGAATAAACAAGATTGGGAAGTATTTACCAAACAAAAAAGCCGCTTACTTGCTCGCGGCTTTTTCCAAAGCTTTTTTGACGAGGAATTCAGCTATCATCAATTGTACCCGTCTAACTTTTTCCTCATCGAGTTCTCTATCTATGTTTGGGTGATACAAAAATTCAAGCTTTTTTGCCAAGCTGAATCACCTCAACACAATGTATGAAGTGCTAAGGTTGTCCTATGTTTGATTTGAGTGATTTTACTCGATAATATTTAAAGGGGAAAATTTGGACTTAGAAAATTTCTTTTTATGTAGTTTTTTTATGATTTCCTATTTTTAAAAGAAACTATTTTTAATAAAAAAAGCATTAGACGGCTTTGAAATTACAACTATTATTAAAAGGGATATTGCCCTTTTTTAATAGTTTTTATTCTTTTATTAAATCCTAACCTTAATAATCGATGTAATTTATCAGTAGATTTTCCACAAATAATAGATTTAACATATTCTTTATCAATAAGACTTCCATTCAACGTTAATCCTCGAGCATTTGCCCTCTTAGTAACTTCAACGAGGCTATTTGTGATTGCAAATTCTTTTATGATCCATTTTTCCAATGTATTTGCCTCATAATCTTCAACTAAATCTAAATATTCCTGTAATCTTTTTACCTCATCTTTTGCTTTTTGAACTGTAATTAATTTTGTCAAATTCAACTCCTCCTCTTTTATGGATAAAATTCGACACAAAAGTTTTTTGTCTTTCTAATAATAGAGTGAATATTTTTTATTTTCAGTATAGATTAGTCGATTTCATAATAGATATTTAAATTAGCTGACTCTCACAGAAAATTTTTGTCTTTTTTTCCTTCTTAAATTGCTAACCTGTCTGCGGGGTTAATAAGCAAAAAAGACACCAAAATGGCATTAAAAAATATAGTATTAGGAAATACTGTATTTAAAAATATAGTATTGAGAAATACTATTTAAAAATATTGTATTTCTTATTACTACTAATTTTAAGGACGGTGAACACCTGATAATGGTTAAAACGCAAACGGTTGAACTTTTGAGTGGGGAGTTAATAAGGAAATACTCGGTTACAAAAAAAGAAGCATTTGAGCGATTGAAAGCAGAAGGCATCACCCAAAATGAACAAATGGTACAGAAATGGTGCCAAAAAGGATTAATTGACGCAGTCCGGGTCTTGAAGGGATCTCCGACTACAAAAGGTCTTTACATTAATCCAATAAGTTTGGAAACCTTTATCTTAGTAATGAAGAAGGACGTAGAGGCGGTAACGGGTATGTACACTCGAATTCGTGAACTGGAAGAGGAATTGGAGTCGGAAAGGGAAAGATCACAATGGGCTGAACAAGTACCTTTAAATGCGAGAATTACGAAGGATTATGATGACATTGTTTTGGGAGAAAAGTTCTCAAGATATACGATCACAATGCCCGATCTGGATATAGTAGTATGTGAAGAATCAGAGACAAAGGCGGTTAACAAATTAGTGGTAGCCGTACTGAATTATGCAAGGGAATATCTATTAGATAATTTTGAGGCATATATCAATTCCCCTATTACAAATCATCATTTGCCTATTGTTTTAAAAGTATGGAAGTTAAAAACGCCCAAAGTGGTAGCAAAAGAAATACGCAAAAACTTAAAAAAAGAAAACTTTTAGAGAGAATTTATACTTTTTGTGGTGGGAAGATCTGATTGGATAGTAGGCACACCACCAAAGGAATTGGGAATAAATCGCAGCGGATCAATATCATGTCATAGCATCCTTGAAGCAGCAGTGCTACCACTTTTCTATTCTGATGGAGAAATAAAAAAGCCCAGTGAAAATTAACGGATTCTCAGAAGCGTAAACCCTTCGTGGAGACACGCTTAATGCCTTTTCCATTGGAGTAAAACACGCTTCCCTTAAATGCTCTATATCTCTCTCCGTTAAAAATTTTGGAATCTGTTTTCCTTGTTTAGGTTTTTTAATTTTCGCAGCTGGATTTTTTGGTACATACCCTTCCTCGTGTGACCAACGAAATATCGATTTAATAAATCGAATTCGATGAGACAAACTTGATGGCTTTAGGTGTTCACTGGATTTAGCTAAGTATCCTTTGAGCTGATCAGTCGTTAAAGCTACATCGTTGAAGTATTGAATAAGTAGCTTAGATTGGAGCTTATACGCTTTTAATGTCTGAGGAGAGAATCCTTCAATCCTTTTATCCGATTCATATAAATCCCAGGCTTTTGATAATATTAAAATAATTTCCTCCTTTTCAGTTATTTTAGAGGAATTATTGCCTTGATTATAGAAATGGAAACGTCAGGGATTGAACTATTTGGGAGGAATATGCAATATATTCACAACCAAGTATAAGAAAGTATTCAAGGGATTTTTTGCTTGCTGCGTTATTAATATGAGGTGAACGTATGAGTGGAGTAAGGAAAACGATTCTTGGGTCTATTATAGGAATTATGGTGCTTGGATTTCTATTTTTTTGTTTTCGAGTGTGGGTTGGAATGTTTAATGGAGATGAATTTTTTATTAAATGGCAATTGAGGAGGCTAATTCATAATCCAGTTGCTTTTCAATCGGTTTCTGAAGATACATCTACAATTCAGTTTCTCGAACATTTACCGAAAAACCCAAGCATAAGTTCCATTCAAGAAGATTTGGATCACGATAATAAAGTCCAACATTATCAGGCTAAAATCAACAAAGAATCTGTTGATTTATACGTCCGAGATATCGGGTTGGTTCAAACCTTCTCGATTACAAGAATATCAGTGGATGGGCTACCCTGTTTGCCAGAGTTTTTTATGGATTAACGGTTACTATATTTCTTGTATTTAAGTGATGTAGGTTTTGGCAATATGCTTTAATCATTTTTGAATATTACTCAGTAAAAAAACTGTATAAAGCCTTATATTTATAAAGTTTTTTAAGCAATGCTTATAGTATTATCGGGTCAGGTTAGTTGAATGAAGGAATTAGATGGATTTCGCTGAATAGTATGGAAACGGGGAATATGTATAAATAATTTAGGGAGAGTGTTCAATGAAATTCATTGTCTATCCGATTAGTGCCTTGATTATTGGAATATCACTTATCATAGGTGCCTCAATCTTAAAGGGGACTATTTTAACAAACCATAATGGTAATGTTACCAAAAATTCTTCAATCCAGATGCCTTCTGTGTACAGCACAAATATTATGACAAAAAAACAACTTTCTGAATACCTTCAAGTTAGCGAAGAAACAATTGATAGTATTATGAAAGAAGATAATAAACAAAAAGCTGCAATTAGTAACTCTTATGATACGTATATGTTTCTTCCCTACTTAAAAATAGGTAACCAAGAACGTTTTTTAAAGACAGAAATCGATAAATGGTTACAATATCAAAATAATTTAGGTATTTGAACAAAGAATTAACAAAAAAGTGATACTTTTATTGTACTACCGGGTGTAAGAGTTAAATAATGGGGTTGCCGGATGGTGATCCCTTTTTTGTTACACTAACGGGCAGATTAGTTCAATAATATTGGCAAAATTCAACATATTTAGATGGAATATTTTTGAATTCATTTTATAATAAGAATAAGAAATGCAAAGTAATAATAAGGGGGAGGCTATATGATTAAGCTATTTAAAAGAAATAGAGAATATAGTATGAGTAATTTGATTAGTTTGAGTATCTTTTTTTTCATTGTGCAAATTTATAACCTGCACTTTAAAAGTGTTAACTTTCCCGAACGTGTAGTTTTTATCTTGTCATTATTAATATTGTGGTTTGTTTTAGAACAACTTCTCGTAAAAATACTGAAGGAAAAAAACAGGATGGTAAAAAAGAGTTATTTTTATTATTCAATACTTTTCACTACATTACTATCAGTAGGGATTGAAGTATTCTTTCTAAACTAACGGGTGCTTATGTTTAATAAAGAAGTTGCTGACCTAGAAAATAGATATTGACCTTCATTGATAATGCAGAAAGGAGAAATCCGTGGGAATTTTCTCGCTGTTCAGAAGAGAAATAAAGTATGAAGACTTTGTTAAAAAAGCTAATAAATATGACAATTGGTTTCAAAGAAATAAAGCGATACAGATAATGAATATGGCTGTTAACCAACCATTCACTAACAGAGAAATATCAAGTGGTTTTATTTATTTAGGAATTCTATATTCGAAAATAAAAGATTATGGAATGGCGTCGGATTGTTATAACAAGGCGTTTGAATTAGTTGTAAAAGAAAATTTTAATTATCATCCCAATTTCAAGAAAGCGATAGAGACCTTTATAAAAAGTGGGGATCAGGATCGAGCGGAATATTGGCTGGATAATCTTTTGCAACGACAAATTTATGATAAAAAATATAAAAAACTAAATGATTTTAAAAGTAAAATAAATAATGTGTAAGGTTACCGTTTTGCAGTAAACCAGCTGTAAATAAGGTAGCTTTTTTTATTAAACTAAAGGATCAGGTTAGTTGAACAGTGGTTCTGATATACAAGGTTACATCGGGGAACAATAATCTCTAACATCTGCTGAAAAAAGGGGATTATTGATGAAGAAATTAATGTTATTTACCTTACTTGCATTTATAATTTTGAATCTCTCTCCAATCTATACTCACGCTGAAAAATATTTAAATGAAGACCCATTGAAAATTACCAAAGAATTTTTATCGTCAAATTCATTATTAGTAATTCCTGAAGAACCAGTATCAACTAAGCCAGTTCAATTTTATGACTTTAACAAAGATGGACAAAAGGAAATTATTATTACTTTTGAAATAAGAGCAAAAAAACAGCCTTCCCCATCACAGTTCGGAGCATTAGTATTAAGAAAAGGAAATGAAGGATGGAAAAAAGTTTGGGAGATAAGGACAAGTGGAGTAGGGCTACAGTTTTCGGGGTTTGCCGATATTACTGGAGATGGCTCTAAAGAGTATCTGTTCGGAGTAACAATGGGTGCAGCAGCAGGGAACAAACTTGAGATTTTTAAATGGGATAATAATTCACTAGTAAAGATAGCAAATATCCCATATCATAAAATGGAACTGCTTAACAATAAAGGTGTTGGAATAGCCGTCTGGAGACCATTTATTGCAGATACTTGTTATGTAGATGTTCTTAAATGGGATGGTCAAAAATTAACTCCAGATGAAAAATTATTTTCTAAATACTACCCTGTTATTGAAAAATTTCACAAAGATAAAATAGCAAAAATGGATACGTGGTATTACTGGTATACACTTGCAGATGCACAAATAAAGGCAAATTTATTTGAAAAAGCTCAGAATTCTATACAGAAAGGAACTACATTAGCAAAGCAATTATCATTACCTGATGAAGTAAAAAACTTTGAAAAATTAAGTGATAAGCTTGATAAAAAGAAAAAATCTTATTAAGCTAACGGGGGCGATAGTTACATAATGGATTCCGGCAATGATCGCTTCTGCGGTCTTTTTTTCTTCAATAAACTAAGCATTTCAAGAAGGTATTTTAAGATAAAGCAAAGAATTATTACTTTAATAATTCCATACAAGGAATGGTTTTTATGAAACAACAAATCACAGAAGTGACGAAGAATAAAAAAGACATTTTGGAAGATATCAAAAAACCCTATAGAATTAGAACGGTAACTGTCATTATTGTTTTAATTGTAACTTGGTTTGTTATAGGGACCATTTTTCATATGGTTAAAGATATTGGAAGAGAACTGACTTCGGATTTTATTGGTGCTTTAATCAATTTGTTTTTCGCATATAATTTAGGCTTTGGTCTCTATAAAGGAATTTGGCAATTTTTAAACTCTCGAAAGATAAACAATGTTCTATTTCCTAAACTTGAGCAGTTTATAAATGAAAGCGAAGAGAAAAGTTATGATGAAACGGAAGCAGAAGCTTATCAAATGGTCAAAGTAGCATATGCCGACTACACAGAGAAGTATAATAAGCTTAATAAAATTTATTGGATTAGCTTTAAAATAAGTTTTGCTTTCCCATTTATTGCAATAGTTATTGCGTTTATTTACTCTCAGCTTTAGGGTATTAGATAAAATAAATTTTCAGTTTGTTACTCAACTAATGGGTGCTTTAGTTGAACAAGTAACATACTAAAAGACAAGCAAAAACACCATCATTTTTTATTTTTTATCGTATAAAAAGTTATTTATAGGATAGAGGGGTTAGAAAATGAAATCGAATATTTTTTATGCAAAATTGACGTTGGTATTTTGTATAAGTCTTGCAATCCTATTCATTTTTAGTGGATGTTCAAACAATCAATCTAAGATTAAGCATGATAGGGCATCGGGAGGGTTAAGTAATACTTCAAAAATAAAAAACAGTAATGAATCAAGTCAAAACCCGACTTCTTCACAAAGTAAAAATGACTCTTCTTCTGTACAGGAAAGTATCTCGGGCCAAGATTTACCTTCTTCACAAAGCACGAATGATTCTGGTCAAAATCGACATCCAGTGCAAAATAATCGTAATATTCCACTATATTTTAATAAACAAAAAGGGGAATTTATTGTTGAAAAAGTCGATAAATCATGGAGTAAAAGGTACCCAAACATAAATATTTCAAATCAATGGATTCAAAATGATTCTGACAATGCTCATGGAATTGTAATATTTGGTTCTTTAAAAAGTGATGTTAAGCAAGGAGTTGCAATTTCAGTTTATATAAGTGGGGGTAAAGTTACAGACGAAAGTCAATTTTTCCAACCAGATAAGGGTGGGAGTGTTAAAGCAACCGAGGTAGGGGGTGCAAAACCATTTACTGTGATTACTTTAGATAAATCCGGTAATAAATGGGTATTCAATTTCTATAATGGCTTTACTCAAAAATATTAATTGTTATAAAACAAAATGACCTTGGTAAAGAGGGTACACTGGGATTTGAACTGCCCCCTGTCAAGTAGACAGTGGAAATAAATAAAACACACTAGGCGGCTTTAGCCCTGTATTCTAAGGGGCTAAGGCCGTTTAGTCTTTTTTGTAATCGTTGATAATTATAAAAATGTATGTATTCTTCTATGTCTTTCTTCAGCTCTTCAAATGTACTGTACTTGTTTAAATAATACTTCTCACATTTCAATGTTCCCCAAAATGCCTCCATTGGCCCATTATCGATGCACCTTCCCACTCTTGACATACTTTGTACTATTTCTGCTTTCTCAATTTTCCTTTTGAAAGTATGGGAAGTGTATTGAAATCCTCGGTCACTGTGGAGAAGGGGTGTAGTCCCCGAGTTCGCTTCCAACGCTAAATCTAGGGTTTTAAATACCAACGGATTATTGTTGGATGTGCCTAATACATAGCTTACAATTGCCCCATCGTACAAATCCAAAATCGCACTCAAATAAGCCTTCTGTGAGGCTCCGTACTTCATTTCGGTCACATCTGTCAGCCATTTTTCGTTTGGCTTCTCTGCGTGAAAATCTCTGTTTAATACGTTCTCGGCCACATGTTGCGGTGTGCTAGGTTTATATTTGCTGCGCTTTCGACGGATAACGGACTGGATTCCAGCGATTCGCATTAGTCGATATACACGTTTATGGTTAACTGGCTTCGATAAGGTACGACTCAGATTCATCGTCATGCGGCGATATCCGTATATGCCGTCTACCTTCTCATATATTCGCTTAATTTCCTCAAGGATTTCCTCATTCCACTTTTCATTCCCGGAGGGGGTGTGGTTAAGCCACTTATAATAGGATGAACGTGCAATTCTCGCAATCTCGCATAAAAGCACAATAGAAAAATTATCTTCCTCATGAAGTTCCTGAACTGCTACATATTTATCGGTTAATTGAATCTGACTTAAGGGCGCCTCTTTAAACGCCTCCTTTCGATTTCCTCCAACTTTTTTAAGTATGCATTCTCTGCCCGAAGACGTTCATTTTCTCGCCCCAGCCGCTTCATTTCGCGCTGGACTTTCTCCTCAGGGGTTAGCTCTACCTCTGCCTTACTCTGACCACGCTTATCTTGGAGACCATCTTCTCCTTCTTTCTCATACTTCTTAACCCATTGATACACCTGTTGATAGGAGACATTAAAATGTTCCGATGTCTGGTGATAATTTTTCATGTTCTGTAGACAGTACATAACGATTTCTAAACGTTCTTCCAGTGTAGTGGATCGACCTTTGATCATAGAGTTACTCATCCTTTGCGTGTCTTTTAATTCTCTATGATCATTATAATTCTTTATCCACTTTTCCAACACTGAGTGGCTTGATATTTCATATTTACGTACAATTTCATCCAAAGAATAAGATCCGGAAAGGTAGTCAAGAACGGCAGCGGTTTTTACCTCCTTTGAATACCGCTTCCATCCAGATGAACTTTGAAGTCCATCCGTTCCGTATGTTCGATGTAAGTAGATCCATCTTTCTATGGTTTTTTTAGATATATTGTGTTGATAACAAAAATCTCTAACTGAGGTTTGTCTCTCCTCATACGCGATAATTAACTCATACTTTTCTTGTGCAGTATAAGCACTTTTTGCCATAGAAATAGCCCCCAATAAAGTAAACAGATTTTTATTATTTCATCTGTCTACCTTATTGGGAGCATATCAATTTGTAGGGATTTTACTTTTTTTTTTTAAGCTAAACCAGCTAATAGTTGTCAACATTTTTCAATTAAAAAATTAAAATATAGATGATATACTAAAAATGAGTATGCCAAATAACCTTCCTCATCTTCAAAATTGGAAGGTTTTGTTTTGTATTGTTAAACATGGTTTTTAAGCTAATTCTTGGAAAGTGGTTTTGTTCTTTAAAAGCGCATAAATCAAGTGTAAAAGCTTATTAACACAAGCGATAATTGCTACTCTATAGGGTTTACCCTCGTCGCGTTTTTTATCGTAAAACTCTCTTAATTTTTTATTTCGAGGAATAACGGTATCACTCGTCTTTTGCTTTCGGGCATCTCGAATTCCACAGTATACAGCCATATATAATGCTTGCCGTAACCTTCTAGATCCTCTCTTTGTTATACGATTTTTGGTTGCTGTAAATCTTCCAGAAGAGTAAACACTAGGATCTATTCCCGCAAAGGCAACCAACTTTTTAGGGTGATTAAACCGATCTATTTCTCCTATTTCGGAAATGATTGTTGCCGCAATCTTTTCTCCGATACCAGGAATAGACTGGAGAATCTTATATTCTTCAATTTCTTTAGCGAGGGCATCTATTTTTGCTTCTAGTAGTGATAAATGCTCTTGATATTGAAGAACGATGGTAATTAACATCTTTAGGTTAAAAATATGACTTTCATATAAGTTATTTTGAAATGGATTTCGTAATGCTGCTTCAATAAGCTTTTGTGCTTTTTCTTTTGCCCACTTTTCAGAACGTCTAGTACATAACGATACAATCTTGTCGGTTAATACAGATTCGGTAGTATTTAGTACATGTTCAGAAGTAGGAAATATGGAAAGAGTCTGTAAAGATACTTTTGAATATAAATCACCAAAGACACCTCTATATTCAGGGAATACCTGATCTAGCACTGTTAGAAGCTGTACCTTGGTTTGTGTAGAGATACCTGTAATGATCTCTTGTTGTCTTGTAAGATTACGAAGGTTTAAGAGTTGAATACCTCTTTTCTTATACGGCTCAACTTCTTCTTTATAGAATAGTTCGCAAAGAAGATAGGCATCGACAGCGTCTGTTTTTACCTTTCTTAAACTGGCACTCCTTGCTCGATGAGAGATAAGGGGGTTCACAATAATATAAACATATTGCTGTTCCTCCAAAAATTGAATAATAGGAGAGTGGTAATGTCCTGTTGATTCTAAGATAACTGAAGGTTGCTTACCATCAGCTACTCTTTCAATCTCTTTTAAGAATCCTAATAAATTCTCAAAGCCCTCAACAGTATGCTTTACACTAAAACTTTTACGAAAAGGTTGACTCTTATCCAAGAATGCTTGTACCTGACTTTCCCCTTTAGAAACATCCAGACCAACTACTGGATTCATCATCATCTCCTCCTTAGAAATAAAGATTAGTCGGTTGTCCCTAGAGCTGCTTGTACTGTCATAGGTTCGCTTGTTAAACGGGATCTTTGTCCCAACCAGCCTGAAACATGCTTATACAAGTAGGGAGTGAACAGTTTTGCGGACGGGATCAAGTCCCACGGGCGCTACGTTCTACTCCGACTACCGCTATAATAAAACCAATTAAAAAAAGTTCAACCAGTAAAAACTGGTTAAACTTATATTACGAACGGGTGCATTACTTTAATAACGATATTCAGCAATCGGGCCAATTAATTGAATAAGACCTTTGAAGAAAATTGGATATTTAGGGTTAAAATATGGGTAAGTTTGTGAAGGATTACACTTAAACTAACTGGCAAATATATACAGTATGATTTTTGACCGTATTCATCGTAAATAAAGAAACAAAAACAGCCCTTTTTCTATCTTTGTTTACTTGTTATCTTCAGTAAGTAATTATAGTTTTCAACGTAAACAACGATATGACTTTACTTGGAGAGGTGGTATGATAGGCTCGTTTGCCTGAAGAAACAACTGCTTCAGCCTTTCAAGACAAATCGTACCCATAGAGGCTCCAAGTCAAGTCCTTAAACGCCATTCTACAGTTACATATAAACAATGATAAAAGGTGCATCATATCAATGTTTTTTTGCTGATACTGTATATATCTGACCGATAGTTTAATATCAGTCAAAAAGACAAAAAAATTTAGCGATAAACCAGTGTCATTAACCAAATTTGTTATAGTTAATTCTATTTATATTTGAAATTACACCTAACAACTTGTTAGGTGTTTTTATATGAAACCAATACTCATAATTAAATGACATTAGGAAAAAATAAGAAAAAATGAGGAGGATAAATATGTACAAACTTGCTTTTGCACTCCCCTTTTTGTTTGCTTTATGGCTTGCAAATCCAGCATATGCAGTCAAAGTAAATGGCATTATTCAGATTATGGATCAAAACAATAAAGTTATAGTAAAGAAAAATATAACATTTGAAGAGGGAGACACTGTTTACGACATAACCAAAAACAACTTTGATGTAGCGGAAAAAAACGGTATGATTACTGGAATCAATGGATTGGTTGAAAAACCTGCAGAAAACATCCATTGGGCTGCATTTATTGATGGTGAATTTGTTGAAATTTCACTAGACGATGTAGGACTTTACGCAAATGATATTTTAACTTGGGCGTTAAGGAATTATGATAAACAAGAAATAATGAAATAAAAAAAGTTCATCACGGAGGTTATATAATTCGCGTCTATAGAAATAAGTTGAAGAGCCAGCTGCCAATCTCGGCAGCTTTTTTATTTAAGTAACGGTCAGGTTAGTTCAATAAGAGGTTCAATAAAGATTCATTATTAACGTTACTTTTTGCATAAAACGGGCAGAAGAAAATGTTATATTGAAGATAGGTTTATGATAAGGAGGATTTCTTTTTGTCATTATTTTCACTTAAGTATTTATTCCTATTTCTTTTTATTGTCAGTACAATTACGGGAATGTTTGAACTAATAAAGTTGTTTTTCTATTTTAGTAATAGGAAAGAAAAGAGGATAAAAGAGCAGGAATACATCTACAAAACAAGGAGAGTGCCTTTTTATATAATTATTTCATTAATTTTAGGAATCATTTACAAAGTATTGTAGAAATTTCCTTTTCACGAACGGGTGCTTTTCTACAATAAGTGGAGACGCATTTTCCTTATTGGAGTAAAGGGCAGTTTAGTGTAATAAGAAATCAAAGAAAAACAAGGAGAAAAATTGTTCTCCTTGTAGTGCTATGTAAATACTATTGTTTAAACAGGAACGTTTCTTTTAACTCCCTATCAATACCTTTTTCTTTCCAAGTGACGACAATTTCCAATTCTTTTGCTTTTACCCACAATGGAAAAACCGAAAAATTAAAATTTTGCCCCTTTTTTTCAATCATCACCGATGTTGGCTTATTTTCACTAAAGAGTGCAAATTTCGTCTTGGAATTGGGTGCATCTCGAAATGCCTGAACTTTTACAAAATCCACGTTATGTCCGATGTTTCTGACATTAAAACTATACGTGTCAAATACACCTTTTTGGGGCTTAACAGAATCCTTATCATCCTTCGTTTTGTCAATTTGAACCAACCATTGCTTCGATGTTTGACTTTTTGGCAGATGGTCAAACATTAAAGCGTGTGCTTGAAAAGATTGCCCAATTGTTAAAACACAAAGAAATGCTAAAACAGTAAACAATTTATTCACTTTTCCACCTCCTTTTCATGAGTAGTATATCCTCCAACGTTTATTTTAATTTCAAGGGTTTAGGAATAGTAGTAAAGGGAAAGATTTTTTGTTCTTCAAGTAACGAGGGCAATAGTTAAAGATCCAGCTGCCATTTTGGTGGCCTTTTTTTCTTGTTGAACTAAAGGGCAGGTTAGTGAAAGAAGGAATTTAGTAAAAAATTGGAGAATATCTAATTAGGTATAACTAAGAGGAGGGGAGAAAAACGATGAAGGGTTTAGGGTTAGTCTTTATCTTATCAGGGATTATTTTGATGGGTTTGAGTGGGTTAGAAAAGGTGCTTATTTTTTCATCATATAATGGTAATATTCATGAAATGCAGGCTATTATTGATTTAACTCCTTCATATATCTGGAGTATTACTAAATACACATTTGGGTTTGGTTTAACATTTTCCATTTTGGGATTAATTTTATTTTTTCAAGCAAAAATCACAAAAACCTTCTCGTAACTAATATATTCAAGGACAGTCTTTTTTTATTTCTAAGTAAGTTTGTGAAAAAATGTACTTAAAGTAACAGGGGCAATAGTTAAATAAAGGGATCGCTGCGGGATCCCTTTTGTTGTTGTGCTAACGGGTAGGTTAGTAAAGAAGGATAAAAGCCATTTCTTATTGAAGTAAAGCAATAAGTAAGAAATAACATTTTAATTAAAGGGGGTTGTTGTGTGATTAGAAATCTAGAATATAAAGAAAAAGGAAAAGGGTATAAGAGAGTAATAATATCTGTGTATCTTGGATTAATGATGTTATTTTATTTGGGATATATTTTAATGGATAATTACCATCAAAGTAAATCTGAACAGTGGATAAACACTGATTACCTTACGCAAGGAGACATCCAAAATATACAACAGTTAAACTTTTGGACTTCAATGTTTGAGAATTCGTTTTGGGGATTAATGATACTTGCAACTTTGTTATTATTATTTCGTTATCGGAAAAATAAAAAGGCATTAATCCATTTTATTATTTTACATCTTTGTTTGTTTACTTCTCTATTTTTAATAGGATATATTTTGTCATTTTTCTTGATATCACCTATTGGGAATTTAACAGAGCCTTTAACTTTTTCAGCTTTATTACCTGTGATAATAGTAATTTATACTGCTTTTGTGTTGATAAATGAACGTTTAAGCAAAAGTATATAATTGGTCGCTACCCCTTATTAAACTAAAGAGGGCGATAGTTGAAGATTCAGCTGCCATTTTGGTGGCTTTTTTCCTTCTTGAACTAAAGGACAGGATAGTTTAACAACAATTGGAATGAAACCTTTAAATTTCTAATTCGTAATAAACTTATACAAAGCGGTTTTAAATATAGGGGGGATGATACGTTGAGAAATGCTGACGAAAAGCGAGAAAAAAGCAAAATCGAAACGGATGATAGTTGGAACAGAACATTTTATGGTAGCCCAACAATTGGTGGAATAATTGTGGTTGTGGCAATAGTTCTTTATTTTATTTTTCGCTGTGTTAGTGTTTAATGTTGATTTGTTACTATTAATTTAGACTGCCATAAAATGACAGCATAATTGTTTTTATTAAACTAATGCTCACCTTTAGTTTTATATCATATTTTCTTAAGAGAAAATAACATTTCCAAGGCATCGGCGAGTATATCCTGTTGTCGTTCAATTTCATCTAGTTCCTTTTTCACTTTTAAAATACAATTTAACAAAACCTCATCAGTAATTTCTGAATTAATATTTTCCTCGATTAGTTGATAAGAGTTTGCTTGGACTTCAAAGTTTCCATTCAACAGATGGTAAACAAGCGTTTCCAGATGTGCAGAACAATCAAAAGGTTTTAAGGCATATAGTAATGTACCTCTATACCCCAACGTTTTCGGGTCATTTAACAACTCCACTAATGGTTCTACTGCTTCTTCACTTCCTATATCGCTTAGGTAATGTGCGATAACATATCTTACCATATGATTATCTGTTCTTTTTAAATGCTCAATGAGGAGGTGGATAAAATTCGTATCTGTTTTTTCTCCTATTTCACTTAAAATGCATTTTAATTCCTCAACGTTATTGCTCTCTAACGCTTTTCTTAGGATGAGTAGATCCATTTCATCAAAACTCCTTCATCCAATTAATTTAATATTATTTTCACCAAAACTTGCGTATTTCCTTCATCAACAAACCTGCCCGGTAGTTGAACAAGAAATATGTTTACATCGTTAATCTAGATAACCTAAGTGTATCATACGTTTCAAAATTTGGTATTAAATTCCCTTTGATTATCAAGTCTTTTATATTAACGTCATTTCTTTGGTGATGAATGGCTTCTAACACCTGAAACCAGGTAAGATAAATGTTTAGATACTTCGTTGCAACACCCTTAAATCGTTGAATCCATCCTTTTAGTCTACTGTGATAGCTGTTGACGTTCTGGATGTGATAAATCCCTCTAGTACGGATTTTACCATCTGATTTGAATTGATGAATAACCATGCCCTTTTCAGCAGCATAGGTCTTAAAGGCACGCCAAGAATCGGTACATAAGACGTTTTTAATAGAAAGTTTATGACCGATAGCTTTATCTAATTGTTCTTTTGTTAATCGACCCATTCCTAATGCTTGAGAAAAGGTCATTTTATCCCGATCCCTTGCCACTAACACACAGACTTGTTCATTACTTATTCCACGCTTTTTGGCAGCTCCACCTCGTTCCCGAGGTTCTCGGTCTTTAATATGTCTAGACCCTTTTTGAGAGTACAGAAAATAAGTCTCGTCCATTTCCACAATACCTTGAAAATCAGAGATTTCCATTTTATTTAATGAAGATAGTAGCTTATGTCTCCAGTAGAATAAAGTAACGTAAGAAATATCATCTGAATCATCATCTGAATTATTACCATTCATTAGTTCTGCTGCTTTACGTAGGGAGTATCCATCTATCATGCATTCTACGAATTTAACCCATTTATTTAGATGACGAGTTCGGTACAAAGTGGTATTTGTAAAATCAGTAAACGTCTTTTTACAAGCTTTACAAAGGTATCGTTGCTTTTCAACTTCTTCACCATCAACGAGGGTAGTGTATTTACCATTTTGAACAATGTGCTCAGATTCGCAATGAGGGCAGTGATAGCCTTCTTTGTTCTTACGTTCCGAGATTTCATCTAGCACATTACCTGTTGAGGAGGAGGCAGTAAGAGAATCAATCAAATACGCACGTAAACGATGTTTGTCTCCTGGATTAAGTTCTTGAATGGCTTTAATAATATCTCTAACTTTCACTGATTACACCTACTTTGCACCGTCTTTTACCAACATTATAGAACGAAGGTTCGGGTAATTGCAAATATCAACAATTAATACTAACACAGCGTTATTTTTAAATAATTAGTTAAGTTAATGATTGTAATAGTTGACAATCATTAAGTCATTTCGGTGGTCTTTTTCTTATTGAACTATCGTGGGCATTACTGTTATTCCAGTAATGCACTTTTCTTCTTCAAGTAACGGGCACGATAGTAAAATAAAGGTAATTTTGGAAGAACTTTAACTTTTTCACAAAATATAAATGATATAATTAAATAGAAAATTGATAATTCGACTAATTAATGAAGGGGGAGGGGGGGTTTGAATAAATATAAAATGGTGTCTATATTACTTTTTAGCTTTTCTTTAATATTACTAGTTATTATGGCAGTGAATATTGTGATGGAGTATCATAACTACTATCAACATCCTTTAGAAAATTCAGCACCTTTTTCTGTTGCCTACCTAATTAATGGAGTCATATTCGGTGCCCCAGCCATTGTTACATTTGCCTTAGCGTTTCTTTTTAAAAATAAGTCAAGCAAACAGTAATCGTTTATGTCTATGGAGAAAAAATAAAGGTACCAAATTTTGCAATCGAAAATACATCGTAAATGCTTTCTCTTTTTCAATTAACAGATGGTCTTATAAAAATCTGCTTCTACAAAAAGGCAGCCTTTATTTTGTTAACGGGCAGAATACTTTAACAAGGTGATTGGTCTTTTTGGTAAAATTTTATAGTAAGGTAATGAGAATGTTAAAGCCAAATAAAGGAGGGATATTATGAAAAAATTAGATAAGAACTATACGGCTTTGAGTTTGCTAATCTGTATTTTAATACCATTTGTTATACCAAGTAAATATTTTATTGAAGGTATGAGTAGGTACAAATATGGCTTTCCCTTCCCATATATAACTATTTATCAAAATAAACCAAACAGTATATGGTTCGGCAATAACTTTTTCACTGGAAATGCTGGGTTATTAATCAATCCTCTTACTTTTATTTTGAATTTAATTATAATTTACTTGATAATGGGGTTCATCGTAAATAAATTTAAAAGTAGAAAAGTTAAACCTCAATGATTGATTTCTTCTTCAACAAACGGGGTCCATTACCAGAAAAACGGTAATGCTTTTTTTGTTGTAGTAACGAGGAAAGATAGTACAATATTTTCTATACTTATTTGAAAATTAGTAGTTCTTTATTAAGTTAAATCCATACTTTTATTGTTGTCCTTGTAACTCCCAAGGAAATTTACCAGTTCTTTTATCCACTATTCTCATCACTTCTTTTCTTAACATTCTTCATATGACGAATTATTCGATAACGTTCCTGTATGGTTCCTTTATATAGTGCCTTCTTGTATGTATTTTCTAAGAACGGTTGGCACCACTTTCTGCAAGTCGGCTCTTCATCTTTTTTTAGTCCCATTGTAAATGAAAGGGAAATGACTAGAAAGAAAAACAATATTCTTTCCATTTGATAATCACCTCACATTTATGGTAACCAAAAGGTATAGAATGATGAATGCAATCCGATAAATCTTAGATTATTAACGATGGGTCTTATTAAGCTAACGGGGACAAGAGTTGAAGATCCGGCTGCCAATTTTGGCGGCTATTTTTTATTCAACTATAGTGCAGGTTAGTGCAAGAAGGAGTTTCTAAACGGAATATAGACTCGTTTGTAAATACATAAAAAAAGAGCACTAAAATGTTAAGCCGTTCCGTTTTGAGGTGCAAAATAGAAATTCGCACAAGAAAAAATAATTAAAATAACACTAATATTAGTTAACAAAACACTTAAAGCGTGGTTATTATTAGCAACGCTTTTAGCATTAGTTTCAGTTGCGTTTTTGGTGAATGATTATTGATTAATATTCCGAACTAAAGTTGTCAATTAATTGCTGTAATTTTCGGTTATTTAAGGGAGGATTTTATATCTTGATATTGGAAATATATGTTAGAATAAATATATAAAGATAAATTTTTTAAGACCAGGGAGGCTCCAATGAAGAAAAAAATCATAATGCTCTTATTGCTTGTTTTATCTATTTTGTCGGCGTGTAGTAATGACAAAAATGAAGTAAAGGATAGCCCTTTATACGAAGGAAAGAATTTGACAATTGGTATTGTTGGTAAAACACCGAAAATTCGTGAAAAAAACATTACTTTTAAAAATCTTGATTTAAAAGATTTAGGTCAGGAAAATTTATCTTCCCAATATAATGCGGTTTTTATTATGAAGAAACATTTATCTGAAGCGGCTAAAGCTCCTTACACTAAAATTTACAAAACTTCTGGTATTCCGTTTTTCTTTATCGACTCAAAAAAACCTTATGGGGTTTTCACTGATGAAAAGTTTGATTATGAGCAGTCAATTGACTCACCAGGAAAAGAATACGCTTGGGAATATTACCAATCTGGTGAGAAAGGTCAATATTGGGGATACGGATTATATAATAATACAGTCAATCATGCAAACATCAAGGATGTTTTCTCTAGAATTTTTACGAATGTTGAAACTATTGACAATCAAAAGTAAATTAAAAGTAAAAACGCTTGAAACTGATCTTGACCAAGCGTTTCTACCTATATTGGATTTAAATTCCTGTTTGCTTCTTATAATTTCTTTTCAGCATTCCATTTGATTTCAGCATTCCATATTTTTCATAGAAAGGGACTAAATCATCATCACAGCATAAATCAATCATATAAATCCCTTTAAGTTGTTTTAACATCCGATTTACTAATTCCTTGCCAATGCCTTTATTTTGATACTGAGGTAAAACCTCAAGGAAAGGAATGTAGGCAGATAGAACACCATCGCTAACAGCAGTAATAAATCCAACCACTTGGTTAGTCTTTTCCTCTAATGCAAAGACTACTTTACTGCTATTCTTTAAAAGATTTAAATGAGTTTGTTGATTTGGAGGATTAAGCCAACCAACGAAAAAACCGTTTAACATATCAGAAGTGATGCCATCAATACAACTTTTATAGATCATTAATATCATCTCCTAATTAGTTTTAATAACATTGATAGGTTGATGATATATCAAAAGTAAAGTAACAAAACAGCAACCTCCAAACATTTTGATAATAATATATGTTATTCAATAGTAAAATCTAAAATCCCTTCTGTTTGGAATAATTTATATTGAAGATAAAACTTGGGGGAAAAATGTTCTTAAAGTAACGGGGGCTTTAGATTAAGAAGAAACCAACAAAAGGAAGGATCTCAGTAGGGGTTCTTTTTTTTATGTATAAAAATCATAATATCTGTCCTACGTATTATTTATTAATTTGAAAAGATAGTTGTAGGATGATAAATAAATTAGTAAAGTGGTCAAGCATTTGCTTAACCACTTTATTGTTAAACAGAAATTCTAGCTTTTTTGCAAGAAGTGCAAACCCTGCCGTACTTGGTCTTTAGTTTTTGATCGAAAAAGAAACTAAGCTCTTTTACTTCCCCACATTTGTCGCACATTTTCATTTCTTTCTTTTCGATTTTTTGGTACACCTTACTGGCATCTGTTAAAAAGATATTATCCTTATGAAGGGATGTGAAGTGCCTCCTAAACTCCCGATCCAAATGGTCCACCGGGTTTTCTCTTGCGATGAACTTGTTGAGCCTAATGAACCGGTAACCATAGCTTTCAATCGTTCTTTGACGTTCGATGTCACTATCCGTATAAAAGCTATCATAATTGTCCTTTGTCGCACCATTTTTAAAATGGAACTCATAGCCGTCGTATTCGATGATGGCACACTTGCTTCCACACAGGACGAGAAAGTCGACTCGGTAGGACGGGATGACGACAGATGGGTCCAACTGTCTCACATAGGCACCAATCTCAAACTGTGGAACAATCTCCACGGCTTCGGGGTTTTCTTGATAAAACGGTGTCTCCGTAATCCAGTGGAGCACATGCTCTTCCATGGGAGATTTCGTGTCAAGTTCCTTTCTCAACTGTTCGTGATCCTTCCCTTCAATATAAGTGGAGAACTTCCTAAGGGCGTTTCCGGCTTCCCCACGAATTTCGCCAGCGGGCTTCGAAAGAACAAATACAGCTCTTTCTTTCACCCGGCTGAAGCCTACATTTAATCTTTGGGCCTTCAGGTTGTCTTCGTTGTCAGTAAAGCTTAACGGGAAAATGTATTTCAGGCTGTCTTCCCCACGCCGCTCGACCATTGAATAAAAGACAATGTCCCGTTCTTCCCCCTGGCAAGAGTCGAACGTCATCACTTTTAGGCGAAAATTCAGCTTGTAGTAAAAAGAATCTGTGGTTTCAGAAATACGGTCCGACAGATACTTTTGCTGTTCCCGGAATGGCGTTATGATGCCGACGGTTCCTTCAAATCCTTCATCCTTCAATCTTTTTAACGCATTCAGGATGAACGTTACCTCGTCGCTGTTCGTGTTCTTTCTGATATCTCGTTTCTCACTATCGAGGATGTGAAATTGAATGACGTCACTTACCGGTTTTGCTCTGATCTTCATCACCTGCAACGATCCATCATAAAAGGCACCGTTCGAGTACCCGATGAGTTCGGAATAACCTCTGAAATGCTTTTTTAATATGGTATGGTAGTTCGCCATCGATTTGATGAACTCTAGAATCGAATTCTTGATGTTGAAATGTTCTACCGCCTCGATGAGTACCCCTTCCTGCGATTGTGAGAATACGTCTTTCACCCGTTTGAACAATGCCGAGTTGACGTCACCTGCCGCCTGGCTACTTTTTACGTTCCCGAACTGTTTTGGATCCCCGAGCACGACGACTTGCTTCGCACGGAGAATGGCTGGGAAGGCCTGTGCGATCGAGACCTGGCTCGCTTCATCGATAATGACGATGTCAAAAAGTCCGAGGGCGAACGGAAGATAATCCCCTATTTCACGGATTCCGAGAATCAAACAAGGAAAGGCTTCTATCAAGGGACGAAGGAGTTCTTCTGGTATCGGCTTTTTCTTTTTTATATGGGTTCGGATGAGTGTAGCGTCCTTTCGGTGATGGTCCAAAAACCCAATCATTCGTTCATCAAGGATATTCGTCATTTGACAGACAAGAAGATTCTCCATTTCTTTTCTGTTCCCCATGAAATCATGGTCAAGAAGCGTTTTTCCAGTCTCGGTCATAAGTAATTGATAAGAGAGATACTGTTCTAGTTGCATGATTTCTATATTTTCGGCTTTCATATAAGGGCTTTCGAGTATCGAAAGGTCGTTTATGACTTTGAATTCAATCGAGGATGATGTTAGTTCCTGCAGAATGGAATCCAAATCTCCTTTTCGGATCACTTCGAAAAAATCGATACCGGTTTCATTTCCGAGCTTTTCACACAGATCGTAAAACAAAGCTTCCTTCCGAATATCATTTCCTTGTTTTTTTAAATCGAGAGAATGAGTGTAAAAATGAGCAGCTAGGCTCTCTTCCAAATCCCTCACCTTTTTCCCCTGAAAAAGATGGCCAATAACCGGTCTTTTGAGTATTTCGTATGAGCGAATGGTTTCCAAAATTACTTTTGTCTTGTCTTTCGTGATGTCATTTGCAAAAAGGAAGGAAACTTTTTGTTCTTCTGCGTAGCAGGAAAGCCTCCTGAACGAAGAAAGGGTGTCACCAAATATCTTCTTCCACTCAATTAATGCACGTGGGAGAGAAAGTCCAAGGCGTTCTTCTAAGATCCTTTTTTGAGATTTTAAAATACAAGCATCATTGTACACAGCTTCCGGACTACCAAGGTACATCCAATTCTTCCACTGATCTTCATATACTGCCTCATACCCAAGATATACTGCGAGCAATTCCCCATCCAATGCCTTCCCGTGTTTTCTTTCCTCTTCGATATTGGTTTCTATTCTTTCCTTTAAAGAAACCAATTTTTCGTTCATTTCAGTCTTTTTCTTCCTAAACGTCTGTTGCCTCGTCTTTATTTTACTCACGTTCATCTGGTTAAATATTTTCTGGAAATTGTTGTTTTGTTTTCCGAGCCTAAGAACTGGGTTCTGGACGAAATCATCAAGCTTCATGCTGTCGAGAGTCTCGTTTATCTTGCTTTCAACGACATCCAACGCTTCTTGCTTGTCACTTACCATGAGGACCGATTTTCCCTTTAAAAGAGAGTCGAAAATGATCGCTGTAATCGTATGGCTTTTTCCAGTTCCAGGCGGCCCCTCGACGACCAGATATTTACCTTCTGGGTGGGAAAGGGCAGAAAGGAGCTGCTGCTGTTCCGCGTTCAATGGGATTGGTTGCTGATAGGAAAACTTGGCCGACAAGGGAAGCTCCTCATATGATTCCGATATAGTGCTGTCGATTGGGGTGGGATTCTCAAATAAAAAAGAGGTCAGGAGCTTCGAAAATTCCTGAATTTCTTCTTCAGACTCAGCTTGATCTAACATTAGAAGGAGTTCCTCATAATCATTGACAATACTCTCATCAGACTTGTCAAAAAGAGTGAACATCCAGTCATTGGAAAGGTGAATAAGACGATCTCCTTTTTTCGGTATACTTTTTTCCCTCGAGAAGAAATCGATCGTGTTCAAATCAAAGTAATCACTTATGTCATGAACAATCTTTTGGATAGTCCCCTCGATTCCTTGATCGAGGACAAGATGTCGGTTCGGTAGAGGCATGACACCTGTTCCTGTTTCCTTTCGGTACCGGTCGATAACGTATGCTACTGCTTTTTTGTTGAAAAACAGTTCATCGCCAACAAGCGAGAGATGAAAGGCACGATCTTCCTGCTTCACTTCGACTTTTCCATAAAAAAGAGGGAACGATTGATCCTTGTATGAAATCCTTCCGATATACAGGTAGATTTCTAAGCCATCTTCCAGTTCTTTGTCCCGGACTAGGGATAGAAATTCGCTGTAAAAGTTCCGAATTGGATAGGAGCCGAGCCAATCCTTAAAATCCTCTTCTTCCCTTTTTCTCTCGACTTTTTGGATTTTTTCTTCTTCAATCCCATAGGAGGAAAGAATCTCCCTTGTATTATCGGAGCTTTTTTGGATTGCACGGATTTCTCTTTCTGTTAGAAAGGTTGCGTACCGATCATAGGGAATGTCTGGCAAGTCACCATTTTGTAGGGTGGAAATGACTAAGGGATAATCTGAATAATGCCAAAGCGGGATATTTTGATCTTCTGATTTTATCCTTCTTGATGGAATCCTCGATGCTTTAAAATCGCTCTCTAAAAACTCCATATAATAGGAACAAAGCTCTTTTAGAAAAGATTTCGACAGGTGTTGTTCCATTTTATTTCCTCCTGGTTAATAACACATTAAAAAAAAGTTAACTAAATCATTTTTATTGGAGAAATTTACAAAAAATATCAAAGTGTATATTTGTTGAACAAGTTCTATCAAATAATTTTAGCACATACAAAATTAGGAAACGAGTTCCTTTGTAGAAAAATGTAAAATTATAAGAGATTAACTCGCTGGTTCTTGGGTACTTTGAACATTGGCTGAAACACATATTAGGAAAATCATTAGCAGAACGAAGGCTGGGCATCTTATTGGCACGCCAAAATTCTACACGAATTAGACTTAATCCTGGGGAAGCAATTGAATTCGCCAAATAAAATGCCGGCGTTGTACAGCCTTCGCGTACAGGGATCAATCCTGGTCCTGGCACTACTCACTCTGGATGGGTATCATTTGTGTAACCTAATAATGAAAATGGATATAAAATTGAAGAAAATAAAGATATTAATAATTTTTAAGCTTTTTTAAATATGACACCAAGTGAAATAGCAAAAAGGCAAAAAGAAAGCCTTAAATAATAATAAGTAGTGTAGAAATTAGCTATTTAAGAGCATTGTATTACTTCAACTACCATGTAAGAACGTAATATTTCTTACATTTTCTGTGGTGAAGCTCTGATTCATGTATGGCTGGGGGCGTTAATACAAGAAGGATTAACGTCTTTTTTATTGAATTTATTGTACTAACGGTACAGGATTGTCTGATAAGGGGGAAGGAGAAAAGATGAAAGAAAAAAAGATTAAACAGCAGTTAATAATGGGGTGTGTTTTGTTTGGAATTTTAGTTATATTAGGAAGTTTACAAGTTGTTTTTTCTCCATTCATATTTGTTAGAGGTGTATCGTTACTTGTAGTTATAGGCTGTTCAACAGGTGTAGGTACATTTATAAGAGAGCTTTTTATTTTAAAAAAGGTAAAGTAGCCAAAGCAATGAATGAATTTCATTTTCTTATTCAATTAACGGATAGCTTTACATCAATAAAGGTAAAGCCTTTTTTCTTATTCAAGTAACGTCTCAGTTTAGTACAAACGGTGTTTGAATTTGTAATAAAAATGGTCAACTAATTACTTTACCATCCATTCCATTTCCCTTCTTAAACTAAAGTCTCAGGATGATGGAATTAAATTACATTTTAAAATGAAAGAAAAAAGGAGTTCTCAAATGAAGAAAAAGATAAACATTTGGTCATTTATCTCTTCACTAATTTGTATTTTATTATTTGTTATAGTTACTTTTTCAGGTCCAATTGATTATTCTATTATGGGTACTCACCCTTTAAATCTGGTCTTATATATTACATTGATAACTTTAGTTTTAGGAGTATTAGGTTTTTCAGGTATTCAAGATTGGAAAGGGATGGCAAGGAGCATAGCTACGGTAATTATTACTTTGGGATTATCAACGTTTCTGACCATCGTTATATTTTTGGGAGGTTTATTGAGCTAACGGGGTGCTTTACTTGTACGAAATGTTTCTAGTTTAAATTGAGGATGTCCACATCTCTCAGGTAAAGGCTAGACAGTTCCATTGGGATTGAAGGGTTATATCGAAGAGTCAAATGATAGAGTAACGTCTTGAAGGGCTCTCTCTTAGTCGAATAGCATTAGATTTAGTAAGAATGATAATGTTATAAGCTCGGCGAAAAGGCGTGAGAATTTACCGTACCAGTTCGGCTGACGAAAGCCTACCCGCGGGGGTGGTGTAAATCATGATGCTTGAGTTGAATGAATATGGTGAGAATGCATTAAGCCCTACAAAAAAAGGGGTTGCCGACGAACTTCCGAATGTACAGGTCTACACGCACGATACATAGAAATGTGTATATCACCAAATGTGAGGTTAGCAGTGGATGAGTAAGAATAAGTAATATGAAAATCCATGATATGTTATAGGCATATGAACAGCTAACAGGCTTAGAGGAAGCACCTAAGTTCTTTCTATAATAGATATAATTCAACATTGTAAGCTGATAACGTGGAGGGCTTATTTCCAAAGAAGCGTTGATAAGGAAAACACTAGCGAAAATAACTACTGTATAACTTATCTTCGTATCAGTGAAAGTGGTGGCACAGTACCGTTGAAGTGTCTAATCAACATGGAGGGATAGCCACTAGACTAATGAAGATTCATTTAATCATGCAAGGCAATTCTTTATCGGTTAATAAGGTTCTCGTAAGACTAAAAGAGGTTCAACTCCCAAGGGAGTCACCGACTTATTGAAACGGAAGAAATGAGACACAGTGAGCATAGCAATGCTCAAAAGTGTTAATGGTCAAATCGAATTGGATTAGTTAGAACGCCGTATGCGGTGAAAGTCGCACTTACGGTGTGGACGGGGGGAAAAGGGAGCGATAACTTCAAACCCTTACCTATCTGTATCAATAAGGAGTGAAGTCTTTTTTTATGCAAGTAAAGGTCGGTTTAATAAGACTTTTAAATTCCAAACCCTAATAATGGAAATGAATGGTATAATAATTAAAAGAATTGCTGGGTGGGGAACTACCAAGATTGTATAATTGGATTGAAAAATATGTGATTGAAAAATTTATTGATAATAATTGGTGGTGTTTTCCTCTGAATAAAAAATATTTAGTAGTATATATCCCAACAGTCTTTATTTCAATTATTCTTTTTTATATTCTACCTCAAGATAAAAAATATCTAATCATAATACTTCCAGGAATAGCTGGAGTGATTTATAATATTTGGTCAAAAAGAAAAATAAAATAAGTGAAGTGACAAACTCTTTTTGCAGTAACGGGGGCAAGAGTTGAAGTTCCGGCTGCCAGTTTTGGCGGCTATTTTTATTCAACTATAGATTCAGGATAGTGAAAGAAGGAATTTTTATATTGGGGGCTCAATTTATGTACTCTTGGAGGATTACAAAATATAATCCGTTACACAGAAATGAAGATGGCAGCTATATAGACGATAAGGAATGGACTTCATTTTCAGAGATAGGTTCGAAGGTTGATAAATATGAATACCTAGAAACTGAACAAAAATATATAGATGCGATTATTTCTTTTATGGAGGAATTGGGATTAAAAAAGGCGTATATTAGTGATTTTGAGGGTAAAAGGGATGTTCTAAAAAATATTAAACAAGAACTAAACCTTGAAGAAATAAAAAAAGTAGCAACGCTAACCTTGCGAGAAGTTATCTGGTGTAAATTGACTTTCCATAGTAAATTATTCGTTCATTTCGGTTACGATTATTATATGTATATTGGAGCATATAAGGATTGCCCTAAAGCCAGAATGAAAGTCGAAAAAAGTGGCCTGTTTGTAGAGACTTACAATTCACCTTATTTAGATTGAGGAATTTCAGTTCTTATTAAACTATCAGGGGCGTTGATCTAAATAGGGTTAATGCCTTCCTTCATATTGCATTTTGAGAGTTCTTTAATTTGTTATGATGTACTTCGTAAGTAAAGGAATTAGAGTATACAGAGGGAGTGCTTAAAAATATGGAATACATAACACTTAATAATGGGTTAAAAATGCCAATTGTAGGGACAGGTACAAATACTTATGGAAAAGAAAATAACGAGTATAATGGGGCGTTAACAAATGAAATTCCTGAACTCGTATCAGCACTTGAGTTGGGTTACCGTTCAATAGACGCTGCCATCATTTATCGAAACGAAGAACTTGTCGGAAGAGTTTTAGCAGAAAGCACAGTGCCTCGAGAAGAGTTATTCATTACGACAAAAGTACCAGGCAGCGAAGAATATACTTCTTCAAAGGAAGCTACTCGAGCAGCTATCGATAACAGTCTAAAAAACTTCCAAACAGACTATCTCGACCTGCTTCTTATTCACTTCCCTATCGAAGACAAAGTACAACTTAAAAACACTTGGGAAGTCTTTGAAGAATATTACGAAGCGGGCAAACTAAAAGCAATCGGCGTTTCAAACTTTGGAAAAAATCATCTAGATGAATTGAAAGAATTTGCTAAAGTGAAGCCAGCTGTTAACCAAATACAAGTTAACTTAAAAGAACCTAATAAAGATCTCCTTGCCGTATTAAAAGACGAGGGTATTACACCTGTTGCGTGGGGACCTATGAAAGCTGAAGCCCATCAAAAAGAAGTTTTGGATGAAATCGGTAAAGCCTATGAAAAATCTGGTGCACAAGTCTTATTAAAATACCAAATCCAACGCGGTGTGATCGTTATTCCTAAATCTCACAACCGTGAAAATCAAGCATCTAATTTAGATCTTTTCGATTTCGAATTATCTGTAGAAGATATAGAAAAAATTGAAAACTTATAATTAGTTAGTCCTTCATCCTAGTGATATGAATAATATCGCTAGGATTTTGATTTTTTCAAAACAATGAGATTGGAATAGTCCCGTTTTTTATTGAACTAAAGGGCAGGTTACTTAAAGAAGAACCATATTCTATAAAATGTCTATTGTTTTGACAGAATTTTCTTGACTATTTTTTCGTTATTAATCTAATATAAGGTAAACATTCCTCTTTTTACCATTGAACTTTGATAGGTGGTGGTTTTTATTATGTTTAGTAACATAGGTATTCCTGGGTTAATTTTAACTATAATTATTGTCGGATTAGGCTTGTTTGTTTTACGTTCGTTAGTACAATTAATCCTTAAAAGACGGTAAACCCGTCTTTTTTTATGCTACAGCAGTCTACTTTGTAATATTTCTTATTAAAGTAACAGGGGCAAGAGTTTAGGTTCCTGTCACCAATATTGATGGCTATTTTCTTATTCAAGTAACGGGTGAGTTTAGTGTAGAAAAAGAAAAATTTAAAAATAGCAGGGAGATGCTATTATGGGAAATAATTCTGATGAATTTACAATTCGATTGAAGAGAACATCACAATTTGCAAATTGTTTAAGGAAATTTAAAATCTTTCTTAATAATGTCCATGTTAATGACATTGGTGACGGAGAAGAAGTAGTTATACCAATTGAGAAGGGACATCACGAGTTATATATAGCAATAGATTGGGTTAAAAGCAAAACATTCGATATTAATATAAATGATGGGCAAGAAATAAAATTACTATGCGGTTCTCCTTTAGAGGGTGCAAAACTTTTTATTCCTTTTTTAGGAATAATAGGAACGTTTGTGCCAAAGTGGTATTTATTTATCAAAAAAAGATAGAATTTATAAGCATTTTTTATTAAAGTAACGGGGGCTTTACTTTAAATAGAGGTAAAGCCTTTTTCTTATACAAGTAACGGTCAGAATAGTTGAATAAGAATAAAACTTCAAAAAGTGATTTTGTGGTAAAATTTGTATATAGGGGATTGAGGAGGAACTTATTTGATAAAAGGAAAATCCACATTTTTTTTAGTTATTTATTTAATTTCATTAATTATTGTAGGTGGTTGTAATAAGCCACCAGAGAAAGATATTGGAGAAGCTGTTACTAAAACGGAGGATTATTTTAAAAAGTCAAAAAGCATTGATTGTGTTTCAGCATTTGATGGTAGGAACACAGTAAAATTTAGACTATTGCTTGAAAACAAACCAACAGTTTATGAAGCAACTAAGTTATTTAACGATGTATTAAAAACTATTGAAAAGTATTCAAACAATGAAAAGACTTGGGATTATTACAACGCCAAATTAGATATGGCAAATAAGGATACCGTTATTTTTGAAGGAATTAAGGCAGCTGGGAAAAAATTGCAAGTGAAGTCTAAATAGACTCCATTTTTCTGCAGCTAATAGAGGCTATTCTTCAAGAAGTAGAATGTCCCTTTCATATTGAATTAAAGGTTCAGGATAGTTTAAAAAAAGTTGTTATTCCAAATACAGTAGTTTTTAGATTAAAAGGCATGTTAACCGAAAACTTTTTTATTTAAGGAAAAAAATGAGAAATAGACATGGAGGTTAAATCTAGTTATGAAAGATTTTGAAGAGATACTTAACTATTACAAAGAGGAAATAAAATGGAACCCACCGTTTGCTGAAATACTCTCTAACTATTCGCCAGATAGCTTAAAAGGATATTTAATAATGCGTGAATCCATACAAAATGGACACTTACCTAAGAAAACAAGAGAGTTGATTTTTACCATACTAGATAGTTTAGATGATGAAGTAAGCGGTGCAAAGGCACACGCTGTTGCAGCAATAGATGCAGGTTTAACTATGGAAGAATTAGTAGAAGCATTTGTAATTGTAACTATTGCAAAAGGAATCAATGTGTTATGTAAAACAGGTGTTGAAGCAATTAAAGCAGCAGAAAGAAGAAACCTAGAGATGAATTTAACTAACGAAAATCAATGATATTAAATCATATATTTTTTAAAAAACATGTAGGTTCATTCGAAATTGTGAATTAATGTACTTAAATTAACGGGGGTGATTGTTCAATAAGAGCAGTCGCTTTTATCTTCTTCAAGTAACGGGCAGAGTAGTTCAACACCACTGCCTTTTGGCTTGTTCGATTAACCAAAGTAGGTTATTTAAACAAAATAACGAATCATATTGGGTAGATATTTCTTAGGGGGAATCCAATGTTAATCAGAGAAATAAAACCAGATGATGATGAAAGTTTTACAAAATTAATTAAGCAGGTTGAAAGTGAGTCCCAATTTATGCTCTTTGAACCAGGGGAAAGAAAAATTAGTCCTGAAGAGCAGGGAAAAAGAATAGAAGTAATGAGGAAATCGGACAATTCAACCATTTTTGTTGTAGAAGAAGATAAACAATTAATTGGATACCTCATTGCGATGGGCGGTTATGCCAAAAGAAACAAACACTCTATATATCTTGTTATTGGTATCATAGCTCAGTATCGAGGGCTTGGAATAGGAACAAAATTATTTAAGCAATTAGAGAAGTGGGCAACAGATCACAATTTTCATCGTTTAGAATTAACCGTAGTAACTCATAATGAAGCTGGATTACGGTTATATAAAAAAATGGGATTTGAAATTGAAGGAACCAAAAGACATTCGCTTTACATTGATGGCAAATTTGTTGATGAATATTATATGTCTAAACTATTATAAGAATACCTTGTTCAGCCATTCTCAAAAAATGAGGGATCGCTTTTTCTTATTCGAGTAACGGTCAGTTTAGCTGAATAAGAAATCATCGTAGGGAACACTAAAATGAGGTGTTCTCTATGAAAAAATACATTATCTTACTATTGGCACTTGTTCTTTTTGTTATTCCTGAAAAAGTGGAGGCAAAAATTGAAGGTTATGATGTTGTTGCGAAGTTACCAAAAGAAAATATAACTTTGTATGCTAAGAAAATGGATGGTTTATATAAAGACTTTAAAATTTATTTAAAGGGCTGGGTTTACTCAAGACCTTTTTGGATGAACGATACAAATCCCACCTATGCACCAGAACTATTTTACAAAGACATAAACCAAGATGGAAAAAAGGAACTAATCATAGTTTTAACAACAGGAACTGGTTCAGGAGTGCGTGATGAAGAAGTTTATGTCTATAGATATACAAACGGATTAGTTGAAGTCCTTGTTGATAATCCTTTAGCAATTATTTATAAAAACGTAAAAACAAAACTAACTACTGAAAAAGCCGAAATGATCGTAGGGGACAAAATAACCATTGTTGACACTAAAAATATAAAGCCTTCACATTTATTTGAGGATATAGCTTTTGGGAGCATTATTGATTATGAAGTCATAAACAATAATCTTATGGTCAGGGTCAGCGTTACAATAGCACCCTCGATGGTTATTGGGGATATTATTATTGTTTATGAATACCGAGATAAAATGTATCAAGCGAAAACAATTGATTTTTTAACAGATATAAGTAAAAATCCATTTTACGGTCCAGTGAAACATTCAGCCATATTGAACTAACGGGGGCAATAGTGAAAAGGCAGCGGAGAATCCGTTGCCTTTTGCCATCCATTTCTAAAAATATTTTCTGTAAAATTCTCTCCTAATGCTTCCGCTTAACTGAGCATAAATCCTAGTAGTCTCACTTTTTTCGTGCCCAAGTAAACTTTGAATAACATCAATGGGAGCCCCGTTGTTCAATAGGTGTGTGGCATAGCTGTGGCGTAGTTGGTGCGGATGGATTTCTTTGTTGATCTCTGCCCGACTTGATATTCGTTTTATGATGTACCTCATTTGGGCAATACTCATTTTATGCGGATACCGTTCAGTGACAAAAATAGCTGGATCTTTATCCTGACGTAGGTCTAGGTATCGTTTTAGCCAAATTTCACATCGTATATTGAAGTATACTTCCCTTTCTTTATCTCCTTTTCCTATAACAATTGCTGAGCGATTTGACCAATTAATCGAATTTTTTTCAAGCGTAACAATTTCCCCTATTCTACAACCCGTTGAAAACATAAATTCAAATAACGCCTTTTCCATTGGAGTAAAGCAAGCTTCTCTTAAATGTTCAATTTCTCTCTCGGTTAAAAATTTTGGGATTCGTTTTCCTTGTTTCGGTTCTTTGATTTTCGCTGCTGGGTTCTTGGGGATATGTCCTTCTTCGTGTGACCAGCGGAATATTGATTTAATAAATCGAATACGATGAGATAAACTTGATGGCTTAAGATGTTCACTGGACTTTGCTAAGTATCCTTTCAGCTGTTCTGTCGTCACTGTCTCAATTTCAACATCGTTAAAGTACTGAATGAGTAACTTATATTGGAGACCATATGCTTTTAATGTTTGAGGGGAAAACCCTTCAATTCTTTTGTCAGATTCGTAAAGTTCCCAGGCTTTTGATAGCAGCAAAATAAATTCCTCCTATTTGATTATAGTAGAGGAATTATTGCCTTTATTATAGAAATGGAAACATAAGGTGTTCGGGTAAGGTTATTTGTGGAAGGGGTAGAAAGGGGGATTTAAAGGGATGTATATAATAAAAAAAATAATGGACATTAGAGAAAAATCAAAAGTTACAAATTTGGTATTAAGAAAGATACCTGAGTGGTTTGGAATAGAAGAGGCGATTAATAATTATGTAAAAGAAGTAGAAGGTACGGATTTTTATGCTTTATTTCTTGAGGATAACCCAATAGGTTTTATAAGTATCAAATCAAATAATCAGTACACTTCAGAAATTTATGTAATGGGGATTTTAAAGAAATATCATAAAAAAGGTTTTGGTAAAAAATTGTTATTAAAAGCAGAAGAAACATTGATTAATAATCAAGTTAAATTTCTAATGGTAAAAACTTTAGGAGATTCGCATTCCGATTTAAACTATAAGAATACAAGACAATTCTATACAAAAGTTGGTTTTTTTCCATTGGAAGAGATCAAAGAAATTTGGGGTGAAGAAAACCCTTGTTTGATAATGGTTAAATATTTACAGTAACAATTGTTTTCTCTAGTAATCGTACCTTCTATAACTTGATATGTTCCTCCATTTTAAATTATTTTTTCATAAACAAATTTGAGTAATAACCTACTTAAAACCGAGCGGGGGTGTTCGTGGAATTAGGGAATCGCCTTTTCTTATTGAAGTAAAGGGCAGTTTAGTTTAATTGTCCATCTTTATCCAAATTTAAATATCTCTCATTCTTTAAAAATTGGATATAATTAACTGAAAATGGGATGGAGGTCTAAATATGAAAAGAAAAAGGTACTACATCTACCTGTTTATTATTCTGTTATTTGGGGCAGTCGGCTGTTCAAACAAAAGTGTAACTAAATCAAAGCAGGTTTCATTGGGTTCGCAATCAGTTGGAGAAACGGTGGAAGTTCAACGTTTAAATCAATTGGGTAACGAAAGTGCGGTTACTTTTGCAGATTCTAAGGATATAAGAATCCTTAAAGAAGCAGTAAAAACAGCCGTGAAAGAACCTGGAATTGCAAATATTTCTAATCCCATATATAAAGTGACTCTCGGGGGAGACTTCTATTTCCTTTGGTTAATAAATGGGCACGGTACCGTAATGAATACTAAGGATACACATACTATATATAGCTTGCTCGACGAATCAACAAGAGCCATAGAACAATTATTCGCGGAAACATTCCCTGCAATAAAGAAAGATGGGACATTAGATATGTCCTCCTATTCTGATTTCCCAATGGATGCAAATAACGTAGGTTTTTATATAGGAGCCCTTGATCCAACCCCGATTGAAGAAGTGAAAAACGGCGTTTATATTATTGGGGTACATGCCCACGGAGACCGCCAATCGTTTCAAATTTTTTCTAAAGTATCTCAGGGTGATTATCAGTACGCTACTGCCCGACTTGAGGGTGAAAACCTGATTATTGAAATAAAGAGTCACAAAGTAAAAAATGGGGAGGTATCCTATCCCTATGTAATTCATGGCTTGTCTATAAAAGAAAACCCCAGATATTATGTGGTAATTCGGAACGGTATAACGGAGAAGAAGGAAGAAATTGCATACGGAATAGAATAGTATCAGTAGAAGTAAATTTAGTTACTATTTTAACGGGAGCGTTGAGTAGGAAGGATTATACACCTATTGAGTTCAACGGTCAGGATACCTCAATAAGAAAAAACAAAAATTACCTCATATCTTATATAATTAGTATTAGTAAGTAAAGGGGGTAATCGATTGTCAAATAAACATTTAAAAGGTAAATATAATGATGCGTTTGAAGTAATCCAAGAAATAATTAATGAATGGGACCCACTTGATTTACTTTCCCTTGATTGCCCAGATGATGAGTATGAATCTGAGATTCAACGAATTGTATCCGCAACTCTAAATAAGGATAATGCCGATAAAATGGCAGAAAAAATCAATGAAATCCTCTATAAGACTTTCGGGGATGACTTTAAAAAATCAAACGATTGTCTACAGATTGCTGAGAGGATTTTAAAAACGCTTGAAGCTAACGAGGACAAATATTGAACAAAGAGTTGCGATGGCAGCTCCTTTTTCAGTTGACCAACTAATGGACAGTTTATTTTTAAAAGGGTTACTTTCAAATTTAATAACAAGCTTATAAAGCTAAGTCTGTTGTATTGAGGGATGAATATGACACGTAATCGGGAACTACCACAGTTTGAAATCTTCGAGGTTTCAAAAGATGATGCTGGAAGATATGCAAAAATTAAAGCCACATATCCAGACGGTGAAATGACCATACGATGGGGATTGGATTCTTTAACCTATGTAAATTTAAAAAGTACCTTTTCAACTCGTGTATTTGAATGGATGCCAAGTTTACCCTACTGCTATAAACTTTTAAATTTTTATAGCTCTTCCCGTAATCCTGATGAAACAAGGGATTACTCAGGATTTATTGAATGTATCCTAGATAAGCAGAAAAAACAAATTGAATTTAAATGTTCAGAAACATTTGCTGGAAATATAGAATGGATGTCGGGTGTAAAAAGCTGCGAAGAAATCATTCATTTAGAGTGGAAGGATTTAAATCAAAAGGGTACATTGTGAAGAATTGTACTTAAGCTAACGGGGTGCTTTACTTCAATAAAGGTAAAGCCTTTTTTCTTCTTCAAGTAACGGTCAGGTTAGTGGAATAAGAAGAGGAAAAAAAATAGAGGTAAAAAGCCTTCTTTTAGAGAATTTGTAAAATGACTCCTTTTTACTTACATATTACACAAAGACCGTTTAAATGACGGTCTATTTATATAGGTGTGAATAAATACTTGTAACCTTTTTTGGGGCTCAAACGATTAATATATGTAAACCAAAACGAGGGGGGAAGGATTTGTTTGATAACGAAAATTTAGAGGCACAGATTGATATTATCTATAATCGCTATTATTTAGAAGTGTATCGCTTCCTTATGTGTTTTTCTGGTAATCAAAACGAAGCTGAGGATTTAACCCAAGAAGTGTTTATTCGAGTCCTAAATAACCTGTCTAACATTAACAGTATTGTTAACTTTAAAACTTGGATATTTTCAATTGCAAAGCATGTTGCAATTGACTATTATCGGAAAAGAAAATTTTCTTCCCTCTTCACGGATGGATTTTTTAAACATATGGTTTCAACTGAAAAGGAACCAAATGAAGTATATGAACAAAACGAAATGAAAAGGCTTGTTCACGAAGCGATTTCAAAGTTAAAACCAAACTATCGGGCGGTAGTAATATTAAGAGGTATTAACGAATTTTCAATTAAAGAGACATCCGAAATCCTTCAATGTAGCGAGTCAAAGGTCAAGGTTGATTACCACAGAGCCTTAAAAGAACTTAAAAAGAAATTGAAATTGGATGCAGAGGAGGTTATTGGAAATGCAAACTGAAAAAGACTTATTTGATTTAATTAGAGAAGCATATCCACTCAATCCTAGAGAGGAATTTGTATCATCCACATCTAATAAGCTAAAACAAACTGCTAGGAAATTAACTATAAAAAGAAGAATAAAAAAATTTTCAGTTGCTACAACCATTTTTGCAATAAGTGCCATTACCTTGTCATGGTTTACCTTTTATGGTGGTAAAGAAGTAATTTTCAATAATCTTAACACTTACCAAGAAAAAAATTCTGCATCCTCACCAACTGTTAGCAGCCAAGTTCCTCTAGTATATTTATATCAGACGCACAATTTAGAATCTTTTTTCACAGAAACTAAAACGAATGACTCCAATGAAGCGTTTCATGAGACAAAAAACATTACATTAGTCGGTGAAAGATTAAGCCAATCATTAAAAAAGAGTGGTATTAAGTCCATCCACGATGAGACCAATATCATGCAAATTCTAAAACAAAAAAAATTACCACTCAGAGAATCATATAAAGTATCTAGAGAGCCACTTAAAGATGCGGTAAAGAAAAATAAGTCAATCAAAATGGTGTTCGATTTACACAGAGATACACTAAAAAGAAGTGAGACAACGATTAATTTGGATGGAAAAGATTATCCTAGGATTGCATTTATAGTATCCAAAGCCAGTTTCAATTACGGAGTAAATTTGAAGTTTGCGGAGCTGCTTCATAAATATATTGAAGAAAAATATCCTCACTTATCAAGAGGAGTCATTGTTAAAGACAATCCACCAAATCAAAATACCTATAATCAGGACCTTTTTGGTAACTCTGTTTTATTAGAAATTGGTGGAACTGAAAACACTTTGGATGAGGAATATAGAACTGTGGATGTCCTTTCAGAAATTATTAAAGAAATCCTTTCAGATTGGACTGAACAAAAAAAGCAATAGTGTTTTCATATGAGGCTGCTGCGGTAGCTTCTTATTTTAAGCGAACTAATTGTGAAGAATTACACTTAAAGTAACGGGGGCTTATGTTCAAGAAGGTAATCACATCTGAGTTCTCGAATTATTAATATGAAAATTTCATAATGAAAGGAGACATTTTAAGATGACAACTCCCATCAAAACTTTAAAGACCTGTAACAAGGGGCATAAATATTATAAAAGTAGCGATTGTCCAACCTGTCCGAGGTGTGAGCAAGAATGCAAGCCTGAAAATGGATTTCTTGCATCGCTATCCGCACCTGCAAGACGAGCCTTAGAAAACAATGGAATAGTTTCTTTACAGAAGTTATCAACATATACTGAAAGAGAGATTTTAAAATTTCACGGTATGGGTCCAGCTTCTTTACCGAAACTTAGGTCTGCTTTGAAAGAAGAAAGATTATCTTTTAGAGACTAAAGAGTTTCAAATTCTGTTAAATTCGAAAAAATTGGTATTGAACATAATTACGAAGGTGCAAGCCTTAAACTACGGAAGTATTTTTATTTTAGGCTCTGTTAAATAATATTGTTGATAATCAAATTAAATCAAGGACAGAAACGGTGGTATTTAATTTAATTGGTTGAATTTTTACATTATTTTGTAAAATTTCCCTAAAGGACTGTACGATTTGGTATAATGAAAATTGAAGTGGAGGTTTGTAGAAATGAAAAATGAGTTAACTACATCTGTAAATTCATTCTTTTTTTTAGTGATTGTGATTATTTTAGCTACTCTAGTCGTTGCATTACCAATCTTGTTTATTTTTAAAGTTTTACTTCTTCTTTTAATCATCTTATTTTCAAAGCGACTATTAAGCATTCTTTCAAAATTGACAGGAAAATTAGGACAATATTCTATTAATATAGTGATATTTTGGGTAATGTATTTTCTTTTTCTTTTTCTTTTTTATTATTTTACAACCTAATAAAAATTCTACTTTATTATTCAATTACTTATATCAAGCACAACCTAATTCTGAGCCATCGAGCTTATTTTTATTTGTAGAAATTTTTAAATAGGGGACAACTGATTGGAACAACAAAAAAGTTGCCCACTCTTGCCATGCCTTTTATAAACTTATTAAAATAAATCCCATTAATCTAACAACCAAGGAATATTCATTTGAAATTCAAACTGAATTACATGTTTTGGGAAATCGTCAGGAACTAATTTCTCTTTAATCCTCAATTCTTATTTCCGAAACCACATTATATATTTCAAATACTTCTCAACCTCACAGTTAGAAATCACAGGAGAAAATCTATAAGGTAAATGTCGATAATCTTAATCTTTCATAAGTTGCAATGGTAGTTAATAAGCAACTATCAATGACCATTTTGCTTACCGTTGTAGAATCATTGCGGAATCGGATTAGGTCTAGGAACTGAAACCAACTCAAATAATGGTCGAGGTATTTGGTTGCCACACCATTAAATCGGTCCATCCAGCCTTTCAAGCGGCTATGATAGTTATTGACATTTTGGATATGGTAGAGCCCTTTGACCTGTTCCTTCCCATCAGATTTGAATGGATAATGCTCCAATCCCTTGTCTTTTGCATAGGTTTTAAAAGCCCGCCACGCATCAGTACAAAGAGTATTCGATTTGGACAACTTGGAGCCAACTGCTTTCTCCAAGCGAGATTTTACAATACGTCCCTGTCCTATCACTTTTGAATAAGTCAGTTTTTGACGGTCTCTGGCAATCAACACACAGACTTGTTCCCTACTGATTCCACGGAATTGAGAAGAACCGCCACGTTTGCGAGCTTTACGCCCTTTTAAATTTCGTTTGCCTTTTTCAGAGTATAGGAAATAGGTTTCATCCATTTCAACAATACCAGAAAATTGGTCAAAATCCGTTTGTTTCAAAGCGGATAAAATTTTGTGCCGCCAATAGAAAAGGGTAACGTAGTGAACTTCAATCAGCTCAGATGCCTTGCGTAAAGAATATCCTTCAATCATTTTTTTTCATTTTTTATATAACCATTATAGAACAACAGTTCGTTTTATTCAAATATCAACATAATCATTTAACATAGCCTTATTTTAAAAGGTTCAAAATCATTATCTTTTATTTGTGAACAATTACACTTAAAGTAACGGGTGCGATTGCTCATTAACAGCAGTCGCTTTTTTACTAATGGGGTACAAGAGTTGAAGATCCGGCTGCCAATTTTGGCGGCTATTTTTTATTCAACTATAGAAGCAGTTTAGTTTAACAAGGAACAGTTTATTAAAATCAAAAAGAGGTTCATGGATTAAGTTAAGCCGTTCTCTTTTGGAGTACCCGTACGGGAAAACGTAACTATAAAACAGTGTATTTCACAATTGAAATCGCACTGTTTTTTCGTTGTTTTAAGTAAATATATGGTGGAATTTATTGTAGAAGCTTAATTTAAATTACGGGAGGTTTAGTCAATAAGGAATACAAAAAATGTTCCAGTTAATGTAAAAAACGTTTTACATATTAACTGGAATATTTTACAATGTAAATGTAAAACATTTTTTACATTTAATGCTACGGATAGGTGAAAGAAATGAAAAATATGATTGGGGAACTTAGAAAAGGCAAAAGGATTTCACAAGAAGAGCTTGCAAAATATTGTAATGTAACACGTCAAACCATAAATGCTATTGAAAATAGCAAGTACGACCCTAGTTTAGAATTAGCTTTTAAGCTTGCCAGAGTTCTAAATACAACCGTTGATGAGTTGTTTAAATATGACTAAGTAAATTGTGAAGGGGAGAAAAAAATGAAATTTATTGTAGCGATTATACTTTTGTACTTAGTAATTACATTTTTAAATTGGTCTACAAAGCATTTTTCGGGTGATGGCAAAGGGAAAAGACAGGGTGATGAACGACAAAAAAAAATATTTAGAGATGCTACGACTTCCAGTTGGCAAGCAATTATTTTTTATTCACTAATTCAATTGATAAATCCTTCAGTTTTAGACATCATACTTAACTTGAGGTCGAACCATACATCCATAAATATCTTAAACAACGGGGGTGATATTTTATTAGTTGGACTTCTTGGGTATATTATCGGCTATTTAAACAGTTACTTCAGAAATACTTAAGTAAAGTGGAAACAAATAAAAGTGTCACTCTTCAACTAATGGATGCATTACTGTTATTCCAGTAATGCACTTTTCTTCTTCAAGTAACATGGCAGGTTACTTCAATAAGAAATGTATCTTTTCATTGAAGAATAATGTATTAAATTGTGTTGATTTAAAACTAATTTATGGTTTGGTTACATTTATTTGTCTTAACTCCAAAAAAGTGGGTGATTCTATGGAGAACATCGTGTGGATTAATGGTAGTTATGAAGAAGATAATCGTATTTTTGATTCGAAAAGACAAGCGGAGGAATGGACAGATGCGTTACTTCCCGATTTCGGTCCGTATTTAATCAGAAAGATGAATGTTGGATATGCAACTCCTGATGAAAAGGTAATCAATTATTTAGAATACTTTTTACCTAAATGGGCTTCTTATAACAATGTAAAGATTAGTATCCATAGAGAGAAAACAATCATAGATGGTCAAGACATATATAAAATTTGGACACAACAAGTTTAAACAAGAATGTGAAGGATTGTACTTAAACGAACGGGGGCTTTACTTCAAGAGGAGTGGAGCTTTTTAGACAAAAAAATCGTAATATTAAAAATAATAAGTAATTAAACTTTAACACTAAATGATAACTATATTTAAAAAATTGGGGGAAGAAAATGGAGAAAAAAAATGCTGTATTGGAATTATTATTTAATCGTGATAAGTTATCTGGAACCAAGTTTGTACTTGGAGTTTTATCTGTATTATCTTTCTACATATTGAAGACTTTCATTACCAAAGAGGTTGTTATCTTTTTAATTATTCAAGTATTGTTATTGATTTTGCTGTTATTCTTTTTAGCAAAGATTTTTCTCTACAACAGGAAAAATAATAAAGTTGTTTTTAGTGATATTTTACTATTGATTGGTACGATAATTTTATTAATTTATAATACATTTTTGTCATAATAATATTAAGCGAACGGTCAGGTTAGCTGAAGAAGGATTCGGATTCTTTTTAAAGAATATTTATAATGAAAAGTCAATTATAAGTGAGGCTGAGAGAATAGCTGACTATCCACGGACTGGTCAAAAGAGGTGAAATTATATGAAAAGAAACAGTTTTCTTACACTGGAACAACGATTATTTATTATAAGTGAAACCATAAGAAATATTGACCGTTACTTTGTCCACTGGGAGGACAGTGTTATCACGCAAGAAGAATTGCCTTCGATTACCTCATCATTCTTTGAAATGGCTGCAGAAAAGGAATCTTATTATGATTTTACCTTATTAATGTGGGAACTAATTGGTGGGTTTCGGAATGGGCATACCTTTTATTTCGATCTGGCAATAGTGCCTCCAAATGGGTACTTCAATTTCATTCCTGAACCAAATTCACATAGTTGGATGGTGAAAAACTCATATGATGAAAATTTAACTGACGGTGACTTAATTATATCCATAGATGGAAAGCCTTTGAATGTTTGGTATGAGGGGATTGGCAAGTACATTGGTGCTAAAAAGGAAATATCTCGAAAAATAAAAGCTGGACAAATGTTATCTTTCTTCTTAAAAGATAAAAACCCCGAAATTAAATATATGGATAGCAATGGTACAACTCGAAGTAATCAGATTCACTGGTTGGATGCTAACCAACATCAAAAGATCCTTAAAAAGAAATCCTCCGTCAACACAGAAGGACGCTGGATAAGAGAAAACAAAGTAGCTTATATAAGCATACCAAGTTTTATTCACCCTCGCTTTGAAGAGGAAGCAATAAGGTTGGTTCATCAATTTAAGGAAGCAGAGTCGTTAATCGTGGATTTGCGGGGTAACGGTGGAGGGAATACACCTCACCACCTTCTCGATCTACTTATGGACAGACATTATTATTCATGGATGGACAGGTCAAGTCATCCTGAATGGATGTATAAGCGATATGGGAACGAGCCTATTAGCTTCCAAGAAAACTTCAGATACACAATATGTGGTCCATTGGAACAAACTCCAAAGAGCCTTAAGGAGAGCTACAAAGGACAAATCATCCTATTAATAGACAAATATACTGGTTCAGCTGCTGAAGACTTTACGATGCCTTTTAAACACAATAAGCGAGGAATCATAATTGGCGAGGATACCTATGGTTCAACTGGGCAACCAGCATACGTCAATTTAGGGGAGGATAAAGGTTTGGGTATCGGTTCGATTCGAACGTTTTTTCCGAATGGTGATCAGTTTGAGGGAATCGGTATACAGCCTGATATACAAGTGTGCTTGACCAGAGAAGACGTTTATAATAAAACCGATTCTATAATCCAAACAGCGTTGGACATACTGCAATAATTTAGATCGAAAATAATATCTACTTTAAAGAGGGCTGAACTTTTGTTTGCATAAGTAGATTGTGAAGAATTGTTCTTAAGCTAACGGGTGCAAGAGTTGAAGATCCAGCTGCCAATTTTGGCGGCTATTTTTTATTCAACTAACGGGCAGTTGTGCGGACGAGCAAGGTCGTATCATATAGCGGGTGGGATTCCCGTCGAGTAAGAACTAGCCATTCGCTCGTAGCGAGTCTTGGAGGGATAAAGGTAACTTTAAACTTTAAGCGTAGACAGTTAGGTTGCGGGCCGAAAGCCAAGCGGTTGAAGGGATCGAGCTCCATAAGGTTAGTCATTCGAGAGGGCTGATGTTTTAACTGAGACAGAAAGCTACATTTTATCCTTCGTTATTGGCAAGATGGATAAAGCCTCTCTGGAGTCAGAGACCTTGGCACGTTACACATTGATATGATACGGCAACTCGGGAGACCCTACCGGTCTTTTCTTATTTAGAAGAGTATGGTCTACAAGCGATACAAAGCAAGGAAAACCAAATGCCGTTGTAGGGAGTCGGATAGCAGCGTAGTACCTATGAAGTCGGGTAATGCTGATGGAGGAAAGGCTGTTACCAGTTATCACCCTTATTAGGGACACATTTACTACACCCAGAGGTAGGCATACTAAATGAAAACAAAACTACTAAGGATAGCAGAATTATCAAAATCTGATCCTAAAATGAAATTTACATCTCTTACGCATTTACTTAATGAGCATTCGCTCGCTCAATGTCATATTGAGTTACCGAATAAGAAGGCGACTGGGATCAACGGTACTACCAAGGAACAGTACAGTGAAAATATAAAAGAAAACATAGAAGACTTAGTAAGTAGGCTTAAAAGCAAAAGTTATCGCCCTGTTCCCGTAAGAAGAATGTATATTCCAAAGCTCAATTCAACCAAGAAAAGACCACTGGGAATACCGGAACACGAAGATAAGATTGTACAAAAAGGCATTACAAAGATACTAAATACCATCTATGAAAATGACTTTCTAGACTGTTCTTTTGGATTCCGTCCAAATGTCGTAATTGCCACGACGCTCTTAAAATACTTAATCACTATATCGAAAAGAAAACAGTTAATTATGTCGTAGATGTAGATATCAAAGGCTTCTTTGACAATGTTGATCACAAATGGATGATGGAGTTCTTAAAACTACGAATCACCGACCCTAACCTATTAAGAATAATTAATAGGTTTCTTAAAGGTGGATATATGGAGGAAGGTAAGAAGTACAAAACAGATACTGGGACACCGCAAGGGGGCTTATGCTAAGCTTTGCATAAGGAGGTATTCTATCACCGTTATTATCCAACATTGTATTAAACGAATTGGATTGGTGGGTTAGTGACCAATGGGAAACGTTTATAAGCAGATATACTTACTCCACGAATGGCAGTAAGTATCAGTTTCTGAAGAAAACAGCTTTGAAAGAGTGCTTCATCGTCCGTTATGCGGACGATCTTAAGGTAATGTGCCGAACTAGGTCACATGCAATAAAAATGAATTACGCATTGAAAGACTTCTTGAAGAATAGGCTTCATTTGGAAACAAGTGAGGAAAAATCGAAGGTAATTAATCTAAAGAAAAACTCTTCCGAGTTTCTTGGTTTCTCAATAAAAGCCGTAAGGAAAGGAAAAACAAGATTTGGTTATGTAGCAAGGTCCGATATGTCGAAGAAGGCTAAAGCAAACGCCTTCCAAAAGATTAAGGAAGCTATAAAAGTAGTCAAGAAAAGCCTTGCATTCAGACTGTTTGGAATTTCAATACCGTCGTCATGGGAATCCAAAACTATTACTCTGTCGCCACTCAAATTACTATTAATCTGAATGAGTTAAACGCTCATCTACGCAAAACGTTATATAATCAGCTAAAGAACATTAGAACCGAGGCAAGTTTTCATGATATGACAAAGACCTTACAGAAAAGATACAAGGGTTATAAGGCTAAACTATTTAAGATACAACAAATGGTCTTTGTGCCTATCCATGCCCAACGGTGGAAAACAACACTCTGTTTTTCACAAACGACTTGTAATTTTACCGCCGAAGGTAGAGCAAAAATACACAATAGCTTAAAGGCAATTGATAAAACTATGCTTTCTTACATCATGAGAAACTACATTCCAAACCGAACTATCGAATACAATGACAACAGGATTAGTAAATTTATCGCCCAATATGGCAAGTGTGCCATACTAGGGGTAGAGTTAGGGATTAACGAATGGCATTGTCATCATATTAACCCATATCACCATTCAAAAGATGATAGCTATTCAAACTTGATAATTCTTGATAAAGCTATACATCAACTAATTCATTTAAAAGACAAGGTTAAAATAGAAACTCTGTTACATTCTTTAAAGCTTACCAGTAAGCAAAAGGAAAAGATAAATAAGTTACGCCTAAAGTGTCAAAATGAGATAATCTAATATTGGAAAATTAACACTCGTCTGCTTACACATAGAAAGAATAAATTGAATTAGTTGGAACGCCGTATGCGGTGAAAGTCGCATGTACGGTGTGAACAGGGGGAAAAGGGAGCGATAACTTCAAACCCTTACCTATCTGTATCAATAAAAGTCGCATACAAACATTGGAATTAATGGTAAAATAGTTCATATCTAAATAACTAACAATTAAATTAACCAATGCTACAGTAGCACAGGGAGGAAAAATGAGAAGGGTATTAAAAGTTGTTATCGTAATAAGCTTTGTGTTTTATTTATTGGGATTGGTATCGTTATTATTTTTAGGATCAAGAGGCTCTGTATGGTCAGATTTGTCATTGGTGGAGTATATCGAGAAGTCTTCAAATTTTGTGCCATTTAAAACGATTAGTACATATGTTAAGGCAATTTTTGATGGAAGTATGAATTTGGATATACCAATTAAAAACCTCGTTGGTAATTTAATAATGTTTTTCCCAATGGGTATCTATCTTCCTTACCTCGTAAAAAGAATAAATAACGTAGGTATATTTTCATTTACAACAATAATATTGTTATTTGTAATTGAAATACTCCAATCAGTGTCTAGAAGAGGTAGTTTTGATATAGATGATTTTATTCTTAATATGTTGGGAACTTTGATAGGATTTGGAATTTGGAAATTAAATTTCATCCAAAAACTATTGAAGCCAAAGTACCAACAGCAAGTTAAATCATATTAAGAAAGGTATCTGGCTTTTTATTCGAATATTTTACCAAATGACTGCGATTCTTAAATTGTAGAATCGCTTTTTTTAACTAATGGGTGCAAAACTTAAAGAAGCATTTTTGCAAATGGAAAAGGCGATGTGGTTTGAAATGGGTGATTAAAGGTGGGTTGTTTCTTTCTCTTATATTATTAACAGTAATGAATGGTGGATTTGTTGTTCTGGCTTTTTTACCTATTATTTTATATTTCGTTCTTAGCGTTTTTGGTATTTATTTTGTAAATGAAGTAATTAAATTCATGAATACAAAAGCAAAATCAGACCAAGAGAGAAATCAAAAAATTGATGAATTAATTAAGGTGGTTAGTCAAGGTAAGAGTATGGAATAATTTCTTTTTGAACTAGCCGGGGGTATTACGGAGGGATAAAGTTGGCCGACACTTTTCTACTTGTTATTATATTGATTCCTTTATATGCGGTATTAATTTGGACGTATCTGTGCACTGAGGATAGTTTATTATGGGGAAGAAGATGGATGTATAAAGAGGAACCTGAAGTGTCTGAAGGGGCAATTCGTTACGGAAAAATAGTATCGATTATTGGTATCATTGCATTAACTATTATACTGGCAATTCAAATATATTCCCTTTTTTAACTAAATGGAGTTAAGTATCTTTTCTTTTATTAGTCGAAATATACCTTTAAACCGAGCCAAAAATGAAGAGAACACAAGAAACTTTATTACAATAGAGATTACTACTTGAAATATTGCGAAAGATCATACTTAAGCTAACGGGGGCCGTTACTGGAATAACGGTAATGCTTTTTTCTTCTTATACAATCCGTCAGTTAACTTGAATAAGTTCACTTTTAGTAGAAGGAGGATTTAATCCTTTAGAGAATTTAGAAGTTATAAATTTTTATATAAGGGATGAAAACAATGGATATTTATCTTAACCGTATTTGCAAAGACATAGTAAATGCGAATTTGAAAAACTATTGGTTTAGTTTTGAATCGGTTGCTTACGCATTATATGATAAGAGTTATGTTTATCTTTTCAACCATCCTAGAATGACAAAAATTCAAAAGGACAAATATCAAATATTAAAGTGGGATGAACAATTTATAGGTTGTACACTCATTCTTTATGATAATTTTCCAACGGCAATCGTGAATCTAGAATTGTACGAGGATTACGCAAGTTTATATTCTAATCTCGTACACGAATTATTTCATGGTTTTCAATATGTTAAAGGGGAAGAACGGTTTGTAAATGAAATTCTGGGAATCACATATCCGTTAACAAGAGAAAATGTGGAATTACGAAATAAGGAAAGAGCTACCCTTTTTAGTGCAATGTTAGAAAATAATTTTATTAAAAAGAAACAATATCTTAATACTTTTATTACCTTAAGAGAAAAAAGGGCTACCAAAATCAATAACTATTTATTATACGAAAATTCAATTGAAACAATTGAAGGACCAGCGTGGTATGTTGAACTAAAGGCTTTCTCCGAAAAATGTAATTTAGAGTACAATTCCATTTTAAGAAAATATGGGCAGCACCTTATTGACAAATATGAATCCACTTCATATATACGGAAGAGTTGTTATAGTTCAGGTTTGGTTATGTGTTTATTACTTGATGATTTTTTGCCAAGTTGGAAGGAAGGTTTTTGGGGCAAAGAAGAAACACTATACGATTTATTAAAACAGATTTCCGATAACTCTGAAAAAATAAGTGATGTGGAAATAAGTCCCGAAACAGAGGAAATAATTAATTTTGTTAGGCAAAATAGGAAAATTACATTTGAAAACTTTGAGCAGCAAAAAGGAATTAATCTATTTATTGAAGGTGAAATAACTGCTAAATCTTTTGACCCGATGAATATCGTTCAATTTGAAGATAGGCTTTTACATAAGAACTTTATAAAAGTAGGAATTAACAATGCAGACTATCTAATTCAACAATCTGTTATAGCCTATTGTAAAGGCGGACTCCAAAATATAACTAAATTACATCTGATATTAAAGGATAATCCCATTGAAAATATTGATTCACTTACAGTTGATGGTATAGGTGTAATAAACGGAAGATATGAGAAGCAGGAAGATGTTTTGCATCTATATGTGAATTAGGACCAATTTTTATTGAACTAAAGGGGGCATTACTTGAACAATGGTAACGCCCTTTTTTTTTTTAAAGTAAACGGGTAGCGTTAGTTAAACAAGCAATTCTGTACGAAAATGAACTCGACTATTAAAATAAGACAAACAAAATAAAAAGAAGCCGTTTTTCCCTTAGCGTAGGAGAAAACGTTTTTTTTGTTTCCAAAAAATGTATAGAGTGAGTTTTATGTTAAAATGTTGGCTGTACCCCTGAATAGAAAAAGGTCACAAAAAGATGTCGTTTGACATCTTTTTTGTATTTTTTGGTAAACAGTCCTATAAAATAATCGGAAAAGAGAGGTAGTGTGGATTTTTCTAGTATAAATGAATTGCTAAAATGTAAATAACAGAAATAGGAGGGGATAAAATAATGAAGAAGACACTTATAATGTTCTTATTACTACTTTTATCATTTTTATCAGCGTGCAATAATGATAAAAATATAATTGATAGCCCATTATATGACGGTAAGAATTTAACTATTGGTATTGTTGGTAAGACTCCAACGATTCGCGAGAAAAATGTTGTTTTCAAAGAGATTGAAATAGAGAATTTAACTCAAGATAATTTATCTTCAAGATATAATGCAGTTTTAATAATGAAAGGACATGTATCTGGATCCTCTAAAGAAACCTATGCGAAAATCTATAAAAAAGTTGGCATTCCAATTTTCTTCATCGAACCACAAAAATATTATATACCATCGGTCGATGAGGAAGCACACGAGATAAAGGTTTATGAAGACTCTTCTAACTCGAAGTCTGGAGATTATGTCGTTGGATATTACCAATCTGGCGAACGTGTAACGTTTTGGAAATTCGGTCTTTATAACGATACGGCAAACAAAGAAAATATTTTGGATGTTTACTCAAGGATTTTTAAGGAAATTGAGATTTTTGACAATAAGAAGTAAATTAAAAAAACGCCCTTTTCAAGCTTTTATTTTTAACATATCAGGAGATGCAAACAATGAGAAAAGTTGAGAAGAACTAAGATAAAAGCAAAATAGAAACAGATGATGGTTGGAACAGAACATTTTACGGCAGTCCAACAATTGGTGGAATAATCATTGTTGGGGCAATAATTTTGTACTTGATTTTTAAATAAATTTTTAAGCTAAAGGGTGCTTTACTTCAAGAGGAGTAGCGTTTTTTTCTTCTTCCACTAACAAGGCAGGTTACTTTAAGAAGAAGACTTTAAAAAAGGGGAATTTTTGATAGGTGTCGAACTTTTTAATAAATAAACCGTATGGGGCTGCCTTGATTGGTGGCTTTTTCTATTTGAGTTTTTTAAAAAAATTTCCCAAAAAAATGAACCAATTCCTATCTCAGGGGGAATAAGTAGGTAAGTAAAGGAGGTTGGGACGTGACGGAACATGAAGAACTTATCAAAGCTCAGTCTGGGGATCATAATGCATTCAATTTACTATTGAAACCATTTATCCCTTCAGCATACCAGGTGGCGTTTATGCTTCTAAGGGAAAGAGCTGGGGCAGATGACGCGGTACAGGAAGCCCTTATTCGTACATACAAATCCATCCATCGGTTTAATCCTGAAATCGCATCGTTTAAAACCTGGTTTCATCAAATTCTACTGCATGTAACGTGGAAAATGGCAAAGCGAAAACGATTCTTTTCTCCGTGGAAGGATATTTTGGACAAGTCCAAGGACGGGCAGCCGGAACACATTTATCTGCAGGAAGAAAACCAAAAAGAGTTATATCAATGTATTCAAAAACTTTCGATGAAACATCAGACCGTTATCATTTTATACTACATGCAGGATTTATCCATCTCAGAAATTGCCTCGATCCTTACTGTCAGTGAGGGAACGGTTAAGTCACGACTTCATCACGCCAGAGGCGACCTTAAGAATCAATTGATGTCATCACCATATGGAGATATATCTCTGAAGGAGGGATGGACTTGGAACAAGAATTAAAAAACACATTGAAAAACGTTCAACGACAAATCCGGTTTCCAGAAGAAATCGATATTGAATGCATCTTAAACAAGAAAAAACGGTTTAGAACGAAACAGGCGGTCCTATTCGTAACTTTAATGGTTCTTTTCTTGCTGTTAGTTCCGAATGTTACACAAAGCTGGGCTGGGCTTAGGCTCTTTGGGACAAGCGATCAACATCCGCATCCTTATTCAGAATACCTCGTTCACGACGCTCATTACTATATCCCGACATATGAGAGGGTATCCAAAGAGCATTTAGCTTCAAAACTAGGCACGATATCCCGTATTGGAGATTGGGAGTTTTTACGAGAAGGTGACACTACACAATATCCTCCGAACTCCAACTATTATTCCATTAAAGATCAATCACCAGATGAATATATTGCAGTTGAAATACTAGGAGGTACAGCAAGGAAGCGAACTATCGAATATTATCAGGTTCTCAAACGAGCGAAACAAGTGGAAAAACCGGATGTAAAGTCTATTTTTGGCGGAAAGAATGATCCATCAGAGGTGCAGGCGGCTTATCAAAACATCCGCAGAGAAGTACGGTTTTTGAGAATACTACATTATCCTGAGTTAGAGAGGACATCTATTGCTTTACGAAACGACGGTTCTCGCTATCATGTACAACTTGAGTACAGACCTACACCCGGAAGCATCATGGGGCAGACGGTCACAATACCAGGTGATGACCATACCACTGACAAATTTATTTGGATACAAGAATTTCCAGAAGGATATCAAGACGGGAATCATCCTGATTACAATGGTGATTTTCAGTATGACCCCAACCAAAAAATCGGGGATTTTATTTCCAATGGTGTGAAATGGACCCAATACAGCCGTACTTATTGGCATGCTCCGTATAATCCTTTATTTACTACCAAGGTAAACGGGGTCATTTACGAAGTGTCTAGCCAAGGCTGTACCGTGGAAGAAATCAAAAAAATATTAGAAACATTTGTACAAGCACCCAAAAAGTAGTGGCATATTCTAACTGGCTTTTAAACATGATTAGGATTTAGAAAGGGTCGTCAAAGGACGACCTTTTTATGAGGGAATCACAAGTTGTTCTTTATGTTTAAGATTGTGAAATATTGTACTTAAACAAACGGGTGCGTGTGCGGCCGAGCCTAGGTCGTATCATATAGCGGGTGGGATTCCCGTCGAGTAAGAACTAGCCATTCGCTCGTAGCGAGTCTTGGAGGGCTAAAGGTAACTTTAGTCTTTAAGCGTAGACAGTTAGGTGGCGGGCCGAAAGCCAAATGGTTGAAGGGATTGAGCTCCATAATGTTAGTAAACCGAGAGGGCTGATGTTTTAAGCTCTGCAGAAAGCTACATTTTATCTTTCGTTAAAGGCAAGAAGGATAAAACCTCTCTGGAGTCAGTGACCTTGGCACGTTATACATTGATATGATACGGCAACTCGGGAGACCCTACCGGTCTTTTCTTATTTTAATAGAAGAGTATGGTCTACAAGTGATAAAAAGCGAGGAAACCAAATGCCGTGTAGGGAGTAGGATAGCAGCGTAGTACCTATGAAGGAAAGGCTAGCTACCAGGTATCACCCTTACTAGGGACACATTTACTACACACAGAGGTAGGTATAATAAATGGAAACAAAACTACTAAGGATAGCAGAATTAGCAAAATCTGATCCTAAAATGAAATTTACATCTCTTGCACATCTATTAAATAAGGAATCATTAGTTCAATGTCATTTTGAACTTCCTAATAAAAAGGCAACTGGGATTAACGGCACAACCAAAGAACAATATGGTGAGAGTTTAGAAGAAAACATAGAAGATTTAGTTAGTAGGCTTAAACAAGTGGTGTCGACTTAAATGGAAATGAGATAAGTGAGATTCCTTATGAGTTACCAAATGTTAATCGAAAAGCAATTACCTTTGCTTATCAAAATGATCCATTATTTACTATAAGGTACCGTCATAAGCAACAATTGCAATAAAACTAGAATGCCCCTGAGTATGTAGGGGTATTCTTTTTTTTGTAATTATTTCTCTCTTTTTTATTTACTGAAGAGGTTTTAGAGCCTTTCGCAATTTAGCCGATAAATTTTCTTTTTTTAACCGAATGTCCCCCAGCTGGAATGCACCTTACAATTCAAACCCGGAAAAGCCCTATTTTAACAAAAGTTTGGAAAGGTAATAACTAAGACTTTAACTGGAAAAAAGGAATTCTTCGTACCATTCACGGATTATCCAGTCGCTTTTTTGTTTCTTCTAAAATGGATAAGGCAGCGTTCATCTTCCGTCATTCCCCTTTTAGCGAAGTATCAAGATCATTCGGAAAGAATGCAAGTAAGGGGAGCTTCAAATTTTAATTGATTCCCCATTTTTCAAATGCTGATATTTTCCGATAGATCCAAACGAATTCATCAGCAATAAATGGGATGGTGTCAGTATACTTTTCAAAAAACATATCATGCTCAACTTGTCTGTTGTAGTAGATTTCAAAATAAAAACCTGAAGCTTTAACCATTCGCTTTCCTCTAATTCCCTTCTGGGAATGGGAAATGCATTTGTTTCAGTATTCACACCTGGCTTTATATAATACATTTGGTGGGATATGTAGTGTTAATCACTTTAGCAGAAATAATGGAAAAAACATCGAAAATATTTAAGAAAAATGAATTAAAATCCCTTTTATACAATCAAAAAAAGATGGGGTACATTTTTTTCGTACCAACTGTATTCAAGCTTGAGGAAAACACAAAATTCCATTTTGTATTGACAATAACTTTTCCTAATATTCAAATATTATTCACTGTCTGGCAAATTGATAGATGGTGGGCATTTCTTTCTTTTTAGTTCAAATTTAGGATAAATTAAATACAAAAAATTAGCTGATTCTACTAAAATCATCAACCGAAATAATTGAGATTAATTATCTTATAAACAAAAAGGTAGAATTCGTATATAAAGATCATCCTAATTTGGTATTTTTCAGCTCATTTTTACAATAATAAAATATGAGGTGAGATATTGATGAATGATTTTAATTTTGAATTAATGATTGATTTTATCGCAGATAATGAGAAAAAATCATTAGATGAAAGAATAGAATTATTGCAGCGACTATTAGAGCAAGAGTTATCAAGAAATCCCCTAAATGAATACCGAGCAAATATTTATAAATCTGTGATTAAAAGACTCAAACCAATGCGTTTAGCTCATCTTCTAGGCGTAAAATACTAGGCTATTTCTTGGTTAACAGATCAAGGAGTCTTTGGTGGGGCTCATGCATTTTCACAAAGGGCAACCCAGCAAAAACGGTAGCCCTATTGTGTATAGCCCTTTGTAATCAAGGTAGAGAATGGTACTTCTCAAACGAGCAAGACGCGGTTAATAGGAAAAGCGACCTCACATAGTGGTGTCGCTACTTTGTGTTACTTTTCGCAATGTGGCGGTATTATTTGACGTTAAATTAAGTTCCTTTGCATTATTGAGATGTATTTTCTTTAATCCACTTAATTGTTGATTCAATTTGGTGAATTAATAATTCAGTCATCTGGCGATCTACTTCATATGAATCAATTAGTTGATGTTCTAGTTTATGTAAGCGGAAGGAAATAGGAGAATTAATTATTTCTTCATTAATAGGTAAGATATGTAGTTTACCCTGAATTTTTTTTAGGATAGAAAGTTGAATAGTATTAGTTTTTCCAGTTTCCAAATTACTTAAATAGCCTGGTGAAACGTCTAGAATCTTGGCAAATTCATTTAATCCAAATCCTTGTTCAATTCTAATTTTTCGAATCACTTCTCCAAAATTATCAATCATTGCTTTCCCTCCTCGAATTCTCTTTAAAGGTATAATAGAAAGTTCGTGATGGACTATTTAAATACCTCTATATTTTATTAATCATTGTAATCGGTTTGTCGGGGGCATAGGGAAAGAGGCAATGTGATAAAACCATATCTAATGGTATGAATTCTTAATTAAATGTATGGGGAACTTCCGATTAGAAATATTGCACTTTTGAAGGAAGGTGGTGCAAGTACCCAAAGCTGCAATAAAACACCATCATGGAAATATAAAGAAATAAAGTTTAGTTCCCTTCTTCTCTCCTTAATAAGTTTGGTTAAATTTTTCATACGTTCATATGTGAAGATACTATTTACCATAATGAATATTATTGGTGAAATGGGTAAAGATACTATTATATCCAATATAAACTCATGCAGATATATAATATTTTTTAATGCTAAATTTCAAATTCAAGTCACTGGAGTTGAAACCATGAAAGTCACGTTGGAATGCATTTTAAAGAATAATAAAAATATTGATAACATGAAAAAACTTAAAAAGATTTTATATCAAGGGAAACAAACAGGGATTATTTTTTACCAAGAAAGTGTTTTTAAATTAGATCTCAATATGCCTTTTTCCTTATACTATTTTCAACAGCCAGGAATGGAATCTACTGTTAATGCTTTTCCCATAAGTGTTGGTGATTTTACGATATTTAAAAAGAAAGAAGATCAACTCCACTTTTTGATGAAATATTTTGAAGTATATTATAGGTGCAATCTGTCAGATGAAAATTTTCTTTTGAAATATGAATTAAATAATCCATTTATTGGCTATCGTTATCTTTGGTTTTATAAAAAAAGCGAGATAAATGGTTTTGGAAAAGTGTCGTCATAGGAAATATGCGGTATAAAAATAAGTGGCAGCGAGGAAAAACAATACATGAGAAATGTCCGAAAATGGACCTTTTTGAAGCAGGAATAATAACTGGTTTTACGATGGGGGAAGGATGCTTTTGTATAAAAATAACAAAAAGTAAAACACATAGAACGGGTTACCAGATTGTGCAATCTTTTAAAATTTCATTAAAAAGAGAAGATAAAAAAATCTTACAATTCATAAAAAAAAGACTTAGATGTGGAAAGGTTAGGATTTATAAAAATTGTTCAGTATTTGAAGTGGTTAAAATGCAAGATATATTGGAAATTATCATTCCATTTTTTAATCAATTTCCACTAAAAAATGTAAAGCATAAAGATTTTCTATACTTCAAAATAATTTGCTATAAGCTTATTATGGGTGAAGGAAGGGAAATAGAAGGTATTAATAGGATAATATCAATTAGGAATAAAATGAATAAAAGTGGGGAGAAAAATCGGCGTTATAAAAATATTATAAAACATGATTTTTGAATGGCTCTCTAATTAAGAGTCAAAATACGAATTTCGAAATAATACGTTTATGATGGTACATTTTAACAAGAGGAATTTAAATATGATACAAAAATATAACTAAGAAGTACATACATCAGATCTTTCAAGATGATGATGATATTATTTTAAGTCCTGAAGAAATTTGAGATCTAATAGGAATGCATGTAGAAAGTGTTCGCAGGTGGTGTAGGATGGGAAAGATTGAATCTTATAGTTTTTGGAGAAATATATTGGAAAATATTTGGTGAAGCTTGGACTAAAAGAAGTTGAACGTCAATGATACCGTTGTAAAGATTGTAGAAAAAACCTTTACTGATGTACCATCTACCCCTCTATATCGCTGCTCACAGATGAGGGTGAACGGTGATTGAAGACGTGGCTTGAAGCCTTGATGGCACTGAAAAACACTATGGATGAACGGATGAACGTGTTAGAAGAATAACTGCAAGCACACGACCAGGAGCTGAACGAGATAAAGTAATACATCGATGAAAAAATGAACAAACGGGATGAAATGCTGATCACCGGTATGCGAGAATCTATGGAAGTAAGGCGACAAATTGCTGTAGCCGAAGCTGCTCAGGAAGAAAAAGAACTACCTAAGAAGAAATGGTGGAAAATTTGGCGATAGGTAGAGGCAATAAATAAAATGAAGAATGTATCCAAACTATATTAAGGCATACTCATTTAAGCTTGTTATATCAATAGGTATACCGTGTATACATGAAAAACTAATGTTTCAATTGTTGTGCTAAAGCTATTTCACGAAAATAAGCGGACATGGATTTTAATTCATGGTCTTGGATCTCTTTCTCGATCTTTTCCCAGACATCACTAGGAAGCGTAATGGAAACTTTTTTCAAGATGGTCTGCCTTTTTCTTTTCGTGCTGAATGAGTGTGTTTGAGATGCTCTGGAAGTAGGTCTTATTTGTATGGGGAATATACAGCTGCTCCAACATGTTATTGATGGTGGTATAATCCAATCCATTTTTTTCGGCTAAAGCGATAAAATCCGTTTCTAATTGCACAAAACTACTATATAGATCACCTTCGCCACTCCAACGTGCATCATACATTTTTTTATGAAAATCCCATACTTCTAACAACATCACTTTTCCCCTTACTATATTATTCTAAGTAACTTTTAATCAAGGGAATAGGTGGTTTTAGTATCACTGAATTGATGAATGTATACCGATAAAACCCTTTTATATAAAGGTGTACACTCTGTACGCATCCCTAATCATATAAATCCATCATGATGGTCATAATAAAAAAGGGATAGGGAGGATAAGGCATGGAGAAAAGAAAATTGGCTATGAGCGACGTGCACGGCCAGTATCAATCGATGGTGACGCTTCTTGAAGTAGCCAACTTCAATCCAGAGAAAGATCAACTGGTCTTGGTTGGCGATTTGATTGACCGTGGTCCCCATTCTGTTGAAGTGCTCAAGTATGCTAAACAGCTGCAGGAGCGATACCCCGAAAATGTTTTTGTGGTTCTAGGAAATCACGAAATCATGATGAGGCAATATGTGTTTGGCATGAAAAGCAATATGTGGCTGCGTTACGGTGGACAAGCGGTCATACAAGAATTGAAGACTGCTTTTCAAACCACAACAGAAAGGGTTCAGCACCTTGTTTGGGTAGCGAATCTCCCTCTTTATCATCAGGATGAGGAACACTTTTACGTTCACGCCGGAATTGATGTTAATAAGCCTGCCACGGAGCAGCATGAAATGAGTACGTTTACCGAGTTGAACTGGATGTATTCGGTCCCATCAAAGGCGTTAAAACAGGCGATAGGGGACCGGATCATGGTACACGGGCACACTCCTTACTCCGCCGTTTATCGAGCTGGAAACAACTTTATTTCTTGCGATACAGGGGCTTCGGTTTGGGAAAACGGAAAGCTTTCTCTTGTTGATCTATCCAATAACCTCTATTACTGTAACGATCTCAAATCCCCTGAAGTGCGGACACTCCGAATTGAAGAGCTGGAGATAGTGGACAGAATCGAGAAAGCGAGGGGAAAATGAGTATACTCACACCTATTAAGGTATATAAAAAAGCGAGCATCTTTTGCTCGCCTTTTTTATTTTTTCGTTTTTTTCGTGTCTTTTTTTGTGCTTGCTGTTGTTTTAGTTTCTTCTTCTTTCTTGGAAATAGAACGAAGCTGCTCAAGCTCCTGTTTTAGACTCGCGATCGTTTCGATATGCTTTTGATTTTGATCTCGTAATTTATCCAGTTCTGGTGCATAAATAGCTGTCATTTCGGTCCGTGCACGTTCATGAGCGTCTGTCCATGCTTTTTCTTCGGCTGCTCGGATATCCGGCAGCATGTCCTTTTCTCGCTTCGTCACAGCTTTATCCACTTCGTTTTGCCAATGAACATCTTTCTGTTTTAGTGCAGCAGCATGGGTCTCTTCCATCTGTTTTATATCGGATTTCAGCTTTTTGTTGGTTTCAGATAAAGGCCTCAATTCTTCAATTTCCTTGATTTTATCTAAGATCTCCTGATTTTTTTGGGCAATTTCATCTTTGTGTTTTCCAACTTCCCCTTCTAATTCTTCAATGCGATTCTTACGCTCTTCGATGGTTTTTTCTTTGTCTTTTACTTGGCCTTCAGCGAGATTCACTTTTTTACTAGCCGTTGCTATCTCTTCTTCGTACCTTTTTTTCTCAGCGTTAATCTCCTCTTCGCGGACTGAAGATTCTTCTTTGAATTTTTCATGTTCGGCTCTCAGCTCTTTGTACGTTCCCTCCAGGGATGCATATTTTTGATCCCTGGCTTCTTTTTCCTTCTTTAATTGCAGTTCCCATTTGTTTTTTTCGACCGAAATATTCTCCATTTGGCCTGTAAAGGTGGCCAAAATCGAGTTTAAAGCCGTTTGTAATTTGTCTACATCGCTTTTAAAATGCTTTCGCAAATCTTTGGATACTTTCTCGTTTGTATCATCAGCGAGCCTTTGAATATACCAGTCGTGGAAAGTTTTTTCCCAAAAATCTTTTTTTGATAATCCTGAACCTCTATGCATTTTATCGAGAATGGCTAAGAGTTTTTTATCATCCATTCTGACCTGAAACGATTCTTTTTCCGATTCTATTTCCGATTCTATTTCCGATTCTTCTTCCGATTCTTTTTTCGATTCTTTATCTTTTAGATTTTCTTTTGCCACTATTTTCACCCCGTGTATGCACGTTTTAATCTAGTATACCCGGCAAATATAGGTTTCATGCTGTGTATACAGGATATACATATATTGATTTTCATTGAAAACTTGACAAAAGAACTAAATCTGATTAGGAAGCATAAAAAAAGAGGGGGGATTAAATGAATAAGTTTTTTCTACTCGGACTTGCATTGCTTCTTTTGCTACAAGTAAGTTACGTTGAAGCTCACCCTGGCAGGACAGACACAAACGGTGGCCATTATTGTTGGACTAATTGTCAAAGCTTTGGATTGACTTACGGAGAATATCATACGCATAAAACTAATTCCGGCACAGGAGCCTATTTTCCTGACACAACAACACAAAAACAAGTAGGTTACGACCTCCCTGTTGGTAAGATTTTTCTACTCGGAATCGGCATTCTTTTTATTTATTTAATTGTTCGAGGAGCAAGTGGTTCAAAAAAAGAAGAAAAGGCAATAAGCATAAACCCTTTTGAAAATAGTTTAAGGGGGGTAAAAATTGAACGTGTAAAGTGGCAGAAAAAAGATCGCTTTTCTCCTCCAGATCCCAAGTATGGCTCTTTAAAAAAGTTAAGAATTTAATACATGAAATTGACATTGATAAATTACTTTTAACTGATAGATTCTTCTATATATATCCGTGTTATAGCGATTTTGGCTATAAAATTGAAATTGTTAATTTTAATATTATAAAAGACAGGCTCTTCGACTTTTATCCTAATGGATTTTTTATTTTTACGGGAAATAGAGAAATAGAAATTATAGTTGTACATCAATTAATCGAAGAAAAATATGCGTATTTTATCAAAAAGATAGATATTAAAATAACAGATTTATCTCAACTTGATTTAATCACGCCGAATTATAAGCTTGATGAAATTAGATATTTAAATTTACCTATTTTCAAAAATGAAAAGATACCAGAAGATATGTTGAATAGAACGCAACGTTTAATAATGGATAAGCCGGTGGATGAAGGGGAAATGCCAATTGGATTTGCTTACGATGAAAAGGCAAAGAAATATTATAAGCTATATAAAAGGTGTTAGAAAAATCAAAAAGAACGAGTAAATTTTCTCGTTCTTTTGTATTTTATCCTCCTAAAGGGGATCTACCAGCAAAACGCTGTAAACATACGCTAAGGGTCTGTTCAGAAAATCAGGAATTGCTGAACAACATATTAAACACTCTTAATGCCTTAGTATATGTTTTGTGCGAGGGACACCCATAAGAATTCCCTTAGTTTTGTTTCATTTTCTCCATTTTTTTTCTGGTCAAAAATACATCTAAATATCCTACAATGTTTGTTTTTGTTTCTTTCAATCCTAATTCTGCAGCTAATTCGGTTGCTCTTAAAATTCGTCCGTCTTTGGTTGTGAGACTTGCAAAATATCTATCTTTTTCTAAGAGATCATAAAACTTATGTACTCTTTGTTTTCGCTCCTGTGCCTTATCTTCCTCAATTTCTCTTAATAGTTCCTGTTCCCTTTCAATTTTATGAAATTCCATCTCGTCCCGATATTCACTAGTCAAAGAGTCCAGAGCATCTTCTCCATCTTCCTTAAGTTTATCTTCCAATTCACTATCTATAATCACGCTAATAAATAAACCATTATGAACCGTAAAAAGTGTCGCAGTAAGTAAATCCCCCATATGCTTCGTAACTAGCTTGTTATATTCTTTAGCTTCTTTTTTAAAACGTTTTGCCTCAAATCCATATTCTTCTTCTGTAATCAATTCCAAATTAATTAATGATTCTTCTGTTACTTCAGAATGAGTATAAAAAGCATATTTAACTTCATTCATTGCCAAAAAATCCATAAATTCTTGAAAATCATTATCCCCACAAAAAAATATTTCTTGTCCGTCTTCCGAATTATCCATTGCTTCAAACAGTTTTATATTTGCTTGTTGAAAAGCTAATTTAATATTAGAAAGTGTATTCAATGAAATCTAACCCCCTTACTCCAAATGGAAATAACTATATTCTTATCGTATGTTTTCCGCTTTTGTTGGTGGAACACCCTAAAACGGTAATTCGCCTTGAAGATGATGAATGGCGTTTTCCATATTTATCATAGTCTCGGTAATATCCTGTTCCCCATTCACAACAACCTTTTCTAGCTTCGCAAAGTAGGACATCTCCTTTTTGATTTGTTTCCACCAATCATAAGCCAGTTCCTCAGGCCTTTTTCCCCGGGGGGGGAAGGATGCTTCCCGGCTGTTTTTGCTCCCATGAACCGAATAGACCATCTGGATAATAACATTCATCACTTTCAATCTCCTGTCATTTTTTAAAGAAATCATAAATTAAAGCAATAATAATAAATAAGGTAACGATCGCTTTTGCCGTTTCTTTGTGCCTTTGTATAATAGGGCCAATTAAAAATAAAGGAACTAGCACTAATAAAGCTATTATTAGCAATTCGGAATCATTTTCTGTCCAATACCCATAGCCTTCATACACGAAAGATGCCCCCTCAAGTAATGCTTATTCATCATAGAAAACATCCTCGTTGTAATCTTGGCCATTGACTCTTTTGATTTCTTCTTGAATCATCGCTATTTTTTTCTCGAATTCCTTTGTCTGTTCCTTTGGGTGAAGAGAATTTAAAAAGAAAAGTTTTAAAATGATCGGGGTAATCCCTACAAATATTTGAATCACGAAAACAAAACAAAAAAAGATAAGTGCAAATGGAATAAACGATTTTGGACTATAAAAATAAACGCCTAAAATCGTAAAAATAACGCCATTAATAAGTGCTGATATAAAGTGTATCTTTCGATCTCTTTTCGTAAAAAAAAGCATCCTTTACTCCTCCGTTATCCTTTTTATTCCATTCTATCATGGAACGAAGGACAAATTGAGAAATAAAAAAACGTAAAAAATCCGGCACCGCGGTGCCTTTTCTCAACAGATTAGGTTCCTTTTCTAGACCGTAAGAAAGTTTCCTTGTTCGACGGGTCAGTTTAGTTAGATAAGGAAATTAAAGGAAATTCAGAAAATGAAGCGAATATATATCATATGCTCCAACCAAAAAATTTATTAAGTATGAAAATATGTATGTCAAGATAACTAATAGAATACTACCCTTTATGTATGAATAGAAGAGGGAAACAGGCAATTGCTAAGTATAATTATACGCCCTTTTAGATCTCTCGATAAGAAGAGAACCTAATTTTGATAGTGCATACTCTGGAATTACATCTATTTGTAGAGGGCGAAATTTCGCTTAAGATTGAAAGTGAATGATATAATTGTTTATTTAACTATTCCAGGAAAATAATTCCTTGTTTTTTAGAAGGGATTTTATTTCAGGTAAGATTTTGAATAATTATACCTAAATTAACGGGTATCTTTGCTTCGACAGGGATACGCTAATTTTATTTAGGGCCAGATTTTTGAACAACTTCTGGAGTTTTATTGTAGTAGTTAAGAAGTTCCTTAAATAAAAGTAGAGAAAAGGAATACCTATTATTTCTTTTCAACTGATGAATAAAAAAATCACTGAATATTTATAAAATAACTATCGTTTATTAGTATAATAAATAGTAGTTTTATATTTATAAGTAATCGAAGGGAATGCTTTTATGCTTAGTCGAAGGGATGAAATGAAAAATTGGCTATTATTAGAAGTGTGTAAAGGAGATCCCGATTGCGATAAGAAAATAAGAGAATTAATTCTTGTAGATAAAAAATTAGTTAAAAATTTAAATGAATTATTTGTAAAAAATACAATGTACGAAATAAAAAAATTAATCACGAACTACATTAAGGAAAATAAGATAATTATCCGTACTTGTAAAGAATGCGGGAAGAAGAATGTTATCTCATCTGATAACTTAATTGAAGCAAAATGTGTTGATTGCAATAAACAACTAGTAATTCGACAAGACAATAAAAAAATAGATAGTTTTAACAAAGAGCATCAGAACAATAATAAGGGGAAAAAATGTATTTATTGTGGGGCTCCAGTTGCACCTTATTCTAATATGGTTTGCCAAAATTGTTATAGAACTAATTCTTTATCTTCAATCAGATTCAATTAACATTTTACTTTTAGATATGTCTCACCTTATAAAATGCTGTTCCATAATCGGATGCTGGTGTAAAAAAGCGGATCGCTGCGGCGATTCTTTTTTATGGTACTAAAAGGTAAGGTTAATGCAAATAGGAAAATAGAGTTTGCAAAGATCGAAATATTGCGAGTTTCTTCCTTTATTATATATTGGTCTGATGGGATTGCAATGTAGTTTTATTCATCTTGTTTTTTTCTGGGGATGTTGTTAAGTAAATATCTAATTGAGAAAAACAGGTAATTATCCACTTTCTTTTTCCACAAAGTAAATAAATAAAAGCTCTACCTGTTGATTGATTTCATCAATTTTTGCTTGAATTTTTGGATCATTAATTTCATTTTTTATTAACTTAATGGCTTGTTTAATTTTGTTTTTTTCTTTGCGGGGATTATAAATCATTTTGCTTATATAACCTTTTGTGATAAGGTCCTTAAGATCAAATAGATTTCCCTTTTTGGAGCAATTATTACAATTCCATTCCCCATTCTCCACATTCAGTTTTATTTCATTTTTACAGTATAAACAATTAAAAATAATAACTGGTGACCTAAAATAATAATTTATTTTGTGTTCTTTGAAAAATGATAAGCACAAAAGCTTTATGTTCATTAAATCCCTCCGTTAATATAGTCCTTAAAATCCTTTCCTGAAATTGCATATTTTCCATTCCATTTGTGACTTTTTATTTTACCAGTTCTGCACCAACTTCTAACAGTTTCGGGGTGAAATCCCCACATTGTTGCAATTTTTTCGGGCGTGAATATTTCGTTATCTTCAAAGTCGACATACAAAAATCCCACCTTATTATCATCCTTTCAAGAACATTAATTTACATAAAATCCCACTTGATTGAAACTGATTTTGAATATACAATAAAAATATACAGTAAACAGTAAACGTAAAAATAACCCCCTTATTCCTTTGATTAATATTTGTTTTATAAGGATAACCTATTCTTTTATTTATTAAACAAATCACAAAAAAAGAAAAAATTAACCCATTCTTTGTTTAGGTAAGATGTATTATCGGAAGAAAAATAGGGATAAATTTTATGTTTTCTGTTAATCCTATAATAGAGGTGGCTTTTAAATGGAAGAAATAGTTATGAAAATTATAAAGTGGGAAGATATAGAGGAAAAATATGGGGACGTTATCTCTGGTACACCAAAAGAACTTCAAAAATATTTTAGAAAAAAGGTAGTCCCATACAAAATGCTAAGTAACGATATTTTTAAAGATATGATATTTTATGCTGAACTAGATCATAAAATTAAGGTGTTTATACTAAAGAAGAATATTGAACCAATTAAGGAGTTGGTTGAATTCTATGAGCAAAAAAATACGTCTCTTTCAAAGAATAAGAATGCTATTCTAGATAGCAAATTAGCAAAATCATGGGGTATCCCATTAACAACTTTCATTAAAGAAATTGAAGAGAATGATAAATGGGGTAATTTAGTTATCGATAAAAGTATATCTCCTACAAGCGGAAGAACGGTATACTATTTCGATTTAAATAAAGTAAAGGCACAGAATGTTAATTCATTACGTTTTTTATCTGAAAGAAAAGAGTTACCCACCTACGAAATTCTAAAAAGGTTGTGTCAAAAGGATCTAATAAAACAGCCCCAAAAATATGAAGGGTCACTTCTTTGGGATTACAAATATCTATTGGATCAGATACCAGATGCTAGAAATAAAAACTTTGAATATTCAACCAGAAAAAAAATAGGGGAAACATATGAAGAATTACTGAATAAAGAAATAAATGAATTGATTGAAGAGTACCTAAGTGAAAGAAAAGATGGAACACCCCTCATTGATCCGTGGTTTGGGAATAAGTACGGAAAAATAATCGATCTTTCCAAACATAGGGATGAATTACAACGTACAATTTATAAGATAATTTGCCAACGTAGCAAAATCAAAGATTATGAAAAAATAGGTAGTAAGAACACATATAGAATACTTAATAAAGAAGAAAGTATAAAATTTGATAATACCAGGCAGGGATTTAATATTTACGGTATTGATAAGTATGATATTGATGCTATTCGAAAAGGAATAACTTCAAGTTATTCATGGCACATTACCGCAAATTTTTTTATAAAACCTTTTATTCTTTTTTTACTTAAGAATATGGAGGAAGAAATCGACGAAACTGTTCTAAATCAAATATTGGAATTTAATAATGTAAAAAAAAGAATAAAAAGGGTTGTAGAAAAGCTTACTCCCCAAAAGGCAGATCCAGAAAGTATTAGAGTGAAGGTTTATTTAACTAAGGATGAAAATATTCAAGTCTATAAATTTCTAGAAAAAAGAAACGTTTCCTTTGCAATCGCATGGCTTTTAGGATCACTTGGTGGTATCCGACCAGAAGAAATGATTAAAATAAGGATTGAGTATTTCACTAATCCTATAACAGGGGAAAGTTGGATTGATGAAAATGGTTTACTAAAGCCTGATCCAGCAATTAAACCTTTTTATAAACAAGATGGCACGATTGACGAAAACTTTGGTTATGTCAGGCTTTTTATGCCTGCGAAGGCTTCAAAACAAGGAAGGTCACCTTCGAATGAATATTTTGGTACATTAATTCCTCCAGTGCTGGTTTTTCAAATAAACAAATATCTTCGTGAAAAAATATATAGTGTCTGCGAGGAGCGAGGTAAAGGATATTTGTTTCGACGAGTAAAACAAGACCCGGAAAGCAGTTTAAAAGTGAGCATGAAATTCCTTTATGAATTAAGGGGAAACATGTTGTTTTTGCCCCCTACTAAACGTCAGTGGTTGATTTTAAAGGATTCAAGAAGGTCAATGAATAACTGGATTGTTAATGGTCTCATCAAAGATACTAGAATAAACCAAATGAAGTTGATTCGGGCTGCCCAGGTTCAGATGAGGCATAAGGAACGAGGAATGATTGGGGCAACTAATGAAATTAAATATACTGAATCTTTGTCAGATGAAGAATATATCAAAGTAATATCTGAAACCTTGGAATACCCCTTTGATCGAGAAGAATTGATTAAATGGGAAATTGAAAAGGGATATCGAAACACTGATGAAATCCCCCAAGAATTTGAAAATAAAATTTTTACTAAGAATTTATACAGTGATGAATTTGCCGAGAATAAACAAGTTACATCATTGAAACCTAGTAAAGATATTTTGAAACTTAACAAAATTTATGATTTATTAGAAAATAGGTTCCAAAAACTAAATTCTTTATTGCTTCTTACAAATAGGAAGCAAAAGGATAAGTTAATTTTATTGGGTTACACGCTTAATGATGTTGTAGCTGAAATGGGAGAATTGGAGAAAAAATTAAAAGCCGTGAAAGATGAACTGAATAATCTAAAAAAGGGAATTCCATCATAATGGAATTTACAAATGTTGATAAAATACCAGATAATATAATGTTGAATCCTGAAACCATTGGTAAATTAATATGCGTTGCTCCAAAAACTGTTCGAAGATGGGTAAATGAAAATAAACTTCCATCGTGTAATCCTGGTGGACACCATAGAATATTGGGAAAAGATTTGAAAAAATTTTTAGAGCAGAAGCCCAAAAAAGGGCATCGAATAAATGGAAGGGTTATTGAAAATTTACAAGGTGAAAATTTTGATAGTTGGATGGAAAAGGTAAAAAAAACTGGAGAAAAATCATCCCTGCCTTTAATATTTGAAGTAATATTGGATTATAAGGTCTATAAATCGGGACATGTTGCTAAAATGCTTGGCGTAACACCAGCAACAGTAAGATTATTAGTAAGTCAAAAGGGTTTGCGTTCAGTTAATACCAAGGGTCATCATGTTATACTTGGAAAAGATTTAAAAGAATTTTTATTCAAAAGAATAACTTAAAGGATAGCGGCGTAGCCAGCTATCCTTTTTTTAAATTAAGATACAATAGTAGAATGACATATTTCATAAAGTTTACTAATTTTCGTATTTCCTTGTTATTAATCTCTTCCTCACTATTTAACTCGTCCATTATTTTTTTGTCTAGTCTGATGATTTCTGCTGTGTATGGAAACCAGTGATTATCCAAACTTGTGAGTGTTTATTATATTTTTTACTAATCAAAAAAATGTTATACTTTTCGCAAACAGTAAACAAAGGAGTAGAAGATGGAGAGAAACACAGTTGTTATAGGCCAGTTAATTCGAAATAAACGCTTGGAAAAACGTATTGGAGTAAGAGAATTATCAAGAGATATTGGGGTTAGTCCGAGTTACATTTCCCAGCTTGAAAAAGGAGTTTATAAAAAGCCTTCTGATGAAGTTTTGTTAAACATATTTAATGTTTTAAACTTTGAAGAGAAATATAAATCTGTCTTTGGTTTATCTGATAGCCATACAGAAACAAAAGAAGATCAAATTAAAAATAATGAATTAAAAAGGATACTTATCGAGAAACTGATTGATCAGATGGAGAATATGGATACAAGTGAAATTGAATTATATGCATTGTTTTTTCAGGGATATCGAGATGTAATGGTGAAAATTATTGAAATAGAAAAAAAAGCGAATGATAGGGCAAAAACCATTCATTCAATCAGGGAGTATGTCGATTTCCTTTATAATAAACATGTTGTAAACAGATTAAGTCGTTTGTTTGATTAAAAAAATAACACCCTTATTAAAATTAACTAAAATAAACTAGACTTCAGAAATAGATATAGATGAGTCCACCAAGAAAATCAGTGTTTACTCTCCATTACCAAGCCGCTCATTCAATGTTGTTCAATGATCTAGAAGTTGCTCGTCGGACATTGATCAAAACTCGAAGCTGTGGATACGTTAGCATTAATTAATAATTAGCGTTTTTGCATTTTCTTCGATTGACATCCCTTTTCCATTTCGTAAGTATTTGATACATTATTATCGGACATTGTTAACATCCTCCTTAACCTCCATCTGTTTTGAGTTCGCACTTTAACAGTAGAGGTTGACTTGGGTGGCCAGCAAGTCCTTTTTTATTTGCATGAGATTCTCATGCGGAAATCTGTACAAATTCCCTGCAAAGTTCTGTATTTCTATTCTGCATTTCACAACTGCCAAAACCTATATAGATTAATTGGCACAAACAGGTATTAGCTATATTGTGCGGTTGTTGACTTGTTGTAGTAAGTGAAAACATTATGGATTATTCTACAAATAATTCTATTTTTAAGTAAATTTAGACTATATATTCAAGTGGAGGATTGGTAGAATCTAACTAAAGGTAATTTTTGTTAAAAATCCCTTTTGATTGAGGAAACCTCTTCTTTAATAAAGTGAGGATTAGCTAATTTATTTTCATCTTTCCGCATATTTAGTCGAAAATAATCTGAAGGGCTTGTGAAAAACTTGAATAATGATTTGCCCAAACAAGTAGTGAAATTCATTCAAGATTGCATTTCCTTTGTTCCTGTTATCGTATTAGGAAGTGGAGCATCAGCTGCATACGGAATTCCGGGAATGGAGGAATTAGCTAAATATTTAGGCGAAAATATTAATCCAGGCGATCCTGAAAAGGGGCAATGGGAGGAATTTAGAGCTGAACTTAGGAATGGAAGAGATTTAGAACAAGCATTACACCTCGTTAGTATAAATGTAAATTTAGAAAATGAAATAATTTTTAAAACAAAGGAATTAATAAGTAAAAAGGATATAGAAATACGTAGGCTAGTTGCTTTGAATGAAATTACCATGCCTCTTAGTCGATTGTTGATCTTTCTTAATGATACAGCTTCTCCTAGCATTAAAATAGTAACTACGAATTATGACCGATTAGCGGAATATGCTATTGATCAAGCGAGACTTAATCCTTATACAGGGTTTGAAGGACAATACATAAAAAGATTTAATGGGAAGATAAAAAAAACCCTTAGAGAGCCAAATTCAGTTGAAGTTCTTAAAGTGCATGGGTCACTTGATTGGTATCGTACCTCTGAATTACAATTGCTGTCGTTACCAGATGACTTTCATGACATAAGTGAACTTATTCCTGTAATAGTAACACCGGGGAGAGGGAAATATCAACATACACACGATGATCCTTTTAGAAGTCTCATAACGAGAGTCGATGAATTATTTGCTGATGCCAAATCAATAATAATAATTGGATTTGGTTTTAATGATGTGCACATCCAACCAAAATTAGTAGAGAAAATGAGAGCTTCCCAAACCCCTATTTTAATTATTTCGAAAGAATTGACTACAAGAGCGAGAGATTTTATTAAAAGTAATCAAAATGCGAAAATTGTCGGAATTGAAGAATACAATACAGGTTCTAAAATTGTCTTGCCAAACTCTGAAGATATTGAAATAGCAGACTCTATTTGGGATCTAAAAGAATTATTGAAAATTATTTTGTAGGAGGAGTAATTATGGCGATATTTGATTATCAAGAAGAAGACTCTTTAGGCAAGGTTTTTGCTGTGGATACGACAAGTGTGATATTAAATGTTGATAATATTGAAAAGTTACGTAGCATGCAAGTTAATCGTTTAGTAGCCCTTCGAAGTAGTAGAGCGGGGCAACATCTAATTGGTATGGTGAATAAAATCGTCCGTAAATCTATTAATGGACTACAACCGGAAGAGATTGAAGAAGACGAGCTAAATCCTAAAGAAAGCAATTCTGTAAGAATTACATTAATAGGAACTTTTTTTGATAGAGTTTTAGAACAACCAAATGTTTTTAGAAGGACACTTGAAACTGTTCCAGAGATTGATGCGAATTGTTTTCCTATAGATGGAGCAAAATTGACTGCTTTTATGACTGCAATTTCTTTTCAATCGGGAGAAGAACGACAGGCGTTAAGTATAGGGAATTATACATTAGATGACAGTGCAATTGCTTATTTAGATGCTAATAAATTCTTTCAACGCCATGCAGTCATTGTTGGAAGTACAGGATCAGGGAAATCTTGGACAACCGCTAAACTTTTAGAGCAAGTTGCTACTTTAGATAATTCTAATGCAATTCTTTTTGATTTACATGGAGAGTACAAGACGCTTACAGATGATGGTATCAAACATTATAGAATTGCTGGACCAAGCGATATCGAACTTGGTAAAGATATTGAAGATGGAATCTTATGTTTTCCGTATTGGTTGCTAGGCTATGAAGATATGATGGGTATGCTCGTAGATCGAAGTGATCAGAATGCCCCAAACCAAGCAATGGTATTATCAAGAACTGTTATAGAAGCTAAAAGAAGATTTTTAGAAGCAATAGGAGAGGTAGAAATTATTAATAATTTTACCGTGGATAGCCCTGTTCCTTATATGTTAAGTGAAGTATTAGATGAATTAATTAGGTTAGACTCTGAGATGGTTCAGGGGGCTAAAAAAGATACTTTAAAACAAGGTGAATTCCATGGTAAATTAAGCCGATTCATTGCTAGATTGGAAAATAAAGTTTCGGATAAGAGGTTGGCTTTCATGATGAATCCTCCTGACACTGTAAATGAATGGGATTGGATGAATCGACTTTCGAATGCATTGTTGTCTGGTAGAGAGCATCAAAATGAAAAAAAAGGAGGCGTGAAAATAATCGATTTATCTGAGGTACCCTCAGATATTTTACCAATGGTTATTGGAAGAATAGCAAGCTTAATCTTTTCACTCCAACAATGGACAAAAAAAGAAGACCGTCATCCTATTGCATTGTTATGTGATGAAGCACATTTGTATATTCCTGAAATCTCAAGCACATTTGGATTAACAGATTCTGCACAAAGGAGTTTTGAGCGAATTGCGAAAGAAGGAAGAAAATATGGTGTTGGTTTAGTTGTCATTAGTCAACGGCCCTCTGAAGTAAATAAGACAATATTGAGTCAATGTAGTAACTTTATCTCTATGAGACTATCTAATGCAGAAGACCAAAATGTAATTAAACGGCTATTACCTGATAACTTAGGTGGATTTACTGATTTGCTTCCTGTACTTGATCGAGGAGAGGCATTAATAGTGGGGGACGCAAGTTTATTGCCAAGTCGAGTAAGGATTTCTGAACCAAATAATCAACCAGACAGTGGCACTATTGATTTTTGGGATGAATGGATGAATGTTGATAAAATTAATTCCGTTGAAGAATCTGTTAAATCATGGCGTATGCAAAGTATGGTGCGAAGAACCTTAGTATAAAGGTGATTATATTATTATTCAAAACCAATGTATATGATAAATGTGTACCAAGAAGTTAATTTTTTGAATTTAAATAATAGCAGCTTTTCTTACTATCAATAAATAGAGGATTACAGTATACAAAAAAGTTATGATTATTTTTGGAAGATAAACTACAAATATTTGAAAAATGATAAGAATTGGCTGTTGGGGATGGTTTTAAAATAGGTTAATTAAATGTTTATGCAATTAAAACCGGATAGTTTCACCCTTGCTTTTACATATTAAGAAATCAGTTTTAATACCATTTTCCAAGTGACTTTTGAAATTGATTAATTAGATTAACAGCTCTAGGGGGGAACGTTACATTTAAAGTTCCTTTGTGGGAAGTTGAAGAACAAGGAAAGTGATTATCTATGAAAGAAACTCAAAAAACATTACCTTCACAAAATGGAAAGTATGTCATTGTACATAGAAACCTTTTGTTCGAATTTGAAAGTGAATAATGCTTACTTTTTTTGGAAAATTAAAATCAAATAAAAATTACATAAAAGTCCATAGTAAAAAAGTGAAGATGGTGCGCCATCTTCACTTTTTTTACTATGGACTTTTTAAAATTAATTATCTTATATTTTATTTTCATTTTCCAGATGGTAAAAAAGATATTTTTTATTATTTGAGGATTTACAACTATCTAAAATATTTATGACTTTTTTAACTCATAAATCGAATCTTTTTTTGAATAACGATTATCATTGATTGAAATCTTCTTACTTTGATTTTCTAAAAACAAACAAAATACAGTAATAAATACATTTGTAAGAAAAAAATATACCTTTATAATAAGGTAAACAAAGGCTCGTCCACCTCAACAATATACTTTTTGGTATTTGAACCAATTCTTTTCAAAACGAAATACCCTGTTAAAACATATGATTTATCAATGTTTCTGGTACATTGTTTTAAGTCTACATCGTCTTGACAATGTGGGCTACAAGCCTTAGGTTATGTTCTATTAGCATATTTCGGGCATTTGAATCCCCATGTGCCATTAAACGTAAGTAATTTCTTTCTTCGGCTGCAGATAGTGGCTGCGGAAAAGCATTATTCTTCACATAAGAAACGAGAAAAAAAAGCTCTTTCATTAAGTAGCCAAGTGCAGTCAAGATGCCAGACATGAATTTCCACCCCCGCTTTCTTTAGGACTATTGCCTATACCTAATTCCTATGAAGGAGTGGGGATGATTGTGTCTGTCCAAAATGTTTTATTTTGGCGTATTTTTATTAAAAGCTGTTTTCGCATAGATTGTTGTTTTTCGGACCTAGTCTAAAAACCCGAAATAACTATGGTATCGTGCTCTTTTCTTAAAAACTCCCTACAGTTTTCATCGGTAAACTGGAATACCATTCTAATTTAGTTTCAAATAGCAACAAAGTTTAAGGAAAGAGCCTTATTAAAAGGCCTCAGGCTGTCGAAAAACCCTTCAACAGCTTATTATTTTGCACAGATTCTTTAATAATTCACCGCGTTAATTTGTTATAATGATATTAGTATATTAGCTTTGTAACTGGTCTGTTGATTTCCGCTCCAGGCGGTCGCTTTCCGCGGGCGTGCAGGGGAGCTTCCTCAGCGCTGAAGCGCTTGCGGGATCTCCCCTGCCCCGTACTCCCGCAGGAGTCGAGCGCCTTCCACTCCAATCAGCAGAGTGTCTTTCAATAAAGAACTTACGTTCAACTAATAAATAATAAAAAAAGTGGTGAAATCAATGTTTAAGCCAAAAGAGTCTAGTCAAAATGAACATGAATTTGTATCTATTGATGAATTAGTACCTGATGACCATCTACTTCGTTTGATTGATAAATATATTGATTTTTTGTTTCTTCTAGAAAAAATCCTCCAATATTACAGCGATGATAATGGACGCCCAACTGATCCCCTTATTCTTTCGCTGTGTTAGCGTTTAATGTTGATTAAATACTACTAAATTAGGCTACCATAAAATGGCAGCCTAATTGTTTTTTTATGCTATCCGAAAGTGATCTAACCAAACTCAATATTTTATCTACTTACTTTTAAAAAGTTCAGCTATTTCCTTTTCCAATTCCTTGTTATAAATATAATAGTGTCCTTCAACATCACCAGGAGAAAATCTAAGTTTTCGCTCATTACCCTCAAATAAATCGACAAAGAATAAATAACCTTTTTTTTCTTCTTGATTTGAGTCAGGTATAAATTCTATACTATCAACTCTGCTTATCCAATCTTGTACCTGCTGTATATCTGTAATTGTTACGAGCTCACCAGTTGAACCGCTCCGCATCTCAATATGATTCACTTTTGAAATGTCGCCTGGATAAAAATCCATTAGTCTTTTTGAATGTAAATCTAAATGCGTGGTCTCTTGATCTGTGCATCCTCCAATAAGAAGAAATATAATTATCAGGACTATAAGTTTAAAAGCATTAATCATATTTAGCCCTCCTACTTTTACTTATTAGACGGCAATAATTATTATTGTTTCCAACAATTATTACAATAGAAATAGACATCTCTTGGAGATCCTCTAATTAACTAAAACTCTCCGTTAGCATAATAAATTCAGGACATCTTGTTAATTTAATGGACCTGTCACTTCAATGCATTTTCCACTATAGGCATTTATTCTGACGGTTTGTTCTCTTCCTATTTTAGTTTTCAGTGTTACACTCAACTCACGTTGATTAGTCAATTTATTAAAAAAACCACTCTTTGTATCAATAAACAAATTTCCAGAAGTAATGTCATCCAAATTAAGATTAAAGGATTTTATTCCTAATTCCTTTGGTGGATTGTTCAAACACTGAACCGCATAATCTGTGGCTTCCCCAGTTGTCAGCATTGGTTTTTGGTAAAAATATGAAAAATAAATTATAAGGAGAATGAAAATCCCGAAAACAGCTTTCTTTAAGTTAATAGTCTTTAACATATTTCATTCATCCCTTTAATATGTGGCATAAAAAGGTAATTCGACAATCACTCCAACATTCCTGCCTTATTGTACTAACAATTCTATTAGTTAAAGAAGCAACAATTGTTATATCACGATGTTTGATGACCTAAGTGTAATATATGTTTCCGTATTTGGTATTAGATTTACTTTAATTATCAAGTCTTTTATATTAACGTCATTTCTTTGGTGATGTATGGCTTCTAGTACCTGAAACCAGGTAAGATAATTGTTTAGATACTTCGTTGCAACACCCTTAAATCGTTGTATCCATCCTTTTAGTCTACTATGATAGCTGTTGACGTTCTGGATGAGATAAATCCCCTTCGTACGGATTTTACCATCTGATTTGAATTGATAAATAACCATTCCCTTTTCAGCAGCATAGGTTTTAAAGGCACGCCAAGAATCGGTACATAAGACGTTTTTATTGTAAAGTTTATGTCCGATTGATTTATCTAATTGCTCTTTTGTTAATCGACCCATTCCGAATGCCTGAGAAAAGGTCATTTTATCCCGATCCCTTGCCACTAACACACAGACTTGCTCATTACTTATTCCACGTTTTTTGGCAGCTCCACCTCGTTCCCGAGGTTCCCTGTCTTTAATATGTCTAGACCCTTTTTCAGAGTACAGAAAATAAGTCTCGTCCATTTCCACAATACCTTGAAAATCAGAGATTTCCATTTTATTTAACGAAGATAGCAGCTTATGTCTCCGGTAGAATAAAGTGACGTAAGAAATATCATCTGAATCATCACCTGAATTATTAACATTCATTAATTCTGCTGATTTGCGTAAGGAGTATCCATCTATCATACATTCAACAAATTTAACCCATTTATTTAGACGGCGAGTTCGGTACAAGTGGTATTTGTAAGATCAGTAAACGTCTTTTTACACGCTTTACAAAGATATCGTTGCTTTTCAACTTCTTCACCATCAACGAGGGTAGTGTATTTCCCATTTCGAACAATATGTTCTGATTCGCAATCAGGGCAGTGATAGCCTTCTTTGTTCTTACGTTCAGAGATTTCGTGTAACACATTACCTGTTGCTGAGGAAGCGGTAAGAGAATTAATCAAATACGCTCGTAAACGATGCTTGTCTCCTGGATTAAGTTCTTGAATGGCTTTAATAATATCTCTAACGTTCACTGATTATACCTACTTTTCACCGTCTTTTACCAATGTTATAGAACAAAGATTCGGGTGATTGCAAATATCAACAATGAATACTAACACAGCGTATTCTTTTTAAAATGATGTTTATTGGTTATATTTATGGCATTCGTTCTGAACGCCAACTAGAAAGAGAAATTAGAACAAACGTTGCCTATCGCTGGTTTTTAGGCCTAAAATTCAAGGACTCTGTACCTCATCACTCAACGATTAGTTGGAATTGTCAACACCGTTTTAAGGATACTACTATTTTTCAGGAGATTTTTGATGAGATTGTACTTCTAGCAATAAATCATAAGATGGTTGGCGGACGTGTTTTATTTACGGATTCTACACATTTAAAAGCAAATGCAAATAAAAACAAGTTTACGAGACAAGAAGTGGATGCCCCAACAACAAAGAATTAACATACAAAACTACAACCCGTGTGGGATATAGGGAATACAAATCTGATTCGAAGAAGTGTACGAACTGCCCATTTTTATCCCAATGTACACGCTCAAAAAATAAAGTGAAAGTTGTAACACGACATGTTTGAGAGGAGCACAAAGAAAAGGTAAGGTTAAATCGCTTATCTAAATCTGGAAAAATACTTTATAAATTTAGAAAGGAAAAAATTGAGCGAAGCTTCGCAGACTCAGGAAGAGCTGCATGGGCTTCGCTATTGCCGGTTACGGGGATTGAAGAATGCATCCGAGTTATCATGAACGAAACTAGCTCCTTACTCGTAAATTCGTAGGTTAATTTGGTTAGAATGTTTACTGATGAAAAACAAAAAACCAAATCAGAGCTACATTACGGAAGGAGCTAGTCATTATGAAGGATACCATAAAATATGTAGGTTTAGACGTATCAAAGGAAAAAATTGCAGTCGCTATTGCCGATGAGGGCCGAGGGGAGCCTAGATACCATGGAATGATTCCTCATACACCAGAAGAAGTGAGGAAATTAATGAAAAAATTGGGCAGCCCGGAATCTCTGCGAGTGTGTTATGAAGCTGGTCCGACAGGATATCCATTGTACCGACTATTTATCACACTAGGGATTCACTGCTCGGTGATTGCCCCGTCTCTTATTCCTAAAAGACCTGGAGAACGTATTAAAACGGATCGCAGGGACTCTGTTCGCTTAGCTCATTTATATCGGGCTGGAGAGTTGACTCCAATTTATGTACCAACTCCAGAGGATGAGGCTCTGCGGGATCTTGTTAGGTGTAGAGAAGATGCCAAAGAAGACGAACTGAGAGGGAAACACCGATTAAGTAAATTTTTACTGCGTAATGATATTAAACCTCCTACTGGAGTAAATAAGTGGACAATCAAATATTTCAGATGGCTGGACACTTTAAAATTTGAAAACCCTTCTCTACAAGTAACTTTCCAGGAATACTACCACCAACTCAAAGAGTTAGCACAACGTATTCTAAGGTTAGAAGAAGAAATTAAAATTTTAGCGAGTAAAGGTGTCCATGCCAAAAAAATTCAAGCACTCCAATCATTAAGAGGAGTAGCTCTTATTACAGCGACAAGTATTGTAGCAGAAATCGGTTCTTTTAAACGTTTTACTACACCGAGGCAATTCATGGCTTATGTTGGTTTAATCCCTAGCGAGTATTCGAGTGGTGAAAAAGGAGACAAGGAGAAATAACCAAAACAGGTAATCGACACGTACGGCGTTTATTGGTAGAGTCTGCCTGGAGTTATCGGTATCAACCCTCTGTTAAAGGAGAACTACAAAGACGGCAAAGTGGGCAATCACCAACGATTCAGGCAATATCGTGGAAAGCACAGAACCGACTCCACAAGAAGTATTTCCGCTTATTATCAAGAGGGAAAGAAAGCGGTAAAGCCATTACAGCAGTAGCGCGAGAATTGGCAGGTTTTATTTGGGCAGTGATGCAAGAAGTAGAAGATATACCTCAAGCTTAAAAGGTTACGTGTTCCTCAAAGCAAGATAGATGTATAAATAGAAAAATGAGAATAGGGCTCGAAGGCAAAGAGAAAAACCGGAAAGGAAAATCCACGTGCCTCCTCTGTGCTATATCTAAATAGATTAACGCACGTCCCGAGTTAGTGGAAAAGTCCTTTATACGGAAAGATAAAATGTGAAAACCCACGAATATCAGAGCGCTAACCGCTGTAGAGATTTTTGCCTTCGTGCCGTGTTCTTACCTTCTATTCAAAAAAAGAAAAAGGAGGAAGGATCATTTCATCTTTAGCTAAAAAAGTGTCTCACCTCTTGGAATAGCTGTCAAGAAGAGCACTTGACAGCTATTCCAAGAGGTGAGAAGTGGTCAGTAAGCTAAAGAAGGAGCTATTCTAGCCAGAATGGCTAAATACCCTACTAAGACAAGAAGCCGAAAATAGCTTCTCTTCTTAAGAGTACCCAAAAACAAAGCAAAACCTATTGTGGAGTGGGGGCCTTGACAGTTTCGTTCATATCAGCAGGCTCTCCTTACTGCCGCATGCCAAAATATAAAAAGATTGCAACACATTTAGCTAAATTGGAAAAAGTGTGTTGCAATACTTTAAGTTGATTTGCCCCCTGTTGATTGGAGCGGAGGGCACTCGACTCCTGCGGGATATAGAGGTCACTGGAGACCCCGCAGGCGGTAACGCCGAGGAGGCTTCAGGACCTCCCCGCGGAAAGCGAGTGCCTGGAGCGGAAATCAACAGACCCATTTGCAGGGAGCTTTGATAAATTTGGTATTCGGATTCTGAGAAAATAAAAATTGCCGAGAAAAATACCCCTTTCTCGACATCTGAGAGCCTTATTAAAGGCTCTGTTACATCATTTTGTTGAAAAAATGATGTAACAGAGTGTTCAAGATCATATAAAAAGACCTACTTAGAACGAGTAGGCTCTAATAGGTCTTCTTTTTTATTATTTATTGTGGGTTTTCTTAAACCTTTTTTAGTTTAAACGAGGCAACCATTAGGAAAGATAAAATCATCATAATGAATAAAAACGTTTGGGCTGGAAAATAGGGAATAGTTAGATAGCTTAACGTCACCAGGCACCCAGCTGCTGTGATCGGCAAGCCAGTAAAATAGCCATTGCTCTCCGTTATATTAAAACGAGCTAATCGAAAAGCGCCACATCCGATATAAAAAATAGTGAAAAAAGCGCCAGGTCCGCCAAATTCGTGTAAAATACCTTCGTAGAGTAATAGTGCAGGTGCTACACCAAATGATATAATATCACTCATGGAATCCAATTGTTTTCCTAGTTCGGATTCAATATTAAATTTTCTTGCAATCATTCCGTCAAAGCGATCAGCAAGCGCTGCAACGAATATTAAAAGCAAGCTCAACCGTAAATTCCCATTAATTCCAAATACGATTGCAAAACCACCTAATGATAAATTGGTTAATGTCATTAAATTTGCTGTCTGTAATTTTAGCTTTTTCAATGTTTGGTCAAACACTTCCAATAAAAACATTTGTCCTCACTCCTTTTTAAACAACAAGCCGGAAGGGAATAGATTTCCTTAGTGTTACTTTATAGTATTTAATTCTAAGCTTTTTATGTCAGTTCGTAAAGAGTATATTTACACTTTTTGGGGGTAGTCCATTGATAAAGCCGTTATATCGCCTGCTTATTGAACTTACAAATGGAAGGTGGACATCGGGAATGCTTAAACATTTTGCCCGTTCTCCGCTTAGTCGTTTTATTGTACCATCATTTACCAAAATATATGATTTAAACCAGACAGACATGGAAAAGGAGTTACATGAGTTCCCGACACTTCATGATCTCTTTATTCGAAAGCTAAAGGTAGGGGCAAGGAGAATTGATTCAGCTCCTAATTCGGTCGTGAGTCCTGTTGATGCCGTCATTGAAGATATTGGAATAATAAAGGAATCGAGCGAAATGGAAGTGAAAGGGAAAATTTATTCGGTTGAGGAAATGTTAGGAGATCATGCGACGGTTAGAAAGTATTTGAATGGCACTTATATGATCCTATATTTGAGCCCAAGCCATTATCACCGTATTCATAGCCCAGTCACAGGCACAATTATAAAGCAATGGACGTTGGGAGCTAAGTCTTATCCAGTGAATAAGTTAGGGTTAAAATATGGGAATAAAACACTTTCTAAAAACTATCGAGTGATCACTGAAGTGAAAACGGACAGTGGCTTTATGGCGGTTGTAAAGGTTGGCGCAATGTTCGTTAATTCAATTGAAATCATCCATACTGGAGATAGATTGGAAAAGGGAAAAGAAATGGCCTATTTCAGTTTTGGATCAACTGTCATTTTACTATTTGAAAAGGGGACATTTCAGATTGATTCCGCTCTTGCTACCCCAGTAGAAATTAAAGTTGGCGAAAGAATTGGAAACTTACTTTAATTTATTTATGCCAAAAAAAAGAGCCCTTTTAGGGCGTATGGTAAATTAGGAAGATACCTTAATTAGATTCGATAAAGAACGTCTGTGGATTTCAGTCTCAATGAGGCGAACAAAATCAAGGCTTAGATTTAATTGAAGAGCTTTGTAGTACGATTCAATTAATAATTCATCTGACAGTTTACGCATGCCAGAATTCACCTCCAGTTTTTTTGAAAAAATGTTCTATCTTGAAGAAGGAATAAATATAATGGTAGGTACAATTGATGTACCCTTAATCTACCAAATTAAAGTCAGTAGAACAACCGTTCCGTTATCCACAGGTAATGGTGGATAACTTGTGACTAATTTGTTTATAAATGATAAAAGAGTAAGTGAATCAATGGGTATAATGTTAATAAAGTTATCCACAATGTAGAAAATATTAAGAGTTTGTCGAAAAATATTTTTAAAATGAGTAAATTAACTGGTATTTTTTTATTTTCCAGAAAAGATTATCGTGTTTTGTCGATTTTTGAAAAATAGTAATAATAGTTATACAATCGAGAAAAATGGGTTAAATTCATTAAAACTTTGAAAGACAAAGTAAAATTAGTTATGATGATACAAGAAAAAGTGATAGAATGAATAATTTATAAGGAATAATTAATGAGGTGTAATCTTGGTGTTAAAGCATTTTTTACCAAACGAACATGTTAAAAGTATTTTGGATATCACCCCAAACCATTTAAAAGATATGGGGATTAAAGGTATTATTACTGATTTGGATAATACGCTTGTAGAATGGGACCGTCCAAATGCAACTCCACAATTAATTAAATGGCTTGAAGATATGAAAAAAAATAATATTCTTGTAACGATCGTTTCAAATAACAGGAGCCAGACCCGAGTCAAGGTATTTTCAGATCCGGTACAAATCCCGTTTATTTATCAAGCAAAGAAACCGATGGGACGAGCTTTTCATAAAGCAATCTCACAAATGAACATAAAAAGAGAAGAAGCCGTTGTAATCGGGGACCAATTATTAACAGATATTTTGGGAGGCAACCGCAGTGGTTTCCATACTATCTTGGTTGTTCCGGTTGCTCAAACAGATGGTTTTTTCACTAAATTTAACCGGTTTGTTGAACGAAGAATATTAAATTGGTTCCGAAAAAAAGGTATGATTCAGTGGGAGGATTAAATGTTGAGTGAGCAATTAGTGTGTATGGGTTGTGGGGTAAAAATTCAAACACAAAACCCAAGTGAATTAGGATATGCCCCCGCTTCTTCAATAGAAAAGGAAATCATCATATGTCAGCGATGTTTTCGCTTAAAGCATTACAATGAAGTTCAGGATGTTGATCTAACAGATGATGATTTCTTAAAAATTTTAAATGAAATTGGTAAAAGTGATGCACTTATTGTGATGATAGTCGATATATTTGACTTTAATGGCAGTTGGATACCAGGTATGCATCGTTTTGTTGGGAATAATAAAATATTGTTAGTCGGAAATAAGGTTGATTTACTTCCGAAATCTGTTAAACATAGTAAACTAATCCATTGGATGAAGCATGAAGCAAAAGTACTTGGATTAAAACCTGAAGAAGTATTTCTTGTCAGTGCGGATAAAGGATATTTCGTTAAAGAAACAGCTGCAGCTATTGATGAAATGAGAAAAGGAAAAGATGTATATGTGGTAGGTTGTACAAATGTAGGCAAGTCGACGTTTATTAATAGGATTATTAAAGAGGTAACTGGGGAAGACGATGTTATCACCACTTCTCATTTTCCAGGAACAACTTTAGATATCATCAAGATTCCTCTTGATGATGGAAGAGCGTTGATTGATTCGCCAGGAATTATTAACCACCATCAGATGGCTCATTTTGTTGATAAACGTGATTTAAAAGTGATAACACCTAAAAAAGAAATTAAACCGAAAATTTTCCAATTAAATGAAGGGCAAACATTATTTTTTGGTGGCTTAGCTCGGTTTGATTATATTAGTGGTGGCAGAAGATCCTTTGTTTGTTATGTTTCAAACGATTTAAATATCCATCGTACTAAGATTGAAAATGCTACAGAGCTCTATGAAAAGCATGTTGGGGAAATGTTGACTCCGCCTCGCCAAGAACAGTTAGGATCTTTCCCAGAGCTTGTTAAACAAGAATTTATGATAAAAGAGGCGAAAACAGATATTGTATTTTCCGGACTTGGCTGGATTACAATAAACGAACCAGGTGCTAAAGTGGTTGCCTATGCACCAAAGGGTGTACAAACGCTGATAAGAAAATCGCTAATATAATTAAGATTACTATATAAATCGGCATAACAATTGAAGCTTGGGGTTGGGAGAGAAGGTTGTGAAAAAGCTTTTTGCGGTATTAGGTGATCCAATTGGACATTCGATGTCCCCGCTAATGCATAATGATTTATTTTCTTTTTACAAAATGGATGCTCATTACCATCCATTGCAAGTGAAAGCAGAATCTTTAGAGGATGCCGTGAGAGGCTTAAAAGCAATTGGTATAGCGGGTTTTAATGTAACAGTACCACATAAGAGCACTATTATCCCTTTATTAGATGGTATTGATGAATTAGCTGGAGAAATTGGGGCAGTAAATACTGTTGTAAATGAAAATGGTAAATTGATTGGCTACAATACCGATGGTCCAGGCTTTTTAGCAGGAGTCAAAGATTATATTCCTTCTTTAACAGGGAAAAAAGTTCTAATCATTGGAGCAGGTGGTGCAGCTCGCGCTATTTATTTTACATTAGTAAAAAATGGGCCCCAAAGAGTTGATGTATCAAACCGAACAGTTGAAAAGGCATTAAAGCTTGTAAATGAATGTACTAAATCGATATCATCTAATGCTTTAAGCCTTGACCAAGCAGGTAAACGATTAGAGGAATATGATATCATCGTGCAGACAACTATGATTGGGATGTATCCAATCATAAATGAACAACCGTTATCCCTTTCAAATTTAAATGAAAATGCTGTAGTATATGATATTATATATAATCCACTTGAAACGGAATTTTTACTAAAGGCAAAACAAAAAGGCGCAAAAATTAAAAATGGAATCGATATGTTTGTCTATCAGGGGGCACTTGCGTTTGAAAAGTGGACAGGTGTTTCCCCTGATGTTGGAAGAATGAGACAAAATGTTTTGAAACAGCTGGGAGGCACAAGATGTTAACAGGTAAACAAAAAAGATTTTTGAGATCGATGGCCCATCACTTGGATCCTATTTTTCAAGTTGGAAAGGGTGGAGTTAACGAAAATATGATTAAACAAATTGGAGAGGCATTAGAGGTTAGAGAGATCCTTAAAGTAAGCATTCTCCAAAATTGTGATGAAGATAAAACAGTTATTGCTGAACAATTGAAAACTGGTGTAGGTGCAGAACTTGTTCAAATAATCGGGCATACAATTGTGCTCTATAAGGAATCTGTAGAAAATAAACAAATTGTTCTTCCATAATACCTTAAAGACGTAAAGGAGGATAACCATGAAGAAAGTTGGAATTTTGGGTGGAACATTTGACCCTCCACATCATGGCCATCTCTTAATCGCAAATGAGGTACTTTCTTCGCTTATGCTTGATGAAATTTGGTTTATGCCAAACCAAGAGCCACCACATAAGAAAAAGTCGAAATCGATTAAAGATGAGGAACGTCTTCAAATGCTTGAACTAGCTGTGAGTAGTAATAAGCAGTTTAAAGTCGAACCAATTGAACTTGAACGAACAGGTCCATCTTTTACAGTCGAAACTATGAGAATTTTGAAATCAAAATATCATGAATATCAGTTTTACTTTATTATTGGTGCGGATATGATTGAATACTTGCCAAAGTGGTATAAAATAGATGAATTAATTGGGCTAGTTCAGTTTGTTGGTGTTGATAGACCATCATATAGCCATATAACGAATTATCCTATCCTTTTTGTTGATGTACCCACGATGGAGGTTTCCTCAAGTATGATTCGAGAACGATTAAAAAATGGAAAAACGGTTCGTTATTTGCTCCCAGAATTGATTATTAATTATATAAAGGAGAGCCGCCTATATGGATCGTGATGTAGCCTTAAAACTTGTAAAAAAACAACTAACGGAACATCGCTATCTTCATACATTAGGTGTAATGGAAACGGCTATATCCCTTGCTAATCTTTATGGTGTAGACGAAAAAAAGGCTGAGCTTGCAGCTATTTTCCATGATTACGCAAAGTTCCGCCCAAAGGAAGAGATGCGCGGGATAATTATAGCGCAAGGAATGCCTGCTGATTTACTTATGTATAATAGCGAATTATGGCATGCTCCTGTTGGGGCTTTTCTGGTGGAAAAAGAAGCTGGAATTACGGATATAGAAATTTTAAACGCGATTCGGTTTCATACTTCTGGACGGCTTGGAATGTCAAAGCTTGAAAAGGTCATCTATCTTGCTGATTATATCGAACCAGGCCGTCATTTTCCTGGGGTAGATGAAGTAAGAGAACTTGCAAAAAATGATTTAGAAAAAGCTTTAATAAAAGCGATTCAAAATACCATTATGTTTCTAATGAAAAAGGATCAGCCTATCTATCCGGCTACTTTTCATACTTATAATGATCTCGTAAAAAAAGAGGAGAATTGATTAATGAATAATGAAGAGTTATTGAAAATAGCTGTAAAAGCTGCTGATGATAAACGTGCCGAGGATATAATTGCTTTAAACATGAAGGGAATATCGGCAATTGCCGATTACTTTATTATTTGTCACGGAAACTCTGATAAACAAGTACAGGCAATTGCTAAAGAAATGAAAGATAAAGCACAGGAAAATGAAGTTGATGTAAAAAGAATTGAAGGCTTTGACGAGGCGAAATGGGTGTTAATTGATATGGGGGATGTGGTTGCACATGTTTTCCATCGCGACGAAAGGACTTATTACAACCTCGAACGTTTATGGGGAGATGCTCCTTTAGAAGACCTTCGTAGTGTTTTAAATCCATGAGTTACGAAAGATTTGCCTATCTATACGATGAATTAATGCGAGATGCTCCATATGAGCAGTGGGTTAGCTTTGTAAAAGAAAAACTGAAAAAGTATGAAATTGAAGGTAGCTCCCTACTTGATTTGGCTTGTGGAACTGGGGAACTTTCTGTTCGGTTTGCAATCGAAGGCTTTCAAGTAACGGGTGTTGATCTTTCTTCTGATATGCTTACAGTTGCCCAGACGAAAGCCTTGAATCATGGACTAAAGGTTCCTTTTTATCTTCAAAATATGGCTGAATTAGAAGGGCTTGGGCAATTTGATGTAATTGGAATTTTTTGTGATTCCCTAAATTATCTTTCATCAGAGGAAACAGTCATTCAGACGTTTTCCAAGACCTTTCAGCATTTGAAAAAAGATGCTATTTTCATTTTTGATGTGCACTCGGTTTATAAAATAAATCAAATTTTTATGGATCAAACTTTTACGATGAATGAAGATCATTTGGCTTATATTTGGAATAGCTTTCCAGGTGAATTTCCAAACAGTGTTGAACATGAGCTTAGCTTTTTTGTATTGGATGAGCAAAGTGGAAAATATGATCGTTTCGATGAACTTCACCAACAACGAACATTTTCTATCGAACAGTATTCTAACTGGCTAGTAGAAGCGGGTTTCGAGATTCTGGAGATCAATGCTGATTTTGAAACGAAAGCGCCTAATCCAGAGTCAGAGCGGATTTTTTTTATCGCTAGAAAATAAAGAAACCTTGAACAGATGGCTTCAAAGTTCAACGTTATAAATGCTGATATGACTAAAAAACCATCTTATAAAAAGATGGTTTTTTAGTATGGAAAAAAAGAAGGAATTTACCTAATTGGAAGCGAACTTATTGCTTAGTGAACTGGATATGTACTTTTTCCAGATCTTCTTTAAATTTGTTCTGGGTTGCTTTAAATAAATCTGTGAAAACTTCTCCAAGTTCGCTCTCTAACACTTCTATTCCCTCGCCCGTAATACCACCTTTTACACAAACCTTTTGCTGAAGTGCTGGCAATGTGTAATGACCTTGTTTGATTAATTCTCCTAATCCAATAATCATCTCACTTGCTAATTTTGTTGCCACCACTTTCTCTATTCCTGTTTCCTTTACAGCTGCATTAATAAATTCTTGAAGTAGGTAGGTGAAAAATGCAGGCCCACAACTCACAATATCTGACGAAACCCTAGTTATTTTTTCTTCTATTTGAACCGGAACGGATATTTTTGAAAATAGCTGTTCCACCTCTGTTTTCCAGAAATTATCACAATTTTCCCCGAATGTAAGTAGTGAAACGCCAGCTAAAGCCCGATTTGTAATACTTGGAATCACCCTAACAACAGAACAAGGAACCACTTTTTCTATTTGGTCAGTACTAATAGGGCTTGTAATAGAAATAAGGCATTTCTCCGTATTTAAATAAGGGATTATCTTATTTAAAATGGGCAATACATCTAGAGGTTTTACACACATAAATAGTAAATCTGATTGTGAAGCGACCTCTTGTGGATCATCCCCAACCTGTAAATCTTCATATTTATCTTTAAGCTGTAACGCTTTTGATTTTGTCCTATTTGTAATCATCATTGAAGAAGGGGAGATAGCTTTTCCCTCAATGAAAGCCTCCACCAAAATTCTTCCCATATTCCCCGTTCCTATGATACCAATTTTCATAGTTCCGCCTTCCCTCACTAGAAAGTTTCTTTACTAACAATATGAACACCACAAGTGAATTATACCTTAAGAAAGGATGATTAACGTTGGAGGATTTGTTTGTAAAATACAAAGTTTATATGGTGGTCACGGTTATTATTTTAGTAGGTTTGGGTTATTACTTCCTAAACAATCAGTCGAATCATTCTTCGAATCAAACGATCAAAAAATTAGAAAAAAATGTTCAATCAAATGTAGACCAAACTAAAAAGATCGAGTCCCAACCTAAATCACAACCAATACCAGTAGTAACAATAATGGTCGATATTAAGGGTCAAATAAAGAAACCTGGAGTGTACCAATCAAACCAAGGGGAACGTGTGATTGATGTTATTAATCGAGCAGGTGGGTTAACTGATAAGGCGGATGAAAGTCAAATTAATTTTGCAGCACATGTTCAAGATGAAATGGTTATTACTATTCCTTTGAAAGGTCAAATAAATAACAATCCACCTGTGCTTACGGGTTCCCCAGTTCAAACTGCATCTGCAAGTAGTAGTGGCTCTACTACGAATAAAATTAATTTAAATAGGGCCGATGAAAGCGAGCTACAAAACCTTCCAGGTATAGGTCCTTCTAAGGCAACTGCGATTATTTCGTATCGGAATGAAAACGGGCCCTTCCAATCAATTGATGATTTGAAAAAAATCAGCGGTATTGGCGACAAAATATTTGAAAAACTAAAGGATTCAATTATTGTTCAATAATAAGTTTTAATTGACCGTGTTTGGCTTTGGAAAGTACACTTATAGAAGGACAATATCTTTAAGAATGACTTTGTTAAATTATACTATTTGGCTCATGTATGCAGTGTAAAGTGTACCGAAAATCAACAGAATTGTTTAACTTTGTCTAAAATATAAGGAGTGTTGAGTGTGAATCGGATTTCTTGGGATCAATATTTTATGGCTCAAAGCCATTTGCTTGCTTTAAGAAGTACATGCACGAGGCTTTCCGTTGGTGCAACGATTGTTAGGGATAAAAGAATTATTGCAGGGGGGTATAATGGATCCATTGCGGGTAGTGACCATTGTATCGATAAGGGCTGTTATGTGATCGATCATCATTGTGTCCGAACTATCCATGCCGAAATGAATGCACTCTTGCAGTGTTCGAAATTTGGCGTTCCATCAGCAGAAGCAGAAATCTATGTTACGCATTTTCCTTGTCTTCAATGCTGTAAGGCAATTATTCAAGCTGGGATTAAAAGTGTTTATTATGCAGAGGATTATAAAAATCATCCTTATGCGATTGAGCTTTTTGAGCAAGCAAACGTTAAAGTAGAACAAGTAAGATTAGAAGAACAGGTAATTGATTTCCGTAAAATTAGTCAGCAATAGTAAAGAATTAGCTACTCTTCTAAACAAACGCCGGATTATTTTTGCGTTTGTTTAGAAGTATGGCAAGCTTACCCTTAAGGGGGAATTTTATGAATGGAAAAATTGTTTATTTTTCTTTGGCTTCTTTAATGGGAGTTCTTTGTTCGATTCAATCATTTCTTTTATTTGGATTTTTAACACTTATTTATCTTTTAATTTTACGTAAAGTAAAACGATTTTCACCCTCAAAGATCGTTTTCCTCATTGTGGTATTCCTCCTTTTCAATGTTTCCACACAATTCAAAATGAACACAAACAAAACAAAAATCCAAGAAACAGAAACGAATTTTTTTCTCAGTTACAATTATGAGACAAAGATTGATGGGGATCTGCTTCAATTTATTGGGTATGATATTCGGTTTAACGAAAAAATTATTGTTCGATATCAAATTCATTCTGAAACAGAAAAAACAGGGTTTGAAAATAAGAATTTTTTTGGGCATCTATGTAAATTGGAAGGGCCGTTAAAAAAACCTCAAATAGCAAAAAATGAGAACGCCTTTAACTACCGGGAATACTTAAATAGGAATGGAGTATTTTGGATAGTAGAAAGTAAGGGAAATCCCTTTACTACTTGCATCAAAGAAAAGGAGAATTTTATCCTCTTTCTGAAGCAGATTCGTTTCCAAGGAATCAAGTATCTTCATCGTAACTTCCCCCCTGAAGTCGCTGCATTATCATCCGCATTACTATTTGGTGATCGAAGCTTGATGGATCCTGAGGTGCTTTCAGATTATCAAAGGGTAGGCATTATTCATTTGCTTGCTATTTCTGGCCTTCATGTTTCCCTCTTAATTGGAATGTTGTATTATATGGGGCTCCGAGTGGGGGCAACAAGGGAATTTATGATAAATTTCATTTTAATGATTCTTCCGGTCTATGCTATTTTGACAGGTGGATCTCCATCTGTAATACGTGCTGTCTTAATGATCTTTCTCGTCATGGCAACGATGAAGTGGAAAATTGTTTTAAAACTAAATCCTCTTGACGCCATCAGCTTAGCATTTTCAATTTTTCTGTTTTTTGATCCTCTTGTTTTATTTGATGTGGGCTTTCAGCTTTCTTTTTCGGTAAGTTTTGCCATTATTTTATCTGCCCCATCAATCCTTCAAAGGTATCAAAACAGCCTTTCAAAAATGATCGTTATCTCAGTAATTTCACAAATTTCTGCACTTCCTTTTTTACTCTTTCATTTTTATGGAGCTTCAATGATCAGCATCGTTGCTAATTTGATTTATATTCCGCTTTTTTCCTTTATACTATTACCTGGTTTATACCTCCTTTTTCTGTTTCAATTATTGTTTGGAACACTTCCTATTTGGATTATGAATTTTTTTGTAAAAGTGATTCAATCTTCTTCCCTCCTTGTTAATAACATTTCTCATTTTTCATTTGCTGAAATTGTTCCTGGCAAACCAAGTTGGTTTTTCCTTATATTATATGCAGTTGTTATCATTGCTATCTTTTTTATATGGGAAACAGAGCATTTTACAGCAAAGCAAGTCCTCCTGTTGTGTTTAGGCAGCTTCCTTTTTACATTCCAACAAGGATGGAATAGGATTGACCCTGTCGGCGAAGTAACCATGATTGATGTGGGGCAAGGGGATAGCATACTTATACATCTCCCCTATGGAAAAGGGAATTATTTAATCGATACGGGGGGTAGCTTGCAATTTAGTGAGTCACAATGGCGGATGAAGGCAAGGCCGTTTGAAGTAGGTAAAGATGTTGTTGTCCCCTATTTGAAAGGAAAAGGGATAACGAAGATTGATAAATTAATTCTTACTCATGGCGATATGGATCACATTGGTGGGGCATTCTCACTTATAAAGGAGCTTAAGGTTAAGCAAATAGTAATGCCATCAATCGCTGATCCATCGGAAACTGAAATGGCAATCGAAAAGGAAGCAAAGATGAAAAAGATTCAAATTGTAAAAGTGAGTGATGGGTACTATTGGGAAAATAGTAATAGCTTCTTTCAAATTCTTTCCCCAGAGAAAAATTTTGTTGGTGTAAGAAATAGGGGATCTATTGGTCTTTTCGCAGGCATAGGAGGACTTACCTGGTTTTTTGGGGGCGACTTGGATCAAGTGGGTGAGGAAGAGATTATCAAAAAATATCCAAAATTGTCTTTTGATGTATTAAAGGTGGGGCATCATGGCAGTAAAACATCCAGTTCACAGGCGTTTCTAAACCAGTGCAAACCAAAAATTTCACTTCTTTCCGTTGGTGAAAAAAACCGCTATGGACATCCTAATCAAGAAGTATTACAAGGGTTGAAGCAGATTCACTCCACTATTTATCGTACTGACAATAAGGGGGCAATAACCTATAAATTTTACCAAGGAGAAGGAACCTTTTCAACCTTCCTGCCATAACATAAAGCAAGAACAGAAGAATACATCAATCAAAAGCAAAAAGACTGCACAGGGCAGTCTCCAAAAAGCAAGTATATAGCTTTTCTACTAGGATCCAATTATCCAATTAGCTTAATGACTGTAGCAATAATAAACATGACGGCAAAAAAGCCAAATGACATGAAAAAGCCCATTCCAGAATCTAGTGCATCATTACGTTTACTTTGGACATTTTGTTCAAATTCATTCACAGTCTACCCCTCCTAATCCATTTCAGTATAAGGTATTTGTCCGAAAAAATCTACCATTCCTTTGATTTCTTCCTATTATGACAAGAGTTAACACAAATAGTTTATCCCCTGAAAGCCAAACTATAGTTATTACGTTATTCCGTTGATATATATAGGATCCTGGGCCTATATTATTAACGTTCACTATAGATACGAAATTGACGCTTTGAAATAAAGCGTCAATTTCTATTGGGTCTTGTCAAAATCTCCAAGCTTCATTACGATAGTTATATGCGAGTGAAATTAAAGGGAGCGTTGGACAAATGGACATGGAGATATGGAAACAAATCAAACAAAAAAAAATTGCTCCTATATACTTATTATTTGGAACAGAATCCTTTCTTATCAACGAAACAAAGCAGTTGCTTCTTTCTCATATTTTAAATGATGAAGAAATGGATTTTAATTTTGCTACATATGACTTAGAAGAGACGCCTATTGAGGTGGCCTTAGAGGATGCAGAAACTTTTCCGTTTATGGGTGAAAAAAAAGTGATTTTTTTACATAATCCTCCGTTTTTGACAGCGGAAAAAACAAAAGAAAAAGTTGAACATAATTTAGCGAGATTGGAATCTTATTTAAATGAACCTGCTCCTTATTCAGTCATAGTTTTTTCTGCCCCATATGAAAAACTAGATGAACGAAAAAAAATCACGAAGGAGTTAAAACGTAAGGCGGTTACGATTGAGGCAAAAAAGCTTACCGAACAAGAATTAAAGGGATGGGTAAAAGAAAGAGCAAAATTGAATGGGCTTGAAATGGATGCTGCTGCTGTTGAGCGAATGCTTATTTTGGCAGGAACAAATATGTTCCTGTTAACGAGTGAAGTTGATAAATTAGCTCTTTATGCAAAGGGTGAGGGGAAAATTGATGTGGCATTGGTTGAAAAATTAGTATCAAAGTCACTTGAACAAAATATTTTTACCCTAATAGAAAAGGTTGTTCAAAGAAAATTGGATGAAGCTCTTAGAATTTATTATGATCTTTTAAAGCAAAATGAAGAACCAATCAAGATATTGGCTTTACTTGCAGGGCAATTCCGGTTAATTTATCAGGTAAAAGAACTTGCAAGAAGAGGATATGGTCAGCAGCAAATCGCATCATACTTAAAAGTCCATCCATTTCGGGTAAAATTGGCAGCTGGACAAACAAGTAAATTTACAGATGAAGAATTAACAGATCTAATGAATATGTTAGCCGATGCAGATTATCAGATGAAAACTGGAGGTATGGATAAGTCTTTGCTCATCGAAATGATATTGTTCCGCTTAAAACGATAAGATGGGATAAAAAACACGCCTTTTAGGCATAAAAACAAAAAGATATAAAAAAAACGATTCCAAAGGAATCGTTTTTTTATTATAGTGCGTTTGCTTTTTTAGTTAGGCGAGATTTCTTACGAGCAGCAGCATTTTTATGGATAAGACCTTTTGATGCAGCTTTGTCTAATTTACTAGCAGCAGATGCTAAAACTTCTTTTGCAGCTGCACTGTCATTAGTTGTAATCGCAGCTTCTACTTTTCTTACAGCAGTACGCATTGCAGATTTCACAGTTGTATTTTGAGAATTATGTGATTCGCTTGTTTTTACGCGTTTAATAGCAGATTTAATGTTGGGCATTCCGTTCACCTCCTAAAAAGAATCGAGACTATATGAACTCGGGCAAAACATTCATAAACAAATTTCAGAACAAATGATATTTTATCAAATGAAGGGCCAGAATGCAATACTTGTTTACTTTTATGGTTGATAGCCAATCCGAATTTTTTTATCGAAAAGGGGGAAAAATAGGAAATAGTTTCTAGCTAAGAATGGAGTGTCGCGAACATGAAGGATACAGTGGATTTAAGTAAGTACTCTATTAGAACGGATTTAGCTATTGAAGCAAGAGAGATGGTTTTAGCTGAGCGAGAGGGTACTGTTGAGCATGGAGAAAACCTTTCCCAAATTGAAGGGGTCATTATTAAGGAAAAAGAGGTTGACGATATTAAAATTTCCTTAGTAGAAATTACAGGTGAAGGTGAAAAACAATTAGGGAAAAAGCCAGGGCGTTATTTAACAATGGAGGTTCAGGGAATCAGACAGCAAGATTCAAAGCTTCAACAAAAGGTTGAAGAGGTATTTGCCATTGAGTTTTCTCACTTCTTAGAAGGGACTGGGATAAAGAAGAGCGATTCTTGTCTTGTTGTGGGGCTTGGGAATTGGAATGTGACCCCAGATGCTCTCGGTCCAATGGTCTGTGAAAACTTGCTGATTACACGTCATTTGTTTGAGTTACAGCCGGAAAATGTTGAGGAAGGTTACCGGTCTGTTAGTGCTCTTGCCCCTGGGGTTATGGGATTAACAGGAATCGAGACAAGTGACATTATTTTTGGAATCGTTGAAAAAACAAAGCCGGATTTTGTTCTTGCTATTGATGCTTTGGCTTCAAGGTCAATAGAAAGGGTTAATTCAACTATCCAAATTTCTGATACTGGTATTCATCCAGGTTCAGGCGTTGGTAATAAAAGAAAAGAATTAAGCAAGGAAACACTTGGAATCCCCGTTATTGCAATTGGTGTTCCAACTGTAGTAGATGCTGTCTCAATAACAAGTGATTCAATCGACTTAATATTAAAACACTTTGGTAAAGAACTAAAGGAAGGAAATCGACCTTCACGAGCATTGGCCCCAGCTGGAATGTCATTTGGTGAACGGAAGAAATTAACAGATGAAGATATGCCTGAAGAAAAGCATAGAAAAACATTTCTTGGCATGATTGGAACACTGCCAGATGACGAAAAAAGAAAATTAATTTATGAAGTCCTTTCCCCATTAGGTCATAACCTGATGGTAACTCCAAAAGAAGTCGATGTGTTTATTGAAGACATGGCTAATTTAATTGCAAACGGTTTGAATGCATCCCTTCATAGTGCGGTTGACCAAGGAAATACTGGTTATTATACAAGATAACTAACAGTTATGGTGAGCGGAGTAGATAATCACCGAAATCATAGTGAAATGTATAGTGTTATTTACTATATATTGAATTGGCTGATTCACTTTGCTTCGCTCAGCCCCATTACCAAAATAAATGGTTCTATCAATTCTAGTAAAGTCATATGATTTACTAGAATTGTTTGCGAGGTGGAACCATGAAAAACACTAAGAATCCAGGTATGTTTGTAATTGTCCAAGGGACAAGCTTACTAAAAGTTGCTTCATTATTTTTGCTATTTATGTTAATGGTCTTTTCGATTAGCGGATTATTAACCTCGTTAAAGCCAGAATATCGACCAATATCATCCTCAGTGAACCAAGCGGCAACAAATGTGGATGGAAAATTACTATACCAGATCATGGGCTGGGAAAATCACCATTTTTTACAGATTGGAAAAGGGATGACGGCAAGTCCAAAGCTCACTAATTTAATATTCAAGCTCTCGACAAATATTAATTTAAATGATCCAAGGAGCCTTTTAGGAAGGGAATTACCGGGGTTTTATCAATTTGATGGACAAATTGTTGTTGCTGGGGAAGGGACAAACTATACAAATATGCCGGTTGAATCAGCACCACCTGCTGAAATTATGAAGGCTGAACGGGAAGCATCATTACAAAATTTACAGGAGCTTAAACCGCCAACAGGGGATGTTTTGCCGCCAAAAAACGGACAAACCACAGGAAGCCATAAAGTTGTCTATCTATATTTCACTCATAACCGTGAGTCATATTTGCCAAATTTAAAAGGGGTTACAGATCCGAATCTTGCCTACCATTCCCAATATAATGTGACTAAAGTTGGAGATGAAATAAAAAGCAGACTCTTGGAAAATGGAATTGGGGCAACAGTTGATAAAACGGATGTAATGGGTGCTTTAACAAGAAAAGGGTTGAAAATGCCACAGGCATATCAAGAATCTAGTAAAGTAGTTCAAACAGCAATGACAACAAACAGGGATTTACAATATTTTATCGATATTCACAGGGATTCACGCCGAAAAGCACAAACAACGGTTACGATTGATGGTAAATCATATGCAAAATTAGCGTTTGTAATTGGCGGTAAAAATCCAAACTACGAAAAAAACCTAAAATTAGCTACAGATATAAATAATTTGCTTAAAAAGAAATTTGGAAATAGTCTCAGCAGAGGGATTTTTATAAAGCGAGATATTGGAGATAATGGAGTATATAACCAGCAGTTATCTTCAAATGCAATCTTGATTGAATTTGGTGGAGTCGATAATACATTTGAAGAGCTAGATCGCTCTGCTGACGCGTTAGCAGATGTCTTTAGTGAGTTCTACTGGCAGGCAGAAAAAGTCAATCAAGATGAAAATCAGCCTGCAAATAATCAATAATAAAATAGGAGCTTTTTTATGAAATTATTTATGCTTAAAAGTTTAATGATTGCGGCTGTTATGTTTATTTCTGTTTTAGCAGGCATGCAATTAGCGAATGATGGTATTCATAAGTTGAGAGGCTACGATGATCCTGAGTTTGAAAATACGACCTCTTTAACAGACATGAATCATAAAACGAATATTTCTTTGTTCGGGAATGATGTGTCGAGCCATGACTTACAGGCAAAAAAGAAAAAGCTTGAAAAAATGAACGCGTTTAATATATTTTCCACAGCAGGTAAAAAAATGTCCGATGGAATTTCAAAAACATCTGAAAAGATACTAAATTCGATAGCAAATTGAATCTTTTGTGAAGCGGTTACCTAATATGGGCCGCTTTTTCGATTGCCTAGCTCAAGCACCTAGCCCCCCTTAGTCGCTTCAGGCCACCAGATGATGTCAAAGACCGACTTCATTTTCAGTTATTTCAGCGCTCGTCGGGGCTGCCCAAGGTGCTTTCGCTTTTCTTTTGATTGAATCTTATAAGACGTGCTGATATAATCAAAAATAGTGTATATGGGCGAGTATAGTAGGAGTGAACGACATGAACAGAGATGAACAGTTAAAAAGACAATCAAAGATAAGAAATTTTTCCATTATTGCTCATATTGACCATGGGAAATCTACCTTGGCTGACCGGATATTGGAGAAAACGAATGCCTTAACTTCGCGCGAAATGAAAGATCAGTTATTAGATTCAATGGATCTTGAACGTGAACGTGGAATTACGATCAAGTTAAATGCGGTCCAATTAAAATACAAAGCAAAAGATGGGGAAGAATACATCTTCCATTTAATTGATACACCAGGACATGTCGACTTTACTTATGAAGTCTCCCGTAGTCTTGCAGCCTGTGAAGGAGCAATCCTCGTTGTTGATGCTGCACAGGGAATAGAAGCGCAAACATTAGCAAATGTGTATCTTGCTTTAGATAATGATCTTGAAATTATGCCTGTTATAAATAAAATTGATTTGCCAAGTGCAGAACCGGAAAGGGTTCGAAACGAAATTGAAGAGGTTATTGGTCTGGATGCGTCTGGGGCAGTACTCGCTTCTGCCAAGGCTGGTATTGGAATTGAGGATATCCTTGAACAAGTAGTCGTTGCAGTTCCTGCTCCGACAGGGGATCCAGAGGCACCGCTTAAGGCGCTTATTTTTGATTCGTTGTATGATGCCTACCGTGGTGTTGTAGCATATATTCGGGTGGTTGATGGCTCCGTTAAAGTTGGAGATAAGGTCAAGATGATGGCTACGGGTAAAGAATTTGAAGTAAATGAAGTTGGTGTTTTTACACCGAAAGCTGTCCAATGTGATGAATTGTTTGTAGGTGATGTTGGTTTCTTATCTGCATCAATTAAAAACGTGGGCGACACACGTGTGGGTGACACAATCACAAATGCAAGAAATGGTGCAACTGAACCGCTACCTGGTTATCGAAAGTTAAACCCGATGGTTTATTGTGGGATTTATCCAATTGACACATCTAAATTTAATGATTTGCGTGATGCCTTGGATAAACTGCAATTGAATGATGCGGCGCTTCAATTTGAGCCGGAAACATCCCAAGCTTTAGGATTTGGTTTCCGCTGCGGGTTCCTTGGACTACTTCATATGGAAATAGTTCAAGAACGAATTGAACGCGAATTTAATATCGACTTGATTACAACTGCTCCAAGTGTAATCTACAATGTGATTATGACAGATGGATCTTCTATTAGAGTTGATAATCCTTCTGATATGCCTGATCCACAAAAAATAGAACGTATTGAAGAGCCATATGTGAAAGCAACCATGATGGCACCGAATGATTATGTTGGGGCTATTATGGAAATTTGTCAGCAAAAACGTGGGAACTTTATAGACATGCAGTATGTTAGTGAAAATCGGGTAACGATTGTTTACGAGATCCCTTTGGCAGAGATCGTTTACGACTTCTTCGACCAATTAAAATCAAGCACAAAAGGGTATGCTTCCTTCGACTATGAATTAATTGGATACAAGGCCTCTAAGTTGGTCAAAATGGATATATTGCTAAATGCAGAAAAGGTTGATGCACTAAGCTTTATTGTTCATAATGATTTTGCCTATGAACGAGGAAAAGTGATAGTTGAAAAACTTAAAGTATTGATCCCGAGACAGCAATTTGAAGTACCGATTCAAGCTGCAATTGGCCAAAAGATTGTTGCTCGTTCATCTATTAAGGCAATGCGTAAAAACGTTTTAGCTAAATGTTATGGTGGAGATATTTCCCGTAAACGTAAACTTTTAGAAAAGCAAAAAGAAGGTAAAAAACGTATGAAACAGGTTGGAAATGTGGAAGTACCACAGGAAGCATTTATGGCTGTTTTAAAAATGGACGATACAAAACCAAAAAAATAAAAGGTAAGAGGAGGTTAGACATCCCTGTTTGGCAGGTGACGCTAGCCTCTTTTTTAAGCCCCTTTTCTAACTAAAATAGAGGTGTAAAGTATGATTCATGCTGCATATATTCATATCCCGTTTTGTGAACATATTTGCCATTATTGTGATTTTAATAAATTTTATCTACAAGGCCAACCTGTGGAGGAATATCTACTAGCACTTGAAAAAGAAATGGAATTAACCCTCATCCATTATCCAACAGATCAATTACAAACTATTTTTATCGGCGGAGGTACTCCAACTGCCTTAAATGAAAAACAGCTTTCCAAACTATGTGAAAGTATTACTAAATATTTGCCAATAAAAGATGGTTTTGAATTCACCTTCGAGGCAAACCCAGGAGATCTAACGAAAGAAAAATTACACATATTAAAAGAAGCAGGTGTAAATAGAATTAGTCTTGGGGTGCAAACATTTAATGATGAACTTTTAAAAAAAATTGGAAGGGCACACCGAGTGAAGGATGTGTTTACTTCAATTGAGAATATTAAAAAGATAGGATTTACTAATATTAGTGTAGATTTGATTTTCAGTTTACCTGGTCAAACTTTAGCTGATTTTGAGGATACATTGACAAAAGCCTTTTCACTTGAAATTCCACATTATTCTGGGTATTCACTGATCATTGAACCAAAAACTGTCTTTTATAACCTGCTGAAAAAAGGTAAACTGCCCACTCCAGGGGAAGATATTGAGGCTGCGATGTATGAGCTTTTAATGGTGTCTATGGAGAATCAAGGATATAAACAATATGAAATAAGTAATTTTGCAAAACCTGGCTATGAGTCCAAGCACAACCTTGTCTACTGGAACAATGATTTTTATTATGGGTTCGGAGCAGGCGCACATAGTTATATCAATGGCAATAGGCGTTCGAATATTGGACCATTAAATAAATATATCAATACGATTGAAAATGGACAGCTACCTATTTTAGAAGAACATGTTGTTACAAAAACAGAACAAATGGAAGAAGAAATGTTTTTAGGATTGCGGAAGACGGAGGGAGTTTCTATTCCTGAATTTATTCGCAAATTTGGCAGGGATCCAAACGAATTATTCAAAAAAGAGATAGACGACTTGATCCGCAAAAAGTGGTTGGGGAATACTGATAAAAAAATATTTTTAACAAAACAAGGAAGATTATTGGGAAATGAAGTATTTCAATCATTTTTAGGAGTGTGTAATGATTGACACGCACCTTCTATTTTGATAATTTATTAATAGATTTAGCACTCAACAATGAGGAGTGCTAACAGAGGTGATGAATGTTGTTAACAGATCGTCAATTACTAATTCTACAGGTTATAGTTGATGACTTTATTCGATCTGCTCAACCCGTTGGCTCTAGGAGTTTGTCTAAAAAAGAGGAAATCTCCTTCAGTTCCGCTACCATTCGCAATGAAATGGCAGACCTGGAAGAGTTGGGGTTTATCGAAAAGACACATACTTCATCAGGACGGGTACCGTCTGAAAAAGGTTATCGATATTATGTCGATCATTTACTAGCACCACAAATATTAAATCAGCAAGAAAAATCCACCTTGAAATCAATCTTTGCTGAGAAGATCTTTGAGTTTGAAAAAATCATTCAAAAATCGGCAAAAATTTTATCCGAATTGACTAATTACACATCGATTGTTTTAGGTCCTGCAGTAAGCATTAACAAATTAAAACGGATTCAAATTATTCCGTTGAATAAAGAAACAGCAATTGCTATTTTTGTGACAGATACAGGTCACGTGGAAAATCGTATTTTTCATTTACCAGCATCTATTGATGCAAGTGAACTTGAAAAAACGGTTAATATTCTAAATGAACGCTTGATAGATGTTCCGCTTGATGAATTAAACGATAAAATCTATAGAGAAGTATCTACGTTGCTGCGTCAACATATTCAAAACGTTGATTTAATGCTCTACACCATTGCAGAAACGTTCAAAATGCCTATCAACGAGAAATTATTCTTCGGTGGTAAAACCAATATTTTAAGTCAGCCGGATTTTCATGATCTAACCAAGATTCGAAGTTTGCTGAATATGATAGAGCATGAAGAATGGGTCTCTGAATTAATTAGGAAGAAATCAGCAGGAATTAATGTGAAAATTGGCCGTGAGAATAATAACCTTGCCATGGAGAATTGTAGCTTGATCACAGCAACCTACTCCATTGGAGCTGAGAAGTTAGGAACCATTGCGATCCTTGGACCAACTAGAATGGAATACTCGCGTGTAATCAGTTTGTTGCAATTTTTAAGTAATGATTTAACGTCTGTATTAACGAAATTGTATCAAAACAAATAGTGCTGGAGATATTGATAAGGGTGTTTGCCTTTTTACAATCCCACCCGTGATATAGATCCTTTAAGGGAGGTGAGTAAGTTGACTATCGAAAAAAATAACACAACATATGAAGAATTAGATAAGCAAAATAGTGAGAATGTTGAACTTACCGAAGAAGAAACGGTGGAGCCTAAATTCTCTGAGGCAGCAGATCAGTCTATTGACATTGAAGTAAGCTCTATTGAAGAAGAGTTGGTAATGCTTAAGGAAAAAAATTCTCAACTCGAAAAAAAATTGGAGGAAGCAGACAATCGCAACCTTCGTAATCAAGCAGATTTTGATAATTTCCGCCGTCGCACTAGACTGGAATCTGAAGCAGGCGAAAAATATAGAGCGCAAAAATTAATTTTAGATATTTTACCAGCTCTTGATAACTTTGAGAGAGCCCTAATTATGGGTAAGGAAAATTCACAGTCTGACTCAATGTTACAAGGAATGGAAATGGTATACCGCGGCTTGGTTGATGCCTTAACAAAAGAGGGCTTAGAACCGATTGAAGCTGTTGGGAAAGAATTTGATCCACATCTTCACCAAGCGGTCATGCAAGGCGAGGATGAAAACTTTGGTTCAAATATTGTAATTGAAGAATTTCAAAAAGGTTATATTCTTAAGGACAGAGTCATTCGTCCTTCAATGGTTAAAGTTAATCAATAATAATTACATATTTTTAAGTTAATTGGGAGGAAAAGGCTATGAGTAAAATTATCGGTATTGACCTTGGTACAACGAATTCATGTGTTTCTGTTCTTGAAGGTGGGGAACCAAAGGTAATCCCAAATCCAGAAGGAAATCGGACAACTCCATCTGTTGTTGCATTTAAAAATGGCGAACGTCAAGTTGGAGAAGTGGCAAAACGCCAAGCAATTACAAACCCTAACACAATTATGTCTATTAAACGCCATATGGGTACATCTCACAAAGTAGAAGTTGAGGGTAAAGATTATACACCGCAAGAAGTTTCTGCGATTATTTTACAATATTTAAAATCATATGCAGAGGAATATCTTGGAGAGCCTGTAACTAAAGCTGTTATTACAGTTCCAGCATATTTTAATGATGCAGAGCGTCAAGCAACAAAGGATGCAGGGAAAATTGCTGGTCTTGAAGTTGAACGTATTATCAATGAACCAACTGCAGCAGCACTTGCATATGGTTTAGATAAAACAGATCAAGATCAAACCATTCTTGTTTATGATCTTGGTGGTGGTACATTTGACGTTTCCATACTTGAACTTGGTGATGGCGTCTTTGAAGTAAAATCAACTGCTGGTGATAATCGCCTTGGTGGGGATGACTTTGACCAAGTGATTATTGATTATCTCGTGGAACAATTCAAAAAAGACAATGGAATTGATCTTTCAAAAGACAAAATGGCACTGCAACGCTTGAAGGATTCTGCTGAGAAAGCAAAGAAAGATCTTTCAGGTGTAACATCAACACAAGTTTCATTACCATTTATTACTGCTGGAGCTGCTGGCCCTCTTCATTTAGAAGTAACATTATCAAGAGCAAAATTTGATGAACTTTCTGCAGGCCTTGTTGAGCGTACTATGGGCCCAACACGTCAGGCTTTAAGTGATGCAGGTTTATCTCCATCTGAACTTGATAAAGTTATTCTTGTTGGTGGATCAACTCGTATTCCTGCCGTTCAGGAAGCAATTAAAAATGCAACTGGTAAAGAACCACATCGTGGAGTAAATCCGGATGAAGTTGTTGCAATGGGCGCAGCTATTCAGGGTGGTGTTATCACTGGTGATGTAAAAGATATTGTATTACTTGACGTTACTCCATTATCACTTGGGATCGAAACAATGGGTGCTGTATTCACTAAATTGATTGACCGTAATACAACCATTCCGACATCTAAGTCACAAATTTTCTCAACGGCTGCTGATAGTCAAACGGCTGTAGATATCCACGTTCTTCAAGGTGAACGTCCAATGGCTGCACACAACAAAACACTTGGACGCTTCCAATTAACCGATATTCCAGCGGCTCCACGTGGAATTCCACAAATTGAAGTAACATTTGATATTGATAAAAATGGTATCGTTAATGTTCGTGCAAAAGACCTTGGTACGAATAAAGAACAACAGATTACCATTAAATCTTCAACAGGTCTTTCTGAAGAAGAAATTCAAAAAATGGTAAGAGAAGCGGAAGAAAATGCTGAAGCTGATAAGTTGCGCAAAGAAGAAGTAGACCTTCGCAATGAAGCAGACCAACTTGTTTTCACAACTGAAAAAACTCTAAAAGATCTTGAGGGTAAAGTTGACGCTGCTGAAGTTGAAAAAGCAAATGAAGCAAAAGATGCCTTAAAAGCGGCTATCGAGAAAAATGAGCTTGAAGAAATCCGTTCCAAAAAAGATGCTCTTCAAGAGCTTGTACAAAATTTAACAGTTAAGCTTTATGAAGAAGCTGCTAAACAAGCACAGGCACAGCAGGGACCAGATGGTCAAGGCAATGCTGGTAAAGATGATAATGTAGTTGATGCTGAATTTGAAGAAGTAAAAGATGACAAATAATAGGCTTTAGCAACATATGAAAAAGTCAAAGTCAGTCTATGGGCTTTGACTTTTTCTTTATGCTCTGTTCATACCGCCTTAATTTGCATTTGTATAATCAATTTAATGATTCTTCATAATTAAGTGGGGATAGTTAAACCGTCTTGTTTTTCTGCTAAATACACTTATTAATGATTGCATTTATCATCATTTCGGTGTTAAAATAATCTTTATGTGAAGATTCGGGAGTGGCTAATCATGACTCAAAGGGATTACTATGAAGTGCTTGGTGTAAGTAAAAGTGCTTCAAAAGACGAAATAAAAAAAGCATATCGAAAGCTATCAAAAACATACCATCCGGATATTAATAAAGAACCGGATGCAAATGAAAAGTTTAAAGAAGTAAAAGAAGCATATGAAACCTTAAGTGATGATCAAAAACGTGCTCATTTCGACCAATTTGGACATACTGACCCTAACCAAGGCTTTGGAGGTTTTGGTGGCGGCGGCGGTGGAGGTTTTGGTGGTTTTGAGGATATTTTTAATACATTCTTTGGTGGCGGTGGCACGAGAAGACATGATCCAAATTCACCAAGACAAGGTGCCGACCTTCAGTATACGATGACCTTATCTTTTGAGGAAGCTGCATTTGGTAAGGAAACAGATGTAGAAATTCCGCGTGAAGAAACATGTGATACATGTTTTGGTTCGGGAGCCAAGCCAGGTACAAGTCCAGAAACATGTCAGCATTGTCATGGAACAGGACAACTCAACGTTGAACAAAATACGCCATTTGGCAAAATAGTTAATCGAAGAGTTTGCCACTATTGTAATGGGACTGGAAAAGAAATTAAACAGAAATGCTCCACATGCGGTGGCAAAGGAAAAGTTAAAAAACGCCAGAAAATCCACGTGAAAATTCCTGCTGGAATTGATGATGGTCAGCAGCTTAGAATGGCTGGTCAAGGTGAAGCAGGAACAAATGGTGGTCCAGCAGGCGACTTATATGTTGTTTTCCAAGTACGAACTCATGAATTCTTTGAAAGAGACGGCGATGATATTTATTGTGAAATGCCGATTACTTTTGTTCAAGCAACGCTCGGAGCTGAGATTGAAGTCCCTACTTTACACGGTAAAATAAAGTTGAAAATTCCTGCAGGAACACAAACAGGAACAAAATTCCGTCTAAAGGGAAAAGGGGTTCCGAACGTCCGTGGATATGGTGTAGGTGATCAGCATATTCTGGTCCGTATTCTTACACCAACAAAGTTATCTGATAAGCAAAAACAACTTCTTCGTGATTTTGCGGAAATTAGTGGTTCTTCACCAATTGGCGATCATGAAAAAAGCTTCTTTTCGAAAGTAAAAAGAGCCTTTAAGGGCGAGTAAGGATTGGAGTTGGTAGAAATGAAATGGTCTGAAATCAGCATTCATACAACAAACGAGGCGATTGAACCAATTTCTCATATACTACATGAGGCTGGAGCGAGTGGTGTAGTCATTGAAGATCCGTTTGAGCTAAGTAAAGAAAGAGAAGATCAATTTGGGGAAATCTACCAACTGAATCCTGATGATTACCCTGAAGAGGGTGTCATTGTGAAAGCATACCTACATGTAAATAGTTTTTTGGGTGAAACGATTGAAGCCATTAAAGAATCAATTAATAATTTGATTCTTTATAATATTGATATTGGAAAGAACAAAGTAACGATTAGTGAAGTAAATGAAGAAGAATGGGCTACTGCATGGAAGAAATACTATTTTCCTGTGAAAATCTCTGAGAGATTCACAATTGTACCAACTTGGGAAGATTACACGCCAGTTAGTAGTGATGAATTAATTATTGAATTGGATCCTGGAATGGCATTTGGTACCGGAACCCACCCAACAACAGTGATGTGTATACAGGCACTTGAAAGAACCGTAAAAAGTGGGGACAAGGTTATTGATGTTGGAACTGGTTCAGGAGTATTAAGTATTGCTGCAGCTATGCTTGGAGCAGATCATATTACGGCGTATGACCTTGATGAAGTTGCTGTTACAACTGCAAAAGCGAATATCGAGTTGAACAAAGTGAGTGAGTCTGTTGACATTACACAAAATAATTTGCTGGATGGCGTTGCCAAAAACTCAGCAGATGTTGTAGTGGCCAATATACTTGCCGAAGTTATTCTAAGATTTACGGATGATGTGGCTAGTGTTGTTAAACCAGATGGATATTTCATTGCTTCTGGAATTATTCAACAGAAAAAAGAACAGGTTAGAGATGCATTAGTTAACGTTGGCTTTGAAATTGTAGAAACCATTCTAATGGAAGATTGGGTTGCGATTATCGCTAAGAGAAAATAACTTTTGCTGAAAAGGGGTCTCTTACATGGAACCCCTTTTTCTTCTATTTATAGGCTGGGTTAGCTAAAACAGGACAGAGTTTGTTTTACATAGCCAAAATGAAAGGTAATCTGCTTTAGAGAGGGTGCTTTGTTTGCAACGCTACTTTGTTAAGAAATCTACAAATGATCATCAATTTATAATTGACGGTGAAGATCACCATCATATTATAAAAGTAATGCGTATGCAGCTTGGTGAGTGCATCATTTGTGTTGATCCTGAAGGAAAAATAGCTGAATGCAAAATAGCAGAAATAACCGCTAATCAAGTAGTGGCAGATGTTGTACAATGGAAAGAAGAGAATTCAGAACTGCCTATCTTTATTACGATTGCAAGTGGACTTCCCAAAGGGGATAAGCTAGATTTGATCGTTCAAAAGGGAACAGAACTAGGTGCATATGAATTTATCCCATTTGTAGCAGCCCGTTCGATTGTAAAATGGGATGAAAAAAAAGCAACTAAAAAGGTGGAAAGATGGCAAAAGATTGCGAAAGAGGCTGCGGAGCAGTCCCATCGTGCAATAATGCCGGATGTTGTAAGCCCTGTTAGTTTTAAAACTTTACTACAGAAAAGCAAACAATATGATTTTAAATTAGTAGCCTTTGAAGATGAGAGTAGAAATGGGGAAACCTCGACGTTCGCATCAACTCTCAAAAAAATGCAAAAGGGTGAGTCACTCCTTTTGCTTTTTGGTCCTGAGGGTGGTCTGTCACAGGGAGAGATTCAGCTTTTAAAGGAAAATGACTTTGCAGTTTGCGGATTAGGCCCGCGAATTTTAAGAACGGAAACCGCGCCATTATATGCACTTGCTGCGGCTTCCTATCATTTTGAATTAATGGGGTGAGGAATATGCCAACAGTAGCGTTTCATACTCTTGGATGTAAAGTAAATCATTATGAAACTGAAGCAATCTGGCAGTTATTCAAACAAGAAGGATATGACCGGGTTGATTTTGAATCGACATCAGATGTTTATATAATCAACACATGTACAGTGACAAATACCGGGGATAAAAAGAGCCGTCAAGTTATTAGGCGCGCAGTCCGGAAAAATCCTGATGCTGTCATTTGTGTAACAGGTTGTTATGCCCAGACATCACCTGCAGAAGTAATGGCTATTCCTGGTGTTGACATTGTAGTCGGTACGCAAGATCGAATCAAAATGTTAGATTACATTGAACAATACAAACAAGAACGGCAGCCAATAAACGGTGTTCGCAATATCATGAAAAACCGTGTCTATGAAGAGCTTGACGTTCCTTCCTTTACGGATCGAACCCGCGCCTCACTTAAGATTCAAGAGGGATGCAATAACTTTTGTACATTCTGCATTATCCCGTGGGCTCGTGGTTTAATGCGTTCACGCGATCCCAAAGAAGTGATTCATCAAGCACAACAATTGGTAGATGCAGGCTACAAAGAAATTGTCCTAACTGGAATTCATACGGGTGGATATGGCGAAGACATGAAGGATTACAATCTAGCTATGCTATTACGTGATATAGAAGCAGGGGTAAATGGGCTAAAACGCTTACGTATCTCATCTATTGAAGCAAGCCAAATTACAGATGAAGTGATTGAAGTTATAAAACATTCAAATATTATCGTTCGACATTTGCATATTCCAATTCAATCTGGTTCTAATTCTGTATTAAAAAGGATGCGCCGTAAGTACACAATGGAATTCTTTAGCGAAAGACTAGATCGTTTGAAAGAAGTGCTACCAGGTCTTGCTGTTACATCCGATGTAATTGTTGGATTCCCTGGGGAAACTGAAGAAGAGTTTATGGAAACCTATCATTTCATAAAAAAACATAAATTTTCCGAGTTACATGTTTTCCCATATTCTAAGCGAACAGGAACACCTGCAGCTAGGATGGAAGACCAAATTGATGAAGAAGTAAAGGAAGAACGTGTTCATCGCCTTATTTCTTTATCAGATCAACTTGCTAAGGAATATGCTTCCATGTTTGAAGGAGAAGTTTTGGAAGTTATCCCTGAGAATCGTTACAATGACGGCCAGGATGAAGGATTATACGAAGGATATACCGATAATTATTTAAGGGTAGTTCTTCAAGCTAATAAAGATGTGATCGGAAAAATTGTAAAAGTAAAAGTAACAAAAGCCGGTTACCCATTCAATGAAGGCCAATTTATCCAAATTCTTGAGGATGGATTAAAAACTGAAGAAGCAGCAATATAGAAAATAGACGGGGCCTCCCGTCTATTTTTTATGGAAATATAAAATCATATGCCCAAACTTTGTTGCAAACGGAAGAATAATTAGGGACGTTACAATATTAAAAATTACACTAATATGGGCTAATTGAACATCCTTGGCACTTGCTAACTTTGGTGCTAGGATGGTTAAGTATGGAATGAGTGGAATAAACAGCAACACTCCAAAAACATTAAGCCAGACATGGGCATAGGCAGCGAGCTTTGCTTCCTGACCACCGCCAATTGAGGCGATGATGGCAGTTATACACGTTCCAATATTTGCACCGAGAACAATTGCAATCCCTGCATCTAGTTTTAAAAGTCCAACAGTTAAAAAACCCATTACGATCCCTGTCATAGCAGTACTTGATTGAATAATTGCTGTAATGGTGGCACCAATCACAATACTGAAGAAAATGCTATCATTGAGAGACAATAATGAATGTCTTACAAACGGGATAGATGTTAATGGCCTGGCTAAAAGTTCAAATCCTTTCATAGCAGTGAAAACGGAAGCAATACCAAAAAGTAAGAATCCAATGCTTCTTGATTTTCTATTTTTAAATAAGATTAAAAAAGCTCCAATTATAGCAATTGGGATAATCACAGCATCAACGTCAAACGTAATTAGTTCAGTTTTAAAAGTAGTACCGATATTTGTACCAAGGATGATACCAATCGATTGCGGAAAGGTCATAATTCGAGCGGAAATTAATCCGATGGTTATGACCATCACAGCTGTGCTACTTTGCAAAAGTGCGGTAATAAATGTTCCTGTAAGCATTCCTTTAAGCGGAGTACTTGTCAGTTTTGTAAGCCACGTTTTTAACTTATCAGCGGATAAATTAAATAAACCAAATCTAATAATGTTCATGCCAAAAACAAACAGTAAAATACAAAGGATAAATAATAAAATATAAAGCATCTCTTTTGTCCTCCTTCTTCATTTTATGGCCTGCAATGGAAGGACATGCTATAAAAATAATGTTTAATTACAGTAAATAGTGAATAAATAAATTCAAGATGTACTTTTTAAAAAAATCCCAGTAATCAGAAAATTAAAAGCTTTGTTTAGATTAATTAATTACTGTTGACCTTAAATCAAGGTTATATTATAATTGCAAGGTACATGGATTGATGTTAGTGTGTTGTGTTTCGGAGGGAGGGAAAGAGAATGTCTAAAACCGTCGTTCGTAAAAACGAATCGCTTGAAGATGCTCTTCGTCGCTTCAAACGTACAGTGTCTAAAACTGGTACTTTGCAAGAGGCAAGAAAGCGCGAATTCTACGAAAAACCAAGTGTAAAACGTAAGAAAAAGTCTGAAGCTGCAAGAAAACGTAAGTTTTAAGAGAGGGTGTAATTAATTGAGTCTTCTCGAGCGTTTAAATAATGACATGAAACAAGCGATGAGAAATAAGGAAAAAGACAAACTTTCTGTTATTCGGATGATAAAAGCTTCATTGCAAAATGAAGCGATTAAGCTCGGTAATAATGAGCTTTCCGAAGAGGAAGAGGTAACAATCCTTTCTCGCGAATCAAAACAACGCAAAGACTCCCTCCATGAATTTGATAAAGCAGGTCGTCAAGACCTTGTTGAAAAAGTACGTGCAGAGTTGGCGATCGTTGAACTGTACATGCCGGAACAGCTCTCAGATGATGAGCTGTCTGAAATTGTTAAAGAAACAATTTCAGAGATCGGTGCAAATTCAAAAGCGGATATGGGAAAAGTGATGGCTGCTATTATGCCAAAAGTAAAGGGCAAAGCAGATGGGTCACTTGTTAATAAACTTGTACAACAACACCTTTCATAGACATCTAATACGAGGCCGTAAGCTAATTGCTTACGGTCTTTTTAAAATTAGAGTACAATGTCACATAGGTGAAACTTTCTTCGTCGTCTAACGTAAATATATAGTCAGAGAAAAAAGAAGGGGGGATTCGATTGGTTGAATTGATCATTAACCCAATTATAGTAACAGCACTGTTAACTATTGCTGGGATTGGAATTGTTTTGGAATTATTTTCACCTAGGTTCGGAATACCTGGTTTTATTGGAATAACAGCATTATTAATCTATTTCTACGGGCATTTCCAAGCTGGCCTCGCAGGGTATGGCACAATTGCCTTATTTGTCACAGGAATGGTCCTTATCTTTTTGGAATTTTTCTTACCTGGGGCTATTGCTGGAACGCTTGGTGTTGCTGCGTTAATTGCAAGCCTTTTCTTAGCAGGAGGAACTGGTCTTACAATCGGAATTTCATTGTTACTCTCTCTTTTCTTGTCCATTGTATTCTTCTTTATTATGGTAAAGTTTTTTGATAAAAGAATTATGTTATTTAATAAAATGGTTCTTTTTGATTCAGCTCGGAAGGAAGATGGCTATGTTTCCAATGAAAACCGTGTTGATCTTTTGGGAATGGAAGGTGTTGCTCTAACAACACTTAGACCTGCAGGTACTGCCATATTTAACGATGAACGAATTGACGTAGTGAGTGAAGGTAGCTTTATAGCTCAACACTCTAAAGTCACAGTAATAAAGGTTGAGGGTGCACGCATAGTAGTCAGAGAGCAAAGTAGTAAAAAATGATGATAGGAGGAGTTAAATTTGGTCATTTCTAATGAAGCAGTCTTTGCGATTGTAATTGCGGTTGTCATTTTAATTTTTTTAGGAATTTTATTGTCTTTTGTACCAGTGATGCTATGGATCTCCGCTCTTGCAGCAGGGGTTCATGTTAATATCTTTACACTTGTAGGGATGAGACTTCGTCGAGTGACGCCAAGCCGTGTTATTAATCCTCTTATAAAGGCGCATAAAGCAGGATTAAATGTTTCAACCAACCAGCTTGAGAGCCATTACTTAGCTGGAGGTAATGTTGACCGCGTTGTAAATGCTCTTATTGCCGCACATCGGGCCAATATTGAATTATCTTTTGAGAGATGTGCTGCAATAGACCTTGCAGGACGGGATGTATTAGAAGCCGTGCAAATGAGTGTTAACCCTAAAGTTATTGAAACACCATTCATTGCAGGCGTTGCAATGAATGGGATTGAAGTAAAGGCAAAGGCAAGAATTACGGTTAGGGCCAACATTGATCGACTTGTAGGTGGCGCTGGTGAGGAAACAGTAGTTGCCCGTGTTGGTGAAGGAGTTGTTTCCACAATTGGTTCTTCAGATAGCCATAGCAAAGTGCTTGAAAATCCTGACTTAATTTCACAAACCGTTTTATCAAAAGGTCTTGACGCTGGAACCGCATTTGAAATTCTCTCGATTGATATTGCGGACGTTGATATCGGTAAAAATATTGGTGCTGAGCTTCAAACTGAACAAGCAGAAGCAGATAAGAAAATTGCCCAAGCAAAAGCAGAAGAACGCCGTGCCATGGCTGTTGCATTAGAGCAAGAAATGAAGGCCCGTGTTCAAGAAATGCGAGCAAAGGTGGTCGAAGCAGAAGCAACAGTGCCGCTTGCAATGGCTGAAGCTTTGAAATCTGGAAATATTAGCGTAATGGATTATATGAACTTTCAAAATATCTCAGCTGATACTGAAATGAGAGGATCAATTGGAAAGATGAATGGTGATAAGAAAGACGGTCAATAGTCGTTATGACCAACTGATTATAAAAAGGGGGTTGTGCTTTTGCAGACGATAACCATTGCTATTATTATTGGTATTATTACAACAATCTATAAAAATGCAAAGAAATCGAAAAATGGAGAAACACAATCTCGACCTGTTTCAATCAATCGAGGTGATTTTCAAGAGGCTTATAAAAGGCTTAAAGAAAATTCAACGCGTACTATTCAACCAGAATCCTTATTGCCGAATGAACCTGTTTTGATGAGTGTGGAGAATATGGAACAGAAACCCAACAATTCTCTTAGAAATGAAATGAATCCGATTGTAAAAGAAACACAAAAGATTGAAAAAGGAAATGAAGAATTCCTTGTTAATGGATTTGCAGAACAAAAGAAATTAGTTGATGCAGTCATCTGGTCTGAAATACTTGGAGAGCCGCGATCTAAAAAATCTTATTTTGCCAAAAGAAAATACTAAGATTAAAAGATAAATTATCATCTGGCGTCCATAAAACACCGTTCAAATTATAAAAAGAAGTGCTAGAACCCCCTTTCATTTCATAAATATGAGATGAAAGGGGGTTCTTTTTTTATGGCAAAAAAGTGGGGCGGGCTTGTCCGGCAATGGATGGCAAAAAAAATGGATCTACCTCAGGATGTCATGATGGATTTACCCCGAATTACGATGATTGGGCAAATTCATGTTTACATTGAGAACCATCGAGGATTATTAACATTTACAGACAAAGAACTTCGACTGCTATTAAAGCAAGGGCAGCTATTGATAAAAGGTAAATCATTTGTCATTAAAACCATTTTACCCGAAGAGATTTTATTGGAAGGGAAAATTGATCAGGTTATTTATATAACGGAGAATTCGGGAGGACCAAAATGAAGAACCATTGGATCGAATTTTTGTTTGGAAGAGTAACGGTAAAAGTAACAGGAAAAGGAATTGAGCGCTTTCTAAATGTCCTGATTAGAAATAAGCTCCATATTTGGAATGTAAAGCATCATGGAACAGAAACAGTCACATTTAAAATGAGATTAAACGATGCTATGAATTTGAGGAAATTTGCAAGAAAGAGTGAATGTACTCTTAGCTTTTTACAACGGGATGGAGTACCATTTTTATTAAAACGCACACTAAAAAATAGCGGGTTTTTACTTGGTGCGATTCTCTTCTTTTGTTTAATTTTGCTGTTGTCCAATGTGGTTTGGGGAATTGAGATTAAAGGGGCAAAACCAGCAACTGAGCATCAAATTTGGAAAGAATTGGACAAAATGGGGGTTAAGGTCGGCAAGGTCCAATTCTTTATTGATAATGTCGAAACTATCCAAAGGAAACTTACCGATCATATTGGAGCACTTACCTGGGTCGGTGTAGAACTAAACGGGACAACCTACCATTTCCAAGTGGTTGAAAAAAATCAACCAAAGGAGCCAGAACTGTTATCACCCCGAAATTTGGTTGCAAAAAAGAAAGCAACAATAGTGAATATGTACGTTGAAAAAGGACAGCCAGTTGTTATGATAAATGATCAAGTTGTCCCTGGACAATTACTTGTGTCAGGAATGATTGGTAAAGAAGGCGAAGAAAAACTAATTGCGGCAAAAGGTGAAATCTGGGGAGAAACATGGTATAAAAGCCATGTTGAACTGCCACTTCAAACGAAATTCAATGTGTTCAATGGGCATGAACAAAAAAAGTATTCTTTGCTGATTGGAAAATGGGAGATTCCAATTTGGGGTTTTGAAAAGCATAAATTTGCTAAATATGAGACGGAAAAAAATAGTCAACGAATCCGTTTTTTGAAATGGGAACTTCCTATTTCAGTTGTTAATGAAACCATACGTGAGCAAGAAGAGATTATTCGAATTTATAATAATCTGGAATCTGTGGGAATAGCAGTAGACATGGCAAAAAAAGATATAAAAAACCGCTTGGATGAAGATGCTATCATTAAAGACGAAAAAGTTTTACACAAGACGTTTGTGAATGGTAAAGTTAAATTGGATATACATTTTAAAATAATCGAAAATATCGCAAAAGGACAACCGATTACCAAGGAGAAAAGTGAATGACAGAAAATTTGAAAACAATAAATGTGCAGCTAGAAAATCCAGTTGAAGCACTATCGCTTTTTGGAAATTCTGATTCTAACTTAAAAATTATTGAGACAGAGCTTGGTGTTTCTATTATTACACGAGGAGAAACTGTTGCTTTGTCTGGAGAAGAAGAGAGAGTAACACTTGCTGGACAAATTCTCGACCGATTGGTTTTTGTTATACGTAAGGGTGTAAACATTAGTCAAAGGGATGTTTTGTTTGCTATTCAAATGGCGCAAAAAGGAACGCTTGAATATTTTGAAAACCTTTACGATGAAGAAATAGCCAAAAATGTAAAAGGAAAATCAATTCGAATTAAAACGCTTGGCCAAAGAAATTATATCTCTGCTATTAAAGAAAATGATCTGGTTTTTGGGATTGGTCCCGCAGGAACAGGGAAAACATACCTTGCAGTAGTAATGGCGGTAAATGCCCTGAAAAATGGTAGGGTAAATAAAATAATTTTAACCAGGCCTGCAGTGGAAGCAGGAGAAAGCCTTGGATTTTTACCAGGAGATTTAAAGGAGAAGGTTGATCCATATTTAAGGCCTTTGTATGATGCCTTACATGATGTTCTTGGTGCGGAGCATACACAAAGGTTAATTGAGAGAGGAACGATCGAGATTGCCCCTCTAGCCTATATGCGAGGACGTACATTGGAAGATGCATTTGTTATTTTGGATGAAGCCCAAAACACAACACATGCCCAAATGAAAATGTTTCTTACTCGGCTAGGATTTAGCTCGAAAATGGTAATTACAGGTGATCAAACACAAGTTGATTTACCAAAAGGAGTAAAATCAGGCTTAGTTGTCGCTGAGGAAATCCTAAAGGAAGTAAGGGGAATTGGCTTTGTATTTTTAGAACAAAGTGATGTTGTTCGCCATCCGCTCGTTGGCCGAATTGTTGAGGCATATGAAAAAAGTAGCAAAAAGGCTGTTCATTAAGCACAGTCAGGCTGTCGAAAAACCCTTCGACAGCTTATTATTTTGCAAAGATTATTTAATAATTCACCGCGTTAATTTGTTATAATGATAATAGTATATTAGCTTTGTAACTGGTCTGTTGATTTCCGCTCCAGGCGCTCACTTTCCGCGGGCGTGCCGGGGAGCCTCCTGATATGAACGAAACTGTCAAGGCCCCCACTCCAAAATAGGTTTTGCTTTGTTTTTGGGTACTCTTAAGAAGAGAAGCTATTTTCGGCTTCTTGTCTTAGTAGGGTATTTAGCCATTCTGGCTAGAATAGCTCCTTCTTTAGCTTACTGACCACTTCTCACCTCTTGGAATAGCTGTCAAGTGCTCTTCTTGACAGCTATTCCAAGAGGTGAGACACTTTTTTAGCTAAAGATGAAATGATCCTTCCTCCTTTTTCTTTTTTTTGAATAGAAGGTAAGAACACGGCACGAAGGCAAAAATCTCTACAGCGGTTAGCGCTCTGATATTCGTGGGTTTTCACATTTTATCTTTCCGTATAAAGGACTTTTCCACTAACTCGGGACGTGCGTTAATCTATTTAGATATAGCACAGAGGAGGCACGTGGATTTTCCTTTCCGGTTTTTCTCTTTGCCTTCGAGCCCTATTCTCATTTTTCTATTTATACATCTATCTTGCTTTGAGGAACACGTAACCTTTTAAGCTTGAGGTATATCTTCTACTTCTTGCATCACTGCCCAAATAAAACCTGCCAATTCTCGCGCTACTGCTGTAATGGCTTTACCGCTTTCTTTCCCTCTTGATAATAAGCGGAAATACTTCTTGTGGAGTCGGTTCTGTGCTTTCCACGATATTGCCTGAATCGTTGGTGATTGCCCACTTTGCCGTCTTTGTAGTTCTCCTTTAACAGAGGGTTGATACCGATAACTCCAGGCAGACTCTACCAATAAACGCCGTACGTGTCGATTACCTGTTTTGGTTATTTCTCCTTGTCTCCTTTTTTCACCACTCGAATACTCGCTAGGGATTAAACCAACATAAGCCATGAATTGCCTCGGTGTAGTAAAACGTTTAAAAGAACCGATTTCTGCTACAATACTTGTCGCTGTAATAAGAGCTACTCCTCTTAATGATTGGAGTGCTTGAATTTTTTTGGCATGGACACCTTCACTCGCTAGAATTTTAATTTCTTCTTCTAACCTTAGAATACGTTGTGCTAACTCTTTGAGTTGGTGGTAGTATTCCTGGAAGGTTACTTGTAGAGAAGGGTTTTCAAATTTTAAAGTGTCCAGCCATCTGAAATATTTGATTGTCCACTTATTTACTCCAGTAGGAGGTTTAATATCATTACGCAGTAAAAATTTACTTAATCGGTGTTTTCCTCTCAGTTCGTCTTCTTTGGCATCTTCTCTACACCTAACAAGATCCCGCAGAGCCTCATCCTCTGGAGTTGGTACATAAATTGGAGTCAACTCTCCAGCCCGATATAAATGAGCTAAGCGAACAGAGTCCCTGCGATCCGTTTTAATACGTTCTCCAGGTCTTTTAGGAATAAGAGACGGGGCAATCACCGAGCAGTGAATCCCTAGTGTGATAAATAGTCGGTACAATGGATATCCTGTCGGACCAGCTTCATAACACACTCGCAGAGATTCCGGGCTGCCCAATTTTTTCATTAATTTCCTCACTTCTTCTGGTGTATGAGGAATCATTCCATGGTATCTAGGCTCCCCTCGGCCCTCATCGGCAATAGCGACTGCAATTTTTTCCTTTGATACGTCTAAACCTACATATTTTATGGTATCCTTCATAATGACTAGCTCCTTCCGTAATGTAGCTCTGATTTGGTTTTTTGTTTTTCATCAGTAAACATTCTAACCAAATTAACCTACGAATTTACGAGTAAGGAGCTAGTTTCGTTCATGATAACTCGGTGCAAAACGGAGGCCACTGAAAAAGTTCCCAACATAAAAAGGTAGAACGCTCAGTTATTTGAGCGCTTCTACCTTTTTCCACGATCAGGAGGGGGGATTAAGCTCCATTCGGGACAGCATGTGGGCTTTTTCCACGATCACAGGGATGATTAGGCTCTATTCGGGGCAGCAATCTTGCTTTTTTCTTGCTCTTGGGGAAGATTAAGGGGGCAATTGCTTTATTTACAGGAATTTAAAAAGAATAATAAAACTTCTAGGTTATAATGATTAGCCCAGAATCCAAATACAAGAAAAAGAGTTGCTTCTTCTTCCAAGAATATGGAACGAATGTTGATTTTTTTATAAAAGGCTATTTTGTAGTTTTAAAAAAGAAAGTTTTTCAGTGCCCTCGCTAAAGCGCCTGTGGGGTTTCCCCAGCCCCATACTCCCGCAGGCGGTAACGCCCCGAGGAGACTCCAGGACCTCCCCGCGGAAAGCGAGTGCCTGGAGCGGAAATCAACAGGCCAATTTGCAGGGATTATTCATAAGTTTGGTATTTTGGTGCAGAGAAAATAAATATTGCCGAGAAAAATACCCCTTTCTCGACAATCTGGCTGTTCATTAAGGACAGTCTTTTTCTTTTTGAATGTTATTTACATATATTGTTTATTTACCCAATTAACAGAGGCTTAACAACTCTCCTAAATGAATAGTATCTTTTTTGTCTAACCATAATTTATATCCATAAATTATTCTCGCGTATAAGCGCAACTACGCCTAATCATTGCCCTTAGGGGCTCGCCAATCGGCGAGTTTTCTTTACAGGTGAAAGTTTTCTATAAAACTGTTATCATTTTACATAAGTGCTGCTTTCTTTGAGTAAATATTATCTTCTATTTTGCAGTTTTTTGACGAAAGCTTTAAGATCATACTAAGAAAATGCTGGAATTTTTCTGTGTTTTTCAAAAAGGCATTTAAAGGAGGGGACTTCTTTGGAAAAACTTCAAGAACGTTTTGTTCGGGTTCGTAAACTGCTTGATATTACTTTTTTTCGTGTATTATTTTTCCTTGCTCTAGGAATTATTCTTTTTTTGGCTATGTTTAATAGTGTCAAACCCGAAAAATTAGATTTAAGTTTGTTTACGGTTGCAGATATGACAATACGTTCCCCTGGTACTGTTGAGGACAATCAGAGTACGGAGAAGAAGCGAAAAGAAGCTCTTGACCAAGTACAAGATGTATATATTCTAAAAAAAGAATATACACAAAACCGTGTTGATCTTATTACCTCGATTTTTGATTCAGCCCTTGAGGCCAACGCTGAAATGAAAGAAGAACTGAAAAAGGAGCAATTGTTAAACGTTGATAAACTGCCATCAAAAACGTTCGAACAGGATATTTCAAATAAAATTACAAGATTGAAGGCAAAATTAACAGACAGCGTGACGAAGGACCTTTCTGATCAGGTATTTTCAAGCCTTATTCAAGCAAAAGATGATGAATTATCAATTGCAAAAGATTTAACTGTTACATCGATCAATAATGTCATGACCAAAAGGATTTCAGCAGAAAATGTTGAAAATGCGAAAAAAAAGGTTGAAGAAGAATTAAAATATACTACATTGAATAAAGGTTTGAAAAGTGCTGCGATTGAGTTAGGGAGATATGCTGTTATCCAAAATGAGTTTTATGACTCATCAGCCACAGAGGAACTTCGCCAACAGGCATCCAAAAGTGTAGAGCCAGTCAAAATTCTTCAAGGACAAATCATCGTTGAGGAAGGTGAATTAATCAACAGGGAGATATTTAGGCAACTGAAGCTTGTTGGACTTCTTGATAATGGGAATGCATTTAAGCCATTTCTTGGTTTAGCTTTTTTTATCATCATCTTTTTATCATCAATTTATTATTACTTTTATCAAATGAAAACAAATGTTGAAAAGAGGCAAACATACCTACTCATGTTTGGAATTGTTTTTGCTGTTTCAATTTTGCTTATAAAAATAATAAGTATGCTACAAATTGTTAATTTTGCAGGAATTGGATATCTTTTTCCAGCCGCAATGGGAGGTATGTTGATAAAAATTCTGATTGATGAGAAGCTAGCAATTTTATTCTCGATTGTAATGTCGGTTTGCGGGAGTATTTTATTTAATGAGGGAATTACGGGGACACTAAACTATTCAGAGGGTATATACATCCTTTTTAGTGCCTTAGCAGGAATTCTTTTTTTAAGTAGCCAAAACCACCGATCAAAAATCTTACAAGCTGGCATGTTTGCCGCATCAGTTAATTTAGTGACCATACTTGCTCTGTTATTCCTTTCGAATGGGCATTATTCTGGATTAGATTATGGGTATTATTTACTATCAGCCCTTGTTTCAGGGATTTCATCAGCTGTTTTAACGATTGGTTTCCTCCCTTTTTTAGAGTCGAGCTTCGGAATTCTTTCGAGTTTAAGATTAATTGAACTCTCAAATCCAAATCATCCACTCTTAAGAAAGATATTAACGGAGGCACCAGGTACGTACCATCATAGTGTAATGGTGGCTAATTTAGCGGAATCAGCCTGTGAGGCAATCGGTGCTAACGGATTATTAGCAAGAGTGGGCTGTTATTATCATGATGTAGGAAAAACGCGCAGACCAAACTTTTTTATCGAAAATCAATTAAATCAAAATAATCCTCATGATCGATTGCTACCAGAAAAAAGCGCTAATATTATTATTGCTCATGTGGCTGATGGGGTAAATATTTTAAAAAAGTATCATATGCCAAAAGAAATTATTGAGATTGCGGAACAACATCATGGAACAACGTTATTAAAATATTTTTTCCATAAAGCACAGCAAAGAGGAGCAGATTTTAAAGAAGAGGAATTTCGATATCCAGGACCTAAAGCACAGACAAAGGAAAATGCAGTGGTTGGGATTGCTGACAGTGTTGAAGCTGCTGTCAGGTCTTTAACACAACCGACTCCAGATCTAATCGAATCATTAGTGAAAAATATTATTGAAGATCGATTGGAAGATGGGCAACTAAATGAGTGTGACCTTACATTAAAGGAACTTGAAATCGTATCACAGACTCTCTGTGATACATTGAAAGGGATTTTCCATTCGCGGATTGAATATCCGGAAATAATAAAACAGAAAGTGGGACATGCATGACATTAACTATTGATTTTTTAGATGAAACAAATGAATTGACTGAAGAACAGATTAGTGAAATGGAAAAGCTATTGAATTTTGCTGCCGAGAAGGAGAATGTAGAAGCTGATAGTGAAGTTTCTGTGACCTTTGTTACCAATGAACGGATATGGGAAATTAACCGAGATTATCGGGACAAGGATGCACCAACAGATGTCATTTCTTTTGCAATGGAGGAGCTTGGTGAAGGTGAAATAGAACTTATTGGTGCTGGGATGCCAAGAGTTTTAGGTGATATTATTATTTCAATTGCAAAAGCGAAGGAACAAGCTGAAGAATATGGGCATTCTTTTTTGCGAGAGCTTGGCTTTCTAACAGTTCATGGCTTTTTACATCTTCTCGGTTATGACCATATGACAGAAGATGACGAAAAGGAAATGTTTACATTGCAGAAGGAAATATTAGATGAGTATGGACTTGAACGATAATAAAAAAAACATGCGAGTACCATTGTGGAAATCATTTTCTTTTGCAATATGCGGTATAAAAAATGCTATTCAAAATGAGAGAAATATAAGGATTCATCTATTTATTTCCATTATTGTTGTTGGATGTTCCTTTTACTTTTCAATTACGAGATCAGAATGGTTGTTTGTCCTTTTTGCTATTGGCGGAATGTTGGCCTTAGAATTAATAAATACAGCAATTGAACGTGTAGTTGACCTTGTGACTAATGAATACCACCCACTCGCAAAACAAGCAAAGGACTTAGCTGCTGGGGCAGTATTTCTTTACGCTATCTTTTCAGTTATTGTTGGATTGATTCTTTTTTTACCAAAGTTTTTTAGGCTTTTTTAGCTTATCAAAATTTTTATCCATAAAATCTGCAAGCGCTAAGTGCAACTACGCCTAATCATCGCCCTTAGGGCGAGTTTTATAATCTCAAGACTGTGTTTTTAAAGGGAATTTGAAAACGAGCTTGAAATTCGCTAAACTAATTAAGTAGCTCTAACAATGTGTTAATAGTAATTTATGAGAAAATTCTAAATCATTGTTACAAATTTGCTACAAATAATGAATTTCGTTTATTTATGAGTTAAAATAAAGAAAGCGGCACCTTCTGTTTTGAAATAGGAGTACGCAAATTGAACATTGAAAAAATAATAGAAGAAGCAAAAGTAGCAAGGGAAAAGGTTTTGTTCCTTATTCGTAAATTTAAAGTTGATGCTACCCTTAGTGGCTTAACAAACACCAAAAAGGAAATAGAAGAAACTACCGTTGCAAAATTATTACCAGGAGCTTTTTCATCGGAGGATATGCATGAAAAGTAATAGTGAAAACAATAAAGTATATAAATCAGGATTTATATCTATCATAGGTCGACCAAACGTTGGAAAATCTACATTTTTGAACCGAGTGATTGGTCAGAAAATTGCCATAATGAGTGATAAACCCCAGACAACTCGGAATAAGATTCAAGGGGTATTAACGTTAAATGATGCCCAGCTCATTTTTATCGATACGCCAGGGATTCACAAACCTAAGCATAAGCTTGGTGACTTTATGATGAAAGTGGCTCAAAATACACTCAAAGAAGTCGATTTAGTGTTGTTTATGGTAAATGCAGAAGAAGGATTCGGACGTGGGGAAGAATTTATTCTTGAAAAATTTCAAACAGTACAGACGCCTGTCTTTCTTGTGATTAATAAAATTGATCAGATTCATCCCGATGAATTATTTCCCATCATTGAATCATATAATGAGAAATTTCCCTTCAAAGAAGTTGTTCCTATTTCAGCTCTCGAGGGAAACAATGTTGAGAAACTTTTAGAGCAAATTAAATCTTATTTACCAGAAGGACCGCAATTTTATCCTGCTGACCAGGTAACAGATCATCCTGAAAGATTTATTGTTTCTGAGCTAATTAGAGAAAAGGCACTTCACTTAACAAGAGAAGAAATACCACATTCTCTTGCTGTAGTAATTGATAAAATGGAACGTCGAGAAGATAAGGATGTTATCAATGTAATGGCAACCATTATCGTTGAACGAGACTCCCAAAAAGGGATTGTTATTGGTAAAAAAGGGAGTATGTTAAAAGAAATTGGGATGCGCGCACGTGTAGATATCGAAAATCTACTCGGTTCTAAAGTGTTCTTGGAGCTTTGGGTTAAGGTTCAAAAAGACTGGCGTAATAAAGCGTCTCAACTTCGTGATTATGGGTTTAATGAGGATGAATATTAAGATTCGACCTTAACTAGATTATTAACCGCATGACTAGAATATGCATGGACAACATTAACAATTTTTTTGACTTATGATTTTCGAAAGACAGGCTATGATAAATGTAAGGTTTGGGATTAATTAAGGCTAGTCTAAATATTGAAAGGTGGGGTTTTCGATGTTGGATTTTACCTGGAGTGTTTTTAGTCAGACAGGTAATATTGACACATATCTTCTCTTTAAGGAACTTGAGAAGGACAAACAAGAAATACCCGGTAATCTGGATGATGAACTAGCACAAATCGATTTTCCCGTTTCATAAGTTTGTCTTCGCCCACATGGATGGTGACAATGAATGCTGCAAAAATGCGAAGGCATTGTTATTAGAACAACAGATTACGGTGAAACCAATAAAATTGTCACATTATATACACGTGAGTGGGGGAAAATTGGGGTTATGGCTAGAGGGGCGAAAAAGCCTAATAGCCGTCTTTCAGCCATCACTCAGCTCTTTACCCATGGATATTTCCTTGTACAAATGGGAAAAGGTCTGGGAAGCTTGCAACAGGGAGAAATCAATACATCCATGCGCTCAATCCGTGAAGACATCTTTTTAACCGCTTATTCAAGTTATATTGTTGAATTAACAGATAAGGGTACAGAAGAAAAAAAGCCAAACCCATTTTTATTTGAATTGCTCCATCAAACCTTGCATTATTTGAATGAAGGTTATGACCAAGATATTTTGATGAATATATTTGAGTTGAAAATGTTAAATGTAATGGGATTGTATCCAAATTTAGATAAATGTTCCGTTTGTGGTAGCACAGACGGAAATTTTTCTTTTTCGATTCGAGAGAACGGCTTTATTTGTCATCGTTGCCTTAATAAAGATCCATATCATTTTAAAATCTCGCCAGCTTCTGCTAAATTATTAAGGCTATTTTATTATTTTGATTTATCGCGACTTGGGCAAATATCGGTAAAAGAAGAAACAAAGGTGGAATTGAAAAAGATAATATCCGCTTACTATGATGAATATTCTGGTCTTCATCTAAAATCGAAGAAATTCCTTAATTCAATGGATCGTTTTCGTGATTTATTATAAAACGTAGTTGACAATGTTTTTTGTTTTCGATACTATTTCTTTAACATGAATAGTTGCAGTGATAGAAAGTAGTACTTAGAGGTTTCTATAAAAGCGAACCTAGGATAGTGGAAGCTAGGGGTATAGTACACTAAGGAAGGCATTCTTGAGCAACACAGTTAGTTTAAAGAGGCTGCATGATTGTAGCAATTAGGGTGGAACCGCGGGTAACTCTCGTCCCTATGCATTTAGCATAGGGATGGGAGTTTTTTTATTTTTAAAAAAGGTGATGGTAACACATTTCCTTAAAAAAGAAAGGAAGTTAAATGATGGGAACTACTATGGACCAGATTGTTTCACATGCAAAACATAGAGGCTTTATTTTTCCGGGATCTGAAATTTATGGAGGATTAGCAAACACGTGGGATTACGGGCCGCTTGGTGTTGAATTAAAAAATAATATTAAACAGGCTTGGAGAAAGAAATTTATCCAAGAATCTCCTTATAATGTTGGCTTAGATTCAGCTATCTTAATGAATCCGAGGACATGGGAAGCTTCCGGACATATTGGTAATTTTAATGATCCGATGATTGATTGTAAGAATTGTAAAGCACGTCATCGAGCAGATAAGTTGATTGAAAATGCTCTTGATGAAAAAGGGATTGAGCTAGTTGTTGATGGATTACCATTTGAAAAAATGGAGGAACTAATTAGAGAACATGCTATTGCTTGCCCAGATTGTGGTAAACATGATTTTACAGATATTCGTCAATTTAATTTAATGTTTAAAACATTTCAAGGGGTAACAGAATCAAGCACAAATGAGATTTTCCTTCGCCCAGAAACAGCACAAGGTATTTTTGTTAACTTTAAAAATGTACAAAGAACAATGAGGAAAAAAATTCCATTCGGAATTGCCCAAATAGGTAAAAGTTTTCGAAATGAGATTACCCCTGGAAATTTCACTTTCCGAACTAGGGAATTTGAACAAATGGAACTCGAATTTTTTTGTAAACCTGGTGAAGAGCTTCAATGGTTTGATTATTGGAAGGAAATTGCTAAAAATTGGTTGCTGACGCTTGGAATTAATGAGGATAATTTACGACTTCGTGATCATTCAGATGATGAACTTTCCCACTATAGTAATGCAACAACTGATTTTGAATTTAAATTCCCATTTGGTTGGGGCGAACTTTGGGGTGTTGCCTCTCGTACAGATTATGATTTAAAACAACATATGGAATATTCAGGTGAAGACTTCCATTATCTTGATCCCGAAACAAATGAAAAATATGTTCCATATTGTATCGAACCATCTCTTGGTGCAGATCGGGTTACGTTGGCATTTCTAATTGATGCTTATGATGAAGAACAGCTTGAAGATGGTACAGCAAGAACAGTAATGCATTTACATCCGGCACTTGCTCCATTTAAAGCAGCTATTTTACCATTATCTAAGAAGCTTTCTGAAGAAGCAAAAGAAGTATTTGGGACATTATCAAAGTATTTCTCAATCGATTATGATGAATCAGGTTCAATTGGTAAACGTTACCGCCGTCATGATGAAATTGGTACACCATTCTGTATTACATTTGATTTTGATTCAAAAGAAGACAAAATGGTAACTGTAAGGGATCGTGATACAATGGAGCAAAAGCGAGTACCGATTTCAGAGTTAGTTAATTTTATTGAAGAAAAACTCCAATTTTAAAGGAAAAAGGTGCAAAATACTGCACCTTTTTTCATTTATACGGAATACTTTTCAAAAGGAATTAGTATATAATAATTTTATATAAGTATGACCTTTAAAAATGCCTTCTTGGGCAAGTATAGGTGGTGAGGACGATCGAGCTAAATAAGCGTCAAGAAAGAATTCTCGAAATAGTTAAAGAAGGTGGACCCATCACTGGTGAACACATTGCTGATCAATTGAATTTGACAAGAGCCACACTGCGACCAGATCTGGCCATTTTAACGATGGCAGGGTTTCTAGATGCAAGACCCCGGGTCGGTTATTTCTATACAGGAAAATCAAGTGTTCAGCTTTTAACTGAAAACCTTCAAAAAATTCAAGTGCGAGATTATCAGTCTATCCCAGTGGCGGTAAATGAAAATGTTTCTGTATACGATGCAATTTGCACAATGTTCTTAGAGGATGTGGGAACACTGTTTGTAATTGATCAAAACACAGTTTTAGTTGGGGTACTATCCCGAAAGGATTTGCTAAGGGCGAGTATTGGCAAACAGGATCTTTCAACGGTTCCTATCAATATCATTATGACGAGGATGCCAAATATAACGATGTGCGAACGGGATGATCTTTTGATCGATATTGCTAAAAAATTAATTGAAAAGCAAATTGATGCTATGCCCGTCGTGAGGCAATCGGAAAAAGGGTATGAGGTTATTGGGAGAATTACGAAAACAAACGTTGCTAAAGCTTTTGTAGCGCTTGGTGCAGAGGAATGATTAAAGATTAATGAAGGAGCTGATAAAAGGAAGATGAGTATGCCAGTAATATATGTTGTTTCCGATTCTGTAGGGGAAACAGCTGAATTAGTAACAAAAGCAGCGATCTCTCAGTTTAATGGTTCCGGGATGGTTATAAAAGGTTTTCCGTATGTTGAGGATATTGGGAATATTGATGAAGTTATTTCTCTTGTCAAAATGGACAACGGGATGATTGCTTATACACTCGTCAAACCTGAAATGCGGATGTATATGTCAGATAAGGCGAAAAAGGCGGGAATTTATGCCGTGGATTTACTTGGTCCTTTAATGGATCAAATTCAATCATTTATTGGAAAGAAACCCCTTTGTGAGCCTGGGTTGGTGAGAAAGCTTGATGAAGATTATTTTAAAAAAGTAGAAGCAATAGAATTTGCTGTTAAATATGATGATGGACGTGACCCTAGAGGCATTCTAAAAGCAGATATTATTTTGGTAGGAGTTTCAAGAACATCTAAAACTCCTTTATCACAGTATTTAGCCCATAAGCGACTTAAAGTAGCAAACGTGCCGCTTGTCCCTGAGGTTGATCCTCCTGAGGAACTATATAAGGTTCCTTCAGAAAAATGTTTTGGTCTAAAAATTAGTCCGGAGAAATTAAACAATATCCGAAGGGAACGGTTAATTTCATTGGGTTTAAATGATCAAGCAAGTTATGCAAATATTGATCGAATAAAAGAAGAACTTACCTTTTTTGATAAAGTTATATCTAAAATGAATTGCCCAGTTATTGACGTTACAAATAAAGCAGTTGAAGAAACGGCAAATCTGATTTTAAATTATATTCAAAAGAAATAAATCTCCAACACATAATCCATCGATTATGTGTTTTTTTATTACGAAATAAAGCATCTGCGGAAAACCATTTTATCTTGAAAACGAAAGTATAAGGTAAATAGTAACAATCATTTAGGAAACAGCAAAAAATATTATGGAAAAATGGTGGCGAAAGGGATAAAAATGTACTATAATAAAAAATTGTGATAAAAATTAATCTTTTTAGGTTTAGACTTGCATGTGAACGAATAAACTATTTATTGTTAGATGTCAAGGAAACGTCCTGAAAAAAATTCGACAAGATTCCTTTCTAAAAATTTGATGCTAAAGAAGGAATATCCGGAGTGATGTAGAATTAATACTAATAAAATGGGCATTCCAACTATTATGGTTGATGCAGATTCATGTCCAGCAAAAGAGGAAATTGTCGAAATTGCTACCCAATTTTCAATCAAATTCTCTTTGTCGTTTCATATAATCATATGATGAATGAACCAATGTATGCTGATTGGAAGCATGTTGATCCAAGTAAGGAAGCTGCTGATCTGTATATTATGAACCATTCAAGAAAAGGAGAAATCGTCATCACCCAAGATATTGGCTTAGCATCGACTTTACTACTAAAAGGAGTTCATGTACTGACTCCAAAGGGGACTTTATTTGAGGAAAAGGATATTTATAATGCACTTGATTTTCGTTATCTAAAACAAAGGCAAGAAAACAAGGAGTTCATGGAAAAGATCCAAAACCATTAACTTTAGAGGACCCGAGCCAATTTTGTTCTTCGATTGACGAAAATTTTGTCGAATTTTGCAGGAAATTAGAACCTATTTACAGAATACCTTTTAGTGAAAAATGGGGTTGTTTTCATGGCAGACCTTATCGCCGAAGAGAAGATTAATCAAATTCGTCAAGCTATTGATATTGTTGAAATAATTGGTGACTATGTTCAGCTGAAAAAGCAAGGACGAAACTACTTCGGATTATGTCCATTCCATGGGGAAAATACTCCATCGTTTTCTGTTTCACCTGACAAACAAATATTTCATTGTTTCGGCTGTGGAGCAGGTGGAAATGTTTTTTCGTTTTTGATGGAGCTTGAAGGGATTTCATTCCAAGAAACAGCCATTAGGCTAGCAGAAAAAGCCCAGATTGATCTTCAAATAAATCCTACACAGTTTAGCAAACAAAAAAGTATTTCAAAAGAGCTTCAAGCTATGTATGATGCCCATGAACTTTTACGTAAATTTTACCATCACTTACTCGTAAACACAAAAGATGGTCAACATGCATTGGAGTATTTACTTAATAGAGGCTTTACAAGGGATTCGATTGATAAATTTCAAGTTGGGTATTCGTTAAATTCTTGGGATTTTATTTATAAGTTCTTATTAAAAAGAGACTTTCAGCCAGAATGGATGGAGAAAGCCGGATTGGTTATAAAGCGTGAGAGAGATGGAACCTTTTTTGACCGGTTCCGTGATCGAATCATGTTTCCGATTTTTGACCGAAATGGAAAAACGATTGCATTTTCAGGAAGAGCATTAGGGGCTGATGAGCCCAAATATTTAAATAGTCCTGAGACTGCCATCTTTAATAAAAGTAAAATTTTATATAATTTTCATTTGGCAAGGCCTCATATTCGGAAAACACAACACGTAATATTATTTGAAGGATTTGCGGACGTCATTGCTGCTGATCGTTCTGGGGTCGAGAACGGTGTTGCTACTATGGGTACATCGTTAACAGATGAACATATATCCCTTATTCGTCAAAACGTTCAATCGATAACAATATGCTATGATTCCGATAAAGCGGGTGTGGAAGCTGCATTCCGTGCAGGTAAACATCTCTCTGAAGCAGGATGTAGTATTAAAGTATCGTTGATGCCGGATAGGCTTGATCCTGATGAATATATAAAAAAATACGGGGATGAAAAGTTTCGAATTGAGGTTATTGGAGCTAGTTTAACCTGGATGTCCTTTAAATTTCTTTATTTCCGTAGAGAAAAAAATCTTCAGGATGAAGGAGATCGACTTACTTATATCGAAGAAATACTAAAAGAAATAAGTAGTTTACCTAAAGCGGTTGAGAGAGATCATTACTTAAGACAGCTTGCATCAGAATTTTCCCTTTCATTGGATGCGTTAAAGCAACAGCAAAAGCAGAATTATTTTGCTGAAAAGAGAAATTCCAAGGGGCAAAAACAAGCAGTCGTCATGCCTTTGTCGATTCCGAAGCAAGTAAATGAGCTAAAACCAGCACATTATACGGCTGAAATGCGATTGATTAAACATATGCTTAAAAGTAGGGACGTCGCCTATAAAGTTCAGGAATTATTACATGGTAACACTTTCAATATTGATGAACATCAAGCAATTATCACATATTTATTAGGGTTTTATGAAGATCATATAAACCCAGATCCTAGTGCGTTTTTAAACTATATTCAAGATGACAAGCTAAGAAGAATTGTGGTAAATATTGAAATGATGTCCATAAATGAGGATTTAAGTGATCAAGAATTAAATGATTATATCAAACAGGTGTTGAATTATCAAAAATGGTTAAAGATAAAAGAAAAAGAAATGGAAGAAAAAGTGGCTGAGCGAGAACAAGATTTTAAAAAAGCTGCCACAATTGCAATGGAAATTATTCAATTGCGCAAATCACTAAAAATTTAGTTTATATGTTTTGGATTTTTTGAAGGAGGGGGACATATGGCGGAAAAATCAGCCCGCTCAAAAGAGGTCGAAAATGAATTGACCTTTGAACAAGTAAAGCTCCAATTAATTGCACTTGGAAAGAAAACCGGGGTCCTTGCCTATGATGATATTGCAGAGAGAATGGCTAATTTTGAATTAGATTCCGAACAAATGGATGAATTTCTTGAATTTCTTGGAGATCAAGGAATTGAACTAGTCGGTCGAAGCGATGATGATGAAGATCCGAATGCTAAGGACCTAGAAAAAGGGGATGACGATGAATTCGATCTGAATGATCTTAGCGTCCCTCCTGGTGTTAAAATTAATGATCCTGTTCGCATGTACCTTAAAGAAATTGGTCGAGTTGATCTACTATCTGCTGAAGAAGAGATTAATCTTGCCAAACGGATTGAAGATGGAGATGAAGAAGCAAAACGACGCCTTGCTGAAGCAAACCTACGACTTGTCGTGAGTATTGCAAAACGTTACGTGGGCCGAGGCATGCTATTCCTTGATCTAATCCAAGAAGGAAATATGGGCCTTATAAAAGCAGTTGAGAAATTCGACTATAATAAGGGGTATAAATTTAGTACGTATGCTACTTGGTGGATACGCCAGGCGATTACCCGTGCCATTGCTGATCAGGCAAGAACAATCCGCATCCCAGTTCATATGGTTGAAACGATTAATAAATTAATTCGTGTTCAACGCCAATTACTTCAGGATTTAGGCCGCGAACCAACTCCAGAAGAAATCGGCGAAGATATGGATCTAACACCTGAAAAGGTGAGAGAGATCTTAAAAATTGCACAAGAGCCTGTTTCACTTGAAACACCAATTGGTGAAGAAGATGACTCACATCTTGGAGATTTTATTGAAGATCAAGATGCAACATCACCATCTGAACACGCTGCCTACGAGTTATTAAAAGAACAACTCGAAGATGTGCTTGATACATTAACAGATCGTGAAGAAAATGTTTTGCGGCTTCGTTTCGGATTGGATGATGGGCGTACCCGTACACTTGAAGAAGTTGGTAAAGTATTCGGCGTCACACGTGAACGTATTCGTCAGATTGAAGCAAAAGCATTACGTAAGTTAAGACATCCAAGCCGCAGTAAACGCTTAAAGGACTTTTTAGAATAAAACGAAACGATAGTTTACTTCTTAATCGAAGTAGGCTATTTTTTTTAAGCTAATCAGAATTTATATCCATAAATTCTGCGAGTTTTCTTTACTATATTTTTAAACGCTTTCTATATTTATTTTACTGAATAATCATTTATTTTGCAAATAGGCCTTTCCACTCTTTTTCATCATGGAATCATTTAATAATAAGTTCTGTTAAATAACTCTGGTGATATTAAAATTTTAATGTTTTGAAAATTGTTATAATTAGTTTATAATAAAAGAAAGCGCATACAAAAAATACAAATGGTTCCATCTAGAATGAATAATCATTAAGTTAATGAATAGTACCACCGTAAAAAGGCGGTGCAAACAGAGCTAAACCTGATTCGCATTTGTGAATTCTGCCGCTTTTCTTCTTAAAAAACATCTTGGAGGGTAATGGGGATGAATTTTGATTTAACATCTGAACAGGAAATGATTAAGAGGGCTATTCGGGAATTTGCCAAGGAAGAAGTAGCCCCTGGAGCTCTTGAAAGGGATAGAACAAAAGAGTTTCCATTAGCAATATTTAATAAGCTATCAAAAATGGGGATAATGGGTTTACCTTTTCCAGAAGAGTATGGTGGTGGAGGAGCGGATACTGTAAGTTTTGCTATTGTAACTGAAGAGCTAAGCAAAGCATGTGGATCCACAGGAATTACCTATTCTGCTCATATTTCATTGGGTGGAGCACCATTGTATTTATTTGGAACCAAAGAACAAAAGCAAAGATATTTAACTCCAATTTGTACGGGAGAATCATTAGGTGCTTTTGGTCTTACGGAGCCCAATGCAGGATCTGATGCAGGTGGAACGAGAACGTCTGCAAGGGAAGTAAATGGTGAGTTTGTTATAAATGGAAATAAATGTTTTATAACAAATGCGAGTTATGCTAAGAATATGGCTTTGACAGCTATAACGGGTGAAGAGGACGGAAAAAAGGAAATTAGTGCAATTATTGTCCCAACAGAAGCAAACGGTTTTACTATCTTAGACAATTATGAAAAAATGGGGCTAAATGCTTCAAATACAACAGAACTCGTATTAGAAAATGTGTCTGTCCCATCTGAAAATCTTCTTGGAAAAAGAGGGGAGGGCTTTAAACAATTTTTAATTACTCTTGATGGAGGACGAATTGGAATTGGTGCAATGGCTGTTGGGATTGCTCAAGCAGCATTGGAAAAATCATTGCAATACGCCAAGGAACGGATGCAGTTTGGCAGATCCATATCTTCGTTTCAAGCTATTCAGTTTAAGCTTGCTGATATGGCGATGAAAATAGAATTAGCACGTAATATGGTTTATAAAGCAGCATGGTTAAAAGACCAAGGAAGACCGTTTAAAAAAGAAGCAGCAATGTGCAAATTGTATGCATCAGAGATATGCATGGAAGTAACGAACCAGGCCGTTCAAATACATGGGGGATATGGATACATGAAGGAATATCATGTTGAAAGATTCATGAGAGATGCAAAACTTCTTGAAATTGGAGAAGGAACCTCTGAAATCCAAAGAATCGTGATTTCTAGAGAATTGGGATGTTAAAAAGACAATAGGGAAAAATAAACAAAAAGGGCTGTTAATCAGCCTTTTTTCGCTGTTATAAATGTTTTTTATCTAAAAAGTAGTAAGCGTTTTATAGTTCATTACTCTCTTTTTAAAGTAATGCTATTATTTTTTACATTTTTTACGAAGTTTATAGTGACAATGTGATTTTAGTGCTTTTCCTTCTGTTCATTATCAAGTAAAATAATAGTTGTTTTAGACCATTTAAACTTTTTACAGCTATTCTTACATAAGGGAGGTTATATCATGAAACAAAATGCAGTTATTCCATACATGCTCATCGGGATCTTTGGAATCATTTTAATTTTTGTATTATCCTTTAAAGGATTGGGTGATGCGAAGGAAATAGCCAAAGATAAGGGTGTAGGTGCTGGAACAGAAAAAACAGAAACAGTTGCCGCTTCAACGCCGGAAGGTATTTATAAACAGACTTGTATTGCTTGCCACGGTGATCAATACCAAGGTGTTGTCGGACCTTCATTAAAAGGTGTAGGTAAAAAATATTCAAAAGATCAACTTATTGAAATTGTAACTAAAGGTAAAGGCAATATGCCACCTAACCAGGTTACAGCAGAACAAGCCCCTGCAGTGGCTGATTGGCTTGCAACCATTAAATAATTTTATATCAAGAGAAGTCCTTTGCATATGTAAAGGACTTTTTCTATACTAAGAAGAGTTATGTCTGTTTTACATAATAGGTAACCTGAATGAGAAGAGTGTGATGGGAATTTTGAATACAGAAAAATTGTCTAACCGTTTAGATACAGTTGCGGGATTTGTTACAAAAGGTTCGAAGTTAGCGGATATTGGATCTGATCATGCTTATTTACCTTGCTTCTTGGCCAAAAAAGGCGTTATTTCATTTGCTATAGCAGGTGAAGTTGTTGCGGGACCTTTTGAATCAGCCCGAAAGCAGGTTTTAGCAGAAGAATTATCGGATGCTATTGATGTCCGTATGGGGGATGGGCTGGATGTTTTACAGCCTGGTGAAGTGGATTGTATTACAATTGCAGGCATGGGTGGAGCTTTAATTACTAGTATTTTAGAACGGGGAAAAGAAAAGCTACATTCCGTCAAACGATTAGTTTTACAGCCGAATATAAGTGCGATATCTATTCGTAAGTGGCTTTTGGAAAATTCCTGGGAGTTAGTTGGTGAAGAAATACTTGAAGAAGACGGTAAAATATACGAAATTTTAGTTGCTGAAAAAGGTGAGCCAGAAAGGCCTTACAGTACTCAAAAAGAGGCCGGTCTATTATTAGGTCCATTCCTACTACAAAAGAGGGAAGAGCCATTTAAGAAAAAGTGGAGCCTTGAAATTGCAAATTGGCAGCGTATATATGAACAACTGGAGAATGCCTCAAAAACTGCTGAAACTGTTCAGAAGAAGCATGAATTATTGCTGACAATTAAGTTAGTAGAGGAGGTCTTGGCTGAATGAAAAAAGCAAATGGTTATGAAATTATCCAACTGTTTGAACAATTTTCTCCTAAAAGTTTAGCGATGGAGGGAGATAAAATTGGTTTACAGATTGGTCGATTGAATAAAAAGGTTGAGCGAGTAATGATTGCTCTTGATGTTTTAGAAACTGTGATTGACGAGGCGATTGAAAAGAATGTTCAGCTAATCATTGCCCATCATCCCTTCATTTATAGGCCGCTTCAAAAGATCACTACAGATACCATTCAGGGAAGAATGGTAGAGAAGTTACTAAAGCATGATATAGCCGTTTATGCGGCACATACAAACCTTGATATTGCAATGGGTGGAGTAAATGATCTGTTGGCTGAAGCGATAGGTTTAGAAACCACGGAGGTGCTTATTCCCACCTATGAAACTCCATTAAAGAAAATCGTTGTTTTTGTTCCGGCTCAAAATGCAGATGAAATACGACAGGTGCTTGGAAAAGCTGGAGCAGGCTTTATAGGGAACTATAGCCACTGTTGCTTTTCCGTTGGAGGTTCTGGGAGATTTTTACCCGGTGAGCAAACTAACCCCTATATTGGAGAGCCTGGGGAACTAGAAACCGTTGATGAAGTACGGATTGAAATGATAGTTCCAGAACCACTTCTAAAAAAGGTAGTAACAGCTATGTTAAAAGCACATCCGTATGAGGAAGTTGCTTATGACATTTACCCTGTTGAAAATAAAGGTGAGCTTCTTGGACTTGGCCGGATTGGGACGATCAATGAAATGACTTTAGGAGAATTTGCACAAAAATTAAAAATAGCATTAAAGGTAGACATGGTTCGAGTAGTCGGAGATGTTAATTCAAAAGTTAAAAAGGTGGCAGTTCTTGGTGGGGATGGTAACAAATATTTCAATCATGCCAAATTTAAGGGGGCAGATGTATACGTTACGGGTGATATATACTATCACACTGCACATGATGCGATGATGCTTGGATTAAATATGATCGACCCTGGTCATAATGTTGAGAAAGTCATGAAAAAAGGTGTTGCAATAAAGCTTGGAAAGTTTTGTAGTGACTCTGGTTATGAAGTTGAGATTTTCCCTTCAGAAATTAATACAGATCCTTTTCAATTTATATAAAATAAAAAGAACCGAATTCGGTTCTTTTTTCAATTCTCAAGGTAGCTTTTATTTTTTTAAAAAAGGCATTATAACTCCGCTTTTACTTTTGGAAGGATTTTCTTGAGCGGTACTTTTCTTGTACGAACCCAGGTAGCTTCATTATTTGGATCGAACTGTTCAAGAAATTCGATTACTTCTTTTGTTATTGGCGTTGGCGTTGATGCACCCGAAGTAACAGCAACAGTTGAGGCATCTTTAATCCATTCAATTTTAAGCTCTGTTATATCGGCAATGCGGTATGCATTCGTTCCAGCGATTTCCTCTGAGACTTGTGCAAGACGATTGGAGTTGTTGCTTTTAGGATCCCCAACAACTATAGTGACGTCGGCAACTGTTGCTTGTTCAGCTACAGCCTCTTGACGTATTTGTGTAGCATGGCAAATTTCGTTATAGGTTTCAGCATGTGGATATTTTTCTTGAACCTTTTTCATAATATCTGCAACATCCCATTGGCTCATGGTTGTTTGATTTGTAACCACTATATGTTCACAACTAATATCTAAGTCATCAACTTCACTTAGTGAGGTAACTAAATGGACCAATCCAGGAGCAACACCTGCAGCACCTTCTGGTTCAGGATGTCCCTTTTTGCCAATATAGATAATTTGATAACCTTCTTTTACCTTTTCACGAATTAAGTCGTGTGTTCTTGTTACATCAGGGCAAGTTGCATCAATCGTAACAAGACCCTTTTCTTTTGCAAGCACTCGAACCTCTGGGGAAATTCCGTGGGCGGTAAAGATGACAGTGCCCTTGTCAACCTTTTCAAGGATTTCTTTCCGATTATTTCCATCCAACGTAATTATTCCTTCTTCAGCAAATGCATCCGTTACATGTTGATTATGGACGATCATACCTAAAATATAGATTGGACGTGGTAATGTTTTATCCAATGCAGCATTCTGGGCAATAACCATAGCATCAACAACACCATAACAATAGCCGCGTGGTGAAATTTTTATTATATCCATAAAGAGGCTCCTCCTATTTCGAAACTGTCCAACCAGTTGGTTTTATTTTTCTGTAAGTATTTTACTTAAAACTTCCATACTATTATATAAAAATTAAGGGCTTTATACAAAGAAGTTTTTCCTATCTATAACGTGAATTTATTCTATTTAATTTGATCTTTAATTTTTTTTGGGAAAAAAATAAAGAATGCCGTCCCCGGCATTCTACTTTTAAGGATATAAAATTTAAATGTATAGTTTCGGAACAGAAGCACCTTTTTCTTTAACAGCTCTTTTTTTATTAGAAGTTGTCTGTCCATTCTTTTTCGAAGTGATGTTATTCGCATGTTTTTGCGAATCTTTTTCGCTTGATTCAGAATACGTTTCCGATTGACTTACTTCTATTTTAGAATCTTTAGCGGAATCTGTATCGTTTGAAGAATCTTTGAGACCTCTATAGAGCTTCCACATAGCAGGGAGATTCTTTACAATTGGTCCATATTGCTGAATCATCGGGCCAATTGATTGAGCCGTTCTTAAAACCTGTTGTGTGTTGTTTAGAATGCTTGAAAGTCCACCTGGATTACTTAAAGTTTGTAGAAAGGAACCACTACCACTTGTAGCTCGTGCTGGTGCCTGCATTCCTGCAAGTCTGCCCATTCCACCACCTTGATTTCCTTTGCCTAAAATTTTTGAAAGGAATCCACCGCCTTGGCCCATTTGAGGGCGCCTGCCCATCATAGGGTTCATCATCCCTCTGTTTTGAGGCATCCCCATCCCCATCCCCATCGAAGGTCCCCTTCCTCCAAACTGAGGTCCCATCATTCTTGGTCCCATCCCACCTTGCATTGGGATTCTTGGTTGCATATTATAGCCTCCTTTCCTATATATCTTTCTTCTTTAAAGTATGCGTCATGTTGAATTATGTTTAGGTGGGAACCACAAATTGCTATAAAAAATAATGATTAAAATAGGAATAAACGTAAATGATGATAATAAAAAACGAGTTAAGGTGGAGATTTACCCCGATCTTTACTATAATAACAGGATGAACAGTAAATGCCGCGGCCTGCAGTAACAATAGCAAAAACATAAAAAAGTGTTATTGCTAGACAAGAATAGATGTTAAGGAGCAATTTTATGAAGGTAAATCAATTTGATCGTTACAAGTTTCAACCATTTATTATAAATTCAATAAACAAACTTGGCTTTAATGAACCTACCGAAATTCAGGAACGAATGATTCCGCTTGTTTTAAAGGGTGAAAGTGCAATTGGTCAATCACAAACAGGAACGGGTAAAACGCACGCGTATGTTTTGCCAATTCTTGAACGTATTGATCCTAGTCGTAAAGAAGTACAAGCTGTCATTTGCGCGCCAACAAGAGAGCTTGGATCACAAATCTATCATCAAATACTAAAGGTAATTGAACATTGTAGTCCTGAGAATGCTATTATGGCAAGATGCTATATAGGTGGAACGGATAAACAAAGGACCATTGAAAAGTTAAAGGTTCAGCCACATATTATTGTTGGTACACCAGGAAGAATTAAAGACCTTATGAATGAAAAAGCCCTTTTTATTCATACTGCAAAAGTTTTAGTCGTTGATGAAGCCGATATGATGCTAGATATGGGCTTTATTGAAGAGGTTGATCAAGTTGCTGCGAAAATGCCAACTGACCTGCAAATGTTGGTTTTTTCAGCAACTATTCCTGATAAGCTTAAACCTTTCCTTAAGAAGTATATGGAAAACCCAAAATTTGTTCACATCGAATCAAAGAACATTGCTGCAGAAAACTTAGAACACCTCCTTTTGCCATCAAGGCATCGGAATAAAAAGGCGCTTGTTTTTGATTCATTGGTACAGTTCAATCCCTATTTAGCGATTGTTTTTACCAATACCAAAAAGATGGCTGACAGTGTGGCAGATTATTTAATTGAAAAGGGACTAAAAACAGGGCGGGTCCATGGTGATTTAAATCCAAGGGAACGAAAAAGGATGATGAAGCAAATCCAAGATCTTGAATATCAATACATTGTAGCGACTGACCTTGCGGCAAGAGGGATTGATATTGAGGGTGTTAGTCATATCATTAATTATGAGCTACCTACAGATCTTGACTTCTATATTCATCGAGTTGGGAGAACCGCAAGAGCTGGTAATTCAGGAATTGCCCTAACCATTTACGAAGCATCAGATGAAGATGCTTTAAATCGTTTGGAAAAAATGGGTATTGAATTTAAACAGGTGGATATAAAACAAGATAAGTTTGTTGAACTTGAGGCTCGTAATAAAAGAAAAACGCGCAAAAAGCAAGAGGATGATACCGATAAACTTGCAAAATCAATGATTAAAAAGCCACAAAAGGTAAAGCCAGGATATAAAAAGAAAATGCAGTTCGAAATGGACCAAATCAAAAAACGTCAAAGAAGATTAAATCGGGGAAAATAACATGGAAGGAGTGTTGCTTACATGTTGAAAATAGGTTCACATGTTTCAATGAGTGGCAAGAATATGCTTTTAGCGGCAAGTGAAGAAGCAGTTTCCTATAATGCCAATACATTTATGATCTATACTGGTGCACCTCAAAATACAAGAAGAAAAAAAATTGAAGATCTAAACATTGAAGCAGGAAGAAGGCATATGGAGGAGAACGGCATTTCTGAAATTGTTGTTCATGCACCCTATATTATTAATATAGGTAACTCAACAAATCCTGCCACTTTTGAATTAGGAGTTAACTTTCTCCGGACTGAAATTGAACGGACTGAGGCGTTGGGTGCTGGACAAATTGTTCTTCACCCTGGTGCACATGTAAGTGCCGGTACAGAGGCAGGTATTAAGAAAATAATTGAGGGACTAAATGAGGTTCTGACTGGGAAAGAAAATCTTCAAATTGCTCTCGAAACAATGGCTGGAAAAGGATCTGAATGTGGTAAAACCTTTGAAGAATTGGCGATGATTATTGATGGAGTTAATTATAATGACAAGCTCTCCATCTGCTTTGATACATGCCATACACATGATGCTGGCTACCAAGTTGTTGAGAACTTCGATGAGGTATTAAATGAATTTGATAAGATTATTGGACTTGATCGACTGAAGGTGCTTCATGTGAATGATAGTAAAAATGCAATGGGAATGAGAAAGGATCGTCATGAAAATATAGGTTTTGGTCATATAGGTTTTCAAGCCCTACATTATATTGTTCACCATCCGCAGCTAACAGAAATTCCCAAAATTTTAGAGACTCCCTATGTGGGTGAAGATAAGAATAATAAAAAGGCACCATATAAATTTGAAATTGAAATGCTCCGTAAAGGAATATTTAATGACAACCTACTCGATTTAATTTTGCAATCATAGGAAAAAGTAAGAGAGCTGTGCAGGTGCACAGCTCTTCATTTGGTAAATTGTATAAATAATTTATTCACTTCTTTTGCTGTTTCAGGTCCAGCTACCTTCGCAATTTCTTTAATCAATATTACCCTCTGTGCTTGATCAAAAATATTGACTTGCTTTCCCCTTAAGTATTCTGCAATCTTTTTAGCCTCTGCCCTATTGACGGAAATAGAAAATTGGCTTGCATACTTCAAAAGTTCATCTGTCGTCATCGTACTGATTTTATGATTAATGATGTTCTCAAATATGCTCATTCTCATCACTCCTCCATCCTAATGTATGAGAGGAGAGGGGAAAAGTGACATATCCTTAAAAAAAATGAAAGTCCTTAAGCTAATATCAAAAAAAGTCACATAAAAGCCTATTCTTTACAATAAAAATAAGTTGTTGTATACTACTTGGATAAATCGGAATGATTCTTAAAATTAAAGGTGAGTGCGATGACAGTACATTCAATAGTTGAAATAAAGGGATTATCGTACCGGTACGAGAAAGATATTGTCCTTGAAAATATAAATATATCTATCCCAAAAGGGTCCTTTTTAGCGATTGTCGGCCCAAATGGATCAGGAAAATCCACACTATTAAAGTTAATATTGGGTCTTCTAAAACCTCAAAAAGGTGAAATAAAATTATTTGGCGATGAAATGAATCGATTTAAAGACTGGGAGAAAATCGGTTATGTTTCGCAAAAGGCAAATTCATTTAATACTGGCTTTCCGGCGTCTGTATTTGAAGTGGTCTCAAGTGGTTTGACTAAAAAACTTGGGATGTTTCGTTTTTTTAAAAAGGAGGATAAACAAAAGGTCCTTCACGCTCTAGAAGCTGTAGATATGGAAAAATATAAAAATAGAAATATTGGTGAACTTTCAGGCGGGCAGCAACAGCGGGTATTTATAGCAAGGGCTCTTGTTAGTGAACCGCAACTCTTAATTCTTGATGAACCTACCGTCGGAATTGATGTACAAAATGTGAATGCATTTTATCAAATGTTAGCAGATTTAAATAAAAACCGTGACATTACATTACTATTGGTGACACATGATATTAGCACCATTTCTGATAAGGTGACACATGTAGCATGCTTAAACCAACACTTGTATTTCCACGGGGAACCACAGGAATTTGAACATTTAAGAGCAGACGGAGTGTCTGATTTTTACGGATATGATGTTAATTTGCTTCATCATCACCATGAACATGGGGGTGTCTTAAAATGATACAAGGGATTTTTCATTATGAATTTTTACAAAATGCGTTTATAACTGGGATAATGATTGGCCTACTCGCACCACTGCTAGGTGTATTTATCGTCGTTAGAAGGTTGTCATTAATTGCAGATGCATTAAGTCATGTTACATTAGCTGGCATTGCTGCAAGCCTTCTCCTCGAGAAGTATGTTGCTGCCTTTAGTGGACTCAATCCCCTATATCTAGGTATGGCATTTTCAGTTGGTGGCTCCTTATTCATTGAAAAATTGCGAGGAGTCTATAAACATTATCAAGAATTAGCCATCCCAATTATTCTTTCGAGTGGCATTGGTCTTGGGGTTATTTTTATATCATTGGCAAATGGATTCAATACAGACTTATTTAGTTACTTATTTGGTAGCGTAACAGCTGTTAGTCGTACTGATTTATGGGTTATTTTTATAATCAGCATATTTGTTATTCTACTCGTCTTTTTATTATATAAAGAGTTGTTCTTATTATCGTTTGATGAAGAACATGCGAAAGCCTCAGGTATTGCAGCAAAAAGTATTCATTTTGTGTTTATCGTTATGGTCGCTCTTGTAATTGCGGCATCCATGAGAATTGTCGGGATATTATTAGTATCGTCGTTAATGACATTGCCAGTTGCTGCTAGTATTCGAATTGCGAAGGGTTTTAAACAAACCATCTTTCTATCCATTATTTTCGGAGAAACTTCTGTTCTTGGTGGACTTTTCACTGCATATTATTTGAATCTTGCACCCGGTGGAACCATCGTTATGATTGCAGTCGCCATTTTAATATTTGCAATAGCATTCAAAAAAACTTCTTTAAGAAAACAATTACAGTAAGGGGGGATAAAGGTGAATGTAAATGAAGCCCTTTTGTTCTTAAAGGAAAACGGATATAAACATACGGATAAACGTGAAGAAATACTGCAACTTTTCGCAAACAGTAACAAATATTTGACGGCAAAGGATGTATTAGATCTTCTGAAAAATGATTATCCAGGTCTAAGTTTCGATACGATTTACCGAAACCTTTCCTTATTTGATGAACTGGGAATTATTGAAAAAACGGAATTAGATGGAGAAAAACATTTTCGGTTTACATGTTCACACCATCAACATCATCATCATTTTATCTGTCTTGATTGTGGGAAAACGAAAGAAATTGAAACTTGTCCAATGGGAGATTTAAGCGAAAATTTAAAGGGGTATGATATTTCAGGTCATAAATTTGAGATATACGGTAAATGTCCTGAATGTTCCTCTTAAACCACTCACGACTGAAGTCACGAGTGTTCTCGACCAATCATAAAAAAACGGCTTGAAAATAAGCCGTTTTTTTTTAAGCTCTTTTTATCCAGTCTTTAACCCATGTTTCGGCCTCATACCAATCATGAACGCGAATAACACCTTCAGGAATTGATTCTTGATTATAAGGTGTATCAAATAAGAGGACTGGGATTTTGCATTCCTCATGAATCATAACAGCATTGTCGTGTTTATCCTCGAAAAAGATATCAACTTTGTATTTTTTAGCTGCTTCCACCTTATCATGGGTACCAATTAATTCAATGTGATGATAGGTAAGACTATGTTGGTCAAACCACTTTTCGGTAATATCTAGTAAATGAATGCCCCGAGCACTAATGAAAAATAATTCATGCTCATCTTTCCATTTATTCAGTATATCTGATGCACCTTTTGCAAGAGCAGACTCCGCATAAATAATAGGTTCAGTTTCTTTAAACCATTTGGCGAATTCCTCCTCTGAAATATCGACGAGTGGAGTTAAGTCATATTGAGTAATATCCTCTAATGTAATATTCAATCCAAAAGCCTTATTCATAAAGGGAATAATGGCCGAGGGGCTTGTCACAGTACCATCAATATCAATCCCAAATCTTTTTTTCATTTTTAAATCTCCTTCAAATTTTCTCAAACTTTATTTTATCAAATATCCATCAAAAGAAACAAAAAACTATATAGACAAACATTAACAAATTAAAAAATAGCGAGTAGCTAACAATAATAAATGCTCCTATAACTGAAAGTGAGGGATCATGATGGCAGATCAGGAGAGAGATATTGAAGTGCACGATTATCGCCAAAGTGCGATTATTGGCGAAGATATCCCGAACGACCCTTCGAAGTACAGAGAAGAAACAGCAGCAGAAATTGCTGCACCTGTTTCATTTGGAAGAAGAAGGGGATATGATGACTTAAGGGAAAGAGCAGAAGGTGGCTCTGGCACCGGCTTTGCTGCTTTAGCACTGTCTATTGTATCTCTGTTTGTAATGCCGATTCTTTTTGGTGCTGTAGGAATTGTTCTCGGATTTATTGCCAGACGCAAAGGGGCAGAAGGACTTGGCGCTTGGGCAATTGGAATAGGTGCTGTTTCAATTATAATCGGCATCTTTGTCCTCCCGTTTTTTTAAAACTTTCCTAATAGAATCTAGGGGCAAAAAAAGAAACCTGGGGGAAATCCCCTGGTTTCTTCATCTTTCTTTATTTTTATACTTCTTTTAATTCAGCAGCTTTTTTTTGAAAATACTCTTGTGCAACTTGATCAATTTCTTTCTTTAATTCCTCAACCATTTGGTCTTCGGGAACTTTCCGAACAATTTCTCCCTTACGGAATAATAATCCTTCTCCACGTGCACCAGCAATACCAATATCTGCTTCTCTTGCTTCACCAGGGCCATTAACAGCGCATCCTAATACAGCAATTTTAATCGGAGCTTTAATTTTTTGAATATATTCTTCCACTTCATTGGCGATGCTTATTAAATCTATTTCAATTCTCCCACATGTTGGGCATGAAATTAAAGTTGCAGCATTTGAAGAAAGTCCAAAAACCTTTAAAAGCTCTCTTGCTACCTTTACTTCCTCAACAGGATCTGCACTTAAAGAAATCCGAAGTGTGTTTCCGATTCCTTTACTGATAATTGCTCCTAAGCCTGCAGCGCTTTTAACAGTACCAGAAAATAATGTTCCAGATTCGGTTATCCCTAAATGCAATGGATAATCAAATGCCCTGGAAGCTTTATCATATGCTTCAATGGCAAGGCTAACATCGGAAGCTTTCATCGAAACGATAATATCATGAAAATCTAGGTCCTCAAGAATTTTGATATGATGTAGGGCGCTCTCAACCATTCCATCAGCAGTTGGATATCCATATTTATCTAAAATTCTTTTTTCTAGGGATCCAGCATTTACCCCAATTCGAAGCGGAATTCCGCGCTTCTTCGCTGCATTGACAACAGCTTCCACTTTTTCACGTTTACCAATATTCCCTGGGTTAATTCGAATTTTATCTGCCCCGCCTTCAATTGCTATTAGGGCTAATTTATAATCGAAATGGATATCAACTACAAGTGGTATAGTAATTCTCTTTTTAATTTCTGGAATGGCATTTGCTGCCCGTTCATCTGGACATGCAACACGGACAATTTGGCATCCCGCTTCTTCAAGTTGCTTTATTTGAGCAACTGTTGCTTCGACATCATGTGTTTTTGTTGTTGTCATACTTTGGATAAATAATTCATTACTACCGCCAATAGTTAAATTCCCAACCTTGATCGGACGGGTTTTTGTGCGGTTTATAATTTCATTCAAATTTCATTCGCCCCTTTTAAAGTGGATTCGAATATAAAAGTTATCATAAACGATACGACATTATTTTATCAGTCTATCTGTTATTTTGACAAGAAGGAGGTATTTTTTTCAAAAAATGTTTCCTATTTGGTGTAATTAGGGAATCGATATATTTTTCCGATCTGAATTTTTTCAGGGGATTGACCAGGGTTTAAAGCTTTAAAGTCACGAATCAGATCGTCAATTGGGACTGAAAGAGATTTGTTTGCATGATGTTCTACAATGGAAATGAGTGTTTCACCTGGATTTACTTTTATCTTGAAATAAGGAAGATTTGAGTCGGACTTTTCAATTGCAACGGCTTCTGCCTTTTTCGTACTGCCATTTGGCAAAGTACCGACAGTTAGATCAAAATAGACAATATATATAAAAAGAAGGGATAGTAGTACTCCAAGTAATTTTTTCAAAGGGACAAGCCTCCTGAATAGAAGTTTCTACATACCTATGCTTGTCCACAAATTGTTAGAACTACTTTTCAAGCTACATATACAAATTCTTCGAAAAACGTTCATTTATTCTTCCAAGGTCGCCTCTTTTTAACAAAAAAAAGCGAGCCACTAAGGGATCGCTCGCGCTGCTTACTATACTGTTTTTTTCGGTTTTGGTATTTCATTAATGGCTAAGAATAAAACAATAATTGCCACAACCCAATTAATTAAAAAACTGTTAGGAACGGTTGTTTTAATAGCAGCCATAATAGTGAAAAATAGCGTTGGCAATGTTTCACTATATGCAGCCATTCGCCATAATTGACGGTACGTGAGCCTTCTTCCCGCAAGGTTTTTTATTCCTAGACCTAAAAGAGCCAAAATTGAGATTTCAATAAAATTTGATGCACTGGAAAATAAATAAATAAAAATTGATATTACAGGAATAATTATCAGTTTGATTCCATTCAAAACATCGAGAAAATCTAGGATATCCCGATTGGATACCTTGATTGTATTTAGCATTGAATAGGGGTATATTTCAGTTCTTCCTCCCGTGATTAGGACGAATTCATTTTTTAGAAGAGCAAATCCATTATTTGTCTCATCTAGTTTCTTTTCTGTTATTACTCCAGTTGGATCTAAAATAATCGTAAAATTTTTTTTGTTTACAGTGATTGGAACAGATGTTTTTGCATGCAACTGCCCGTCATGAATTGAAAAAGAAGGTACTTCATCCTTAATAATTGACCTAGTCGTGTCTAGACCTGAAGAAATTGCCGTACTTAAGAAATAAACAGAGGGCAGGATTGAGAGTAGTGTAAGTAAAAAGACAAATAGAATGGTCTTTCCAATACCTTGAAAGCGAAATACGGCAATATCTTTTGGAGAATAAATACTTTTATAAAATTGTTTGAAAATGTTCATTTTAACCACCCTTAAAAAAGATTCATCCTTTTATTTTAGCTTTGAAGATCTTTATATACAAGTTGGCTTGTAATAGATATTTTCAATTGTATGTAACAGGATTTTTAAAGGTTAGAATGGAAGGAGAAATAAAGGAGGGATTCTAATGGACATTTTATATTGGGCTCTAATAATCGTATTATTTCTTGTTGCATATATCGGACTTGTATATCCCATTATCCCAAGTGTGCTATTTTTGCTAGCTGGTTTTTTATTATATGGAATTTTTTTCAGTTTTCAACCGTTTGGGTGGTTTTTTTGGCTTGTCCAGGGACTATGCGTTATTCTTTTATTTGGTGCTGATTATGTTGCGAATATAATGGGTGTTAAAAAATATGGCGGCTCTAAGGCTGGTGTGTGGGGAAGTACTATTGGAATCATTGTAGGACCATTTGTGATTCCATTCCTTGGAATCATAATCGGCCCATTTGTTGGTGCGATTATCGCAGAATTAATTATTCATAAAAGAAATCTAAGAGATAGTGTTAAAATCGGTTTCGGATCAGTTGTTGGGTTTATTAGCAGTGTGGTTACTAAAGCGATTATTCAATCGCTAATGATTATTTACTTTTTAATAGTTGTTTTATCATTTTTTAAATGATAACCGAGTTATTATATTTACTTTTATGCATAAATTGACTATCTAGAGAGAAAAGCTATGGAAAATAGTTGCGGAATTACAATTTCTGTTCAGTAACAATTTTTGGAATATCTGTAGTTGTACAATAGTATGTTGCATAAAATCTTTAAAAGGGGAAATTGTATTTATGTTAGGAAGCTTAAAACATTTTATTTGCAAACATTAACAAACTTTGTTAATCTTAAGTTACAAAACTTTAGAAACATTCTAATATCATAATGATTATAGAATAACTGAAGTTAAAAAATGGGTTTTTATAGGAGGATGTTTATAATGGCATTTGAATTACCGCAATTACCTTACGCATACGACGCACTTGAACCACATATTGATAAAGAAACGATGAATATTCATCATTCAAAGCATCATAACGCATATGTTACGAATTTGAATAACGCATTACAAGGCCAAGATGCATTGCTTTCAAAATCAGTCGAAGAAGTGATTGCAAACCTTGATGCAGTTCCAGAATCTGCTCGCACTGCTGTACGCAATAATGGTGGAGGTCATGCAAACCACTCATTATTTTGGCAAATCCTTTCTCCTAATGGTGGTGGTGAACCAACAGGTGATCTTGCAGATGCTATAAATAAAAAGTTTGGCAGTTTTGAAAGCTTTAAAGAAGAGTTTGGTAAGGCAGCTGCTACACGTTTTGGCTCTGGTTGGGCATGGCTTGCTGTTAACAATGGGGAATTAGAGGTTACTAGCACTCCTAACCAAGACTCACCAGTAATGGAAGGTAAAACACCAATTCTAGGACTTGATGTTTGGGAACATGCATATTATTTGAAGTATCAAAACCGCCGTCCTGAATATGTTACTTCCTTCTGGAATGTTGTTAATTGGGATGAAGTATCAAAACGATATAACACTGCAAAATAATTGGAAAAGTGGCTGCACCTGGAATGGGGTTTGGCGCGAATTGGCCTTAGGTGCTGGCTCTTTTGCTAGACAAATCTTACAAGACTATATAGTTTTAAAACACAGAAAAGGTAGCCTTAGGCTACCTTTTCTGTGTTTTAATGAATAAGAAAAAGTGGCTTGATAAAGACTACCCATATGTAAAAGGGGAGTCGCTATGGCTAAAAAATACAAAATACTTGGTAATATAGAAATAACGAAAGACTTATCTTTGCTGTTAGTAATAGGAGGCTTATATTCATTGAGCGTAGCTCTTTCAAATACGTTCGTGAATATTTATCTATGGAAACAATCTGGTGAATTTTCAGATTTAGCACTTTATAATTTATCAGTTGTTGTATTGCAACCGTTAACCTTTATCTTAGCTGGAAGATGGGCAAAGAAAATAGACAGGGTTATTGTGTTAAGGATTGGTGTGACATTTTTAGCACTTTTCTACTTGATGGTTTTATTCACTGGAACAAATGCTTCAAAATTTTTGTTACTGCTAGGGGGATTGCTTGGCATTGGTTATGGATTTTATTGGCTTGCCTTTAATGTTCTAACATTTGAAATAACGGAACCTGATACGAGGGATTTCTTTAATGGTTTTTTGGGAACATTAGCATCTGCTGGTGGAATGATTGGTCCGATAGCTGCTGGTCTTATTATTACTCGGCTGGAAAAATTAACTGGATATACAATTGTTTTTGGCTTATCCCTTTCTTTGTTTGCCCTTGCTGTTTTTTTGAGCTTTTCTATAAAGAAACGGCCAGCTAATGGGAAATATTGCTTTAAAAAAATCTTAGCAGAACGAAAACATAATATAAATTGGCGTCTCATAACAAATGCCCATTTTTTTCAGGGATTAAGGGAAGGGACTTTTGTATTTGTCATCTCAGTTTATGTTTTTATATCAACTGGCAGTGAGCTTGCTTTAGGGACATTTGGACTTATAAATTCTGGGATTTCGTTCATTGCTTATTATGCTGCATCACGTTTAATTAAGAAAAAGGATCGAAAGAAGGCCATCCTTTGTGGTGGGATACTCCTGTATGCCGCTATTTTTCTAATTATTAGGGATGTTACTTTTGTTAAGTTATTACTTTATGGTGCGACAATTGCTATTGCATACCCTATTTTACTCGTTCCATACATATCAACAACCTATGATGTCATTGGATCAGGATGGAATGCTGCAGAAATGAGAATTGAGTATATCGTTGTTCGAGAAATTTTCCTCAATTCTGGTCGGATTGTATCCATTTTAATTTTTTTGTCAGCAATTCTTTTATTTAATGAAGAGAAAAGTATTCCTATTTTACTTTTAATATTAGGTGCGGGTCATACCTTTATTTATTATTTTATTAGACGAATTCATTTACCTACCGAATAAAAAGCCAATATTTTAAGGGTTATTTATTTTTTTCAGTGATCCTTAAAAAATTGGAAAGGGTTCTACATAGCCAAAACTGTCTTTTTCTTATAAAATGGAGTTTATGTTAGCCCTTTAAAGGAAGTGTTTATGAACCTTGAATAATAAAAAGAAAAAAAAGAGGCATGTTCCCTTCAGATTGAATATGCTATTTTTCGTTGTATTTATCCTTTTTTCTGCACTTATTCTTAGACTTGGTGTCGTTCAAATAGTGTATGGAGATGATTTTAAGCGAGAGATTCAAAGGACGGATGATGTAACAGTTAATACTCCTGTACCGCGCGGTAAAATGTTTGATCGGAATGGAAAAATAATTGTTGATAATATTCCGTTGAATGCGATCACATATACTAAGGATCAAAATGCGGATCAAAAGGATTTGTTAAAAATTGCTGAAAAACTGGCAAAGTACATTAATATGGATACAACTAAAATTCGTGATCGTGATAAACAAGACTTTTGGATTTTGAAAAATCCAGAAAAGGCAAAGAAAAAGATTACAAAAAAGGAATGGAAATTATACGACGAGAAAAAGTTAGATGATAAACAAATTTATAAATTACAACTGAAAAGAATCACCAATAAAGAGCTAAATTCTTTTTCAAAAGATGAACTAGAAACCTTAGCTATTTTTCGTCAATTTAATAGTGGCTATGCCTTAACACCGCAAATCGTGAAAAATAAAGAAGTTACGCCTAAAGAATTTGCAGTTGTTAGTGAAAATCTTGAGAAGTTACCAGGTGTTGATACAACCACAGATTGGGAACGGTATTATGCGTTTGGAAAGACTCTTAAGACGATCTTAGGAAAAGTAACATCTTCTGAAGAAGGATTACCAAAAGACCAGTCTGAGCGTTTTCTTGCTCAGGATTATAGCAGAAATGATCGGGTAGGTAAAAGCTATATTGAAATGGAGTATGAAAATGTACTTCAGGGGCAAAAAGCAAAAGTAAAAAATGTCACTGATAAGTCTGGGAAGGTTTTATCGACTGAGGTTGTTACAGATGGGCAAAGGGGAAAAGACCTTGTCCTTACGATAGATATGGATTTGCAGCTCAAAGTGGAAAAGATCATTGAAGATGAGCTGTGGAGCGCTAAAAAGAACTCTAATTCAGCCCTATTAGATAGAGCGTTTGTTGTATTAATCGACCCTCATACTGGTGAAATTTTAACAATGGCTGGAAAGCAAATTGGGAAAAATGAAAAAACAGGAAAACCCGAAATGAACGACTTTGCAAGCGGAAATATTACCACTTCTTATAACGTTGGTTCGGCTGTAAAAGGTGCAACAGTGTTAACTGGTTATGCAACAGGCGCAATTCATCCCGGATCAACACAACTGGATGAGCCTTTATACATTAAAAACTCACAAAAAATGAAATCTTGGAAAACCTTTGGTACTATTAGTGACTTAAGAGCACTTCAAGTTTCTTCGAATGTGTATATGTGGAAAACAGTTATTGCAATGGGTGGTGGGCATTATGTACCGAATCAATCATTGCCATTAAATCCGGACAATATTGATACAATACGCCGCTCATTCAGTCAATTTGGTCTTGGCTCCTTGACAGGAATTGATCTTCCAAATGAAACAATGGGATTTAAAGGAACAGAAAGAAGTACTCCCCAGCAACTATTTCTAGGTATTGGCCAATATGATACCTATACGAATATGCAATTAGCACAATATGTCTCAACAATAGCAAATGGTGGATACCGAGTTCAACCACATATTGTTAAAGAAATTCGGGAACCAGTATTAGATAAAAATGAAATGGGACCAATTGTCCAAGAAATCGAACCGAAGATTTTGAACAAAATTAATGCTAAAGATGAATGGATCAAGCGTGTCCAAGAAGGTTTTAAAATGGTTATGCAAGTTGGAGATGGTACAGCAGTCAGCTACTTTAGAGGAGTAAATTACAATCCTGCTGGGAAAACGGGTACTGCACAGGCTTTCTATGATGGTCCTGAACGGAAGAAATTTGGTCTGATACCCCCAGAAGTGATGAATCTTAGTCTAGTAAGCTTTGCACCTTACGATCATCCAGAAGTGGCGATGGCTGTTCTCGTTCCCTGGGCTTATCAAGGAAGTACAGGTGTAAGCACAAACGATTTAATCGGTCGCAAAGTTTTGGATGCCTACTTTGATCTAAAGAAAGAAAGGGAAGCAGCTAACAAGAATACCTCTTCCTCTAATCAGAAAATAGTTTCTAATGGGTCAAATCAAACTACACACTAAGTTGAAACAAGAAGAAGGCACATGAATTTATTCATGTGCCTATCTTTTATTCAGATTTAGTTATGGTTTTTGCAATTTGGTCATAGTTCATTTTATTCGTCAGATCATAGGTACCTAATTGAACCCTTGCTTGATATTGGTGTGTAATTAAATATTGTTGAAACTCTCCTTCGTTTTCAATAATCTTATGTTCAGCAAGAAGGCTTGTAATATCACCTGAATTCATTCCAGATAAGACTTGAAGTCGATAGGATATTTCATTATTACCTTGTGGGATTGCCTGATTATTAGGCTGTACTTTTGGCTTGCTTTTCGATAGCTCAAGAGCCTTTTTAGATGGTATTTTTTTAGAAAGAGTATTACTCTTTTTTCCACGAAGCATTTTATATTCATCCGAAGTTAGAATTTTATAGCCATTTTTCTCCAACAGAATTTTAGCATCACTCGTTTTCAAATGCCTTTGTGAACCTTCTTCGAAGGAAAAATAATAACTACCTAAAATACTGACAGTGAAGATCATTCCAAGTGAAAATGCACGAATCCCTCGATTATTCATTTCTATTTCCTCGATTTGTATATTCTTTCAAAATTGCATAAACATCATCGACTGATAGTGAAGATTGAGAGGCAATTTGTTCAATTGGTTTTCCTTGTTGGGCAAGCGCCCAAACCTGATTCTTAATGATTTTGTGGATATCCTTTTGATTTTCGATATTGGGCATAACAGCAGTTGGAAAATCATCGGTTACTAAAAGTTCCTCTTCAAGTATTTTTAGCTTTTTTTTAATTTGATAGACTTCTTGGACTTGTTGTAATGTGAGTTGGTCTACTTCTTCTTTTAATTCTGTATATGGGTCCTTTTGGAAAATAGAAAAGAGTAGGAGAAGAAGAGAAAAGCCAAGAAGTACGAGCATGAGCATCTCCATGTCTGGCACCTCGAAAGTTTTAATAAAAATATTTTAACACTTTATCTGTAATTTTACTTATGTAAGGATAAAAGAAAAACATTTTTGTCGAAAAAAGTGATGTCGTAACAGAAATAGATTGTCGAAAGAGTGGAAATAGACATAGTTTACGAAGAACAAAAAATTTATTTAGTTACATAAATTAGTGTTGTTACTTGGGATAAGCAAGATCCGACAAATTGCGTTTATTGTACGTTTTTATTCTAGATGCTACCATTAAATTAGCAAATCGAAGAATAATTTAGTTATTTATGCATATATTATTTGTTTGCTATGGGAGGGTTCTATGATTGGAAAAGGGATATTGGAAGCGAAACTAGTTACACCTAAAAAAATTGATCTTTTTTGGAATACTTCTGATCTACCTCTTAAGGTCATCCAATATTATTTTAATTGTCGCCTTGAAAAGCTTTCACAGGTAATGAGAATTTATGATGTATCCCATATTATTTTCAACGGAAACAATGCCCACCATTTTTTTGAAATCGCAGTACCCTTTCATAAAGGTAATTGGACTGTAAAAGGGCTTGTTCCGAATAGAAACTATATAGTCGAAATAGGAGTTAAGATCACTGCAAACGACTTCTTCCCACTACTGAGATCTAATTCTGTTCATACCGCAATGGTGGATGGCCTAAATGATCGTGAATATACTTTTATTTCTCCATCAAATCAACAGTATGGGGATCAACAACCCGACTGGGCTGACCATGTAAGCACATATAGCTATTATAACGGATCAATATATGGAGGAAGAAAATGAGTGAGAAAGTTTTCAACCAGGTAGTGATAGATGAGAATTGGCAGACACCAGGTTTGACCATTCTTATACTTAGTTGGGAATACCCACCAAATGTCGTTGGAGGGCTTTCAAGACATGTTTCGGGCTTAGCTATTCACCTAGCGAGAATAGGGTTCAATGTACATGTGATAACAGCGGGAAATGGGGATCTTCCACAATATGAAAAGATCTATAATGTCAATGTGCACCGTGTAAAGCCTTTAAATGAGCAAGATAGTCATTTTTTCTCATGGATTGGCGGACTTAATTTGGCGATGGTTCAAAAGGCAACAGAATTGAAGTTTGATTTGATTCATGTTCATGATTGGTTGGTTGGAGTGGCTGGTATCGTGTTAAAAGAGACATTTGTGTGTCCATTATTAACGACTATTCATGCCACAGAGCATGGAAGAAATAATGGGATTCACAATGAGATACAACGTTTTATTCATCAAAAAGAACAACAATTAATGGGAGAATCTGATCAAATCATTGTATGTAGTAAATATATGAAAAGTGAGTTGATCTCGGTTTTCAAAGTACGTGAAGAAAAGATTGTCATCATCCCTAATGGAATTGAAGAGAAAAAGGCAATTATTAAATCAGAAAAAGTCTTCTCGGATTGGGAAGATAAAAAAATTATATTCTCTATTGGCAGAATTGTTGAGGAAAAAGGGTTTAAGACTATTATAAATACTGCTTCCCTTGTGAAAGAAAAAGGCTTAAATATCTTTTTTGTTATTGCTGGAAAAGGCCCAATGCTTGAACGATATCGTAATGAAGTAAACAGACGAAAATTATCTGATCACCTCGCTTTTATTGGATATATCTCGGATGAAGAAAAAAACTCCTATATTTTACAAAGTGATATAACCGTTTTTCCAAGCCTTTACGAACCGTTTGGAATTGTCGCCCTTGAATCAATGATTCTGGGTAAACCAACGATTGTCTCAAATGTAGGCGGATTAAAATCAATTATTGGACATATGGATTCAGGTTTATTAATGGCTCCTGGCGATGCGAAGAGCTTACTTGAACAAATAATCTTTCTGTTAGATAATCCGGAAAAGGCAAAAGATATTGGTTTTCAGGGTAAGAAAGTGGTTAGAGCTTTATACGGTTGGAAACGAGTTGCCTCTGAAACAAAACGAACGATTGAAGATATGCTCATCAATAACAGAATAAACAATCAAGAAATAATTGAACAAATAAAGGGTGAATATTTAAAAGGTGGTGTAATGAATGATGGAATTAATTGAACTAAAAAATAGTGATCATCGAGATATGCCTGCTCCACTTATAGAACAACTTGACTATATTCCTGGCGTCTGGATAAATGGAAATTGTTATTGGTTAAAAAATAGTAGAGAGAAAGTAATTTATGATGAAGAAGTAATTGTAAAAGTAAAACAGGAACAGATCCATTCGAAAATCCGTTTTTTTAATCTTTATGTTAGTAATCACAGCAGTAAGATAAAAGAAATGAAAGTTTTAACCATTCATCATTGCTCTCATATTTCTCCAGATCAATTTTCTTTTGTTTCTCCAGTAGAAAATGTTGTATTTCATCTAACAGATAAGAATGTTTATTTAGTTAATGGACAGAGTAATGGCGTCGGAATAGTAGAGTATTCAATACAGCCGTACCGAAAGGTTTTTACTGACCAGGTATGGAACTGCCAGGAAAAAGGGAATTTAAAATACCAACCAATGGCAAAAGGGGATCCCGCTAGTATTTTAGCGATGAAAATATTCATTAAGCCTTATGAGACAGTCAAAATTAGTACATGGAGCATAAAAGGAAAAAGCAAAAATGAATTGATTTTGCTTGATAAAGCACTTTTAGCAACTAGGAAAGGATAAATTATTATCGAAAGTTTAGGTAATCTATTTTTGCATAATTGCAACAATGCCAAGTCCTAACCTATTGTTGAGTTTTCTTTGAAAAACAGACTAGCATTTCCATTTGAAAAGTGATATTATAGAAAAGTCGTATGAACGAACTAGCTTGGAAATAGTTTGGAGGGAAATAAACATGCGTGTTAATATTACGTTAGCTTGCACCGAGTGTGGAGATCGTAACTATATTTCAACAAAAAATAAACGCAATAATCCAGATCGTCTTGAGCTTAAGAAATATTGCCCAAGAGAAAAACGCACAACAGCACATCGCGAAACAAAATAAGCAGTGGGAGGTTTCCTGCTGTTTTTTTTGTTGCGAAAAATTAGATTCACCTATCATTAGGAGGGTTTATAATGCACGATAAAAAGGTACTGCGAACACAAATGAGAGAAACGCTTTCAAAACTCACAAAACCCCTTTACGAAGACTTTTCATATAAAATTGCTAAGAAATTATTTGAGGATGAAGAGTGGAAACAGGCTAATACAATCGGAATCACGATTTCAAAGACTCCTGAAGTAGATACATACCAGATCATAAGAAAGGCATGGGAACAAGGAAAAAAGGTTGTCGTCCCCAAATGTTATCCTAAAGAAAAGAAAATGATTTTTCGTCTTTTGTCAGAATTTTCACAATTGGAATCGGTATTTTATGGTCTATTGGAACCCATGGAAGAGGCTACGGAGATCGTTGAATCAAGCAAAATTGATCTTTTGATTGTTCCAGGATTAGCTTACACAGAAGAAGGGTATCGAATTGGCTTTGGTGGTGGATACTACGACCGTTATATGAAAACTTACTCAGGGAAAACAGTTACTCTTGCTTTTGATATGCAGATAATTCCCCAAATGAATGTAGAAGCTCATGATATGCCAATTGCGAAAATTATTACGAATAGTAAAATAATAAAAGTGAAATGACCGATACCTTTTTCTTTTTTCTATTGATTCTGTTAACATGTGTTGTTGGATATTTAGTAAAATTGCTGACTGCATCAGGTGCTGCAACTGCTTCCTTTATAGGTCTAGCAGTATTTAGTGGCTTTGGTGCAAAAGGTTTATTGCTTTTGGGGACTTTTTTTGCGACCTCCAGTTTATGGTCCAAATATAAAAGCAGGATTAAAACAACAATGGAAGAAAAATTAGCAAAAGGGGCTAAGAGAGATTGGCGTCAGGTTCTTGCAAATGGGGGAACAGCCGCCTTATTTAGCATTCTTTATTATTTTAATAAAGAACCTCAATGGCTACTTGCCTTTGCAATAGCAATAGCAAGCGCAAATTCTGATACATGGGCATCTGAAATAGGATCATTAAGTCAAAGGGATCCAATCTATATTCGAACGTTTAAGCGAGTAGAGAAGGGGACATCTGGAGCGGTTAGTTTACTAGGAAGTCTTGCAGCACTAACAGGTTCCATGTTGATTTCTTTACTTGTGTTTATGTTATTTCATTTGAGTATTTTGGCTAGTATGATGGTTTTTACATTCGGTTACATTGGGAATCTTTTTGATACATTAATCGGTGCATTTTATCAGCAAGCATTTATTTGTTCGACTTGTGGAATTGAGACGGAGAAACGGAGACATTGCCAAAAAGCAACTGTTAGAATAAAAGGTTTTCCTTTAATTGATAATGATATGGTTAATTTTCTTTCTGGTTTATTGGCTGTCGTAGTAGCACTCGGTTGTTTTCGCTTACTGGACTAGAAAATTGTTTGTCACACAATTGATAAAATGATTACGGTTCCATCAAAATTCTTATAGTGATTCAAGTTTGTGAAATAGTGTACAATCTATTTATAGCTAATTTATAAAAGCACAATTTAAACTGTGCATAAATGAATAACTACTCTTTGGAGGGATCATCATGTTAAAACGCGTAAATAGAGTTGCCCTAATTGGAACAGGATTTGTTGGTTCGAGTTATGCTTTTGCACTTCTAAATCAAGGAATTACAGAAGAATTAGTCTTAATTGATTTAAATAAAGAAAAAGCCGAAGGGGATGCCATGGATTTAAATCACGGACTTCCATTCGCACCATCTCGCACAAAAATTTGGTATGGCGATTATACAGACTGTGGAGAAGCAGATCTAGTCGTTATTACAGCAGGGGCTAATCAAAAGCCAGGGGAAACTAGGCTTGACCTAGTTGAGAAAAATACAAGGATTTTTAAAGGTATTGTGGAAGAAATCATGGCGAGCGGATTTGATGGAATATTCCTAGTTGCTACAAATCCTGTTGATATATTAACATATGCTGTTTGGAAATATTCTGGTCTTCCAAAAGAGCGTGTAATTGGTTCGGGTACTATTCTTGATACAGCTCGTTTCCGCTTCTTACTTGGCGATTATTTCGATGTTGATCCACGTAATGTACATGCATACATCATTGGAGAACATGGTGATACTGAGCTTCCAGTGTGGAGCCATGCGGATATTGCTGGCACATCTATTTCTGAATGGACTAAAAATAAACCTGGATATAATCAAACCGAGCTTGATAATTTGTTTTTGAATGTAAGGGATGCTGCCTACCATATTATCCAACGTAAAGGTGCCACATATTATGGAATTGCAATGGGGTTGGTCCGTCTTACAAAAGCTATTTTCAGTAATGAAAATTCTGTTCTAACAGTGTCTGCTTATCTTGATGGTGAATATGGTCAGAATGATATATTTATCGGTGTTCCTGCAGTTGTAAATCGGAACGGAATAAGAGAAATCGTTGAACTTGATTTATGTAAAGAGGAAATGGACAAATTCGTCCATTCTGTGAATGTTTTAAAGAAAACGTTAGAGCCAGTCCTTAAAAGATAAGTGAAAAAAATGGATAAAATGTAATGATTCATCTCAAACTATATGCAGGAGGGATGAAGATGTCACGTATGTTTACATCCATTTTTATGATTGGAACAGCCGGATATTTTGCATATCGATTTAGATACCGGCTACTAAATGCTATTATCGGAACCGGCTGGATTCGTCGCCTTGCAGTTGGATCCATAATGGGAATGCCTGGTGTAAAAAGAAAAATGATGCAAACAGTATTTGGAGGACCATCTCAATGGTGAAAACCATGGATGGTTTTTTTTTTTTTGCTAATCGGAATTTAAAACTATAAATTCTACTAGCACATAAGGGCAACTACGCTTAATCATCACCCTAAGGCACGCCAATCAGCGCGTTTTCTTTAAAAATATTTAATGAATCTCCATTTTTAAATTATGAGTAGCTTCACTTTTTGTTTATAATAGTCTTTGTTCCATAAATCTGTTGATGTTTGGAACAAAAATTACTATATCTATAATATAATTTTACAAAGCCTTATTAAATAGGGAATGAGGTAAATAAATTTATGCTTTTGGTACTTTAATAGGAAGGTAGGGGGAGTTTTGAAATATAAAGAGGATTTCATATTTTGGAGATTGGCCTATTTTTTTATTTCCGATCAAGATTATCGGATTGTACAATTATTTGAGAATCAACAAGAATTATGGCTAGAAAAACTAGAGAGTAAACATGCTCAGATAATCCGTATCTTTAAACATCAAATAGATTGGAGCAATATGATCCAAAGAGATATTGAATTTACGGCTGCTAATGGAGAAAGAATTCGTAGACAGCTTGCGCTAAGAGAATTAAATGTTGTGAATATCTATGTCAGTCCATACCCTCCCGTTGATGACTATGAATTTCGCCTCGCTAAATCGTTCGTTCTTCCTGAAGGAAATAAAACAAAAGTTACTTCATTTTTAATGACGAGCGGGGAATACGAGGCAGGATTTGAACGTCTCGCGGAGTGGGTTGATAAAGAAATCAATTTTCCTATCAAAGATGAATATACTCAACTTGAGGTTGATGCTGTTAAAAATTCAACTTTAGAGAATGCGCAGAAAAAGAAACAATTGGAAAAGGAGGAGGCTTCTTCCATTAAACCGATTTTTACCTTTGCTTTTATACTCATTCAAGTTGCTGTTTTTTTCTGGCTTGAGACACACGGAGGTAGCACAAACACTAATACTTTAATTAAATATGGTGCAAAATTTAACCCTTTAATTTATGAAGGAGAATGGTGGAGATTTTTAACACCTGTTTTTCTACACATAGGCTTTATGCATTTAGCAATGAATACCCTTGCTTTATATTACCTGGGGATAGCAGTCGAAAGACTCTATGGAAATGGTCGTTTTTTATTTATCTACCTATTTGCGGGAATATCGGGTTTTATTGCCAGCTTTATATTTAGCTCAACTCTTTCAGCCGGGGCAAGTGGAGCTATTTTTGGGTGCTTAGGAGCACTTGTATATTTATGTACTATAAATTCCAAGCTTTTTTTTCAAACAATGGGTATGAATGTAATTTTCGTACTAATTATCAACCTAGCATTTGGCTTTATCTCCACAGGAATTGATAATGCTGGCCATTTAGGAGGCTTGGTTGGAGGTTTCCTTGCTGCAGGTATTGTACAACCGAAAAGGAAAAAACCTTTAATGCAATTATTATTTTTAATTATAGCAACAATTATTGTGTGGTCTGCGTTAACGTATGGCTTTAGTACACAAGCAAAAGCAAATGATGAAGGCTCAAATTTAATTCTTGCCCAAAATTATATTACAAACGATCAATTTGACCAGGCATATAATACTTTGAAAAATGTGGAAAAAAGGTCGGAAAATCCTTCTGCACAAGTTTACTTCCTATTATCGTTTACTGAGATAAAAAAAGGAATGCTTCCTAATGCAAGGGCACATTTGCAAAAAGCTATTAAGCTAGAGCCAAAATTCCATGAAGCCTATTATAATCTTGCCCTTATTTATCTTGAGGAGAATGATTATATACGGGCAAAAAAATATGCAGAGAAGGCATCACGTCTAAAACCAGAGCAAAAAAAATATGCCAATTTAGTTAATGAAATTAATGGGCATATTCCATCTTCTGACGGAGGATTATAGGTTTGCCTGAAGCTGTTTCGATTAAAACCAATAAATGTGTTTTATCTTTTGCTAATAATATAAGTGGGATGGTGCTACCAATTGGAGTTTCGGTGGTGCCATTCGCTTTTTTAATTCCTAGGAAATAATTTTTGTATAGTCCTTCCCATAGATTACCAACTATCCTTTTTGATTCTTCAGTAGAAAATCCAGGGATGCTATCATTTGATTTAAAATAAAACTTGGTTAAAGGAATTGTCCGATACTGACTGAGATTGACGGAAAAGTTCTGAATTCCCTTATTCCAACTATTTTGAAGTAGTTTATTCGTTTTTTGATCAAGCCCCTCTTTCCAATCTTTCTCATCTTGGGACATGGGGGTTCGAAATGAATTTAAAGGGCTGAAGGGCGTATCGATTACATATAATTGATCGGCTGACATAGTTTGTGCACTGAAAATCTGATTGTCATTTTCATGAAGTTCGGCATGATGAAATGTGATTGCTTGAAAAAAGGAACTGCCTTCATTAGTTATCTTTTTTTCTTGTGTTAAATACTTTGTATTTTCCTTCCAATTACCGGATTTGTCAATCAATTTTCCGTTAGAAAACAATAAACCAATATCTTGACGTAAATAAGCTCTTCTATCAAGGGTTGAGGCTAACTGCCACTCCAGGGTATAGTGACCGTTTTTCGCTTGATTTAAAAGAGTAATTGATGTATAGGCTGTTTGAAAGGAAACTTTAGGATCAATTGGGAAATAAGTGATACTTTCTTGGACTTTACCACCACTTAAATTAAAAACTGTTGCAGTAAAAATAATAAGTATCATTAAATATAAAACAATGTTTTTTTTCATCATTTTCTTCCTTCCTGTTTACTGTTAAAGCAATCATGGTTGTCCTTTTTAATATGTATGGATTAAAGATGAAATAAATGTTAGAAAAGGAGATAAAAAAGGCTTTAATCCATTAAAAATTGAAATCAAAGGTAAAAGAGAAAATTGTGAATGATTGCTACACTACTATTGAGGCAAGAAGGTCTTTAGCTTATACTTGATTCTAATAAAGATATATTATATTGATCTGATCAGTTAAGGAGCTCATTATGAAATCGATTTATGAGATACAACAATTTTTGAAGAAATACGGAACCATCATTTATATTGGCGACAGAGTTGCAGACCTTGAACTTATGGAAGCAGAGCTAAAAGAACTGTATCAATCCCAGTTAATAGAAACTAGGGAATATCAAACGGCAATTTTGATAATAAGGCAAGAAATTCAAATACAAAGAGACAAACACAATCATAAGTAAAGATGGTGACAATGGTGCAGAACAAATGGATTGTAGGAGTAGACTTAGGAGGAACGACAACAAAGCTTGCTTTTATTAGTATGGTTGGGGAAATCGTTCATAAATGGGAGATTAATACTGATAATTCTAATGAAGGTAAAAATATTACAATTAATATAGCAAAATCAATAGATCAAAAACTTGATGAGCTTGATATGAATAAACAAAAATTACTGGGCATTGGGATGGGGGCTCCAGGACCAGTGAATTATACAACAGGTGTGATATTAAATACTGTTAATCTTGGTTGGCAGGATAACTTCCCATTACGAGACTTACTCGGAGCTGAAACTTCATTGCCAGTATTCATTGATAATGATGCTAATTGTGCCGCACTTGGCGAAATGTGGAAGGGTGCTGGAAATGGTGCTAAGGATCTTGTCTGTGTCACCCTAGGCACTGGGATTGGTGGGGGTGTAATTACCAATGGTGAGATCGTCCAAGGGGTCAACGGGGCTGGTGGCGAGATTGGGCATATTACAGCCATCCCAATTGGGGGTGCCGCATGTAATTGCGGTAAAACAGGATGCATAGAAACTATTGCTTCTGCGACTGGGATTGTACGGCTGGCAAATGCGGAATTAATAAAAGAGGATACACGTGGTGAACTAAAAGAGATATATACTCAATTAGGTGTTATTACGGCTAAAAATGTTATAGATTGTGCACGTAAGGGCGATCCACTAGCAAGTGAAGTAATGGCGAAAGTTTCTTTTTATCTCGGGCTTGTATTAGCTGGAATTGCCAATACATTAAATCCAGAAAAGGTTGTTCTTGGTGGTGGAGTTTCTAGAGCAGGAGAAATATTACTTAATCAAGTAAAAGAAAAATTTGATCATTTTGCCTTTTCTGCTGTTCGTAAATCTACGAAGATTGCCTTAGCAACATTGGGAAATGATGCTGGAGTTATTGGGGCGGCATGGTTAGTGAAAAGTAGATTACTAAAAGAATAGGATTCACAACAATAAAAGTTTGCAGCATATGCAAGCTTTTATTGTTTGCTAAGCAGATCATCTTTTCCTTTTTTTATCATATGTATTTTACGAGGAGGGGGAAGATGGAGATTTTTAATAGCAGTTTTACTTATGACTCGAAGTGGCTTGATGCTACAATTGCAAATATGAAAAAAACATATCCATTTATATCAATTGGATCAATTGGCAATAGTGTTTTAGGTAAGCCGATCCATGAAATTAAAATTGGAAAAGGTACGAAAAAAATCCATATGAATGCTTCTTTCCATGCCAATGAATGGATTACTACAATGACGTTGATGAGTTTGCTAAATAGCTATTTGCTCTCTTTTAAAACTGAATCTGCCATCCAAGATTTTGATGCAAAATTTTTTTATGAAAATGTAGAATTATCAGTTGTTCCTATGGTTAATCCTGACGGGGTTGATTTAGTCCTAAACGGTCCACCACTTGAATATAAAGAAGAGATTATGAAAATCAATAATGACAGTGGTGATTTCATACATTGGAAAGCAAACATTCGTGGTGTAGATTTGAATAAACAATTTCCAGCGAAATGGGAGGCTGTCAAAGAAAACGGGCAAGCACCTGATAAGCCATCTTTAAGGGACTATCCAGGAAATGTCCCTTTATCAGAGCCAGAGGCAATTGCAATGGCTAACTTGGTAAGAAATAATCATTTTGATTATATATTAGCCTTTCACACTCAGGGAGAGGAATTTTATTGGGGATACGAAGGATTTGAACCTCCAGAATCAGCGATAATGGCGAAAAGGTTGGAACAGGTAAGTGGTTATAAAGCCATTCAGTATATAGATAGTCATGCAGGATTTAAGGACTGGTTTATACAGGAATTTAAGCGCCCAGGCTTTACAATTGAGCTCGGAAAGGGGATAAATCCTTTACCTTTATCCCAATTCACTAAAATAGTAAAAAGCGCAGAAATGCTTTTTTTAGCTGCTCTTTATTTATAGCTAAAAAATTTTCACGTAAAGCATTTAAACACTTGTAATATCAGTTTATTGCCTATAAAATAAGAAGTCGCCAATAGTATTTCTTTATTAGAAAGCCGGAGGATTACGGCTTTTTCTTTGTTAACTAAGGAAAAGTGATAATTTTTTACAAGGAAGTGGTGGCAATTATCACTGCACTTTTCTTGGTTTGTACTTTTTTCCTTCGTTGAAACTTTTATCAGGAAAATACGTACTATTATGTGAAAAGATTTAGGGGGGAATTGAAAGTGAAACTTGTGGTAGGGCAAAAATGGAATAGACAATATTTTGCTTTACAAGTGTTTATCATTTTCATTTTAATATTCCTTTTAAATGCATGTTCGTTATCAGATAGTTCTAAGGTGCATACCACAAAGCGGAATGCTGATGTGCAAAAACATATGCCTTCCCATAATTTTACCGGACAAAATTCTCGTTTGCCTATTTCGATTCCAGAAGGAGAGTTTTTTAAAGTCGTTGGATGGCTTTCCAATGATCAGATTATTTACATTACTAATCAAGAGCAAACCTCTAATTTGTATAGTTATAGTCTTTCTTCTGGCCATAGTAAGTTACTATATAAAAGCGAACATCCAATTGTCACAGCAGTCATTAGTCCAGCAAAAAAAAATATATTAATTCAATCTTCGCCTTCAACATATCAAGCGATTGTTACTGTTATTAATACAAAGGGAAAGCTGATTTGGAACCAAACGCTAGCTTCTTTTGAATTGGAATTTGAGTGGAATCCCTATAATGAATCTAAAATCCTAATCTCAAAATTTAATGAAGATTGGACGTTTAAAGTCTTCCAGCTTGATGTTGAACAGAAAAGGTTGACAGATTTATCTTTACCGCAGCCATTTGTTAAGTGGGTTGGCAAAAACTCAGTTGCATATATAAATTGGAATCAAACCAATCAGGCGTTATTTGCCCCGCTTACTATTAATAAATTAGTAAATTCCAAAGAAAGCATTGCCTTTCCAAAGGTGTATCAATTTTCAACAACTAAAAATTTTATTATGACGATTACAGTAAGTGAGCAGGAAAAGACAAATGCAATTTATACATTTTTTGATCACAAATATCATTCTGTTTTTTCCTTTTCACTTCCACAACTTACCAAGTTTTCAGATTGGCTTGTTCCATTTTATGATTTTAACGAAAGAAAACAACAGTTCCTTACCTTCCGTCCTTTAAGAAGTACAGAAGCAGATACCTACTCCGATGGCTTTCAACTGGTTTCATATCCTTTTAAGAGTCGGAAAAGTAACGTACTATTAGAGGGATTAAAAAATGAACCTCTTAGCTGTTCGCCCTCTGGAGATGCCTGTTTATATGGGGGACGATTTGAAAAGTTAATTGATATAAAAGCAAAAAAAATACTTAAACTTGTAAAAGAATGAAGCGAAAGCTCATTCTTTTTATTTGCCAATCAGCAAGTTTTCTTTAGCTAATCAGAATTTATATCCATAAATTCTGCTCGCGCATAAGGGCAACTACGCTTCTGTCATCGCCCTTAGGGGCTCGCCAATCAGCAAGTTTTCTTTAGCAACCTATTTATGTTAAAATGAGTATTGTAACTAAAATGTTGATTAATGAAGGTGAAAATATATGGCTATTGTAGATGTAACGGTGATACCCCTTGGAACGGAATCTCCTAGTGTAAGTAAGTTTGTTGCAAGTGTCCAAAAGGTTTTAAGAAAATATGAGAGTGAAGGGAAAATTCGCTTCCAACTAACACCAATGAACACGATTATTGAAGGCGAACTACCTATGTTGTTTGAAGTAATTCAAGCCATGCATGAAGTACCGTTTAATGAGGGAATTCAACGGGTTGCAACAACAATTCGAATTGATGATCGAAGAGATATTGCAAATCGAAAAATGGAAGAAAAAGTTGAAAGAGTTTTGGATCTTTTAAAAGAACAATAAAAAGACTGCTTTATGCAGTCTTTTATTGTTCTATCTTTTAGTTTTATTAGTGTGTGCCTGTAGGAATTCCATTATGCAATAAAGTCATGACAACAAACCAACCGAAAACTAGAAAAGTAGCCGCACTCCAAAACGTGGCTAAGAAATTTTTACTCTTAAGTGAACGAAAAGTACTGAACGCTGCAAGAATTACTATTAATGCAAAAATAATGACTAGTCCCATAAAAATAGCCCCCTTAACGAAAGATTATCAGGTGAAATCCTGAAATTTACAAATGATTGTTATGTAAGTATAGTATATATATTCTTTAACCATTTTATATTTTTTTTTTTCATTTGTCGAGGGCAAAAATGTGAAGAATTGTCTTTATCAAATTTTTTTATTGTGTAAAATTAATAAGAATAATTAAGCGGAGGTGTAGGGATGAAATGGTCTCAAATCCCTTTAGGAGTAATGCAAACTAATTGTTACATAATTGAAAATACAGAAGGGTCTTGTATTATTTTTGATCCAGGAAGCGAAGGAAAAAGACTCATTAGATGGCTTACAAAAAAAAATTTACAACCATGTGCTATTTTCTTAACTCATGCTCATTTTGATCATATAGGTGCGGTTGATGAAATTAGGGCTAATTATAAAATTCCAGTTTATATTCATGAATTTGAGGAAGATTGGCTGTCTAATCCATCTTTAAACGGATCCCAGTATTTCACGTCTAAAAGTTTACTTCGAATTAATCCTGCAGATGTTCTTTTGACAAAAGAAGAGCAAAAAATAATGGGGGACTTTACATTTTCCATAATTGAAACACCGGGGCATTCACCTGGAAGTGTCTCCTACTATTTTCAAAATGAAGGATTTGTTGTTTCTGGTGATGTACTATTTAAAGGTAGTATTGGCCGTACAGATTTGAAGAAAGGCAATAATGCTCAACTGCTTGCTAGCATCCATGACAAACTTTTAACTATGCCTGAAGAAACCGTCGTCCTACCTGGACATGGGCCTACTACAACAATTATTGAAGAAATGGATAGCAATCCTTTTCTAAATGGATTTTAAAGAATAATAGAAAAAACCTTCTCAATTAAGAGAAGGTTCTTTCTAAGGGGTAATATCAATTATTCAATGGGGAGGGGAGATAGTTAAGCTACTATCTATAAAATACAATAGAATTAACACTATGTCAATAGTGTTAATGTAAAAAGGAGAAAAAATGATTAACTATTTAAAAAGTTTAATTACAAATTCACCTACAAAGTTAATTTCCTATGCAGATTATATTGGTGCAGCACTATATTGCCCTGAATTAGGCTATTACATGAAAAATAACGAGAAAATTGGCCCACGCGGTGATTTTATAACAACAAGTAATGTCTCGGACATATTCGGAAGAACGCTTGCAAAGTGGTTTGCAAGCATATACGAAAAAAACCAGCTAACGCCAGCAATTTGTGAAATTGGAGCAGGAAATGGTCGTTTCGCAAAGGCGTTTTTACAAGAATGGAACGAATCAGTAAAAACACCGCTAACTTACATTATTGTTGAAAGTAGTCCATACCATCTTAAATTGCAAAGTGAATTATTAAATCCGAATTTTTCAGTTAAACAAATAGAAACAGTAGATGATCTTACTAACTTCGAGGGAATTATTTTTTCCAATGAACTTTTTGATGCCTTGCCTGTACATGTAATTGAGAAACATGAGGGAGAAATTTATGAAATAATGATTGGTATAAACAATGAAGAATTGTTTGAGGAGAAGGTACGGTTAACAAACAAAAAAATTTCGCAATTTTTACTAGAGAATGAGATCAATTTGAAAGAAAAGCAGAGGATGGAAATCCCAATTAATATGGGAGATATGCTCCAGAAAATATCTAATACTTTACTTAAGGGGTTAGTAGTTACTGTTGATTATGGATATACAAAGAAAGAATGGATGGAACCATCTCGAGTAAGAGGAAGCCTTAGGGGTTATTCTCAACATAAAATGATTGATAATGTGTTAAAAAACCCTGGGGAGATGGATATTACCTCCCATATTCACTTTGATTGGTTGATCGAAAGAGGGGAACAATTAAATTTAAATTTTGTGACAAAATTAAGACAAGATGAATTTTTATTAAAAACAGGAATATTAACAGAGCTTGAGAACCATTTTGACTCTAACCCTTTTTCAGAAGTAAGTAAGCGCAATAGGGCAATCCGCAGTTTGATCATGCCCTCAGGTATGAGCTCTTCATTTCATGTACTAATCCAACAAAAAGGTTTGGAACAGAAAAATGTGAAAGATCTGTTTGAACAGTAAAAGAAAAAACGCCGAGATGATCTCGGCGTTTTTCTAAAACACTTGAATTTAATGTCCTCCGCCTAATGGCATTAAGAAATTAGTATAATATGTAAAGCCGGCGAAGAAAATAGTTAAATATGCTCCGAATACATACATATACATACGTTCAGAAAGTTTCAAATAACTTAGTAAAACAAAAACTCCAGTTTGGGCTAGAAAAAGCATTGATGTTTTTGGCATGTCCCCTAAAAAGAACATAACCGTAAAAATGCCAGTCCAGAATCCCAATACTCTAAACATTCGATCCATATGTGTCCCTCCTTCTACCCTACACCTATTACAACAACATTATAAGATAAAAGCATTTGAAATGTAAATAACAGATTAATATTAGTTTGTGACAAGTGCATGGTATGAGCAAGTTTCACATCCAGAAATGATGTTTTCACTTTCAACTAGTTCAACTGAATTAAATAGTGCTTCAAACATACCTTTAAGGAACTGATAATGCATGCTGCATACAGCATCTGTATGATCCTGAGCAACTTCTTTAAAAGGACAGTTAAAGATTTGAAAATAAATTTTGGATTTGTCACCATTCGTTTCGAATTCTGGATAGAAACCAGCAAGCGTTGCAGCGGCTTTTAATATAGTTAATTTTTGATCGAATTCTAGTTCCTGTCCTTGTAGTGACTTTCTTGACATTTCCTGTTCAACCAATTCGATTCCAAAACGTTTCCCTGTTAAATAGAGCGCTTTCTTACCATCTTCCCCAAGCGAAAGCATTGTTTGAATAGCTACCTTTGAAAGGAGCATATAATCACGGAATGGGAAATGTAACTGAATGACATCATCGGAAAGGCGATATAATCTACTTGGCCTTCCGCCCTTACCAGTCTTCTTAGTTTCAGAAGCTAGCATATTTACATCTTCTAACTTTGATAGATGAAGCCTTGCAACATTTGGATGGATACTAAAATTATCAGCCACTTCTTGAACTGTTACTTCTTGATGACGTTTAGTAATGTATTGATAAATGTAATACCGTGTTGGATCTGATAAAACGTTTGTTATTTTTAATGTTTGTTCCATCTCTAATTCACCTCAAACCCCCATAATTTACTTCATTATAATACAGCCCTTAAAACAAGGGAACGAGGTTAACAATGTTAACACAGTATGTTTAGAAAATGTTCACAATTCAGATGTTTATTAACAGGGAATAGTTAGTTTCTACCATTTTACTATATAACCACGTTAATAACAATGTAAAAACCTAACCCTAAACCACACTATATATCCAAATAAGGACAATATATTGTGGTTCAATGGATTAGGCCATTTTAGTCTTCATCTATTTTTTCTTCGATTTACCTCTGAATAAAGGAGATAAGGGAGGATTCCGAACCAGCGATACCAAAAAGATGCTTTTGACTGTTTTCGCTCCTGTTTTATCCTTTTTCGTTCTTCTTTCGGTTGATCAATATACCTAACAAAGGTTTGTATTATATATTTCACATAATCATTTGTTTTCATGAATATACCTGCCTTTTTTCATTCATTAACAAGTATTCCCGAGATTTAGTATTTCAAACAATTATTTATTTTTCCAGGGTACCTACAATAGTAATAATGCCTCAAGTACCAGTTGTTTAGAGCTATATATCCATAAATTCTGCTAGCGCATAAGTGCAACTACGCCTAATCATCGTCCTTAGGGGCTCGCCAATTGGCGAGTTTTCTTTATATTATTTAACTTTTTCTTCCCATTGCACTATCTTTTTAAAATTTATATCAAAATACCCTATACCCTCTGAAACTTCTCCAGAATCAAGATGTAGGGTAAAAGTAATCTTTTGAATATTTCCAATAGGAATATTCGTCAAAACATTTACTATTCCATATTTATAGGTAAATGTACTGTATTGTTGGATAGGCTGCCCATCGTGAAGTAACTTTTCAATTTTCTTAGTGGATGAGAGCATATAGTATTCTTGTTTTTCGATTTTTTTTGTTTCTTGGTTCATTTTCCTTTCAATAAGAAGTTGTTCGACCCTAATGGAGTAGAAGACTAGAAAAATCATTAAAATTGATAATGTTAATGGATAGGTAAAACCTTGCTCACTCTTTATCATGCTGAGGTCTTCCATTCGAGAAATGAGTAAATCGTTATTGAATACTCTTTCCCATTTAAACTCTTCAAGGAAACCCTTACTGCATTATTTAAAAGAGTGAAGGTTACTTCAGAAACATTTTGCAACACAACTTCATGACCTGAATTATTAACGCGCCTTCTTAGAATGTTGTTGTATTTTTCATAAACAATTGTTTCGGTGTCTTCTGATAATACTAAATTTCCGCCCACCACCACAGCGTTCTGGCTCCCGTGAATCTCCTTTTTAATTTGGCTCGAGAAAACTTCCCACTCCATTACCTGTAATCTTCCCAATATATCCCTGTTGTTTAACATAAGCTGAAAAACAGGGGAAATAAAAAAGATTATAATAATAAAAATGGAAAATGCAAATAGTGTATCAATAAGTGTAAAGGCACGATCATTCAGATAGACCACAAACCTCTTCTTCACCATAAAAAGAATTATTCTCAACCTTTACACACACCTCCTTTTGGCCAAAAGTATCAGCATCTTTCAAATTAATTTGATACGCAATTCCATTTTTTAAAATAGGATTTAGAGAAGAAACTTGTCCATTTATGCTCAATATTTGAAGTTCTTCATATAAAATTTGATAAGATTGGTTTTCAATTTCCTGCCGCCATGCTTGATTTTTCAAATCAATTAATGAAGGAATAAAGAAGAGGCTTAGCATGAGTAATGCAGATAGCGATAAAAGCAGATCAATTAAAAAGAAGCCCTTATTCTTCAATAACATAAAACCGCCCCATTCCTAGTAAAACGGTTAATCGAAAATGCTTACTTCCGCACTTTATATAGATACTACCGAATTTACTAGCATTACCATCGGGTAAAAATTTGAAATATAACGGTAGTGAACCGGGAGAAACGAAAACAGTCTGTGAATAATGTCTTTCAACAACTAGGGGAAGGTCATAACGATCACGAATGTAATAATAGTGTTGATCTGGTATGAAGTTAATGCTTATTTCCTTCTGGTGTGAAATGGCGTATTGCTGTGCATAAAATAAATCTGCTTGAAGTTGTGTAAGAAATGCTTCGCTATTCGTTCGTTCGTACTGGGGTTTTACAGAGAAGATAGTAACTGAGGAAATAATTAAAAAGATTGAAAGAACTAATAAAGACTCAATTAATGTAAAGCCTTGTTGAGAAGTTTTCATTATGGTGTGCTTTGCATAGGTGGATCGGTTGACACGATTCCATTGGAATCAATTGTGACAACTTTTGTTCCATCCGGGCATTTGTCATTATTAATATACTTGGCTTCCTTTAAATCCGATACAGTTGGAAATTTATTATTTTCTATTTGATACGATTGGACCTGTGCTTGTACCATATCAACAAAAGCCTGACATCCTTTATTATTAATATTTGCACTATGTTTAGTTACATTTGGAATTGTAATGATCAATAATACAGAAATAATCAACATCACAATCATCATTTCAATCAATGTAAATCCATTTTCGTTTTTCACTTTATAACCTCCGTATTTTCAATCTAAGTTGATTTTTGGCGTGTGTCACCGTCGTGACATACGCCAAAAATCGTTTTTTTCAATAATATTATTTAATAAACCTTTTGCTTTAAATCCCATCCATGAGATGAAACATTGGTAATAAAATAGCTAAATACATTGATACAACAAGAATTCCTATAAATAAATACAGTATTGGCTGAATGACTTTTAAGCTTTTTTCAATAATTTCCTCCACGCTAGTTATACAGTGTCTACTATAAAAATATAATTCTTGTTCTAGTTTCCCGTTTTCTTGGCCGTGTTTAACAATGGTGGCAAACTCCTTCTCGAAGAAGGGAAAAATTTTTATTATTGATTCAAACTTGTCGCCTGTTACAAGCTTTAATCTGACCTCCTTGCCTATTCGACTGTAAAAGGGCTGTTTTTGGTACGACTCAAAAATTCTTAACGCTTCAGAGACAGACAGCCCTCCTGTTAATAAGAAACTAAGTTGAACTGAAAAATAATGGGTATACATTAGCTTAAGGATATGGCCAAGAAGGGGAATGCGAACTAACTTGATCTTTTGTTGTAAAATAGAGGCTTTACGAAAAAACATGAAATAATAGATTGCAGTGAGGGAGAGGGTAATAATCAGGATGATTAAAAGTAACGGAAAAAATCGCCCGAATGCGTAAACTATTTTTGTGAAAAGATTCTCCTCTAGATTCATTGTTTTAAAAAGGGTTGTAAATCGAGGAAGCAGTGTTTTTTCGACAAAAATAAATAAAAATCCAGTAATAAAAATTAATAGTGTAGGGTATTGGAGTAATTTTACTAATTTTTGCTTATCCTGATCTTTTTTTAAAACCAAACTACTTCCTTCCAAAAGAGCCTCTGCAAAACTACCATGTTGTTCCGCAAAAAAGACATATCCGACTAAATCTTCATGGAATCCAAGATTGGCTAATCCATCATGAAAGGAAAGCCCCTTTTTTAAATCAATCAAGCACTCCTTCAATTCCTTTTTGCGAGTTGGTTTCATCTGAATCGAAAGTGATTCAATAGCTGCTGCAATTGGATAGCCACGTACAAGTAATTCTCCCATTCTTCTTAAAAAGTGAACTTGTTCTATTATTGGCCAACTACGATGTTTCTTCATCATAAACAAGCCGTTCATATTCAGTCTCTTTAATGTAACCGAGCGCAATTCCTTTCCGAATTACGTCTTTTAATAACTGATAGTCTGTTCCTACCTTTTCGCCTTTTGCTGCTTTCATAATAGAACTTAAGTTTCTCCCTGATAAAATCTCGAAAACGCTTGCTCTTTTCCAATTCCCGATTGAATAACAGTGTGGTGAACAGTGTTCTAGGCAATAAGGGCATGTAAGTTCAACTAATCGTTGTGCTGTCACGGCGATTAGTGTTTGTTCTACCTCAAGCCAATCGACCCCAAATTCGTGAAGGCGAAAAACTGCACCCTTTGCATCTCTTGTATGCATTGTTGATAATACTAAATGCCCAGTAAGTGCTGCTCTTACAGCAATTTTAGCTGTCTCAGCATCTCTTATTTCTCCAACCATTATAATATCTGGATCGTGTCGAAGGATCGCTTTTAATCCGGCAGCATAGGTAACCCCTGCTTTTTCGTTTACTTGGACCTGCAGGACAGAATCATAATTTTTTTCGATGGGATCTTCAAGAGTAATGATATTGCGATGAAATAGGTGTGCTGTTTCATTTAGAAGAGAGTAAAGAGTAGTCGATTTTCCGCTACCGGTTGGGCCTGTTAGTATGATTAAACCATGGGCATGTTTTAAGAGGGCAAGTAATTTTCGGGTTATTGCAGGGAATAGTGAGAGCTGGTGGAAAGGAATCTGTTCTTGTTGTGGTAAGAGTCGGATCACGAGGCTTTCTCGATTGTTAGATGGAAGAGTAGAAAGCCTAAGGCTCAATAAATTTCCGTTCACTTCACTAACGATTGCACCACTTTGGGGGCGCCTTCTTTCTCCGATATCCATATTTGCTGTGAATTTAAAATGGGAGATCAATCTGTCACATTCGTCTTTTGGCAAAGTTAGCCGAGGAACTAACATGTTTGTTATCCGGAGCTGGATAAGTGTGTCCTTTTTCCTGGGAACTATATGAATATCTGTTGCTTGGTTTCGTGCTGCATCTGAAATAATTCGATCTGCTAATATTTCAATAGCACTTACAATAAAAAACACCGCCTTTCTATTTATTTATTTGCAATATTCGACAAAAACACAGGTTTCCCTTTATTTTTTTTAAAAAAAATAAAGGGAATTTTTTTCTTGGTTAAAATCAAAATTTACATCTATAAATAATTCTGCTAGCGCATAAGTGCAACCACGTCTAATCATCGCCATTAGGGGCTTGCCAATCGACGAGTTTTCTTTAGCTAATCAGAATTTATTCCCATAAATTCTGCTAGCGCATAAGTGCAACTACGTCTCTGTCATCGCCCTTAGGGGCTTGCCAATCGACGAGTTTTCTTTAGATTGCTTTATCGGTCAAATAGAATAATCCGCCATTAATAAATGAAATAAGAATCTTCGGTTCATATTGCTCTTGAAGGGCTTGTTTTTCAATTTCATAGCTTTCATTTTTATCTTCATCATTCTCGTAAAAATGGTTTAGCAAAGATAAATCCTTATTCCAACGATTTCTAGCATCATCTGCCCATGTATGGTTGTCGTTCTCGATGATTGATCTAAGGTAATTTTCAATTCTTGATATCCCACTTTGGGGCTTAATCAAAGGGGATAATGTAAAAGAGTAATCAGGGATTTTTGGTGTTAATGGTATTTTTAATAATAAATCGTGAAAATTTTCAACCATTTTTCCATTAATCATCTGTAAACCGATTGTTTTAAATATGTCACGTTTTCGGTCACATTGATAAGATATTTTAACATTTAAACAAAGCCATGGAAGTAAAGGAGTTTGTTTGTCTTTATTACTATGATCTTCATAGAGTCTGATATATCCGGCAAGAGTTTTAGTTGATTGAAAAATTTGATGAAGGCGTGGTGAGCCAAAGTATATTGCTTCACCTTTTATTGAGTCAGGTGCAGCCTGTCTGTCAGTAATAAAAGTGAGTTTCATTGGGTTGGGAGTCCCACCTGTTTTTTCTAAATAATGCCAGTAAAAAGGACGGTTCATCAGTTCTTTGTCAAGTTCAATGGTTAACTGAACGGTTAAATACCCAGGTTCATTTTCAATCACTTCACATTCATTGGCATAAAAGTATTTTTCAAGGAAACTATGAATTTCATTTTGCTGCATATGAATCACCCCTCTTTGTTTAGCTTCAGCACCTAGCCTCCCGAGGGAATAACCAAAAGTCCGTTATTCCATGGTTGCTTTAGTCCTGATAATGAGTCCAAGAATGTCCTCATTGTCAGGACCATTAGCAGCTAACCGCAGCTGATCAAGGCGCTTCCACTTTTTTTAGGCCATTGGCGAATTCTATCATTGATGTTAGGTTGTCCATCTTAATGCGCATTTCACCTTCCGAAGTCGATCCGCCGAAAATATCAATTAAGTGATCTTCAATATTACCGAATTCAAGCTTTGTAAGAATATCGTCAAGCTCACCAATGACTTTTTGAAATAAATCAATTTTTTCATATAAAATTTTCAAAATATGTTCCTCGACAGTATTTTTAATTGCAAAATTGTAAATCATGACATCCTTATCCTGGCCAAGGCGATGAATTCTTCCAATTCGTTGCTCAAGTCTCATAGGATTCCATGGTAAATCAAAATTAATAATATTGTGGCAAAATTGTAGGTTTATTCCTTCACCACCAGCCTCAGTAGCAATTAAAACTTGTGCTTGTTTTTGAAAGAGTTCGCGCATCCAATCCTTTTTCCCACGCTTAAATCCTCCACGGAAAGGGACAGATGTGATACCGTGCTGTTTTAAAAACCATTGTAAATAAAGTTGTGTTGCCCTATATTCCGTAAAAATAATAACTTTGTCATTCACTTTTTGTATTAACTCTATTGCCTTTTTTGCTTTTGAATTTTGGTTAACTGCCTCAACCTTGGAAATTAAATACTGTATTTGCTCCTGAAAGGCAACAGAAGGATTCTCTCTTTTTTTCAGCATGTTTTTTAGTGTGTAATAAACGGCTTCTCTGCTACTGCACGCTTCTCGCTGTAGTGTCATCACCGAAAAGGCGCTTGATTGGACCCATTCACTTTCATTTCGTAAATCTGTTATCTCTTTATATAATTCCTTTTCTTCATTTGAAAATTCAATTGGGATAGTCTCGACTTGCCTTTTTGTCCATTCAATTCCTGTATCAGTCCGGCGATTGCGAATCATCACCTTATTCACAAGTTCTTTTAAGTGTTCATCACCATTTAAAGTGCGAGAATCACGCTTGTATTTTTCATAGAAAGCTGTTTCACTGCCTAGGTGTCCTGGCTTTAAAAGAGAGACAAGGTTAAAGATTTCTTCAACACGATTTTGAATAGGGGTAGCAGTTAACAATAAACAAAATTTCTTTTTAAGATTTTGGACAAATTCGTAGTTTTTTGTTTTATTATTTTTTAATTTATGTGCTTCATCAATAATAATTAAGTCATAGTCTTGTTTATAGATGATTTCTCGGTGTGGGTTCCGTTTTGCCGTATCTATTGATGATACAACTACATCATATTGTTCCCATACATAGCTTTTTCTTTGAGTAATTGCAGGAATAAAAAATTTTGAATTCAACTCCATTGCCCATTGTGTTACTAGTGAAGCTGGCACAAGGATCAATACTTTCTTTACAAGTCCGCGGATCATATATTCTTTTAAAATTAAACCTGCTTCAATCGTTTTACCTAGTCCCACCTCATCTGCCAGGATTGCCTTACCGTTCATACTTTCAATTACTTGTTTGGCTGTTTCCAGCTGATGCGGGAGCGGTGTTAAGTGTGGTAAATAATTTGGGGCCATTAGACCCATAAATTCGGGGACTACTAGATGCTTTTCAACACCTATTGCAAGTTTAAAAAGTTCCCAGTCCCCCCAAGGTCCATCATGGTCAATTCGATGTAAGAATTCATCCTGCCAAGTGAAATCGAATTCAATTTGGACAGACATGGTTTCAACTCCTTTTCGTTTTAGAATTAGAAAGTATATTCTGCTAATTTTAAACGCGTTAAAAAATATGAATTTTTAGGAATAAACAATAAATATTTTTGAATACGCTTCCAATATTCTTATAAATGTATTGCTCTATCTATAGATTTAGTGGTACGATAATAGCGAAATTGAAAGTTTCAAATATTGTTTTTCGTTTGATCAATTAGGTAGTATTTTTCATCTTTTGATGGTGGTATATTTCTGCTTAGTTTGGTTTAGTATTACCAATTTGGAAAATATTATATATGCGAATGATTACAAGGGGAGAGACTACATTTGTAGCGCCGAAGGAGCAAGCAGATAACCTGTGAATCTCTCAGGCAAAAGTACTCTTGTTTGACGCGACTCTGGAGAGAGCTTCACTAGTTAGTGGAAGCCACCAAAGGGGAAAACCGTTTCAGGTAAACTCTCAGGTGCAAGGACAGAGACCTTCTTTAGTTTAAGGGAGGTTTCTGTCTTTTTTTATGAAAAAGTGAGGAGGAATATTAATGACAGATTTAAAACGGACTCCACTATTTGAGGTTTATAAAGATTTTGGGGGAAAAACAGTTGATTTTGGTGGTTGGGAGTTACCGGTCCAATTTTCCAGTATAAAAGAGGAGCACGAAGCGGTCCGAACAAAAGCAGGATTGTTTGATGTCTCTCATATGGGTGAGGTTGACGTTAAAGGCCCAGACAGCTTGAAATACATTCAAAAAATGGTTTCAAATGATGTTTCAAAATTAAAAAATGGTGGGGCTCAATACAACATAATGTGCTACGAAAATGGCGGTACAGTTGATGACCTCCTTGTATATAAAATTGAGGATGAACACTACTTACTCGTAATAAATGCTTCTAATATTGATAAAGACTATAAATGGCTCGAAGACCATTTAGAAGGCAATGTTCAAATTAAAAATATATCTGAAAATACAGCACAACTTGCCCTTCAGGGACCAGCAGCCGAAGGTGTACTTCAAAAGCTTGCAGGGGAAACGGATTTAAGCGAAATTGGCTTCTTTAAATTCCAAACTGAAGTTAATTTAAATGGTAAAAAAGCTCTTGTTTCAAGAACTGGATATACTGGTGAAGATGGCTTTGAAATTTATTGCGATCCAAAAGATGCTGTTGCTCTTTGGGAAGAAATTTTAGAAGCAGGAAAAGAAGAAGGCGTTATCGCATGTGGTCTTGGAGCGCGTGATACACTTCGTTTCGAAGCTAACCTACCTCTTTATGGTCAAGAATTGTCAGCAACAATTTCGCCGCTTGAAGCAGGAATGGGCTTTGCAGTTAAATTAGGAAAAGAATCTGATTTTATCGGAAAAGAAGCATTAATACAGCAAAAAGAAAATGGCTTACAAAGAAAAATAGTTGGAATCGAAATGATTGACCGGGGAATTCCTCGTCATGGTTACCTTGTATTTAGTGGTGAGGAACAAATCGGTGAAGTTACAACTGGTACACAATCGCCTACATCAAAGAGAAATATTGGGCTTGCTCTTCTTCCAGCAGCATATGCTGTCCTTGATCAAGAAGTGGAAGTGGAGATTCGTGGTAAAAAGGTAAAAGCCAGAGTTAGTTCAACACCTTTTTATAAAAGAGAAAAGAAGTAATAGAAGGGAGAAAAGGCTATGAATCATCGCTATTTACCAGTAACTGAAGAAGATAAGAGAACAATGCTTGAAGCAATTGGTGTATCCTCTATCGATGAACTTTTCAATGATATCCCAGAAAAAGTAAAGTTCAAAGGTGATTACAACATTAAACCAGCAAAATCTGAATCTGCTTTAATGAAAGAATTAACTATTATGGCTGATCGTAATGCTGATTTAAAAAGAAATACATGTTTCCTTGGTGCAGGTGTTTATGACCATTACATGCCAATCATTGTTGATCATGTTATTTCTCGTTCAGAATTTTATACAGCTTATACACCATACCAGCCCGAAATCTCCCAAGGAGAGCTTCAAGCTATTTTTGAATTTCAAACAATGATTTGTGAATTAACAGGAATGGATGTAGCAAACTCCTCTATGTACGACGGCGGAACAGCAATTGCAGAAGCTGCAATGTTAAGTGCTGGTCATACAAGAAGGAATAAAGTGTTGATTTCTAATGCTGTACATCCTGAGTATAAAGAAGTGCTCAAAACGTATGCAAAAGGGCAAAATATTGAAGTAATTGAAGTGCCAGTTAAAGATGGTGTGACTGATATCGATGCCTTAAAAGCTTTAGCAACTGATGAAATTGCTGCCGTAATCGTTCAATATCCCAACTTTTTTGGCCGAATTGAGCCATTAAAAGATTTTGAAGAAATCATTCATGCAAATAAAGCTATGTTTGTTGTTTCAAGCAATCCTTTAGCACTAGGGGTTTTAACACCTCCAGGCAAATTTAACGCTGATATTGTAGTTGGAGACGCACAACCTTTTGGTATTCCAACGGCTTTTGGTGGTCCACATTGTGGTTTCTTTGCAGTATCAAACAAATTGGTAAGAAAAGTTCCGGGTCGTCTTATCGGTCAAACAACAGATGATCAGGGACGTCGTGGATTTGTTTTAACTTTGCAAGCTCGTGAACAGCATATTCGTCGCGAGAAAGCGACATCTAATATTTGTTCAAACCAGGCGTTAGTTGCACTTGCAGCATCTGTAGCCATGACAGCACTTGGTAAAAAAGGTGTTAAAGACATGGCAGTTGCCAATCTTCAAAAAGCGCAATATGCAAAAAAAGCCTTTAATGAAGTTGGAATTGAAGTTGTTAATGACGGCCCTTCTTTTAATGAATTTGTTATTAACTTGAAAAAACCAGTAAAAGAAGTAAACAAGGCATTGCTTAAACAAGGTATTATTGGTGGTTATGACCTAGGGCGCGACTATTCTGATTTAGCTAACCATATGTTGGTGGCTGTAACGGAGCTTAGAACGAAGGAAGAAATCGATACTCTAGTGAAAGAATTGGGGGATTTACATGCATAATCAAGACCAGCCGCTTATTTTTGAACTAAGTAAACCAGGCCGAATCGGATTTAGTCTTCCAGAAATGGATGTGCCGGAAGTTGACGTATTAAGCTTACTTCCTGAAGGATATTTACGAGTTGACGAGCCTGATCTTCCTGAAGTTTCTGAACTGGATATTATGCGCCATTATACGGGCCTTTCAAATAGGAATCATGGCCTTGATTCGGGCTTCTACCCATTAGGCTCATGTACTATGAAATACAATCCAAAAATCAATGAAAACGTGGCTCGCTTTAATGGTTTTGCACACTTACATCCACTTCAGGATGATAGTTCTACCCAAGGTGCTCTTGAGCTTTTATACGATTTACAACAGCATTTAATTGAGATCACTGGAATGGATGAAGTGACCCTACAGCCTGCTGCTGGTGCTCATGGCGAATGGACTGGATTAATGTTGATTCGTGCATACCATGAAGCAAACGGAGATGTTAAGCGTACAAAAGTTATTGTACCTGACTCCGCTCATGGAACTAACCCAGCTTCAGCAACAATTGCAGGATTTGAAACCATTACGGTGAAATCAACAGAGAAGGGCCTAGTTGACCTTGAAGATTTAAAGAGAGTTGTGGGCGAAGACACAGCCGCATTAATGTTGACCAACCCGAATACAGTGGGCTTGTTTGAAGAAAATATTCTGCAGGTGACAGAGATTATCCATGCTGCTGGTGGAAAGGTTTATTATGATGGTGCTAACTTAAATGCAGTTATGTCGAAGGCACGTCCTGGCGACATGGGATTTGATGTTGTACATTTGAACTTGCACAAAACATTTACTGGCCCTCACGGTGGTGGAGGCCCTGGTTCAGGCCCTGTTGGTGTAAAAGCAGATCTTATTCCATTCCTTCCAAAGCCAGTGATCACAAAGAACGAAGAGGAATATGTGCTTGATTATAACCGTCCTCAATCAATTGGTCGCGTCAAACCTTATTATGGTAACTTTGGAATCAATGTCCGTGCATACACATACATTCGATCTATGGGTCCAGATGGTTTAAGGGATGTAACAGAGCATGCCGTATTGAACGCTAACTATATGATGAGAAGATTAGAAGAGTACTACGAACTTCCATTTGATCGTCATTGTAAGCATGAATTTGTACTTAGTGGGCGCCGTCAGAAAAAGTTAGGTGTTCGTACCCTTGATATTGCTAAACGACTTTTAGATTTTGGCTACCATCCGCCAACCATTTACTTCCCACTTATTGTTGAGGAATGTATAATGATTGAGCCAACGGAAACAGAATCAAAAGAAACTTTAGATTCTTTTATTGATATCATGATTAAAATTGCAAAAGAGGCAGAAGAAAACCCTGAAGTCGTACAAGAAGCACCACATACAACTGTTGTGGGCCGATTAGACGAAACTACAGCTGCACGTAAACCAATATTGAGATATCAAAAAAATTAATAAAAGAAAGAGCTCATTCAAAATTGAATGAGCTCTTTCTTTAGCTAATCAGACCTTTATATCTTGAGTATTGAGAAAAGACAGGAATAATCGATATAACCCAGTATTATCTCGAATAATCAACCTTTATGCATCTTGTGAGAGTCCACAGCATTTATGGCTGTGCCACGCATATGCTTTTAATTTTATTATTTTTTGGTTCTTATTTTCCCTGTCCAGCCTTTGAAACCACCTTGAAGTTGAGTAAGGTCTCTATAGCCTCTTCGATACAAGAATTGGGCAGCACGTCCGCTACGCATCCCGCTCTGACAATATAAGTAAACGGGTAAATCTGAACGGATTTCTTTCATGCGCAATTTCATCTGGGACATAGGAATATTCCTTGATCCAAGTATATGTCCGGCGTCAAACTCTTTTGGCTCACGAACATCAATTAATTGTGCCTTCCTATAACCTGCACGGAATTCCTCTTCTTTGATGGTTTTAACAATTTTTCGTTGGTAAAACCAATTAAAAGTGGTATAGAGGGCATATGCGACGATAATGATTAGTAGTGAATATAGTGGATTCAAATTTCTCTTGCTCCTTTCAAGCGATGACTCACTATTTTCATTATATAAGTCATTCGTTTAAAGAGTAAAGGAACTTTGCAAAAATTATTTAATTTTGTCCAATAATTTTTTTTGGAAAACATCTTTCTTTTTTTTTCCTCTGGAATTTGGTAGACTTAAATCGCATTAATGACCTATATAATTTAAAAATGAGGGCTTAAAATGACGAAAGAAGTTTGGCGTTTTATCGATTCTGGAAATGGCTCCCCATCTTTCAATATGGCATTAGATGAAGCATTACTTGATTGGCATAGTGAAGGGAAAATCCCCCCTGTAATCCGTTTCTACGGCTGGAATCCTGCCACATTATCCATTGGGTATTTTCAACAGGTTGAAAAAGAAATTGATTTGCAAGCCGTTGAAGACAACCAACTAGGATTTGTCCGTAGGCCAACGGGAGGACGCGGAGTTCTTCACGAACACGAGCTTACATATAGTGTCATCGTATATGAGGAACATCCAGAGATGCCAAAGTCTGTTACAGAGGCATATCGTGTCATTTCAGAAGGAATATTAAAAGGGTTTCATAATCTAGGCCTTGAAGCCTATTTTGCTGAGCCGAAAACTTTAGAGGAACGGGAAGCTTTAAAAAATCCTCGGTCTGCAGTTTGTTTTGATGCCCCAAGCTGGTATGAACTTGTAGTAGAAGGTCGGAAAGTGGCAGGCAGTGCTCAAACAAGACAAAAAGGTGTTATCTTACAACATGGATCTATACTCTTGGATTTAGATGAAGACAAGTTATTTAGTCTATTTAAATATCCAAATGAAAGAGTAAAAGAACGAATGAAAAAGGCGTTTAAGAGTAAAGCGGTGGCAATTAATGATATTAGCCCGAGAAAAGTCACGCTCGGAGAAGCTAAAGAAGCTTTTTATAAAGGCTTTGCAGAAGGATTAAATATTGAACTACAACCGTATGAGTTAACAGCTGATGAGCTATTGTATGTTCAAAAAATTGCCAAAGAACGATATGAAAATGATGAGTGGAATTTAAAAAGATAAACGGTAAAAGGTGGCATATGCCACCTTTTTTTTGGCTAAGCAGAATTTATATATCCATAAATTCTACGAGCCCCAAGGGCAACTACGCTTCTGTCATCGCCCTTAGAGGCCCGCCAATCAGCGAGTTTTCTTTAGCTAAGCAAGAATTCATATCCATAAATTCTGCTAGCGCATAAGGGCAACTACGCTTCTGTCATCGCCCTTAGGGGCTCGCCAATCAGCGAGTTTTCTTTAGCTAAAAATTGGATATAAGCCATTTCTCCTAGAAATGAAAAGTGCAACCTGTGAAATTTGTTAAAATTGCTCGTTTTATGCTGAAAATCAAATGAAATCTTTAAATTGCTTTAGATTCTAGTTTATTTGTCGTTTGACATTTTTTTTATTTATTATCTCAACTACAATATATAGTGGTGTCGAAAATATTATTAGCACTATATATTGATTTTTTAGGAGTATCTGTGATAACGTTATGATATTAATTTCAACTAGATCTAGCAACTAATCTATTAGAATTCAATTAAACTTAAAAGATAAGATTTGAAGGAGCTGTTCTCATGTCTGTTGCTTTAAGACAAAAACTGAATATTGATTTTCAAAGGTTAAACGAAGATATCCGCTTGTTTCCCCAAGTGCACCCTGTCACCCCGGATATGAAATTAACTCACAAGGGTGTATCACGTTTGGTCATGTTGGACCGATACACATTTAAAGACACTGAAAAAATTACTCTCACAATTGGTGACTTCGTTGTTTTAACAATAAAAGAGGATCCAAAATTCCCAGCCCGTGGACTTGGCTACATCATGGAGATTGATTGGGAAAAGAAAAGGGCCAAGGTTTTAGTGGAAGAAGAGTTTAGAGGAGTACTCGATGACCCGATTGAAACAAGTACTGGAATGATTTCTCGTTCTCTAGATGTAATTGAAAAACCTCTAGAACTTTTTTATGAACAAATTGCTAAACGAAATGCGAAAGGCTTAGCTTCCGTTGAGGAAACGGAAGAAAAGCGCAAAGAATGGTTTGAAAAGTTTTATCAAGAGCTTGTAAATCTGAATTTTATACCTGCTGGACGTGTTTTGTATGGAGCAGGTGCGGAAACTGATGTTACCTACTTTAACTGTTATGTTATGCCGTTTGTGGCTGATTCGCGGGAAGGAATATCAGACCACCGCAAACAAGTGATGGAAATCATGAGCCGTGGTGGTGGAGTAGGAACAAATGGTTCTACATTGCGCCCTCGTAATACACTAGCAAAAGGTGTAAACGGAAAATCATCAGGATCTGTTTCATGGTTGGATGATATTGCAAAATTGACACATTTAGTTGAGCAAGGTGGATCCCGTAGAGGGGCTCAAATGATTATGCTGACGGATTGGCATCCTGACATTATTGAATTTATCATTTCAAAAATGCAAAATCCGAGAATATTACGTTTTTTAATTGAAAATACAAGCGATGAAACCATAAAAAGGCTTGCAAAGGATAAATTAAAGTTTACGCCTCTAACAGAGCAGGAAAAGGCAATGTACCAAGGAATTGTGAATTTTAAGACTATTCCTGGTTTAGGCGGATTTAATGAAAAGATTATTGCTGATGCCGAAGAAAAGCTCGAAGTTGGCGGTAACTTTAGTGTCCATAATTCAGAGTTTCTTACTGGTGCAAACATTTCCGTTTGTTTAACAAAAGAGTTTATGGAAGCTGTTGAAAATGACGGTGAATATGAGCTTCGCTTCCCACATGTGGAAAGTTATGACCATGAGGAAATGAAAATTTATAACGAAGAATGGCATAAAGTCGGAGATGTACGTGAGTGGGAGAAATTAGGCCACAAGGTGCGCGTTTATAAAAAGATTCAAGCGAAAGAACTATGGAACTTAATCAATATCTGTGCAACGTACTCAGCAGAACCAGGTATCTTCTTTATTGATAACGCTAATGACATGACCAATGCTAAGGCGTATGGGCAAAAGGTTGTTGCGACAAACCCTTGTGGAGAACAACCTCTCGCACCATTTTCAGTTTGTAACCTTGCTGCCGTTAACCTTGCAGAAATGGCTAACAAAGAAACGAAGACAATTGATTTTGAAAAATTACAGCAGACAGTAGCAGTTGGAGTTCGCATGCAGGATAATGTTATAAACGCTACTCCATACTTCCTTGAGGAAAACAAAAAGCAGGCGTTAGGCGAACGTAGAGTTGGTCTTGGTGTAATGGGCCTTCATGATCTATTAATTTATTGTGAGACAGAATACGGCTCAGAAGAAGGCAACAGCCTTGTTGATAAAGTTTTTGAGACAATTGCCACTACTGCCTATAGAACTTCTGTCGAATTAGCAAACGAAAAAGGAAGTTTTCCATTCCTAAATGGTGAAACTCTGGAAGATACAAATCGTTTAAGAACGAATTTCATTAATACAGGATTTATGAAAAAAATGCCTGAAGAAATTCGTCAGTCTATTTTAGAAAGTGGGATTAGGAATTCTCATTTACTAACTGTTGCTCCAACTGGAAGTACGGGAACAATGGTGGGAGTTTCGACAGGATTAGAACCTTATTTCTCATTCTCTTATTTCCGCAGTGGACGCTTAGGGAAGTTTATTGAAGTAAAAGCGGATATTGTTCAAGAATATCTTGACAAGCATCCCGAAGCTGATCCAGAAAATTTACCAAACTGGTTCGTTGCAGCAATGGAACTATCTCCTGAAGCACATGCTGACGTCCAATGCATCATCCAACGCTGGATTGACAGTTCGATAAGCAAAACTGTTAATGCACAAAAAGGATATAGCGTAGAGCAGGTTGAAAAAGTATATCAACGTCTTTATCGCGGTGGTGCCAAAGGCGGAACCGTTTATGTTGATGGATCACGTGATTCTCAGGTTCTTACTCTAAAGGCTGAAGAAAACAAAGTAGATGAATCATTTACTGTAAAAGGGAAATCAAAACAACACGTCGTTCTTGTCGATACAATTAGTGATCTTAGGTCAACAGATGTCACCATTGGCTCCGAAATTGGTAATACCTGTCCTGTATGCCGCAAAGGAAAAGTTAAGGAAATTGGCGGCTGTAATACATGTACAAACTGTGGTGCACAGTTAAGATGTGGTTTATAAAATAGTTTACTTACCTTTTTGATAAAATGAATGTAAAGAGCGAGGGGGTTCCCCTCGCTCTTTTTTTAGTTCTTTTATAGGGGGAGTTGTTCTTTTTTTTCTGAAAACCATGATTCACTATTCTACCTAAAAAATTTATCTCGTCCACCGTACTATTTTACACAGCTTCTGCTTAAAGATGTATCAATGAACATCAATGGAGGTGGCTACAATGAAAATCGATGGTGTTTTTTCGGGAGGTGGAATCAAAGGGTTGGCACTTGTCGGTGCCTATGAGGAAATTGAAAAAAGAGGCTTTCAATTTGAAAGGGTTGCTGGAACAAGTGCAGGCTCGATCGTTGCAGCGTTAATAATTGCTGGTTACACAAGTGAAGAAATTTCCAAGCTTTTGGATGAATTAGATTTATCAAAATTGCTTGATGCTAGAAAATCATTAATTCCTTTACCGTTTGCAAAGTGGTTGTTTGTTTATTGGAAGCTGGGATTATATAAAGGAAATGAACTTGAAAAATGGATAAAAGAAAAATTAGAAGTAAAGGGGTTAAAAACTTTTTCTGATCTTCCACCTCAAACACTTCGAGTTATTGCTTCTGATTTGTCTAACGGCCAGATGGTGGTTTTACCAGATGATCTAGTTAAATACGGCATTTCACCTGATTCATTTTCAATAGCAAAAGCAATCAGGATGAGTTGTAGTATTCCTTATTTTTTTGAACCCGTAAAGATGCGATCAATTGATGGAGTAAACATCCTAGTTGATGGTGGTGTGTTAAGTAATTTTCCTATGTGGCTATTTGATAATGAAAATGAACAAAAAACGAGACCCGTTCTTGGTATAAAGCTTAGCCATAGTGAATATGAGCATAAAAAGCATGAAATACGCAATGCTATTCAATTATTTGCAGCTCTTTTTGAAACAATGAAAGATGCGCATGATGCAAGGTACATTTCCAAAAAACATGCTAAAAACATAATTTTCATTCCTACTGAAGGAGTTTTAGCAACGGAATTTCAACTGACTGATGAGAAGAAGCATGCACTACTTCAGCTTGGAAAGGATTGTGCAAAGCAATTTTTCTCTTCGTGGTGTTATTAAACAAAAAAGAAAAATCGAACGTCTAAAATGACGCTCGATTTTTCTTTTTCCCTTTTTTCCCATCAATGACAGTTAGATGTACAGGTGATTTCTTTTTTGTACTTCTTTTTAAGGTTGTTAATGTTGTTTGCGAAGCGCTCCGAACATGAGGATCTCCACTTTTTTGCTGTAATCGTTTTTTTGATTTTTTTGCCGCTCTCAGAAATGCTCGCTGCTCTCGTTTCTGTGGATTAGCTTTAGTGATTAGTCGGGCGATAAAGTAAATGGCAATGCCAATCAATGCAATGACAGCTATTCTTTGAAGGAAACCGGTTGGGTTTGCTAAGAACATACCTATAATACCGATAATAGCAAAAATGATAATTCCACCGATGACAAATAATGATGTCCGATTATTCAAGAAAGCCACCTCCCTAAAAGCATCTTAAGCATTTTTTAATGGTTTTAAACGCAGAAAATAGTAAGAATTAGACAATTTCTTCAGTATTGTTGTTTTCTTTCATTGTTTCATCTTCCATATGAAGCAACTCTTGGAACGAAAGAATGGCTACCTCTACTTGGTCATTATCTGGTTCTTTCGTTGTTAAAAGTTGAAGCCACAAACCAGGAAGACCTAAGTATTTTAATAATGGTACATTTCTTACTTTGTTCGTGAGTTGAAGTACTTCAAAGGCAATTCCAAGTACGACAGGGATTAGTGCAATTCTGTCTACAACCCTTAACCAAAGTGGGGTAGTTGGAACAAGCATGTAAACAAAAACGCCAACAATGACTGTGAACAGAATAAAACTGCTCCCACAACGATAGTGAAGTCGGGAATGTGCCTGAACATTTTCTATGGTAAGTTTTTTTCCGGCTTCAAACGTGTTAATTACTTTATGCTCCGCACCATGATATTGGAACACCCTTTTAATTAAAGGCGTTAGTGAAACAAAATAAATATAGGAAAGGAGGAGAAGGAGTTTAAAAAAACCTTCAACTAAAACTTGTTCAATATCCGTTGGGAAAATCGGTTTTGTTAAAACGGCAAGGAAAACTGGAACCAATGTAAAGATAAATTTTCCAAACAGGAAAGAAAGCACCCCAATTGCAGCAACACCTAAATACATGCTGAGTTTGGAACCTTCCTTTTCGTTGATAACAGAGTCATCTTTAGGATCAACATCATATCTTTCAGTGGAAAAGGTTAGATGTTTAGAGCCATTGGCACTTGCTTCAATTATTGAAATAATTCCTCGTAGCAAAGGAATTTTTTTATAAAATGAATAAGCAGGATTTGCTTTGCGTGGTAAATGAAAATATTCCACTGAGTGGTCTTTTCTGCGAACTGCGGTAACATAATGATGCTTTCCGCCAAACATGACACCTTCAACCACCGCTTGGCCGCCGTACACGGGCTTTTGAGTATTAGACATTGTATTTATACACCAACCTATAACAGAGTTGCACACCAGTAAAAAAACTGTATGTACTCTATTTTATTCTACTCGAAAAAAGAAAAAACCTCTAGAAAGGAACAGATTTTTTACATTTTATATTAATGTACTATTTTTTGATGCAATGGAATGTATTTGATTGGACATAATATAGTAAAAATCTTATCTAATTAGAATTTTTTTGCAAAATGTGAAGATGGGGGTATTTGTATGGAAAATGAAATAAAAGAAAGAAGATATCCTAAGCCTATGTCCACCTTAACAATGGTTTTTTGGACTGGGTTATTTGGGGGGGTTTTTTGGTCTATGATTGGATATTTAGCATATTTGTTTAGTTTAACAGAGATTCGACCTACTATTATTTTAGAGCCATGGGCCCTTGGTGATTGGAAAAAGGATTGGTTGGGAACGGTAATTTCGATTATTTTTATAGGGATATTTTCTGTAGGAGCTGCCTTTGTTTATTATGTAACGTTAAAAAAATTTAAAGGCATCTGGCCTGGAGTGGGCTATGGAATTGTTCTGTTCTTGTTAGTATTCTTTGTTTTGAATCCTCTATTTCCAGGTATGAGTCCTTTTTTACAATTGTCGAGAGATACAATTATTACATCAGCTTGTATATATATTGTTTATGGGCTTTTTATTGGCTACTCCATCAGTTATGAATTTCAAAATGTAATTGTCCAAGATAATGAACCAATTACATAAGACTATATTAGTCGGATATAAGGTAATGTGATAAAATATTTATATGAGCCTATCAAGAATGGATTAGAAAGAAAATGAAAACTCAATACCTGGGAGAGGTAATATGAGAAAAATAATGTTGCTTAACGGACCAAACTTAAATCTGCTAGGGAAAAGAGAACCAGAAATATATGGTACAACCACCTTAGAAAATATTGAGTGCAAAATTACCCAACTTGGTATAACACATGGAATAGAGGTAATTTGTAGGCAATCAAATCACGAAGGCGAACTAATTGATAACTTACATGATGCTTTTGAATTCGATGGAGTTATTTTTAATCCGGGAGCTTTCACCCATTACAGTTATGCAATCCGTGATGCAATTGCAGCAATTCAGGCACCTGTCATCGAAGTACATATATCAAATATTCACGCTAGAGAATCATTTCGGCATGTTTCAGTAACGGCTCCAGAAACTAAAGGACAGATTGTTGGTTTAGGAATAAAAGGGTATGAACTCGCATTTTATGCCCTAATGGATTGAGAAGGGGAGAGAGCAAAAATGGAAAAACTAAACAAGTTGAGATCCAATTTTTCTACAGCTGGAATTGATGGTTTACTTATTACCAGCCCTTATAATCGTCGATACATTGCAAACTTCACAGGATCATCGGGAGCCGTGCTAATTAGTATGGATCAAGCACAATTTATAACGGATTTTCGTTATATGGAGCAAGCAGCAAAACAGTGTCAAGGTTTTGAAATTATCAAGCATTCAGGATCTATCCCAGATGAAGTGGCAACACAGGCTAAAAAATTAGGAATTCAAAAGCTCGGTTTCGAAGAAGATTACTTAACTTTTTCCTCCGTCAAATCGTATGAAAAAGTATTAGAAGCAGAACTAATACCAATTTCCGGTTTAATTGAAAAGTTACGCTTGATTAAGACCGATGCAGAGATTAAGATATTAAAGGTAGCAGCGGATATCGCTGACGCTGCCTTTAAACATATTATTGAATTCATTCGTCCTGGAAAAACGGAACTTGATGTCTCGAATGAATTAGAGTTCTTTATGAGAAATGCTGGGGCAACTTCATCTTCTTTTGATACGATTGTCGCTTCAGGACTTCGCTCCGCTCTTCCACATGGAGTTGCTAGTGACAAGGTTATTGAAAAAGGGGATTTTGTTACCTTAGATTATGGGGCATATTATAATGGCTATGTTTCTGATATCACAAGAACGGTTGCGGTTGGTGAACCAGTAGCAAAACTTAAAGAAATTTATGATATCGTACTTAATGCCCAATTACTCGGAATGGATGGAGTCAAGCCCGGTATGACAGGTAAGGAAGCCGATGCATTAACAAGAAACTATATTACAGAAAAAGGCTATGGAGAATATTTTGGACATTCTACAGGTCATGGAATTGGTCTTGAAGTGCATGAAGGTCCAGCGCTCTCTGTTCGTTCTGATATTGTGTTAGAACCTGGAATGATCGTCACTGTTGAACCGGGTATTTATGTACCAGGTCTTGGTGGTGTTCGAATTGAGGATGATACGATGATTACAGTTAACCATAACGAAGCACTTACTCATTCAACAAAAGAACTTATTATTTTGTAATTATATTAGGAGGATTTATCGCATGATTTCTGTAAACGACTTTAAAACAGGACTAACAATTGAAGTAGATGGAAGCATTTGGCGCGTCCTAGATTTCCAACACGTAAAACCTGGAAAAGGAGCTGCGTTTGTTCGCTCAAAGCTTCGTAACTTACGTACGGGAGCCATTCAAGAAAAAACTTTTCGTGCCGGTGAAAAAGTGGCAAAAGCACAAATTGATAACCGCAGAATGCAATATTTATATGCAAGTGGTGACCAACACGTTTTCATGGATAACGAATCATATGAGCAAATTGAACTTCCTGAAAACAGCATCGAATATGAATTGAAGTTTTTAAAAGAAAATATGGAAGTTTCTATAATGATGTATCAAGGTGAAACACTTGGAGTTGAATTACCTAATACGGTTTTACTTGAGGTAACAGAAACTGAACCAGGAATTAAAGGGGATACAGCTTCAGGTGGAACGAAGCCAGCAACGGTAGAAACAGGTCTTGTCGTACAAGTCCCATTCTTTGTTAATCAAGGTGACCATTTAATCATCAATACCACTGACAGTTCTTATGTTTCCCGTGGATAATCTGTAATATTAAAAGCCTTAGCCCGTTTATTCGGGGCTAAGGCTTTTTTGGTTAACCAGAATGTATATCCTTAAATTCTGCTAGTATATAAGACCAACTACGCCTAATCATCGCTCTTAAGGGCAGCCAATCGGCGTGTATTCTTTATTCCCAATTTATCCATAGTTTCTCCTAAGTTTTTGCATACTTTTTTAGTAATTTTAAAGTACATTCAAAAACAAAGGAGAGATTAATAATGGATATGGGCAATATGACGCATTATATGGGACTTTTAGCAGATAACCAGCCATGGAATCTAATTATCTTTATGGCTATTCCTGTAATTTGTGCAGAAACAATTGCAATTACTGAATTAGCTATTCTCTTTACACGACAGTTAAGTGGGAAACTACGAAAAGTAAATAAAGTATTTAGTATATTTGCTGGGATTTATTTTACGGGTATTTTCGTTTATTTAATGAAAACTGCCTTTATTCCGTTAACAATTCATAGTGAATGGAAAGGCTGGATCGATGTTGTCGCCGTAACATTTTATTTACTTGGAATTGTCCCACTTTTAGGTATGGCTTTGCTTGATTTGGGAATTATCTATAGAAATAAAACAGATGAGGAAAAACTTAAGGTCCATGCTGTGTTTGTTGGCATGTTTTTAGTAGTAGCGCATGTTGCAATGATCTTTGGTATGGTTGATCCAACGATTGGATCTGGTGCTTCTACAGGGCATGATATGATGAATATGTAAAAAAAGGGCTGCTGGAACTGTAATTGAAGGGTTCTTAGCAGCCTTTTTGATTTTAAAACTATTCCCAACCAAAAAGGAATATATGTATTTTTTGTGAAAAAAAAACTCTGGAATATTGAACAATTTAGTAACTAATTCTTTATCACTAGTGTGTTTAATTTATCAATACTAAAATGAAGAAGATTAAATAGACAATTGTAAAAAAATTAAAAACTGCACATCACAACAACATTTCATCTTTAAAATTGAGGGATGTAGAATGAATAAGATAAAAGTATTAATAGCTGATGACCATTATATGTTTATTCGTGGAATAGAAAGTATTCTTTCGGATGACGAGTCCATTCAGATCGTTGGAAAAGCACAAAACGGTCAAGAAGCATATGAAATGGCGAAACAGTTCAGCCCTAATGTTATTTTAATGGATGTAAATATGCCTGTTATGGATGGCTTACAAGCAATGAAAATGATCATTAAGGAAATGCCTAAGGTAAAAGTTTTAATGCTTACCGTTAATGATAAAGAAGAACAGCTTTTTGAGGCATTACGATCAGGTGCAAAAGGTTATTTACTAAAAAATCTGCTTCCTAATGAGCTATTAACATTTATTCATATGGTGAATCGAGGAGAAAGTATTCTTACTGGACCGATAGTTGGGAAAGTGTTGAATTATTTTTCAGATCATCCCCAAATTGAACCCCAAATAATGAAAACAGGGAGAAAAACGGATATTCTGACAAAACGGGAAAAGGAAATTTTAATGCAAGTGATGAAAGGAATGACAAATAGAGAAATTGCTCATGCCCTTTTTATCTCTGAAAATACGGTGAAAAACCATTTACGAAACATAATGGAGAAGTTACAAATGAGCAATCGTGTACAAGCAGCAACTTTTGCTTTAAAAGAAGGATGGCTACAGGAGCTTTAATGTAAGGAAACAAAGGCATCAGTTTATTACAGTCGTCATCGTAGAAACTTCACCAAATAGTAAGAATTATTGTCCTTATCAACCATGGATCTTTGCTAAAATAAATATAATAAATTTTATATGGAAAGGGGTGAAAGGATGAAACGAATAACCTCACTTTTCTTACTAATAGTCCTCTTTGCTGGTATTGCTGCTGGCTGTAGTTCCAAGAAAGAGGATTTGACATTGGCTTCAAAACACAAGCCTTTGCCTGATTATGTCTTAAATTCATCTGATAAGGTTAAGGAAACCTATTTAATGGCTGCAAAATACCCAGATGTTATAGCACAAGTTCCATGTTACTGTGGTTGTGGAACCCAGGATGGACATGTTAGCAATCTTCAATGTTATATTGACAAAATGGGCCCAGATAAGGCTGTAGAAGAATGGGATTCAATGAGTATATCCTGAGACATCTGTATCGATATCGCCCGGGAGGCGATAGAAATGCATCAAAAAGGGAAAAGTCCAAAGGAAATTTACCATTTGATTACCGAAAAATATAAAGACGCTGGGGAACCAACTCCAACACCTGAACCAAAATAAAGGGGTGACCCATGAAAAAAGTTTTAATCGGCAGTTATCTTCTTATCGTAATAATTGGCATTATTGTAGTGTATAGCAATAATAGTTTAAAAGATAACAAGGATCCAAAAGCTATAGCAGCTGGAGAAAAGGTATATAACCAACAATGTATTGCTTGTCACGGTGAAACTGGAAAAGGTGAGGGAGCAAAAGCAGGCACGGCACTTAACAACCAACATTTTTTAAGTGCTTTTACAGACAAAGACATATATAACAGCGTTAAATATGGAAGAGAAGGAACGGCTATGCCAGGCTTTGGTTCAATGGTTTCAGAAAAGGATTTAACTAATATGGTTGCATATATAAGGGATTGGCAAACAGAGGACTTAAAATTAACTGCTCCCAAAACCATTGCTGGTAATCTTGAAAATGGTAATAAATTGTATAACTTGTATTGTCTCAGCTGCCATGGTGAACAAGGTGCCGGTAAACTAAATATGGGAACATCACTTGCGAGTCCACAATTCTTAAAATATACAACAGACCAACAAATTTGGAATGCTACTGCTTATGGACGTGAAGATACCCGTATGGGCCCCTCCTTAAAAGGTCTAGAAGGTGTACGTCAGTTAAAAAAAGATGATATTACAGATGTTGTTACATATGTCCGTACATTTCAAAAAAAGTAAAGACAAAAGCCCTGTATCCATTGAAGGATCCAGGGCTTTTATTTTAAAGAGTAAAATTGATAAAAATAGACAATTTAGGTAATTTAATGAACAATTTAACGATTGAAACCAAAAATTAACAAAAAGTTCATTTTCATTGGAACTGGTAAAAATAGATAAAGTTTATAGTAATCATTAGATAGCAATTATGAGGAGGGAGAGTATGAAAAGTATATCCAAAAGGAATATTTATATTGCTATCCTCCTAATTATTATTTTCTTAACCGTATTCATTGAAAATATCTTCGTTTCTGTATTTATTGCTTTTGCCGAAACTGCTTTATTACTAAAAGTATTCATGTTACATAGAAGAGCGAATATGCAAAAGGAAAAAAATGAAAAGTTATATAGACTTGAAGGAAAGTTGCAAACTATGACGGTGGAAAAAGGCATTCCTATTTCAATTCTAGAAGAAATTAAGTCCATTACAGAAACCGAATTTATCGTGTATCGTTCTAGTGAGTCTGCAATGAATAGTACAAGTGGAATTGGAAGTTTACATCCTGAAAAAAATTATGAGGAACACGGTGCTGTGATGAGTCATACAATCAAATGGGGACGCCCCATTTTTGTAGAGGAATTTTCCCAATTAGAAAAGACCCCTTTTGAATCACAGGATTTTACTTTACTTAACACTGAAAAATTAATTTCAATTTACTCTGTTCCATTAATCTACAACCAGAAGGTATTAGGAGGTTTGTTGTTTGGGAGTAGATCAAAGTATGTTTTAACAGAAGATAAAAAGAAAATATTTTCTGCAATTGTAGGAATGCTTTCGATTTATTTAGAAAATAAAAATTTATATCGACAAATTGAAAATCAAGCAACAATTATTGAAAGAAAGAGAATCTCAGGAGAAATACATGATGGACTTGCTCAAAGTATTGGATTTATTAATATTCAATTGCACCGCTTGAAAAAGATGATTAAAAATAATGAATTAGAAAAAGCCATGCAAGAAATTGAAGTGGCTAGTGAGGCGGTTCAAGATTCTTATGTAGAACTTAGGGAGGCGATAGATCAGCTTAGGGATATAAATGGTTATAAAGAATCACTTGCTGAATGGATATGGAAATACACGCAAGATTTTCAAATGTCATATGGAATTCATGTTTTTGTAGACCATAGTAGCTTTGATAAGATCCAACTGACGGATGAACAAATGGTACAACTAACAAGGGTTTTTCAAGAAATATTTAACAATATTCGAAAGCATTCTGAAGCAAAGAATGTCTGGTTGAACTGTATACATAAAGAAAATAGTCTGGTGCTTTCAATCGAAGATGATGGAATCGGCTTTGACCCTTCTATGAACTATAAAAGAAAATATCATGGAAATGGACTTGTTATTTTAAAGGATAGGATCGACAGTATTCAAGGAAATCTTTATATAAAATCAGCCCACTATGAAGGAACTAAAATTGAAATACATATTCCAGCAGTGAAATAATATCTGATAAATACGCGTTGTTAATTCCAACTACCTACACTATTACCAAATGTGAACAATTTGTGGTGTTTTTTTGACAAAAACGTAACGATTTAGCCCCTTTAACAAAATGTTCAAGAGTAAATCATCTATACAGGTTAGTTTACGATTATATTTATTTCAAAGAGGACTATAGTGGAAAATGGTATTTACTATTCGATAAGTTTTCCATTTCAAGGAGGATTATTATGCTAAAGAAGTTGTTAGCTTTACTCGTTATTACAACCTTTTTATCAAACTTGGTCATAGGATTGGCAAGTGCTGAAACTTCCTTTCAAACAGAGAAATTTCCGTACAAGGAAATGGATGTTCGGGTTATGCCTGAATTTGATTATCCAAAAGATTGGCCTAAAGAACTACCTTCATTACTTGTAGCTGAGTATGGGACGATTACAAACAAGAGCGGTCAAGACTATGATGGGAAAATTGAAATACCTGTTCCAACAAAGGAGAAAAACTTTCAAATCAATCTAACAGCTGAATTTCCAGATGTGAACAAAGCTGAAGTGGAACGTCCCTATGACGTAGATAAAGAAAAAGGGATTGTATCTTGGAAACCAGTAAAGCCTATTAAAAAAGATGAGACTTATAATTTCGTAGTTGAGTATTACGTGAATTCTATTGAGGTAAAAGATCAGAAAAGCTTTAAATATGAACTAACAAATGGAGCTGACATCGACCAACTAAATGTTACTTTTTTTGCACCAATGGATGCAAAAAATATTGTTATCGAACCAAAGGCTCAAAGTAATTCTAAAAGCGAGTATGGAGAAGAACTTTATTATTACCAATACAAAGATCTTAAAAAGGGCAATAATCTTAAATATTCCTTCACCTATCAGAAAGTAAATAATGATTCAACTATGTCAGTAATCAACAAACAACAGCCACCAAAAGATGCAAACCATGACGGAACGACTTCTACAGGTACAAACGACAATAAGAATGTCAAACGCCCAATTATTGGAGTTGGAGGCGCGTCTATTATCGGGCTTGCTATCATCATTGCTGGAGTATTTGTTTTCCTTGGCTTAAAGGGTAATCAAAAACCGCAAAAAACGATCACAAACAATGCTAATAAATCGAATAAAAACCAATCTAAGAAACCAACCGTAAAAAAAGAAAGTAAATTCGCCAATACCGAAGAAAAAAAGGAACTACGTAAGAAATTGTTAAACGGAAAGATTGATCAAGAAACCTATGAAGAAGAAATGAAAAAATTAATTTAAAGAGGGTGAATGGTATGAAGAAAAACACGATCATTTTATTGGGTGGTTTTATCATCGCGGGTGCAATTGTTTTCCTATTAATGGCAGCAACGCCGGGATCAAGTGGGATTGAATTAACAATGAAGCAACTTGTAGCTACACAGGACCAGCACAAAGATGACTTTGTTACGGTTGAAGGCTTGTTAGTTGAAAAATCAATAAAGTGGAATCCAGATAAAATTCAATTAAAGTTTGATCTAAAAGATTCTCATCAGAATATTTTACATGTTAGCTATGACGGAGTTAAACCGGATAATTTCTCTGAAGGGGTAATTTGTATTCTGCAAGGTTCTCCGACAGGAAACAATAATTTCAAGGCTGAATCTGTTAAAACAAGATGTCCATCCAAGTATGAAGGTAAAGATATGAAAAATTACGATCCAAAAAAACATGCAGAAATACTCGATAAAAAGCTAAAAGATAAATAAGATGCCACATTTAAGAAGGTGACGAAATGTACTTATTTGCAAATGCAACCATATATATAGGCTTGGCTATGGCAGTCTATTCCCTTCTCATCATGACGTTGGGAATAAGCACGAAAAATCAAAAGTTTATTAATAGCGGCAAAGGTGGAATCATTTCAGTTTTTATCTGTGCAGGGCTTGCAATGCTTGCGCTGTTTTATCTATTAGGTTCTTCAAACTTTAATTATGAATATGTCGTTGATTACACAAGCAGTGAGCTTCCAATCGTCTATAAGCTAACCGCATTATGGGCAGGTAACGCTGGTTCATTACTATTATGGACATTCTTTTTAACACTCTATATGATCATGATCACCTTCTCAAGAAAAATGAAGGGAAATCCTATGGTTCCATATATTATGTCCATTCTATTGGCTAATACAGTTTTCTTTTTCCTTATTCTCGGATTTGTAGCTAAACCATTTGCTCTAATGGATATAGTTCCCGCAGAAGGAAAAGGGCTAAACCCAATGCTACAAAACCCAGGGATGATTATTCATCCAGTTACACTGTACCTTGGGTATGTTGGTCTTGCTGTTCCGTTTGCATTTTCAATAGCAGCTCTTATCATGAAAAATGTAGACGATTTTTGGATTAAAATGACGAGACGTTGGACGATCATTGCATGGTTGTTTTTAAGCTTAGGAAATATTTTTGGTGGTCAATGGGCTTACGTAGAACTTGGTTGGGGTGGCTACTGGGCATGGGATCCGGTTGAAAATGCTTCTTTTATGCCATGGCTAACAGCAACAGCCTTCTTGCACTCAGTCATGATTCAGGAACGGAAAAATATGCTAAAGGTTTGGAATATCAGCTTAATTATTATTTCATACGCTTTAACTCTTTTTGGTACATTCTTAGTCCGAAGCGGTGTTCTAACATCTGTACATGCGTTCTCAAACTCAAATTTGGGTTTATATTTCTTAGTGTTCATGGGGGTAGCTGTAATTGGCTCTCTTTATGTATTAATGAGTCGGTATAACTTGCTGAAAAGAAGTGCAGGGGAATTCAATTCATTTATTTCAAAAGAAAGTTCTTTCTTAGTAAACAATCTATTATTGCTTGGTGCAGCATTTGCCGTTTTTTGGGGAACCATTTTCCCATTAGTTTCTGAGGCTGTGAGGGGAACAAAAGTAACAGTTGGGATCCCATTCTTTAACACGGTTGAAGCACCAATTCTATTGTGTATGATGTTTGTAATGGCAGTTTGTCCAATGCTTGCCTGGCAAAAATCGAGTGTAAAGAATTTAAAGAAAAACTTTTTAATTCCGGCTTCGCTCGCTGTTATTGGCATGATTTTAATGGTTATTCTAGGCATTCAGAAAGCTTGGGCAGTTATCGGTTATGGAGTTATTATTCTATTATTGGTAACTCACTTTTTAGAGTTTTATAGAGGAGTTAAAGCTAGAAGAAAGATGACTGGCGAAAATCCTTTCGTAGCCCTTTATCGGTTGATGGTTAAAAATCGTCGCCGGTATGGTGGATATCTTGTTCATCTTGGAATTGCATGCATCACAATGGGGATAATTGGTTCTCAAAACTATGACTTGCAAACAATGAAGACAATTGCCCTTGGAAAATCAATTGAAATTAAAGACTATCGAATTAATTATGAACGTCTGGACCAGAAAAAAGAGGGTGTAAATGACGTTGTTTTTGCGGATGTAGAAGTCTTTAAAGATGGTAAAAAGCTAGGCTCATTTGAACCTAAAAAGGTGTTCTATGCTAATACGGAGAGTCAGCCTTCATCAGAGGTTGCTATCATTTCTTCCTTGAAAGAGGACTTGTACATTGTTTTAAGTGCTTGGGAAAATGATGGAAAGGCCACTTTCCTCGTAAAAGTGAACCCTATGATGGATTGGTTATGGATAGGTTCTTTCATGATTGTTCTCGGTGCACTGTTTGCCGTTTGGAATGGAAAATACCATAACATTACTCCGAGATACACTGGAGTACGTAAAGAGGTGGCTTGATTGTGAAAAATAAAGCAGGCATAGCTCTTCTCTTACTATTGTTTATTTTCCAAGGTTCATTTATACGGGTAGAAGCAGCAAAGCAAATTGACTATAAATCAGCTGAATTTAAAGCAGTTGCCTCACAGTTCTCTTGCACATGTGGCTGTGGTCAGGATCATTTTGAATGTGATCCAAATACATGTAACCTCACGAAACAATTTAAAAAAGACTTGGTAGGCATGATGAATAAAGGCTGGGATAAGGATAAAATCCGTAAATACTATATCAATATTTATGGAGAAGAGATTTTAACTGCACCGGAGAAAAGTGGATTTAGTTTAACAGTATGGGTCCTTCCGTTTGTAATTCTCTTTGGGGCAGCAGGGACATTGTACTTCGTCATACGAAAATGGGTAAAGAAAAAAGGAACGGATGAACAATCTGTTGAGAATGAGTTTGATAATGAACAGAATGAAGTAGAAAGTGAAATTCTTTCTTCCATGATTGATGAGGAACGAAAAAAGTATCTTTAGGATGTGAACTAAAAAATGCAGGATATTTCAATCATTTCAATGGTATTTACCGCTGTTCTAGCACTGGGATGTCTTTTCCTTATTATCTCCCCCCTGTTTAAATGGGAAGCATATTTGGGTTTGAATACTACGGGGCAGGATTCGGCACAGATCAAGGAATCGCTGTTAACAACCCTCAATGAGATTGAGTTTGAGTATAAGATGGATAAAATATCTCACGTTGATTACAAAAATTTAAAAAGCCAATATGAAACACAAATTTCTAGCATTATGAAAGAAGAAGAATCTCTCGTCGATAATCATGTCGATAAAGATTTAATGTTGGAAGTGGAACGAGAAATAGAAGCGACGATGCAAAGCTATAAGAAGAAAAAGGGGGAAGGAAAGTGATTAAAAAAATCACAGTCCTCTTCCTAGGACTTATCTTGCTAATCCCGTTGACTGGATTTGCCGCATCCACATCAAAAGTTTCAATTGATATGAATTATATTGTTGTAAGTCCAGCTGAGGATGGTTCAACCAATATCTCAGTCATGGCAGACTATACAAATAAATCAACTGAAGAATTTAAGGGTGACGGAAATGAAGGAGTTTTAAAGGTTACGCTACCCAGTGAAGCAACGGATTTTAAATTTCTAGATAGTAAAATGCCTATCAAAAAGGTTGATAATGGATTTTTCACAATAAACCCTATCCCTGCAAATCAAAGTGTTGGATTGCAATACAGCTATAAAATTCCAAAAGGGAAAGAAATCAAGATAACATTCGATTATCCTGTGCAAATTATGCAGGTACTTATTCCAGAGGGGATGGGTAGTGCAGAGTTTAATGGTGTAGAATCTTCAAATCAGGGACTTTACAATTTTGATAATAAAAATTATTGGGAATACAGTGTAGAAGGAATGCAAGTAAACAAGGCTTTTACAATGGTCTACAATAAAGACAAACAGCCGCCATCAGCTTCAACAGGACAGGCACAATCAAAAAGTAATAATGGAGAAGCAAATTCAGTTACAAGATCTGCACCAGCTTTTCATAATCCTGGACATATCAGAATTTGGGAACAGTCTCCCTTGCATAACTTTAATCCACATATCTTTTTGATTGTTATTCTTGCCATTATTATTGCTGGAATATCCTACTATGTTTACTTTAGAAGGAAAGCAAAATTGGAGGACCTTAGAGTAGGGGCAGATAAGGAAGAAAAAGCTTTTAAACTATTAATGTCTAAGCAAAAAGTAATTATGGATAAGATTTTAGAGTTGGAAGAATCCCATAATAGTGGGAATATTTCCGAAGAAGATTATCATAAAAAGCTTGAAGCTTATAAAGAACATCTCGTTCAGGTAAAAATAAATTTACGTAAATTTGTAGAGTAGTAGTTGGAATGTGAGGGACTACACATGATTGAGATAAAAAAACTTACTAAGCAAGCAGATAATAAATTAATCTTACGTGGCATTGACCTTTCAATAAGAAAAGGGGAAACAGTTGCGATTCTTGGCCCAAACGGGGCTGGAAAGAGCACACTTTTAAAAGTGTTAGCAACTTTAATTAAGCCGACATCTGGCTCCGTAAAAATTAATGGTCTGGATTTGAAAAAAAATCATCTAGATATCAAAAAAATCTTTGGATATTTACCCCATTCCAGTTTGCTTTATGAAAACTATTCACCACTAGAAAACCTTGTATTTTACGGAAAATTATATGGTGTTTCGAAGGCAGAAGAAAGAGCAATAGAGTTGGTGAAAGAAGTAGGTCTTTCCTTCTTTCTAAATGAACCTGTTAAAAATTTTTCACGAGGTATGATTCAAAGGATTGCTATTGCAAGAGCAATTGTTCATGAACCAGAATTACTGCTTTTAGACGAACCGCACACAGGCTTAGATCAAGGGGCTATTTCCATTCTAAACAATGTTATCCTCTCCATGAAGGCGAAAGGAACGACAACGCTAATGGTTACACATGATTTTAAACAGGCTGCTGAAATATGTGATCGGATTATCATTATTAAAAATGGAAAGAAGGTCGATGACTTTAGACTTGAGGAAAAAGCCTTGAACTTTGTTTCTGAAAAATATCAGTATCAAGTGGAGGGGGTATCATGATTAAAACAGCCCTCCTACTTGCGAAAAAAGATTTATATTCAGAACTAAAGACGAAGCAGGTCCTTACAACAATGATTATTTTTGCGGGATTGGTGATCTTAGTTTTTAGTTTTGCTTTCGATCCAGCAAATAATACCACAAAGGCAGTAATTCCAGGGGTAATATGGGTTATAGTCGTGTTCTCGGGAATCTTGGGGCTAAATCGCTCATTTATATCGGAACAGCGAAATGATACTATGCAAGGTTTATTGATTGCACCGATGGATGCTTCAAGTGTTTTTTTAGGGAAGTTTTTAGCTAATTTCACGATGATGCTTGTGGTGGAACTGGTGTCAATCCCATTTCTTTTCTTATTATTTAATTTTCAAGTTCTGGGTAGTATCCCTTATTTTATCTTAATAATGTTTATAGGGAGTTTTGGATTTATCAGTATAGGTACTTTTTTGGCAGCGCTAGCGGCTAATTCAAAAAGTAGTGAAATGCTCCTCCCATTGCTTCTTTTCCCAATAACAAGCCCAATTTTAATTGGGGTTGTTCAAGCAACTAGAATTATCTTGACGAATATGGAAAAGTTGTCGAGTGCGATGGCATGGATCCAACTGGTATCAGCCTATGATGTAATCTTTTTTGTCCTATGTTTTCTATTAATAGAATATGTGCTGGAGGTTTAGGAAATGAGTATGAATCTCGAACGAGAGAAATCGGCAATTCATGTGTCAGAGTCGACAGATGTAAAGAGCCCAATTCTTCCAAAAATTTTATTTGGAGGAACGGTCATATCCATTTTGGCCGCCATTTATTTAATATTTATGTATGCGCACATTGAAAAAACCATGGGTATCGTGCAAAAAATCTTTTATTTCCATGTAGGTTCTGCATCAACCGCATTTTTAGCTTTTTTTGTAACTTTTATTTTTAGTATTTTATATCTAGTTAAAAGAAAAAGAATTTTTGACACATATGCCTATGTGTCAGCAGAAATTGGTCTAGTTTTTACCACTTTGGTTTTAACAACTGGACCTATCTGGGCAAAATCTGCTTGGAATACATGGTGGGCATGGGAGCCTCGCTTAACAACCACCTTAATTCTTTGGTTTATCTATATGGCGTATATCATGATTCGCCAAATGGATGGTGTATGGGATAAACGTGCAAGACTTTGTGCCGTATTTGGAATTATTGGTTTTACAGATGTTCCAATTGTTTTCTTTGCAATCCGTTGGTGGCAAACCAAATTTCACCCAATTGTTTTTGGAAATGGTGTTTCGCAAAAAGGTGGCGGGATTGAAGATAACATGCTAGTAGCCTTGTTAGTCTCAATTGCTGCTTTAACAATCCTTTATGCGTATCTCCTTAACAGAGGAGTAGCATTTGAAAATATGAAAATAAAAGTAAATCAATACAAGGAAAAATTAAGAGAAGAATTAGAAAAATAGGAGGAGATTATTATGGCATTTGTTTGGGGAGCATATTCAGTTATTTGGTTGATTATTTTTGGTTACCTTTTTCTTTTAGGAAAACGGCAAAACAATCTTAAAAAGGAAATCGAATTTTTAAAACAGATCGAAAAATAAAACCATGAATAGGCCTGTTATAAATAACAGGCCTATTCTATAAAACATCAGACTACTTACTGAAATTCACTGATGTTAGGGGGAGATAAAGTGAACAAACGAGGTGGAAAGATTCTCATATTGGCTCTCTTGTTTGGGATGTTTACTTTTTTTGCTTACAGCCTTGTAAGCCACGGAAAACATACCGATGTTGGTGATAAAGCCTATAATTTTGAGTTGCCTAATTTGGATGGGTCAACAACAAAGCTTTCTGATTTTACTGGGAAAATGGTTGTAATCAATGTTTTTGCTACTTGGTGTCAACCATGTAAAGAAGAAGCACCAGAATTGCAAGCTTTTGAAAAGGACTATGGAGATAAGTACAATTTAGTCATGCTTAACAAAGGCGAAACGAAAGATAACGTTAAACAATTTCTTAAAAAATTTCCTTCAAATGCAACCTACTTATTCGATTATAATGCTAAAATAACTAAAATGTATAATACGACTGGCCAGCCTGAAACATTTGTTATTGATAAAAAAGGAATAATTAGAGAGCATTATAATGGTCCAATTACCGAAATGCAATTGTATAATATGGTAAAAAAACACGATAAATAAATTAATTACTGAGAAAAAGGAGCAAACCCATTAAAAAGGGCTTGCTCCCTTTTTTATAAATAGTTCCGATAACGTGGAGAAAAACGTAAATAACTGTCCAAATTACAACTGAATTAGCATATTATTTAACATGGAAAAATGCTTTTGGTATTTGGGGAGAACTAAAAAGTCCTTCTTATTGGTGTTGATGGCATTGAGTAAAACTAGCGGATATTCACTAAGTAAAAAAATGACCGGGGCTATGCCCAGTTTTTCATATGGAGCTCGACTAATTTAAGTCGTTCATGAACTTGATAAACGACCATTCCCTCAAATAATGAAGTTTTTACCCTTTTTATATTGACTATTTTAAAGCTCATTATTACTTTTAACACCCTGTTGATTGTATATAGACCATAACTTTGCCCGTTGATTTCCACTCCGGGCACTTGCTTTCCGCGGGGAGGGATGGGAGCCTCCTCGGCGTACCGCCTGTGGGGTCTCCCATTCCCTCTAATCCCGCAGGAGTCAAGTGCCCTCCGCTCCAATCAACTCAAGTAGATAAAGTAGAAAAATCTGAAAACAACCAAAGACCACCTTTGATTCCAAAAAACCTCTATTTTAATGACATTGTTGGAGGCCCAGAAGTTTTAAGCGAGGTCACTGAAAAACTTTCTTTTTTTCAATAAGGATATATAACTGTATTAAAAAAGACGACTCTATAATTCAATGTGAATTTAAAGTCGCCTTTTTTACATTGACTATGTTAAAGCGCACTATTGCTTTTGACACCCTGTTGATTGGAGCGTAAGGTGCTCGACTCCTGCGGGAGCAGCGGGACAGGTGAGACCCCGCAGGCGCTTAAGCGAGGCTGCTGAAAAACTGGCGAATTTTTATTTTTCTCATTGGATGTGGATAAAAAAAGCAGCTAGTTGTCCAAATTTTGGATAACTAACTGCTTTTTTCTTGGTTACTTTTATATTCTATCTTATTTTTTCTCAGAGAGGAGCTTTATAATCCTCTTGAGATTGACTGCGAATATCGCTGTAGCTCCTTGTATTTCCATGCCAAATAGACCCGTAGATGACGCCACATCATACCCGTGTCTATGTTTAAGTTCACTATTTTTCGCCTCAATTTTATAGCGTGTTTTCGCTAGGTCTTTAAAAGCTTCCGTATTTTGAAACGCTTCTTGACCTGTATGTTCCGTTGATTTGATGGTTACTGAATAGGACTTACTTTTCGCTCCTTCTTTATAACATCCTTCACGGAAAGGACAAACAGCACATTTTTTAATATCAAAAAGGTACTTGATTCTAGGGTTTTTATCTTGATTCTTTCTTTCTTCATATTTTTTTCGAATGGCCATATGCCCGGCTTTACAAACATACATCCCTGCATCTTTATTAAAATTAAATTCATCTTCTTTTGTTCTTCTACCATATGTAATAAGTGGATGCAGTCTAGAAACAAGTGTTAATTGATGTTCTTTTGTATAACAAATATTATTTTTCTCAGAGTAGGCAGTATCCCCAATAATTGTATTAATTTCCATTCCTGTTGCTTGGCTTTTTTAATTAATTCCTGCAGATATTTTCCATCACTTTTTTCACCTGTTGTCACAACTGCAGCTGTAATAATTCGTTCATCACTCATTGCAATATGCGTTTTGTAGCCAAAAAAAGAAGAATCAGCTGTTTTATGTCCTACACGTGCGTCTGGGTCTGTTGAAAAAGCCAGTTGTTCTGTATAATCTTCCACTACTTCTTTTAGTACATTTAATTTTTCCTTTACAGCTGGGGTTGCCGCAATTTTTGGTTCTGACTCGACAACAGAAATGATTTGACGGCAATAATTTAATTCATCTGTTACTTCGTTAGAAGTTGTTTTGGATGGGAATTTCTCTTTCATGGATTCATCGAACTGATAAACGGCTTTTCGCACATTTTTTGATTTCTCCTGCAAAAATTCTCTCGGTGATTTTTGGTTATAACGTGCTTTTGTATGTGTAGCATCAACAATAATGGTTTTATTTTTAATAATTTCCTTTTTAATTGCAATCTCAACGGTCTTTCCAATGAGCATATCTAATAAACCCACATCTTGAAGACGGAGTTTACGGAATTTTGTTAAAGAACTTGGGTCAATTACGGAATCTTCTGGTGCCATATCGAGGAAATATTTAAACGACATATCATATTTTGAACGTTCTACTACATCTACATCTGACAAATCATAAATTGATTTAAGCAATAGATATTTGAACATACGAATCGGTGACACTGCATTCCGACCGTTATCAAGACAATATTTCGTTTTTAATTCTTCAAGAATAAATGAAAAGTCAACTAGTTTATTGATTTGGCGAAGCATATTATCCTCTGGAACTACGAGATCAAAAATAGCTAAATATGGACTGAAATTGAGAGATTCTTGATTGGAAATCATTTAGATATCACCTACATACATTTAATATCATTATTATAAGACAAATAGGCAGTTGAAAGTTTGATTAATTCAAACTTTCAACTGCCTAAAAAAATGGGACTTTTTCAGTGGCCTCCGCTTAAGCGCCGAGGAGGCTCACCGCCCGCCCCGCGGAAAGCGAGCACCTGGAGCGGAAATCAACAGACAAGTTTCAAAGAACGTTACATGAAGGTTTGCCTACCATAAGCGCATAAAAACAAAATAACACCCTAATTCGGACAATGACAATGATGATTGTCAAGCTGGTAAGCTATTTTTAATGTTATTTTGGATCCAATTAAGCTAAAAATAGTGTTATACCAATAAAAAACAGCATACCAAGTTGTATGTTAATTAATATGCTAATTTCTAGGCTATTTGAAATGTTTCTCCACAAAATCGGAACTACTTGCCTTTTTTAAGGTTTGCTTTTTTATATTGATAATTATTGCCTTCTTCAGCTCTTGTCGTGGCTTTTAGGGCACTTTCGCATTAAGGGTTGTAATGGAATTTTGCTATTACCCTTGCCTTTACTATGAGCTCACCAGGCTCGAATTGAGTTGAGGTTATTCCTTTTACATATGTTACAGACTGATTAATAAGGGGTCTAGCACCTTCTCCTACACTTTCTGTCACTTGTATGGGTGTTGGGAAGAGATGCACCTTTAAAGAACCTGCTATCGTTTGTGCTTTGTGGAGGGCATTATCGATGGCTGCTGAAAGTGCCTGTTGATAGACAGCCTCTTTATTTTTTACCGTAAATTGAACATTTGCCACATAATTTGCCCCCTGTTGAACAGAGGTATCTACAATTTTCCCCACTAAATTTAAATCTTCAATTTTTACATTTAATAGATGTGTAACTTTGTATCCTCGAAATAGTTGTTTTCCTTGGTCAAAATCATATTCAGACTCTATTCGGTAATCAAATGTTTGAATCAGCTTTTTGGGAACCCCAAGTGATAAAAGAGAGTTGATTATTTTTGTGATAGAAATAGCATTTTCCTGTTCGGCCTGGATCAACTCTTTCCCCTCAGTCACCACTCCTAAATTAATAGTTGCTAAATTTGGTGGAATAGTAATCTCTCCATCACCGACCACCTCAAGTAAAAATGGTTTCGTAAATAAATGATTATCTTGTTGACGATAGTACATGTTTCCTCCCCCTCTCTAAAAACTCCTAATTTATAGGTACGGTTTCTTTAATAAGAAAATTCCTCCCAAATTGTAAATCCAACGTGAATTTATATGGATTAGATACAAAGTTTGAAAGAAATGAATGATTTGAAAGTCATATTGTGAACAGGGAGGCATACATTTTAAATAATGAGACAAGCCGCAAGGAGGAAGAGACTTGGAATCGTTCATGCATTTTTTACCGAAAAATATAGCGGATATCATTAACAAAATCCGTCCTTTCCAGTTAGAAGAAATGGAAGAAATACGAATCCGAATTAATCGCCCAATTGAAATTACGATAAAGGGGGTTCCGAAATTCCTATCCTATATTATTCAATCTGAGGATGCGATTCATTTGATGAATAAAATAAGCCATTTCTCCATTTATACCCTCGATGAAGAGTTAAAACGTGGATATATCACCGTCTCAGGGGGACATAGAATAGGCCTTGCAGGAAAAGTCATCCTTGAGGACGGAAGGGTAAAAGCCATTCGGGATATTTCATCATTTAATATACGTATTGCAAATGAAAAGATCGGAATCGCGGAATCAATCATGCCCTCTATCTATAAGGGCGGATTGCTGCACACGATGATTATTGGGCCTCCTCAAACAGGAAAAACAACTTTACTACGGGATATTGCAAGAATTATTTCGACTGGAAACATAGGAGCTGGCATTCAAGCCAAAAAGGTAGGAATTGTTGATGAGCGTTCTGAAATTGCTGGATGTGTGAGTGGAATTCCCCAATTGACCTTTGGACACCGTGTAGATGTATTGGATGCTTGCCCAAAAGCTGAAGGGATGATGATGATGATTCGTTCAATGAGCCCTGATGTCCTTATTGTCGACGAAATTGGCAGGCAAGAAGATGCTGATGCCATCATAGAAGCTATCCACGCAGGAATTAAGCTCATCATGACAGCCCATGGAAATAGTCTTCAAGATTTACAAAAGCGTCCCTCATTAAAGCAAATTCTTGATCAACAAATATTTCAACGATTTGTTGTACTTAGTAGAAAACAAGGGCCTGGGACAATTACACATATCTTGGATGCAAACGGAAAAGAATTGAATCAAAAAGTGAGAGTGACGTAACTTGATTAAGTTGATTGGTGCAGTTTTCATTATTGTTGCAACCACTTGGACTGGGTTTGAAGCTTCAAGGCATTATAGTGAAAGGCCAAAACAGCTTAGATTGCTAAAATCTGCTCTACAATCCCTAGAAGCAGAAATTATGTATGGACATACTCCATTACATGAGGCTTCTAGACGATTATCTGACCAGCTATCAAAACCCTTATCAAGGCTGTTTGAAACTTTTGCAGATAAATTAACCAATTCAGAAACAACTGTAAAAGATGCCTGGGAAGCAAGTTTAAAGGAAGTTTGGAAACTTACAGCTCTAAAACAGGGAGAATTTGAAGTCATGAAACAATTTGGAGAAACTCTAGGGCGCCATGATCGCTATTCCCAACAGAAACAAATAATGCTTACCCTTTCACATTTAGAGAGGGAAGAGGCAGATGCAATTGATAAACAAGCAACTTATGAAAAAATGGTGAAAAGCTTAGGGTTCTTGTCGGGATTATTATTGATCATTTTATTATTTTAGGGGGAAAAGTAATGGGCTTGGGAGTAGATATAATCTTTAAAATTGCCGGAGTCGGAATTGTTGTAGCATTTTTGCACACTATTCTTGATCAGGTTGGGAAAAAAGAATATGCCCAATGGGTAACATTGTTTGGATTCATCTATATTTTGTTCCAAGTTGCCTCCATTGTGGATGATCTCTTTCAAAAAATAAAATCAGTATTTTTATTTCAATAATTAGTTCAATAGTTATTTTAATAGAAAGGGGAGCTCTGCCATTGAAATCGTTAAAATAGTTGGACTAGCCCTAGTTGCAACCTTCCTGGCATTAATTCTGAAGGAACAGAAACCCAATTTTGCATTTTTGCTTGTAATATTTGTTGGTTGTACTATCTTTCTTTTTCTAGTTGATAAGATTTATGAAATTATTACTATGCTTGAAAAGTTAGCAGTCAATGCAAAAGTCAATATGGTGTATGTTGAAACCATTCTAAAAATTATCGGAATTGCCTACATCGCTGAATTTGCTGCACAAATAACGAAGGATGCGGGGCAGGGAGCTATTTCATCAAAGATTGAGCTGGCTGGGAAAATCATTATCCTCGCAATGGCGATTCCGATTCTAACTGTTATGATTGAAACCATTATTAAATTAATCCCTAGTTAATTCCAGCTATTTTCTACTGATAAATCGAGGTGAAAGCATGAAGCAAAGGTTGCGATTTGTTCCTATTATTATTCTCATTTTCCTTTTTTTTAGTATTCCAAGTGTCCAAGCTTCTCAAAATACGAAGGAAACTTCTACACCTCTTTCTCCACAGGAATTGGTAGATTCCCAGCTAAAAACAATGAATTTAACGGAGTTAAAACAATATTGGGAAAATATTTCTAGTAAATATGGAGGGTATCTTCCAGAGAGTCAAAAAGGAAGTCTGTATGATTTTATTAAAAGTGAGAAGAAATTCTCTCTTAAAGAATGGGGTCAGGGAATTTTTAAATTTGCCTTTCAAGAATTTGTAGCAAATGGCAAACTTCTCGGTACGTTAATTATGCTGACTGTTTTCAGCATGTTTCTTCAATCAATGCAAAATGCATTTGAAAAGAGCTCCATAAGCAAGATTGCCTATTCGATTGTATTTATGGTTCTAGTAATTTTGGCACTAAATAGTTTTCATATTGCTATTAATTATACGAATGAAGCGATCGGATCAATGATATCGTTTGTTCTTGCTCTTGTCCCACTATTGCTTGCACTAGTTGCAGCTTCTGGGGGGATTGTGTCGGCGGCCTTTTTTCATCCTGTCATCTTATTTTTAATGAATACGAGCGGCTTACTTATTCAATATGTGGTGTTACCGCTTCTTTTCTTAGCAGCATTATTAAGCATTGTCAGCACTATGTCTGAGAATTATAAAGTTACCCAGTTGGCCCAATTGCTTAGAAATTGGAGTATCGGGCTTATGGGCCTTTTCTTAACGATTTTTCTGGGTGTTATTTCCGTTCAGGGAGCTTCATCTGCTATAACGGACGGAGTGACGATCAAAACCGCAAAATTTATTACGGGTAACTTTATCCCAGTGATAGGTAGGGTATTTACAGATGCCACAGATACTGTTGTCAGCGCATCAGTTCTATTGAAAAATTCAGTTGGAATCGCAGGTGTTGCCATTCTACTAATTATCGTGGCCTTTCCAGCTATTAAAATATTAATGATTGCCTTTATATATAAGTTTGCAGCAGCTATTTTACAACCATTGGGTGGCGGACCAATAATAGCATGCCTGGATATTATTTCAAAGAGTATCATCTATGTCTTTGCGGCATTAGGTATTGTATCACTTATGTTCTTTTTAAGCATAACAGTGATTGTTGCGGCAGGAAATTTAACCATGATGATGAGGTAGGTGAGGCCAAAATGTCATATTTAATAGAGTGGGTAACGAATATTATTCTATTTATTCTCTTGGCTACAGTAATTGATATGCTTTTGCCCAATTCAAGCATGCAGAAATATACGAAGATGGTAACAGGGTTGCTCTTGATTGCTATTATTCTTACGCCGCTCTTTAAATTAATTTCCAATGACTTCGAAGCAACATTTGCAGGAATTCCAACCTTCGAATCACCAGAAAACAAAAATATGAAAAATTTGATAGAAATGAAAAAAAAAGAAATACAAGCCTCAGACCATGCATATATTGTAGAACAAATGGCTGTCCAACTTAAAAAGGGTGTAGAAGAGGAGTTGATGAAACAATACGGATTGGAGATTGCTAAAATTGAACTTTCAACCAATGAAAAGAGTGATCAAACATTCCCTGAAAACCTGCAAAAGGTTTCGGTTCTTCTGAAACAACCAAGCAACCAAATTGAGACAGTCGAAGTAGTCAAACCGATTGAAATTAACACCCAAAAACCTCCTTCATCTAGTAGAAATACAAAAAAATCTGGAGAAATTGCCACATTTCTTTCGCAAAAATGGAATGTCAACAAAAAAACAATTGAAATCTTGATTGAAGGGGGGCAGAACAAGACGAATGGATAACAACAAAGGTCCGTTTTCATGGTTTAAAAAATGGCTGTCAAAGGAAAATACATCGGATAAGAAAGTAAGCAAGTATCAATATATGATCTTGGTCATATGCATAGGTGCAGCATTCATGCTTGCTGGCAATATCCTTTTTAAAAAGCAAACTACAACTCCAGATATACCAACTATAAGTACAACTAAGGCGCAGGATGTCCCTGCATTTGGTCTGAAAAAAAGTTCTGGCAATAAAGCTATTTCAGATTATGAGCAAGAGTATGAGAGCCAACTAAAGGAGGCTCTTAACGAGATGCTAGGTGTTGATGATGTTAAGGTAGTTGTAAATATTGATTCTACTGAGGAAAAAGTACTAGAAAAAAATAAGGTCTCAAAAAATCAAATTACAGATGAAACAGATCGGGATGGTGGAAAACGGAATGTCCAAGATTCCTCTGTAGATGAACAGCTAGTTATCTTGCGCAATGGTGATAAAGAAGTTCCGATTGTAGTCGAAACGAAGAAACCAGAGATACGTGGAGTTTTAATTATTGCACGTGGAGCAGAAAACATACAGATTAAAAAATGGATTGTTGAAGCCGTTACGAGGGCGCTTGGCGTACCAAGCCACCGAGTTGCGGTCATGCCTAAAAAATAAAAGGGGGATTTTGAAAATGCTATTGAAAAAACAAACAGTGTGGTTATTAACAATGTTAAGTTTAGTAGTTGTATTATCGGTATATTATATTACATCACCAGAGCAAAAAGGAAATGACATTACAGCAGTGCAGCAAAATGCAAAGGATCAATTAGATAGCAAACAGGCACAGGCTGCGAAAAAAACAGTTGATAAAAGTGGAAAAACAATTGTTTCCCAAGTTAGTGATGATACGTTTGATGCCCTAAGGTTACAATTAGAAGATCAACGTAGTCAACAGAAAGAAGATTTACAAGCACAAGTTGCATCAACAGATCTTCCTGCTGACAAACGTAGTGAGGCATATGATCAAATGCAAAAATTAAGTGAAACCGCACAAAAGGAAGAAGTACTTGAAACATTAATTAAAACCTTGGGATATGAAGATGCACTTGTAAGAGCAGATGCTGGTAAAGTAAATATTACAGTAAAATCGAAGAAAAAACATTCCGCAACAGCTGCAAATGATATTATCCAACTTGTTAAAAAGGAAATTGACACAAACTTCGTTGCAGTGGAATTCCAACCTTCAAAATAAGAATAAGCTTAGGCACTGCTAATCGGATGCCAAAGCTTGACAATCGTTTTAACAACAATATAATTTAGCAAGGACTCTTAAAAGAAAGAAAGCATTGACAATTTGCTTTCTTTTTTGATTTAATTACATCTTATTAAAAAATAATGGTAGATGCATATCACTTTTTTACCAAAGTAAATAAAGAAGTAGGGTGTTGGTTTTTTAGGTGCTTGCAAAAAGAGTTGAAATAACATTATTGAACTTTTATAAGGTATTATCGTATAGTAATAGTAGCTACTCTCAATTCTGTGGTATAAGGGGTGTAATAAAATGTTAAAAGTGCAAGAAATTAGAGAATTAATAAAACTTGTGGATCAGTCTAGCATTGATGAATTTCTTTATGAACATGAGGGTTCTAAGATTCAAATGAAGAGGAATGTTCAATCGGCCGTAACACCTGTTCAACCAGTAACCAAAGTTGCAGCACCGATTACAGTTAGTGTACCAACACCAGAGACAGCACCTGTGGCTTTGAAACAGGAAGTTATTCAGGAACCAGCATCAGTGGCTACAAATGATGCAGAAGCTGCGAATCTACATAAAATTACTTCACCAATGGTTGGAACATTTTATTCTGCTCCATCTCCAGATGTAGATGCATATGTGAAAGCAGGATCAAAGGTATCCAAAGATTCGATTGTATGTATTGTTGAAGCAATGAAGTTATTTAACGAAATTGAATCAGAAGTAAATGGCGAAATTGTAGAGATATTAGTTAAAAATGGCCAATTAGTTGAATATGGGCAACCATTATTTTTAGTAAAGTCTGAGTAAGGGGCGATAACAGGATGATAAGAAAACTGTTAATTGCAAACAGGGGTGAAATTGCTGTTAGGGTTATTCGTGCTTGTCGCGAAATGGGCATTGAGTCTGTGGCTGTTTTTTCTGAAGCAGACCGAGAGGCACTACATGTTCAGCTTGCAGATGAAGCATATTGTATTGGCCCTACTTCATCCAAAGATAGTTATTTAAATGTTACAAATATTATTAGTGTAGCTACTCTAACCGGTTGTGATGCAATCCATCCAGGTTACGGTTTCTTAGCAGAAAATGCTGATTTTGCGGAATTATGCCGCGAATGTAATATTACATTTGTAGGTCCAAGTCCGGAAGCCATTATAAGAATGGGCACCAAAGATATCGCAAGAGAAACAATGCGAGAGGCTGGGGTACCAATTGTCCCAGGCTCGACGGGAATCATTAAAGATGTTGAAGAAGCATTGGAACTCTCGAATGAACTTGGTTATCCAGTCATTATTAAGGCAACAGCTGGTGGTGGCGGAAAAGGAATTCGTGTAGCAAGAAATGAACAAGAGCTAATTAAGGGGATCAATATTACACAGCAGGAAGCGATGACTGCCTTTGGAAACCCAGGTGTTTATATTGAAAAATATATCGAAGATTTCCGACATGTAGAAATACAAGTACTCGGAGATTCGTATGGTAACACAGTTCACTTAGGTGAACGAGACTGTTCAATCCAACGTAGACTTCAGAAACTGTTAGAAGAAACTCCTTCTCCAGCATTGGATGAAGATATGCGCGAAGAAATGGGTATTGCGGCTGTAAAAGCAGCAAAAGCAGTTGATTATTCAGGTGCTGGTACGGTAGAATTTATATATGATTACCGTGCTCGCAAGTTCTACTTTATGGAAATGAATACTAGAATTCAAGTGGAGCACCCAGTAACGGAGATGGTTACAGGAATAGACCTAATTAAGGAACAAATTAGAGTTGCTTCAGGTGAAATGCTCTTGTATTCCCAAGAAGACGTAACATTTACTGGCTGGGCAATCGAATGCCGCATTAATGCTGAAAATCCTGAAAAGAAATTCATGCCTTCTCCAGGCAAAATCAAAATGTATTTGCCACCAGGAGGATTAGGTGTTCGAATTGATTCAGCTGCATATCCTGGATATACGATTCCACCTTATTACGATTCCATGATTGCGAAAGTTATCACATACGGAAGCAGTAGGGAAGAAGCTATTTCCCGTATGAAACGGGCTTTAAGTGAATTTGTGATTGAAGGAATTCATACCACCATTCCGTTTCATTTAAAACTTCTTGAACATGAGCAATTTGTGGAAGGACAATTTAATACGAAGTTCCTTGAATTGTATGATGTAATGAAATCTTAGTTGTAAATTCTGGAGGTGTAAATAATGGAAGATAATGGTCTTTTAGAAATGAATCCAGAAAACAGTGGGCGTGGGAAAGTCGAAATAGCCCCTGAAGTGATTGAAGTTATTGCAGGCATTGCTGCTTCTGAAGTAGATGGTGTTGCACAAATGCGTGGTAATTTTGCAACTGGTGTTGTGGAACGCTTAGGGAAAAAAAATCATGGTAAGGGCGTAAAAGTCGAGCTTTCAGAATTAGGAATTAAGGTAGATGTTTTTTGTGTAATGAAGTTTGGTGTTTCTATTCCAACTGTTGCTCAAAAAGTTCAAGATAATATTAGGCAAACACTGCTAAATATGACAGCATTAGAAACAGAAGAAATTAATATTCATATTGTTGGTATACAGTTTGAAACTGGGAAGAATGAACCGGAAATTGAACAGGAAATCTAACATGAAGCCAGAGGATGTTTTATCCTTTGGTTTTTTTATCTAATCAGAATTTATATCCATAAATTCTGCTCCCGTAAAAGGGAAACTACGCTTCTGTCAACGTCACCAATCAGCGAGTTTCTTTAAATAAAATGTAACGCACAGTGCGAATCAATCTTAGTTATGCTATTATCTTTCTATGTACTCAAGTATCATGGTAAAGTTAAAAATCTTAATAAGTTTTTTTCCTGTTGCAATTTGGACAAAAATTCATTCTGAGATATAAAGGAGTTAAAGGTATAATGAAAAGAAGAACAGCAAGAGAAAAAGCATTGCAAGCCCTTTTTCAAATTGATGTCAGTGATGTCACTCCATCTTCTGCTATGGAACATGTTTTAGAAGGAGAAGCAAATGATGATTATTTAACAAAGCTTGTTTTGGGTGTTGTGAAGGAAAAAAGTGAAATTGACCAACTAATTAAGAAAAACCTTGAAAAATGGTCATTGGAGCGTCTTGCAACAGTTGATCGAAATTTGCTGCGATTAGCCATTTATGAATTAAAATTTTTGAATGATGAGGTACCGGAGAACGTGGTATTAGACGAGGCAATTGAAATTGCTAAAATTTATGGTGATGATCAATCAAGCAAATTTATTAATGGTTTACTTTCAAAGGTGAAACAACAGCTTTCATAATCTTATTGGTCTAAAAGATACGGAAACAGGATTCAAAAAGGAGTATGTTATGCTTGAACAAAAATATTTAACCGTTCATGCTTTGACAAAATACATAAAAAGAAAATTTGATGTTGACCCCCATTTACAAGATATTTTTGTAAAAGGGGAGATTTCAAATTTTAAGCAGCATTCTAGCGGACATATGTATTTTACTTTAAAAGATGAAAAAGCGCGTATTCTAGCAGTAATGTTTGCGAGTCATTCTAGAACAATGAAGTTTTTGCCTGAAAATGGTATGAAGGTAATTTTAAGGGGAGAAATTTCTGTCTATGAACCGAGTGGGCAATATCAAATATATGCGAAAGAAATGCGCCCTGATGGAATTGGGGATTTGTATCTAGCATATGAGCAATTAAAAAAGAGGCTCGAGCTTGAGGGCTTATTTGCCATGGAATATAAAAAAGCGATACCGTTGTTCCCAAAAACAGTCGGTGTGATTACCTCACCAACTGGTGCTGCAATTAGGGATATTATAACGACGATAAAAAGACGATTTCCAATTGCTAAAGTCCTTGTCTTTCCAGCATTAGTTCAAGGTGAACAGGCTGCGCCTTCCATTGTTCATGCGATTGAAAAAGCCAATAACATGAATGATATTGATGTTCTAATAGTGGGTCGTGGTGGAGGATCGATAGAGGAGTTATGGGCATTTAACGAAGAAATAGTCGCTAAAGCAATATTTTCTTCGGAAATTCCGATTATTTCTGCTGTCGGACACGAAACTGATTTTACAATTGCTGACTTTGTGGCTGACTTAAGAGCGCCCACTCCTACAGGGGCAGCAGAACTTGCCGTTCCACATATTGATGAGTTAATGGAAAGAGTGTTACAACGACAAACCAGACTTCTCCGTGCCATGAAAGAAAGACTTCGATTCGAAAGTCAGCATCTTGACCGTTTGAAAAAATCTTATGCATTTCGTTATCCTGAACGTTTATATGAACAGAAGCTTGAACAAACTGATAAATTAACAGAGAGACTTATTAGAGGCACTTGGCGGTTATCGACAGTAAAAGGGAACGAACAGGAAAACCTTATGAAACGTTTGTACCGAAACCATCCTAGCCATCTTCTACAAAAGTCAGAGGATCAATTTGAACGTTCCCAAAAGCAAATCAACCGGGCAATGCTGCAAATTTTAGAAAAAAAACAATCTGAACATGACAAAATAAATTCCACATTGCATGCTTTGAGCCCTTTGAAAATTATGGAGCGGGGTTATAGCTTAGTTTATACTAAAGCGAACAAACTTCTTAAAAGTACAAGACAAGTAAAAGAAAATGATTCAATTCAAATTAATTTAACTGATGGAACTCTAATGTGCAAGGTAAAGGATATAAAGGAGGGTGAATAGCATGGCAGAAGAAAAACAATTATCCTTTGAAGATGCGATGAGTCAACTGGAAAAAATTGTTGAACGTCTTGAGGAGGGTGACGTCCCACTTGAAGAAGCGATCGCTATTTATAAAGATGGTATGGAACTTTCTAAGCTTTGCCATGATAAATTAAAAAATGTCGAAGCACAATTAGCGCAAATTATTACAGAGGATGGTCGTACGGAGAGTTTTTCAATTGCTGAGGAGGAATAGATTTTGGAAACCAGGTTTCTTGATTCATTTTCAAAAGAGTATAAGCAACTAGTAGAAGCAGAACTTCGGAATTTGGTGAACAAGTCTGATGCGCCTCCCATTATTAAGGAAGCTATGCAATATTCGCTTGAAGCAGGTGGAAAACGAATTCGTCCGCTCTTATTATTTGCAACAATGGTAGCTTTTGGGATTGATCCGAAGCGTGGTCTCCTTGCTGCCTGTGCGATTGAAATGATTCATACTTATTCATTAATTCACGATGACTTGCCTTGCATGGATGATGATGATCTAAGAAGGGGTAAGCCCACTAATCATAAAGTGTTTGGTGAGGCCGTTGCTGTCTTGGCCGGGGATGCACTTCTCACGTACAGCTTTGAGGTAGTTGGGATTACTCCAAATGAATTTGCCTCGCCTGAAACTAAGCTTAAATTAGTTATTGAAATGGCAAAAGCAGCCGGGACTGAGGGCATGGTTGGCGGACAGGTCGCCGATATGATTGGTGAGGGTAAGCACTTGACGCTAGAGGAATTAGAATACATACATATTCACAAAACAGGTAAAATTTTAGGATATTATGTCAAAGCTGGAGCACTCTTAGCAGAGGCAAATGAGCCCGAATTAACAAATTTAATGGCTTTTGCACATCATCTTGGACTTGCTTTCCAGATTCGTGATGATATTCTCGATCTAGAAGGTAATGAAGAGATCATCGGAAAACCTGTGGGAAGTGATACCATCAACCATAAAAGTACATATCCACTTCTTCTAACAATGGATGGTGCAAAGGATGCGCTTCAAAATCATATTTTAGAGGCTAAACGATACTTAAAACTGACAAACTTAAACACAAATATTTTAAGTGAAATCACTGATTTGGTTGCAGCTAGGGATCATTAAAAATGGGTATTTGAGGCAATTACTTAATTATGATATAATGGTGTTTAATGAAGAAAACGTTAGGACTGCCGTTATCACGTTTGTGTTAGCGGCTATTTTTTAGCTAAGCAGAATTTATATCCATACTTCTGCTAGTGCATAAGGGCAACTGCGCGTAATAATTCCCTTAGGGGCTCGCCAATCGACGAGTTTTCTTTAGACTAAATGAATTTACAATTATAGGAGATTTCTCCATGGGAATTTAGAGAGAAAAAGTATGAAAGTGAGTGGTCCAAAAATGGATCTGTTATCAATAAAAAATCCTTCTTTTTTAAAAGGGCTGACAAATAAGGAATTGGAGAACGTAAGTAAAGAAATTCGCCAATTTTTAATTGAAAAGCTATCTGTTACCGGAGGCCATATTGGACCAAATTTAGGAATAGTTGAATTGACCATTGCGTTGCATAAATGTTTTGATAGTCCTCGGGATAAATTTATCTGGGATGTAGGGCATCAATCCTATGTCCATAAAATTTTAACGGGCAGAGCCAGTGAATTTGATACCTTACGTCAATTTAAAGGGTTATGCGGGTTTCCTAAACGCACGGAAAGCGAGCATGATGTATGGGAAACAGGTCATAGCTCCACTTCCTTATCTGCAGCGATGGGAATGGCAATTGCTAGGGATTTAAAAAAGGAAAGTTCTTTCATTGTGCCTATTATTGGTGATGGCGCTTTAACAGGTGGAATGGCTTTGGAGGCTTTGAATCATATTGGTCATGAAAAAAAAGATATGATTGTTGTTTTAAATGATAATGAAATGTCAATTGCACCCAATGTTGGTGCCCTTCACAATGTTCTTGGAAGGCTTAGAACTGCTGGGAAATACCAATGGGCAAAAGATGAGCTTGAAGTTTTATTGAAGAAGATTCCAGCTGTTGGAGGAGTAGTAGCTGCTACAGCGGAAAGAATAAAGGATAGTTTGAAATATTTGCTTGTATCAGGTGTGTTTTTTGAAGAATTAGGATTTACTTATTTAGGTCCTGTGGATGGTCACAATTTTGAGGCTCTTTTTGAACAATTGAGCTATGCAAAGAAAACGGAGGGTCCCGTCCTTCTTCATGTCATTACGAAAAAAGGAAAAGGGTATCGTCCAGCAGAAAGTGATAAAACAGGTACATGGCATGGAACAGGTCCATATAAAATGGACACGGGTGTTTTTGTCAAACCAGCAATTGCACCGCCTGCATGGAGTAGTCTTGTTAGCGAAACGGTAAGGAAACTTGCGCGACAAGATGATAGAATTGTTGCAATAACACCTGCAATGCCAGTTGGTTCTAAACTTGAAGGGTTCGCAAGTGAATTTCCTGAAAGAATGTATGATGTTGGTATCGCAGAACAGCATGCGGCAACAATGGCTGCTGGCCTCGCAACACAAAATATGAAGCCATTTTTGGCTATCTATTCAACTTTTCTGCAAAGGGCATATGACCAGGTGGTTCATGATATTTGCCGTCAAAATTTAAATGTGTTTATTGGAATTGACCGGGCCGGTTTGGTTGGTGCAGATGGTGAGACACATCAAGGCGTCTTTGATATAGCTTTTTTAAGGCATATTCCAAATCTTGTTTTGATGATGCCAAAGGATGAAAATGAAGGGCAACATATGGTTTACACAGCGTTAAATTACGAGGATGGTCCGATTGCAATGCGATTTCCGCGCGGGAATGGTATTGGAGTACCGATGGATGAAAAATTTCGGAACATTTCGATTGGAACATGGGAAGTCTTAAAAGAAGGTAGAGACGCAGCGATTTTGACTTTTGGCACGACCATTCCAATGGCAATGGAAGCTGCGAATCTTTTGGAAAAACAAGGGATTTCAGTGAAGATAATTAATGCTAGGTTTATAAAACCGTTAGATGAAACAATGCTAACAAAAGTATTACAAGACAATATTCCTATTTTGACAATTGAAGAAGCCGTCTTGCAGGGCGGTTTTGGTAGTGCCGTCCTCGAATTTGCTCATAGTAATGGGTTTTACCAGAATATAATTGATCGGATGGGTATCCCAGACCAGTTTATTGAACACGGTGATGTAGATTTACTACTTGAAGAAATAGGTTTAACAACAAATGAAGTTGTAAAACGATTAATGATACTTGCATGTAAAAAACAGCAAAGGGCTTAAATTATGAAAATGAGAAAAGAACGTGTAGATGTTTTACTTGTTGAAAGAGGATTAATTGAAACGCGAGAAAAAGCAAAACGGGCAGTTATGGCGGGTCTTGTTTATACCAATGAGCAAAGACTTGATAAACCGGGTGAAAAGGTAAGTGAAGAAATTCCGCTTACCATCAAGGGAAATGTCCTTCCTTACGTTAGCCGAGGGGGCTTGAAACTTGAAAAAGCTCTAAAAGTATTTAATCTTGATGTTAAAGATAAAGTACACTTAGATATTGGGGCATCGACTGGTGGATTTACTGATTGTTCTTTGCAAAACGGTGCAAAAATGTCCTATGCATTAGATGTTGGGTATAATCAGCTAGCATGGAAGCTACGTCAAGACGAGCGAGTGGTCGTAATGGAAAGAACAAATTTCCGTTATGTGACCATAAAAGACCTCTCGGGCGAAATGCCAAATTTTGCAACAATCGATGTTTCCTTTATTTCCTTATCTTTAATTCTCCCTGTGCTTAAAACTTTATTAGTTGTAGGCAGTGATATAGTAGCACTTGTTAAGCCACAATTCGAGGCGGGTCGAGAACAAGTTGGGAAAAAAGGAATTATACGTGATAAAAAAATTCATCTTGAAGTCATCATAAAAATTATTAACCTTTCTGTAAATCAAGGATATCTTGTTAAGGATCTTTCTTATTCGCCAATAACTGGTGGTGATGGAAACATTGAGTTCCTTCTACACCTCCGCTGGGAGGGTGATCGTGAAATCGGAGAAAATCAACTTAGCTATAGCCCTGAATCGATCGTAGAAGAATCCCATAGGGAATTAAAAAATAACCATAATTCAGAAGGATAAGCAGACATGCTTATCCTTTTGCAATTTTAATAATAATGAAACATAATAATAAATGTACAAGAACGACAAAATCAGCTAACATTAGGGTAGAAGCGACATGTAGTTCATTTGCATACATATGTTTTTTGAACACTTATGAGGTGAAAGTAATGAATAAAGGGCAACGACATATAAAAATTAGAGACATAATAGCGAGTAATGATATTGAAACGCAGGACGATCTTGTTGACGAGCTGAAAAATGCGGGTTTTAATGTAACACAAGCGACTGTATCACGTGATATTAAGGAGTTACATCTTGTCAAAGTTCCTTTAATGGATGGGCGATACAAGTACAGCCTTCCAGCTGATCAAAGATTCAATCCTTTACAGAAACTAAAAAGAGCATTAATAGATGCTTTTGTCAGGGTTGATTCAGCTGGGCATCTGTTGGTCATAAAATGCTTGCCTGGAAATGCAATGGCGATTGGAGCATTGATTGATAACTTGGATTGGGATGAAATTTTAGGGACGATTTGTGGGGATGATACCATCTTAATTATTTGTAGAAAACCAGAAGATACGGAAGTTATTTCAAATCGTTTTCTTGAAATGCTTTAACCTGGGGGAATGAATCTTGTTAAGTGAACTATCCATAAAAAACTTTGCGATTATTGAAGCACTTATAATCTCATTTGAAAAGGGCCTAACTGTCCTGTCAGGTGAGACTGGGGCCGGAAAATCGATTATTATTGATGCAATCCATTTACTAGTAGGTGGGAGAGGTTCAGCAGAATTTGTCCGTCATGGTGAGGAGAAAGCTGAGATTGAAGGGCTATTTCAATTAGATGATATCCATCATCCATGTTTCTCAAAAGCCTTGGAATTTGGGATAGAAATTGAGGATGGAATGGTTGTAATAAGACGAGACATTTCCAGAATAGGTAAAAGTGTTTGTCGGATAAATGGAAAGCTTGTTACAATTTCAACACTTCGTGAAATTGGCTCTACACTTATGGATATTCATGGTCAACATGAACATCAGGAATTAATGGATGAGACGCATCATTTATCAATGTTAGATCAATTTGGTATTAATGAAATTGCGTCATCGTTACAGGAATATCAAACAATCTTCCATCGTTATGAACAAACCTTACATAAGCTTAAACATTTAACGGAAAATGATCAACAGACAGCGCATCGCCTCGATTTAATTCAGTTTCAATTTGAAGAAATTCAAACTGCAAATTTAAAATTAAATGAAGATGAGGAGCTTATTGAAGAAAAGCGAAAACTAAGTAATTTCGAAAGAATTTTTGAAGCTATCCAATCGAGTTATCGTGGTCTTCAAGGAGAGCAAAAAGGGTTGGACTGGATAAGCCTAGTTATGGGAAATCTAGAGGATGCAGCAGCTCTAGATTCAGCATACAAAGACGTTTTTGAGGTGGTTTCAAATAGCTTCTATATGCTAGAGGATGCGACAAGGTTATTGAGAAATGATTTGGACCTTCTTGAAAATGACCCGCATCGGTTAAATGAAATTGAGGAAAGATTAACCGAAATCAATCAATTAAAACGAAAATATGGCCATACTATTGCGGAAATAGTAGAATATGCTGCAAAAATTGAAGAGGAAATTGAAACATTACAAAATAAAGAAACACATATAGATCAATTTGAAAAAGAATTGTCATCTTTAAGAAAAGATTTAAATCTGGAAGCAAGGCAATTAACTGATGTTCGAAAAAAATGGGCTGAAAAACTAACAAAGCTGATTCACAATGAATTAAAGGAACTGTATATGGCAAAAACAGTGTTTCAAATTAGCTTTGAGCCTATTGGGCATTTTACTAAAAACGGCAATGATAAAGTGGAATTTTATATTTCAACAAATCCAGGCGAGCCTTTAAAGCCACTTTCAAAAATAGCTTCTGGTGGTGAATTATCGAGAATCATGCTTGCATTAAAAAGTATTTTCTCAAAACATCAGGGAGTAACATCCATTATTTTTGACGAGGTAGATACGGGTGTTAGCGGTAGGGTTGCGCAGGCGATTGCTGAAAAAATTTATAAGGTTGCAACCAATTCACAGGTGCTTTGTATTTCTCATTTACCTCAGGTTGCAGCAATGGGAGATACACATCTGCTAATATCCAAAGTAACAAAAGGTGGGAGGACAAAAGCTTCTGTAACCTCATTAACAGAAATAGAAAAAATCGGGGAAATTGGAAGAATGATTTCAGGTGTTGAAATCACTGATTTAACCAAAAAACATGCGGAAGAATTACTGCAGCTAGCCAAAGAAAATAAAGAAAAATCGTCGATTAGCAAGCCCTTTAAGGCAAAGACAGAGGCATAATTGAACTAAAAAAATTTAAAAACTTGAAAAGCTATCCATTCCGGGTAGCTTTTTATATTTTATAGTTGTTATAAATGACTGCTATCGAGGCAAAATTATATATGTAGCCATTTCAATGTTGGAGTAGAAGCGAGGAGAGTGAAAATTTTGAAGTTAGAAATGTTAAGAAAAATAATTGGTGGAATTCTCCTTGTTTCATTAACTAGCTTAATTTTTTTTCAACCCTTACAAGAATACCTTGCTATTCCCAAGTCTGTCACCATTTTTAATGGACAAGATTATACATTACAAAAGGCTGTTCCGGTTTCAGCCTCATTACTATATCACAATAAAAGTGTTTCTTTAAAACAAGAACAACATTCTGTTTCATTAGCAGCAAAAAAACAAGGCCAAAATGAAATGCTGTTGGAATATGCCGGGATACCGGTAAAAAAGGTCGATGTACATGTTCTTAAGGATTTTAAAGTGATTCCAGGCGGACAATCAATTGGCGTAAAATTAAACACAGTAGGAGTATTGGTTGTTGGACATCACTTGGTCGATACAAAGGAAGGAAAAAAATCTCCTGGTCAAATTGCAGGGATAAAAATTGGTGATATTATTACTGAAATTAATGATACGAAAATTGAAGAAATGTCTGATGTAGCGCCGTTTGTTCAAACTGCAGGACAAAATAAAGAAGCATTAAGAATAAAGATTAGCCGTGAAAGTGGTAAAATTATGACTAAACTTACTCCCTTGAAGGACAAAGGAGAAGATGTTTATAAGCTTGGTCTATATATAAGGGATTCTGCAGCAGGAATTGGAACGATGACATTTGTACATCCAGAGTCCAAAAAGTATGGTGCTCTTGGGCATGTTATTTCTGATATGGATACTAAAATGCCAATTGTTGTAGAAGATGGGCAAATTGTTCGTTCCACGGTTACTTCTATAGAGAAAGGAAGCAACGGGGATCCTGGAGAGAAACTTGCTCGTTTTTCGTCAGATCATGAAATTGTTGGAAATATCCAAAAAAATAGCCCATTTGGGATCTTTGGTAAATTAAAAATAGATCTTAAGAATGGATTGATGGATAAGCCACTACCAATTGCACTGTCAAGCCAAGTTAAGGAAGGACCCGCAAAAATATTGACAGTTGTTGATAGTGATAAGGTTGAGGCGTTCGATATAGAAATCGTTAGTACGATACCACAAAAATTCCCGGCAACCAAAGGTATGGTTATAAAGGTTACCGATCCAAAACTACTACAAAAAACGGGTGGAATTGTTCAGGGCATGAGTGGTAGTCCAATTATTCAAAATGGAAAGTTAATTGGTGCTGTGACGCATGTTTTTGTTAACGATCCAACATCCGGTTATGGAGTTCATATTGAATGGATGTTAGATGAAGCAGGGATAGATATTTACGATAAGCCAAAAGAGAAAGCAAGCTAAAAAAAGTGCGGGTGTTTAAAGCTCTTTAGCAAACAAAATGGGCGATATTCGCCTATTTTGTTTGCTTTGAATAAAGATTTTTCGACAAATTCTAATCAAAAATATAGAATACGGCGAATTTCGTCGAAAGAAGGAGAAAATAGAAGTAAATTAAGGATTTTGTGATATATTTGAGACAAATTAAAAAATTAAAAGGAATTTCTGTTGCATTGTCGAATTTGTAATTTAGAATAGAAAATAGAGATTATATCGAAAAGGGAATTAAGGAGGAAACTTAAGTTGAATAAAATAAAAGTATGTATCGTAGATGATAACAGAGAACTTGTCAGTTTATTAGGAGATTATATTTCATCCCAGGATGATATGGAAATAGCCGGGATTGCTCATAATGGTCAAGAATGTTTGGAGATGCTAGAGGAAGTTGATCCTGATGTACTTGTATTAGATATTATAATGCCACATCTTGATGGCTTAGCAGTACTTGAAAGACTACGTGAATTAAATAAACCTTCGCTTCCGAATGTTATTATGCTGACTGCTTTTGGACAGGAAGATGTGACAAAAAAAGCTGTAGATCTTGGAGCATCCTATTTTATTCTTAAACCGTTTGATATGGAAGACCTCTGTAGCCATATCCGCCAAGTAAGCAGTAAAGGTAGTGCTGTAACGCGGAAAGCTTTTTCACAAAGCTATCGTCCACAAATAGACCAAAAACCGAAGAACCTTGACGCTTGTATTACAAACATTATCCACGAAATTGGAGTTCCTGCACATATCAAAGGTTATTTATATTTACGGGAAGCCATTTCAATGGTCTATAATGACATTGAATTACTAGGTTCAATTACAAAAGTGCTATATCCTGATATAGCAAAAAAATACAACACAACTGCAAGCCGTGTTGAACGTGCAATCCGCCATGCAATTGAAGTGGCATGGAGCCGTGGTAATATCGATTCGATTTCGTCACTATTCGGCTATACGGTAAGCATGTCGAAAGCAAAGCCAACAAATAGTGAATTTATTGCGATGGTTGCCGATAAACTTCGGCTTGAACACAGGGCTTCTTAAAATAGAAGCAAAAGATTAATCAATAGATCATTAAATTTTCTATCCTTATTCGAAATTATTTATATTAATAAGATAATTCTCACTTACCCAATAAATTATTTGTTTATTGGGTTTTTATGTTAAATGATTTTTGGCTCATCTGTGTATGAAAACTGATTCACACTCCATAAAGCTAAAATGAGCCAAAAATCACAGGGTTATTTTAACTAATTAATTAAAAAAACAATCATTGTCAAAATTGTATTCATGTTCATCTTTCTTAGTGTTCATTTCAGGAGCCCTCATATGAACTTGTTGATTTTGAAGTACTTTCAATGTGATTTCTATTACCATTTTTTCTTCTACTTCAGTAAAAGTTCCTTCTTCAAAAGGAGCATTAATCATTTGTCCAGAGTCTCCTCTGACATTTCCCATTTTCCTATTTAATGCTTCATCATATTCAATGATTTTACTTGAAAGTAATTCGCAAAACGGAAGTTCGTTAAATACTTCTTCACTAATTTGGTTATGTTCTGAAAAATCTCCAGAAAGTAAATTTTCCTTTGAAGGAAATCCCTGTGGTAGTGGTACAGAATTAAAAAATTTGAATTCACTTGTTTGTGGATTAGATTTAAAGTCAGGTCTGCCCAAGAAATCTAATCTAGTGACAACTTGGAATGGGACATCTATGGTTAATGAGTGAATATTGGAAGTGACAAAGTCATGGTCGCCTGCTACAGGTGTTGCATATTGAATGTTTTTTCGAATAAATCCTTTTAAGAACAATTTATTAGTTGGCAATAATAAACGGCATTGTACTATTTTGAGGTTCTTTTTAATTTGTTTAATTTCTAAAACTGGTTCTGGGAATACAATAGTGGAGTCGAGATCGATTTGAACGGTTGTTTCTCCCAAAACAACTGGAACTTTCATAAAAGGAAATGCATTGATTACATGAGGTTTTTTGGGTGTGTTAGGAACTTCCTGTTGAACTGATGAAGAAACAATTCTTTTTTTAGGTGAACAACTTCCATCTCTTTGATTCGGATTTGGTCCAATGAATGACATTCTATATTCTCCCTTTCATATTGATTTCCTTTCCAGTATATGACTATAAATCTGCTGCGTTTGGACGAACTCCTTAGTTCAAAAGCCCTTTATTTTAAGTTTCTTTAGATTTTATTTGAAAAAACTCTGTTAAACTTGTCCGTTGATTTCCACTCCGATCAACATAATGACAATATCAACAAGGAGCTTAATATAATGCTAAAAAAAGAAAAGATCCAAAATGGTTATGGATCTTTTCTACATTCATTTAATGTGCAATACTTGATTTTGAAAGAGACGGAAAAAAACTTCGCAGTTTATATTTAAAAAGAGATACGAAAACTTATTGGTTATAATATCTTTTGATGTAACAATTTTAGTTGAAACGATTTCTAAAACCGGCTTGTCATTATTATAAATTATTTGTTCATAATGTTCATTTGAAGTATCGTCAGGATGTTGTTGTGTAAATTCATAGTGTTTTTTTTTATTACTTAGAGGAACAATAGGCGGATAATTATATTCTAAATTACATGTCTTTTTCCATGGAATCGTAATCGTTTGACTATATACCCTTGGATCGGTAATCTTCGTATAGATAATTTCCGCGATGAGATTGCTAGAAAGCCAAAGTTTTTTGGCATTAATATTTATCTGATAGTCAACTGGTGATGTTGACCAGTTAATATCCTGTACTTCGTTAATTCTAGGGTTCATTTTAATTTTTTTACTTATATCGAATTCAAACATTGAATTTGCAATTTCAACCAAAACTTTTATGGATTGAGGGGAAGATAGGGTATTTTGTTCTGCTTTAAATGAAAATGGAGAATTTTTCAAATGAGAGTCATTAGGAAAACTACCCTGGAAGTTCATATCTTCCCCCCCTTTTACCAATTAGTCCCGTTCATTTTAAAACTATGATACAAATCATATATCTAATACATATTAAATCCTATTATTTAACCAATTGAAAAAGCAGCCATTTTAAAGGGCTGCTTAAAAAAGAAAGGGATAAAAATCTATACACAGGTAAAATTGTTATTATTTTTTAGCTAATAGTAAAGTTTAACTTAGCTAATGCATTAAAGGATGTTTCGAGCGCTTTATTATTAATCAAGATTTAAATCGCATAAGTGCAACTACGCCTCTGTCATCGCCCTAAGAGGCTCTCCAATCGGCGAGTTTTCTTTATCATTTTTCTCAAGTTCTTGCAATTTTTGAATAAGAATAGGTTGTGGCATATGCATGATATGTTCAATTGGCATGTTTAGTTTTTCAGATAATTTACTAGCTGTTTCTGCTGAAATATGTAACGGTTTCATTATTATTCCTCCAAATAATTAATAGGAAGTGAAAAAATGACACAAATTTTTGCGCACCGCGGATATTCTTTAGCTTTTCCTGAAAATACAATGACTTCATTCTTAGAAGCAGAAAAGGTAGGAGCAGATGGGATTGAACTTGATGTTCAATTAACAAAAGATGGTGAGATAGTAGTAATCCATGATGAAAAAGTGGACCGAACTACAAGTGGTACTGGATTTGTAAAAGATTTTACATTTAAAGAAATCCGAAATCTTAATGCAAATAAAATAGGTGCAAAAAAGGAACCTATTCCATCATTAATTGAAGTTTTTGAATGGATGAAATCAAATAATCTAATATGTAATATTGAGCTAAAAAATGGGAAGATCCCATATAAAGGAATGGAAGAAAAAATTATTCAACTTATTCGTACCTATCAATTATCTGATCGAATTATTTTATCTTCTTTCAATCATTATAGCATTGTTTATAGCTACCGACTCGCACCAGAAATTGAAACTGCTCCATTATATTCAGAAGGCCTTTATATGCCCTGGATTTATGCTCAATCCATTTGTTCTAAGGGGATTCATCCAAATGTTGCTACATTGACAGATGCAATGATAAAAACTTCTATGCAATATGGGATATCAGTGCGACCATATACAGTAAACAAAATTGAAGACATGGAGCGCCTTTTTAAAATTAATTGTTCGGCTATCATTACTGATGATCCTATTAAAGCACTAAAAATTAAATCGAAAATTGAAAAGAGACTGTAATGGTCTCTTATTTTTTTTCCGAAAATTTTGATTGAACTTTATTTTTTTTTCGATCATGGTGCAAAATAAACCCAGCAACAAAACCAAGGCCTCCAATAAAAAAGAAAATTCCGATTAGAAATTGCAGCCATAGGAAAGGAATCGGTGACTGAAGGATACCAAAAGTCATATCGCGCATTAATTTGATTCCGAGGGCTGCTAAAAATCCAGGAATTAATAAAATGATTAAAGCAATAATACGTTTCATAATAAATCCTTTCCAATGAACATTATTCGAGAAACACCTCTCTCACGAAAATAATAGTATATAGATAAAATTTGTCAAGGAGGGTAAATAGAGATAAAATAAAAAATAAAAAATTAATAATGAAAAAACTTGCATGTTACTAAATAGGTCATATGAAATTATTTTCTAAAAAATAGGATTGATGGAGATGGAGGGGCAAGTAAATGCAAAATGTAATGATTGTTGGAGCTGGAAAAGGCGGAACAGCAATCTTAAAAATTTTATTAGAAACAGATATGCTAAATGTTGAAGCAGTAATTGACCGACATCGCGATGCTCCTGGGATATTACTAGCCCAAAAAGAAGGAATTAAAACCAGCACAAATTGGCTTCCTATCCTTTTAGAGAATATTGATATTGTGATCGAAGTAACCGGTGATGATTCAGTCTTTCAAGAATTGCGAAATATAAAAAATAAAAACACTGTGTTGATTCCAGGAAGCGTGGCATACCTTATTTCGAGACTTATGGAAGAAAAGGAAGAGCTAATCAAAAAGCATCAAAATGAATCTTATCAACATGACCTCATCTTTAATTCGATAAACGATGGAATGGTTGTTATAGATCAAAATGGAATGATCATTCTATTTAACCGAAGAGCAGAAGAAATGATGGATGTTACAAAAGAGGTAGCTGTTGGCAAGCATGTTTCAAAAGTGATTAATGATAGTCGCCTTCCCCATATTCTTGAAACAAGAAGAATTGAGACAAACCAGGAAATGTTATTGGAAAATGGGCGAAAAATTATTACAACTCGTATTCCTATTATTGAGGAAAATGGAACACTAATTGGGGCTTTTGCTGTTTTTAAAGATATAACAGAAGTAGTAAACCTTGCGGAAGAAATCACAGACATGAAGGAAATACAAACAATGCTACAGGCAATCATTCAATCTAGTGATGATGCCATTTCAGTTGTAAATGAGAGTGGACAAGGAATCCTAATTAATCCTGCATATACTCGGATTACAGGGCTTACCCAAGAACAGGTTATTGGAAAGCCAGCTACTGCAGACATCTCTGAAGGCGAAAGTATGCATATGAAAGTCCTTCAAACAAGAAGAGCCGTTCGTGGAGTAGCAATGAGAGTAGGTCCGATTGAAAGGGAAGTAATCGTTAATGTTGCCCCGATCATAGTTAAGGGAATATTAAAGGGTAGTGTTGGTGTTATTCATGACATGTCAGAAATAAAATCGTTAAGTAGGGAATTAAATCGGGCCAGGCAAATAATTAGGACACTTGAAGCAAAATATACCTTTCTTGATATTATTGGAACGTCTGAAGAAATGGTACTTGCGATTGAGCAAGCAAAGTTGGGGGCAAAAACACCGGCTACTGTATTACTCCGAGGTGAGTCTGGTACTGGTAAAGAATTATTTGCCCATGCAATACATAATGAAAGCGATCGGAAATACAATAAATTCATTCGAGTCAATTGTGCAGCCATTTCTGAAACGTTATTGGAAAGTGAATTATTCGGATATGAAGAAGGAGCATTTTCCGGTGCACGAAGAGGTGGGAAAACTGGATTGTTTGAAGAGGCTAATAACGGAAGTATTTTCCTCGATGAAATAGGTGAACTATCAGCAAATACCCAAGCGAAATTTTTACGAGTACTTCAGGAACGTGAAGTTCTCCGTGTCGGCGGGACAAAACCTGTGCCGATTAATGTAAGAGTTATTACTGCAACAAATGTTAATCTTGAAAAGGGAATTGCAAATGGGTCATTTAGGGAAGACTTATATTATCGTTTAAATCGGATGCCTATCCATATCCCTCCATTAAGAAATAGAAAAGAAGAAATTCCTATATTATGTGAGAGGCTCATTCAAAAAATTAATAGAGATTATGGTCGTAATGTTGAAAGTGTCACAGAAGCAGCTATGATTCAATTGATGGAATATGATTGGCCGGGAAATGTAAGGGAACTGGAAAATATTTTAGGCAGAGCTATTATTTTTATGAATTACTATGAAACCGCAATTGACATTCAACACCTTCCGGAGTTAAAAAATGTAAAAAACAATAGAGAATTAACTCCGTCAGGAATTGAAATACAGCCACAGGGAAAATCTTTATCAGAAATGCTTGAACAATTTGAAGGGAAAATTATCCAACAAACTCTCAATCGCTTAAATGGTAATAAAACACTTACAGCGAAAACCCTTGGATTGTCTGTAAGGAATTTGTATTATAAACTTGAAAAACTCAATCTTGAAATTAATAGCACGCAATAAATTTCATATAGTGCAATTTATTGCGCATTCACTATGAAGCAAATAAAGCGTTTACAATGATTTCGTGTTGGCACGATTATTGCATTATATATTATTGGAAGTTGATAATTAGATAGAAAGGGTTGAAAACAAGTTGTTACTTGAAGCACTAATAGACAGAGCAACCCAAAAAGGCCTTAAAACCGTAGCTGTAGCTGCAGCTGAGGATGCAGAAGTTATCGAAGCTGTTACTGAAGCTGTAAGCTGTAAATTAGCTAAATTTATTTTATTCGGTGATAAGGAAAGAATACAACAGATTTTAAACGAAAAAAACGCTACAAATAATGAAAGTGATTATCTGCAAATTGTGCATGTCGATTCAAAGGAAATGGCAGCTGAACTTGCGGTTAAAGCGGTGAAAAATAAAGATGCAGATGTTTTAATGAAGGGAAATATCCCGACAAATGTGGTCTTAAAAGCGGTTTTAAATAAAGATTATGGGCTTAGAACTGGTAGTGTTCTTTCACACATTGCTGTTTTTGAAATTCCTGGTGTTGATCATTTTATTATCATTACAGATGCAGGAATGAATATTGCTCCAGATTTAGTGCAAAAAGTTCAAATTACAAAAAATGCCGTTGCAATTGCTCATTCAATTGGAATTGACAAACCAAAAGTTGCTCCAATTGCTGCAGTCGAAGTAATCAATCCGTCCATGCAGACCACGATAGATGCTGCAACACTCACAATGATGAATAAACGGGGACAAATTACTGGCTGTATCATTGATGGTCCGTTAGGATTAGATAATGCTATTTCAACTTTTGCAGCTGAACACAAAGGAATTCACAGTGAAGTAGCAGGAAAAGCTGATATTATTTTAGTCCCGACTATTGAGGTTGGAAATGCTTTATATAAATCATTAGTCTACTTTGCGAAGGCAAAGGTGGGTGCTATTATTTCTGGGGCTAGAGCTCCGATTGTATTAACATCCAGAGCAGATACAGCAGAAAGCAAACTATATTCTCTTGCGCTTGCATTATGCTCTGTTAGTAAATAGATTTTTCAATTTAGAGGAGGAATTTAAATGGAAATTTTCAAGTACTTAGAAAAATATGATTATGAGCAAGTGGTATTCTGTCAAGATAAGCAATCAGGATTAAAGGCTATTATTGCAATTCACGACACGACATTAGGACCTGCACTAGGCGGAACTCGTATGTGGACATATGCTTCAGAGGAAGCTGCCATTGAAGATGCTCTTCGCTTAGCAAAAGGAATGACATATAAGAATGCAGCAGCTGGCTTAAACCTTGGTGGTGGTAAAACCGTTATCATTGGCGATCCTCGTAAAGATAAGAGTGAGGAACTTTTCCGTGCATTTGGACGCTATGTACAAGGCCTAAATGGCCGCTATATCACAGCAGAGGATGTAGGTACAACTGTTGCAGACATGGATTTAATTCATGAAGAAACTAGTTTTGTAACAGGTATTTCCCCAGCATTTGGATCATCAGGTAATCCTTCACCTGTAACTGCATATGGTTGTTACGTTGGTATGAAAGCTGCTGCAAAAGAAGCATTTGGCACAGACTCATTAGAAGGTAAAGTGGTTGCGGTCCAAGGTGTTGGTAATGTTGCCTACACGCTTTGCGAATACCTGCACAACGAAGGGGCAAAATTGATTGTTACAGATATTAATAAAGAAGCTGTGCAACGTGCAGTTGAAGCCTTCGGTGCTAAAGCAGTTGATCCTAATGAAATTTATGGTGTGGAATGTGACATTTATGCACCATGTGCACTAGGTGCAACGATTAATGATGAGACCATTCCTCAATTAAAAGCAAAAGTAATTGCAGGATCAGCTAATAATCAATTAAAAGATACTACACACGGTGATCTTATCCATCAGATGGGCATTGTTTATGCACCAGACTATGTAATCAACGCTGGTGGAGTTATCAATGTAGCAGATGAGTTATATGGATATAATAAAGATCGTGCTATGAAAAAAGTAGAGCAAATTTATAATACTATTGAAAAGGTTATTGAAATTTCAAAACGCGATAGCATTCCAACTTATGTAGCTGCTGATCGTATGGCCGAAGAGCGAATTGAAAAAATGCGCAATTCACGTAGTCAATTCTTACAAAATGGTCATCATATTTTAAGCCGTCGTTAATCTTAAATACACTTGTATATGTAAGGTAGAGCGCTGAATAGGTTATTCAGCGCCTTTGCCATTAAAATGCATCATAAATTTTTTCCTCTGGAGGTCAATACATTGCAAGAGAAAGAATATCGGATCCTTATTATCAACCCAGGTTCGACTTCCACCAAAATCGGGGTTTACGATAATGAAATATCTATATTAGAAAAAACGCTTCGCCATGATGCAAACAAGATCAATACATTTGATAATATCATTGATCAATATGAATATCGGAAAAAGAACATACTAGAAATACTTGATACAGAGGGAATAAATATTTCTAAGCTAGATGCAGTTTGTGGCCGAGGTGGTTTACTTCGTCCAATCGAAGGCGGAACCTATAGTGTAAATGATGTGATGCTTACGGATTTAAGAACTGGATTTTCTGGGCAACACGCATCCAACCTTGGAGGTATTATAGCGTATGAAATTGCTTCAGGTTTAAATATCCCGGCGTTCATTGTAGATCCAGTTGTCGTTGATGAACTCGATCCGATTGCAAGGATTTCTGGTTTTTCCTTAATTGAAAGAAAAAGCATATTCCATGCATTAAACCAAAAAGCAGTTGCTAGAAGGGTAGCAAAAGAATTAGGGAAAAATTATAAGGATTTAAATTTGATCGTGACTCATATGGGTGGGGGAATAACAGTAGGAGTCCATAAACAAGGTAAAGTAATAGATGTCAATAATGGTCTTCATGGTGATGGGCCTTTTAGTCCAGAACGTGCTGGTACAGTTCCTGCAGGTGATCTAATAACACTTTGCTATTCAGGTGAGTTTTATCGGGAAGAAATTATGAAGAAACTAGTCGGACAAGGTGGTCTTGTTGGGTATCTTGGAACGAATGATGCAATACAGGTTGAAAAAATGATTGAAAATGGGAATGAAGCGGCAGAATTGGTATATGAGGCAATGGCATACCAAGTCGCAAAAGAAATTGGTTCAGCAAGTACTGTTTTATCAGGAAAAGTAGATGCCATTATTTTAACCGGTGGTCTTGCTTACGGCAAAAGTTTTGTGAAATCAATCACTGATAGGATTAATTGGATTGCAGATGTAATTGTCCAACCTGGTGAAAATGAGCTACAAGCACTTGCCGAAGGAGCATTAAGAGTGTTAAGAAACGAAGAAGAGGTTAAAATATATCCAGGACATTCTGATACTACAATTATTTAAAGTATGGGGGAGAAATATTTATGGCAGAAGAATATGATTTAGTTATTCTTGGCGGCGGAACGGGCGGTTACGTTGCTGCGATCCGAGCCTCTCAGCTTGGCTTGAAAACGGCGATTGTTGAGAAGGGAAAGTTAGGTGGAACATGCTTGCATAAAGGTTGTATTCCAAGTAAGGCACTACTCCGAAGTGCTGAAGTTTATTCTACAGCAAAGCGAAGTGAAGAATTTGGAATCAATACTAGTGATGTAACGGTCAATTTTGTAAAAGTTCAAGAACGCAAAAATAAAATTGTTGATACTCTTCATAAAGGAGTACAACATTTAATGAAACAAGGGAAAATTGACGTATATGAAGGAATCGGCCGAATTTTAGGACCATCTATTTTTTCGCCAATGCCTGGCACAATCTCTGTTGAAATGAATAACGGTACAGAAAATGAGATGCTTATTCCGAAAAACGTTATCGTAGCTACTGGTTCAAGACCACGTACACTTCCAGGCCTTGAAATTGATGGGAAATATGTCATTACATCTGATGAAGCCTTAGGATTAGAGTCTTTACCATCTTCAATCATTATTGTTGGTGGCGGAGTTATTGGTATTGAATGGGCTTCCCTGCTTTCTGACTTTGGAGTAGATGTAACAGTGATAGAGTATGCTGATCGTATTATTCCAACAGAAGATAAGGAAATCTCAAAAGAAATGCAACGTTTAATGAAGAAAAAAGGTGTAAAACTAATTACAGGAGCAAAGGTACTTTCAGAAACTCTTGTAAAAGGTGAAGGGGTCACTATTTCGGCAGAAATTAAAGGCGCTCAAAAAACATTTAATGCAGAAATGCTACTTGTTTCTGTTGGCCGTCAGGCAAATGTTGAAGGAATTGGAATAGAAAATACAGATATCCAATTAGAAAAAGGTTCAATCGTTACAAATGAATTCTTTCAAACTAAAGAATCACATATTTATGCAATTGGGGATGTAATCGGTGGCCTGCAGCTTGCACATGTTGCATCACATGAAGGAATCAATGCAGTTGAACATATCTTTGGACAAACTCCGGAACCAATGGATTACAACTTAGTCTCTAAATGCATATACAGTAACCCTGAGGTATCAAGTGTCGGGATCACCGAAGATCAAGCGAAAGAAAGAGGCTTTAAAGTAAAAGTTGGGAAGTTTTCTTTCCGGGCAATCGGAAAGGCATTAGTTTTCGGAGAATCAGATGGTTTTGTTAAAATTATTGCCAACGAAGAAACCGATGATATTCTTGGGGTGCATATGATCGGTCCACATGTGACAGACATGATTTCAGAAGCAGGACTAGCTATGGTTTTGGATGCAACACCTTGGGAAATCGCTCATACCATTCATCCACATCCAACATTGTCAGAAGCAATTGGAGAAGCTGCACTTGCAGTTGAGGGAAAGGCAATACATTCTTAAGTTTAAAGCGAACAATTGGGAGGTAAGAAATAAATGACTAAAAAGCGTCATGAAGCATTAGGATTAACAGATGAGAAAGTATTGGAAATGTATGAAACAATGCTTTTGGCCCGCCGTATTGATGAGCGGATGTGGTTATTAAATCGTGCAGGGAAAATTCCCTTCGTAATTTCTTGTCAAGGGCAAGAAGCGGCACAGGTAGGGGCTGCTTTTGCACTTGATAAAGAAAAAGATTATGTACTTCCATACTACCGAGATATGGGTGTTGTTTTAACATTTGGCATGACACCAAAAGAGCTCATGCTTTCCGGATTTGCAAAAGCAGAAGATCCCAATTCAGGTGGACGGCAAATGCCAGGTCACTTTGGTCAGAAGAAAAACCGCATTGTAACAGGTTCTTCTCCTGTAACAACGCAAGTACCACATGCTGTAGGGATTGCACTTGCAGGAAAAATGGAAGGACATGATCTTGTTACATTTGTTACATTTGGTGAAGGATCATCAAATCAGGGCGATTTTCATGAAGGGGCTAACTTTGCAGGTGTTCATAAACTTCCGGTAATTTTCATGTGCGAAAACAACAAGTATGCTATTTCCATTCCTATGGAAAAACAACTTGGTTGTGAAAAGGTTTCGGACAGGGCAATTGGATACGGGATGCCAGGTTATACCGTCAATGGAAATGATCCATTGGAAGTGTATAAAGTAGTCAAGGAAGCAGCAGATCGAGGACGTCGTGGTGAAGGTGCCACATTAATTGAAACAGTTTGCTATCGCTTAACACCACATTCATCAGATGATGATGATCGTTCCTATCGTGGACGGGAAGAAGTGGCAGCAGCAAAAGCACAGGATCCAATTATCACGTTTAGTGCCTATTTAAAAGAAACAGGCGTTATGACAGACGAATTGGAAAAGGAAATGAATGATCGCATCATGAATCTGGTAAATGAAGCAACCGATTATGCTGAAAATGCTCCATATGCTGCACCAGAAGATGCGCTGAAATATGTATATGGGGATTGTCAGGGGGAAACAACATGCCAGTAATTTCTTATATTGACGCAGTAACAATGGCCATTCGTGAGGAAATGGAAAGAGATCCAAAGGTTTTTGTACTTGGTGAAGATGTTGGACGAAAAGGTGGAGTTTTTAAGGCCACTCATGGTTTGTATGAACAGTTTGGAGAAGCGCGTGTTCTTGATGCTCCGCTTGCTGAATCAGCTATTGCAGGTGTAGGAATTGGGGCTGCCATGTATGGAATGCGCCCTATTGCTGAAATGCAATTTGCAGATTTCATTATGCCTGCGGTAAACCAAATTATTTCAGAAGCTGCTAAAATCCGCTTTCGTTCCAATAATGATTGGAACTGTCCGATTGTTATTCGTGCACCTTATGGTGGCGGAGTACATGGAGCTCTCTATCATTCTCAATCAGTTGAAGCTGTATTTGCTAATCAGCCTGGCTTAAAGATTGTAATGCCTTCAACCCCTTACGATGTAAAAGGACTTCTTAAAGCAGCGATTCGTGATAACGACCCTGTTCTTTTCTTTGAACATAAGCGTGCATACCGTTTAATTAAAGGAGAAGTTCCAACCGAAGATTATACGTTACCAATTGGAAAAGCTGATGTAAAACGGGTAGGAGAAGACATAACCGTAATTACATATGGTTTATGTGTCCATTTTGCTCTTCAAGCAGCTGAAAAGTTAGCTAAGGATGGAATATCTGCACATATTCTCGACCTTAGAACAGTCTACCCACTTGATAAAGAAGCTATTATTGAGGCTGCTTCGAAAACAGGTAAGGTTTTACTTGTTACAGAAGATACAAAAGAAGGTAGTATCATGGGTGAAGTTGCCGCAATTATCGCGGAAAACTGTTTGTTTGATTTGGATGCTCCTGTTAAACGACTTGCAGGACCTGATATTCCTGCAATGCCATATGCTCCTACAATGGAGAAATTCTTTATGGTTAATCCTGAAAAAGTTGAAAAAGCAATGCGTGAGCTTGCAGAATTTTAAAAACTGCTCACTATTCACCATGGAATTGTCTTTTTAATTAGCTAAGCCAACATAATATGGCGGTGTGCGTGAAGTTCATCTTCACCTCTATTGGATAAGCAAACTGATTTGCTTATGCGAGGCTCCGTCTATTTTCAGATACATTTTGATTAGAAAATGAAATAAGGAGGTTTAACCATTGGCAGTTGAACAAATTAAGATGCCTCAGTTAGGGGAAAGTGTTACAGAGGGTACGATTAGCAAATGGCTTGTTTCAGTAGGGGACAAGGTAAATAAATATGACCCACTTGCTGAGGTTATGACAGATAAAGTAAATGCTGAAGTTCCTTCTTCATTTACAGGTGTGATTAAAGAACTTATTGCCGGAGAAGGTGATACATTTGCAATCGGTGAAATCATTTGTACGATTGAGATTGAAGGGGCAAATGTAGAGGAATCTGCAGCTGAAGAAATAAAGAATACTGCAGTTAATGATGTAGCAGTTGCGCCAGTCGAGCAAGGAAACAAAGCTCGCTACTCACCGGCAGTTTTAAAAATTTCACAGGAAAATGGTATTGACCTTTCTCAAGTACAAGGCACGGGGACAGGTGGCCGGATTACGAGAAAGGATCTTTTGAAAATAATTGAATCAGGAAATATTCCGACTGCAAGCGGCAAAGTAGAAGCACCTAAACAAGCAGTGGTGCAACCAGCTGTAAAGCAGGAGGCAGTACAGGAAGTAATGGTACCAAAACAAGCTGTTGTAGCAGCTCCTACAATTCCAGTTATGACTGGTGATATCGAAATACCGGTAACTGGAATCCGTAAAGCCATTGCAGCGAATATGCTTCGCAGCAAGCATGAAGCACCACATGCTTGGACAATGATGGAAGTAGATGCAACCAATCTTGTTGAATACCGGAACACCTTGAAAAATGAATTTAAGAAAAAAGAAGGATTCAATTTAACATTCTTTGCTTTCTTTGTTAAAGCAGTAGCCCAAGCTCTTAAAGAATTTCCACAGGTTAATTCCATGTGGGCAGGTGAAAAGATCATTCAAAAGAAGGATATTAATATTTCGATTGCTGTCGCAACAGAGGATGCTCTTTATGTTCCAGTAATTAAGAATGCTGATGAAAAAACAATTAAAGGCATTGCCCGTGAAATTTCTGAGCTTGCTGTAAAGGTTCGCACTGGCAAACTTAAATCAGATGATATGCAGGGTGGAACATTTACTGTAAACAATACTGGCTCATTCGGTTCAGTTCAATCGATGGGAATTATTAATTATCCACAGGCGGCAATCCTTCAAGTAGAATCGATTGTCAAACGTCCTGTTGTAATGGACAATGGAATGATTGCGATTCGTGATATGGTCAATCTTTGTATGTCACTTGATCATCGTGTATTGGATGGACTCGTTTGCGGTAGATTCTTACAACGTATAAAAGAAATTCTTGAGAATACATCAAAATCGACAACTTCGATTTATTAAATAAAAATAACCGCTGTCTAAACTGACAGCGGCTATTTTTTTGCTAAGCAGAACTTATAGCCATAAATTCTGCTAGCGCATAAGGGCAACACGCCTAATCATTGCCCTTAGGGGCTAAACTATCGGCAAGTTTTCTTTTAAAAAAAATCTGCCTTCTGTCGGAGGCATACGGAATTTTGGGAAAACTAGACAATTTTTGTTTAGATATAAACAAAAATTGTAGATATATATGGTTTTGTAACCTAAAATAAGATTGAACAGAAATGTTTGAATTTTAGTATAATTCCTGAAAAAAATAGGGGAGGGAAATTATGAGGAATCAATCATTTCCGCTAAGATCAGAATTTGAATGGAAAGAAAAAGCGGAAGAATCATTAAAAGGAAAGTCAATTCAATCGTTACAAACCTCTACATATGAAAACATTACATTGAAACCGCTTTATTGCCGCGTGGATGAAAAACTTGCTTCGGATTATCCTGGGGGTTCTGATTTTAGAAGGGGCAAGAATCCGTTAGGTTATATTGGCGAGAAATGGAAGATAGCTCAATCTATTTCGTATAAAACACCTTTAGAATTAATTCAAAAGCTTGAGGCAGCTATTGACCGGGGCCTGACAGCCCTTTCGTTTGAATTAAATAAGTCTCTAGTTGAAACGGAGCCGAGATTGTTACGTTTTATAAAAGAAATCAGTGCAAACATACCATTTGCAATTGATGCAAATGGTATGTTTGCAGAGGCACTATCGACTATAACAGATTTAAGTAGAGAAGATAGTAGAAAAGTAACAGGCTATATCGCCTCAGATCCGCTAGCTACTTTTGTTGTTGAGGGATTTATTCCAAAAAACCAAGAACAGTTTTTTGCTGAATGGTCCGAAATAATTAAAAATTCATCCGAAAAACTTCCTAATCTACAGACCATCCTAGTCAATACATCTGTATATCATAATGGTGGGGCGAATGCTGTTCAGGAGCTTGGAATTGCGGCTGCCACTGGAGTGCTTTATCTTCAACAGCTACTTGAAAAAGGTATAGATCAAGAAGTAGCATTATCAAAAATAATTTTCAAATTTTCAATTGGGTCAAATTTTTTCATGGAGATTGCAAAACTACGTGCAGCACGAATTATTTGGAATAAAATAACGGAAGTATATGGTGCCAAAATGGTAGATCGTGGAATGAAGATTGCCGCAGAAACTTCTATTTTTACAAAATCTGTTTCCGATCAGAATGTGAATCTCCTTCGTGCTGGTAACGAGGCGTTTGCCGCAGTAATTGGTGGTATTCAATACTTACATGTAACACCATTTGATCAAATGACAGGATCAACTTATTCTTCTGAGAGAATTGCACAAAACACGCAACTAATTTTACAAGAAGAAGTGCTCCTACAAAAAGTCATCGATCCTGCGGGGGGTTCATGGTATATCGAAGAATTAACGAGAGAATTAGCAGAAAAATCCTGGGAACTTTTTAAAAAAATTGAAGCAAATGGTGGGATGCTTGAAGCCCTAAAATCTAATTGGCTTCAAAAAGAGATATCCACTGTTAATAAAAAACGACATCATGATATTTCTACAAGAAAAGTAAGCATTGTTGGAACAAATGTATATGCTAATTTAACTGAAAATATCCCAGAGTGCGAAAAATCCATTAACGGGCAATTTTCTTCAGATGATCTAAGTGAAAAAATAACAATAGAGACAATTCCACAAATAAGATTATCTCAACCGTATGAAGATTTAAGGATGAGGGCCGATAGAATTAAGCGGCATGATGGTGTACGACCATTTATCGGTTTAATTTGCTTAGGAAATTTAAAACAATACAAACCAAGGGCAGATTTTATTCGAGGATTCTTGGCTGCTGGTGGAGTAAATGGCCTAGAAAGTGGCCCGATCTTTTCCACAGAATCAGTAACAGAGTTTGTTAAGGAATGTAATTCAAAACATTTCTGTCTTTGTGGCAGCAATGAGGAATATGAAAATATAGGGTTAGAAATCCTTCAATTAATAAAAGCTGAATTTCCTGATCGTATAGTTTATTTAGCTGGATTGCCTAAAGAAGAGGATCAATCCAAATGGGTGTCAGAAGGAATTAAGTCGTTTATTCATGTAAAGAGTAATTGTTGCGAAACACTTGAATCCATGCTTTCCGAAATGGAGTTGACACTATATGAAGCCTAATTTTCAAGAAATCTCTCTTTTTGACCAAAATGATTCTATGACAAATGAACAATGGAAGGAAAAAGCTGAAGCAGAAATTCAAACTTCTATTGATGAGTTATTATTCGAGACAAACGAGCAAATAAGATTAAAGCCCTTATATACGAAGGAAGACCTTGAGGATAGTAAGCATCTAAATGATATGCCAGGTCTACCGCCCTATACAAGGGGCCCATATCCAACGATGTATGTCAATCGCCCATGGACTGTAAGACAATATGCTGGGTTTTCTACAGCAGAGGAAAGTAACGCCTTTTATCGAAGGAATTTGGCAATGGGACAAAAGGGATTATCTGTGGCCTTTGATTTAGCAACGCATAGGGGATATGATTCGGATCACCCTCGAGTAGTTGGTGATGTTGGCAAAGCTGGTGTTGCGATTGACTCGATTCTTGATATGAAGACACTTTTTGACGGAATTCCGTTAGATCAAATGTCCGTATCGATGACAATGAACGGTGCAGTGTTGCCGATTCTTGCCTTTTTTATTGTAACAGCAGAAGAGCAGGGTGTAAGTCAGGACAAGCTTTCTGGAACGATTCAAAATGATATTTTAAAAGAATACATGGTGCGCAACACGTACATCTATCCGCCTGAGATGTCCATGAAAATTATTGCTGATATTTTTGAATATACTTCTAAGTATATGCCGAAATTTAATAGTATCAGTATTTCTGGTTACCACATGCAAGAAGCAGGGGCTCCTGCAGATATTGAGTTGGCTTATACACTTGCTGATGGACTGGAATATGTTCGGACAGGTCTTAAGGCTGGAATTGAGATTGATTCATTTGCCCCTAGGTTGTCATTTTTCTGGGCTGTTGGGATGAATTATTTTATGGAAGTAGCTAAAATGCGTGCAGGGCGATTTATTTGGGCAAAAATGATGAAATCGTTTGAGCCGGGGAATTCCAAATCAATGGCGTTAAGGACCCATACCCAGACATCCGGTTGGAGCCTAACTGAGCAAGATCCTTTTAATAATGTCATCAGGACTTTGATTGAAGCACATGCGGCGGTAATGGGGCATACACAATCCCTGCATACAAATGCACTAGACGAAGCAATCGCATTGCCAACAGACTTTTCTGCGAGAATTGCTCGGAATACACAATTATTTTTGCAGGAAGAAACAAGTATAACAAAAGTTATTGATCCTTGGGCTGGCTCTTATTATGTTGAAGCTTTAACTGATCAGCTTATTAACAGAGCTTGGCAGCATATTGAAGAAATTGAGAGTCTCGGTGGAATGGCAAAAGCAATTGAAACTGGGTTGCCAAAAATGAGAATTGAAGAGGCTGCAGCACGAAGACAAGCACAAATCGATTCTGGAAAAGAAATAATTATTGGTGTGAATCGTTACCGTCTTGAAAAGGAAGAACCGATTGATATTTTGGATATCGATAATACAGCAGTGCGTTTAAAGCAGATTGAGAAGTTAAACAAGTTAAAAGAGGGTCGTGATGATCTGAAGGTGGAGGAGGCATTACAGGCTTTAACAAGAGCTGCCGAAACTGGAGAGAAAAATTTACTTGAGTTAGCAGTTCAAGCGGCTAGAGTAAGAGCAACTCTTGGTGAAATGTCTGATGCAATTGAAAAAGTTGCGAACAGGCATAAGGCAGTTATCCGTTCTATAAGCGGTGTTTATAGTAAGGCTTTTTCCAATGAGGTAGAGATTTTAGAAGTTCAAAAAATGACGGATGAATTTTTGGTGAATGAGGGTAGAAGACCACGAATTCTTATTGCAAAAATGGGACAGGACGGCCATGACCGTGGTGCAAAGGTAATTGCCACAGCATTTGCTGACCTTGGCTTTGATGTGGATATGGGACCTTTATTCCAAACGCCTGAAGAAACAGCACAACAAGCTGTTGAAAATGATGTTCATGTGATAGGAATGAGCTCGCTCGCGGCTGGGCATAGAACTCTTTTACCACAGTTAGTAGAATCATTAAAAAAACTTGGGCGAGAAGATATTCTAGTAGTGGTTGGTGGTGTTATTCCTGCCCAGGATTATTCATACCTATATAATAACGGTGCAACGGCTATTTTTGGACCGGGAACTATTATTCCAGTCGCTGCCCAAAAAGTAATCAGAGAAATCTATCGGCAACTAGGATATGAGGAAGTGGGACAGTAATGGATTTGGAAAATAAACCGGAATGGAGTGACCCGAACAATCCTGATCTTTGTTTAAGCGTGATCCGTAAGGGAACGGCGCAAGAGAACTCACAAGCATTTGTAAAAAACATTCGGTTTCAGAAACGAATAACAGCTGGACCTACAATTAACGAATTATATGAAGGGGTTCTAGCAGGAGAAAGGAGCTTTCTTGCCCGTGCTATTACACTTACTGAGAGTAACTCAGAACAGCATTTTCAAAAAGCGCAGTCTCTCCTTCAAAGACTGTTACCACATACAGGGCAATCAATTCGTATTGGGATTACGGGAGTCCCAGGAGCAGGAAAAAGCACGTTTATTGAAACCTTTGGAATGTATTTATGCGCTCTTGGTCTCCGAGTTGCAGTACTTGCGATCGATCCAAGCTCAAGTATTACTGGTGGTAGTATTCTTGGCGATAAAACGCGGATGGAACAATTAGCTAAAAGCCCTCTTGCGTTTATTCGACCCTCTCCATCCGGTGGAAAACTTGGGGGAGTTCACCGTAAAACAAGGGAATCAATGCTAATATGTGAGGCTGCTGGTTACAATGTAATTTTGATTGAAACGGTTGGGGTGGGCCAGAGTGAAGTGATTATTAGGGGCATGGTTGATTTTTTCATGCTCCTTGTCTTAACAGGTGCAGGCGATGAATTGCAGGGAATGAAAAAAGGAATTATTGAACTAGCGGATGCAATTATTGTGCATAAAGCAGATGGTACAAATAAGGAGAACGCGCTAAGAACCAAAAGTGAATATAACCGCATCCTTCACTTTTTACAGCCCGCAACAAAGGGTTGGCAATCAAAAGCGTATAGTTGCTCTTCTCTTACAATGGAAGGGATTAGTGATCTTTGGGGGACGATTTGCACCTTCAAAAAGAACGGGAAGGCATCAGGAGTTTTTGATGATAGGCGGAAAGCGCAATCAAGGGAATGGCTTTACTCAATGATAACAGACCAACTTCATTTTCAATTTTTTCATCATCCTGGAATTGTAAATGAACTTCCTAAATTAGAAAATGAAGTGATGGCAGGAGAAAAAACGGTTGCTTCAGCGGTTGAAGTTCTTTTCAAACACTTTTTTCAAAATTAGCTAATGAACAGGAAAATATTTCGTTTATATTTGAAAAAGATATGTTTTTACTGTTATCATGATACTATCCCTAAAGTATAGGAGGAGCAATTTAATGAGTATGGATTATAACTTTTTTATGAATGATATTGTCAATAAAGCGCGTCATGAAATCGTGTCAGCTGGTTATGAAGAATTAAAGACCCCTGAGGAAGTAACTGCGGCCTTAGAAAAAAAAGGAACAACATTAGTCATGATTAATTCTGTATGCGGTTGTGCGGGTGGAGTAGCACGCCCAGCAGCTACCCATGCCTTGCACTATGACAAACGTCCTGACCATCTTGTCACTGTTTTTGCAGGGCAAGATAAGGAAGCAACAGAAGTAGCTAGAAACTATTTCACTGATTACCCACCATCCTCCCCTTCCTTTGCCTTGTTAAAGGATGGGAAAATTTGCACCATGATTGAAAGACATCAAATTGAGGGCTTTGACCCTGCTACAGTTGTTGCAAAACTTCAGCAAACTTTCGACCAATTTTGTGAAGAGATGTAAATAGAAGTAAAAAGGGCTGATCCGTTATAGGATCAGCCTTTTTTACATAAAAAAATGGCTTTGTTGAATAATATTGTTGATAAAAAAATTATTCTAAACTAATTTTCAAAAATATTATTGCATAAAAATAAATTTGTGTTAAAATTCATTACTGTGAATAATTATTAATACATTCTTACTTGAAAATTAGGGAATAGTAAAAAAGGTACCACTTTAAATATTAATTTTCAGTAAAAACATAGGGGGAAGAATAGTATGAAAAAAGGAATTATGTTATTTCTAGCAATGATGATGCTTCTTGGACTTCTTGCTGCATGTGGGACAAGCAACAAGAACAATGCAAATGGTAGCAAAGATAAAAAGACATTAGTAATGGGAACGTCTGCTGACTATCCACCATTCGAATATGTTAAAACAGAAAAGAGTAACGATATTATTGGTTTTGATGTTGATTTAGCGAAAGCACTTGCTTCTAAACTTGGCTATAAGGTTCAAGTGAAAGACATTGATTTTAGCGGTTTGGTTCAATCATTGAAATCAGGTCAGGTTGACTTTGTTCTCGCTGGGATGACACCAACTGAAAAACGAAAGAAAAACGTTGATTTTAGTGATATTTATTATACTGCCCAACACATGATTGTTTCCAAAAAAGACAGTGGAATTACTAAACTTGATGATTTAAAAGGAAAAACAGTTGGTGTACAGCTGGGATCCATTCAAGAAGGTAAAGCAAATGATATAAATAAAACAACTCCGATTAAAATTGAAAATCGAAATCGTATTCCTGATATCATCCAAGAAATTAAAGCAGGGCGTTTCGATGCTGCAATTATTGAGGATACAGTTGCCAAGGGTTATTTCACGAAAGAAAAGGATTTAACAGGCTTTACAATCGGCGATAATCCTAATGAAGCCGGCTCAGCTATTGCATTCCCTAAAAACAGTGATCTAACAGCAAAATTCAATAAAGAATTGAAAAAGATGAAAGATAATGGGGAATTGAAGAAATTAGTTGTTAAATGGTTTGGTGGGGAAAAATAATATGAAATAAAAAGGACGTTCAGAAGAAAGTTGTCTTCTGAACGTTTATGTTTGTATCTTTATAGAGAGGATTGGTGTCGGAATGAACTTAGACTTTACCCAATTCATTCCCTCCATGCCATATATTTTAGAAGGAATTCTCGTTACGCTAAAAATTGTCCTTATGGCAGGAATTTTGGGATTTGCACTTGGTATTATTTTATCATTATTTAAAATTAGTTCGTTTAAGATTCTTTTATGGATTGCAGATGTGTATACATCGATTTTTCGTGGAACACCACTTATCTTGCAATTAATGCTCATTTATTATGGTTCACCACAGGTAATAGGTTACCAGATTGAACCATATACCGCAGCTATTTTATCGTTTGGTCTTAACTCTGGAGCATATGTTTCTGAAATTATTCGTGCAGGTATTCTTGCTGTAGATAAAGGGCAAAAGGAAGCATCCATGGCCCTCGGTATCCCTTATGGGAAAATGATGTGGGATATTATTCTTCCTCAAGCGTTGAAGAATATTTTACCTGCTTTAATGAATGAATTTATTACCCTTACAAAAGAATCAGCCATTGTGACTACGATTGGTGTGATGGATATTATGCGCCGTTCTTATCAAGTTGGTGCAGAAAACTACTCCTTTTTTGAACCGTTATTAATTGCAGGCTTCATTTATTACCTAATGGTTATGACATTAACCTTCTTAGGAAAAGCCCTTGAAAGGAGAATGAGACGCAGTGATTAAGGTAGAGGATTTGCATAAAAGTTTTGGTAAGCTTGAAGTTTTAAAGGGGATCTCTACTTCTATTAAAGAAGGAGAAGTGGTAGCAATTATCGGGCCATCAGGATCAGGGAAATCTACCTTTCTCCGCTGTATGAACCTTCTTGAAAAACCAACTAGTGGACGAATTTGGATTGGGGATCAAGATGTTACCGATAAAAAAACGAATATTATGAAAGTGCGTCAAAATGTTGGTATGGTTTTTCAACACTTTCATTTGTTTCCACATAAGACCGTTTTGCAAAATCTTACGTATGCACCAATGAAAGTAAAAGGGTTATCAAAGGGAGAGGCTGAAAAAATTGCCAATTCCCTTTTAAAACAAGTGGATCTTTCTGAAAAAGCAAACGAATATCCGACAAGATTGTCTGGTGGCCAAAAACAGCGTGTTGCCATCGCAAGGGCACTAGCAATGGAACCGGATGTTATGCTTTTCGATGAACCAACCTCTGCCCTCGACCCTGAAATGGTAAAAGAAGTGCTAGAAGTTATGAAATCACTTGCTCATACAGGAATGACCATGGCAATTGTTACCCACGAAATGGGCTTTGCTCGCGAGGTTGCCGACCGAGTTCTATTTCTCGATGATGGTGCACTTGTAGAGGATGCTCCGCCAAATGAGTTTTTCACAAATCCTAAGAGTAAGCGAGCACAGGATTTCTTGCAAAAAATGCTGTAAAAAGGATATGATAGCTAAGAAAAAGATGATCAAATTGATCATCTTTTTTGTTTAGCTATTCAGAATTTATATCCATAAATTTCTGCTAGCGCATAAGGGCAACTACGCCTCGGTCATCGCCGATCGGCGAGTTTTCTTTTTTACTATCTTTTAGGAGAAAATTTTATGAAATTTCAAATTGGATATCGCACAATCAAGACAGCTGTTGGCACGTCTATTGCTATATTAATAGCACAAAAATTGGGCCTCCATAATTTTGCTTCAGCAGGAATTTTAACGATTTTATGTATTCAAGTGACGAAAAGAAGATCATTAAGGACTGCATGGCACCGGTTTGTTGCTTGTGTTCTAGCTATGCCTTTTTCAGCATTATTTTTTGAAGGAATAGCCTACCATCCCATTATTATTGGGCTAATGTTATTTTTCTTTATTCCCACCATTGTTATGCTGAAAGCAAAAGAAGGAGTTGTGACAAGCAGCGTTATCATTCTACATATTTATATTGCCCACCATATTTCAACTGGTCTTTTTCTCAATGAATTAGGCGTTATTGTCATAGGAATTGGAGTTGCACTTATAATTAATCTTTATATGCCAAGTGTTGAAAAGAAGTTAGAGTTTTACCAGAAAAGGATTGAACAGAACTTTAAACAGATTTTTTGTGAAATGATCCATTACTTAAGAAGAGGAGAAAGTGAATGGGATGGGAAAGAAATTACGGAAACAGCCCGTCTTTTTGAAGAAGCCAAAACAATCGCTTTACTAGATGTCGAAAATCATCTTTTGAGAGAAGAAAATATATACTTTCATTATTTTAAAATGAGGGAAAAACAGTTTGAAATTATCGAACGAGTTCTACCGATTGTGACATCCATTACACAAACGATAGAGCAAGGAAAAATGATTTCAGATTTTCTTGAAGAATTATCAGAAAACATCCATCCCGGAAATACGGCTTATATTTATATCGAAAAATTAAGGAGAATGAAAGTAGAATTCGAAGAAATGGAGCTTCCTAAAACAAGAGAAGAATTTGAAGTAAGGGCTGCACTTTTGCAACTTGTAAATGAAATGGACAGATATCTTATCCTGAAAAGTTCATTTAAAGGATTAAAAAAGTCTACCGACGTGAATGGAGTAAGGGAAATGGAAGCAAACTAGAGAAAAAAAAGCAGGTGGATGTGTTGATTAAAATTTTTTCACCGCTCCTTATTGTTTTTTTTCTCTCACCTTTGTGGCCCTTAGGCCATAATCCTGGGCCAGGTGATCCTTTCGTTATTGTCAATAAAAAGACAAACGAATTAGCTTTCATTGAAGATAACCGAGTTCAAACGATTATTAGTGTTGGTACAGGCAAATCACAAGAATTAACTCCAGAAGGCCTTTTTACAATAACGGTAAAAGCAAAAGACCCATATTATCGGAAGAAAAATATCCCTGGAGGAAATCTTTCAAATCCGCTTGGAGCTAGATGGATTGGTTTTGACGCGTTGGGAACAGATGGACGAACATTTGGGATCCATGGCACCAATCAGCCAGCTTCTATCGGGAAATATGTAACTAAAGGCTGCATAAGAGCTCAAAATGAAGTCATTAAATCATTGTATCCACTGATTCCATTAGGAACAAAGGTATTAATTTTAACGACAAAAAAGTCATTTCAAAGCCTCGCAATGGAAACCGGGGCAATTAAATAAAAGCCTTTGTTAAATCATAATAGTTAGTTAAAATAACCAAATAAAAAAGAAGGGGCTGTTCATTCGAACAGCCCCTTTATCCATGAATTCTGCTAGCGCATAAGGACAACTACGCCCAATCATCGCCCTTAGGGGCTCGTCAATCGGCGAGTTTTCTTTATTATTTAATAATCAATTCATAATATGAAAGGTTTTCTTGGTTGCTTATGATAGATACTGTGCTATTCCAAGTAGGAGGGTTGAAGCCAGCATCGCAAGTAACATTAAATAGACTACGATTTTTCTGTTTTTCTTATTACCCAAAATAAATTACCCCCTTTATTGAAGCATTGTTATCCTTATTGTACATATAAAAGCCCACTTAAACAACGGAACAACTAATCAAATTAGGAAGGATTTATGAATTTTTTAGCGAATTATTAAATTATCGAATAAATTCAAATTTTGAAAACAAAGGGGTAAACATGGTTAAAAAAGTTGATCACATTGGTGTGGCAGTTCAATCTCTTGAGAAAGCGCTTCCGTTTTATACGGAAGTATTAAAGCTCCCCCTGTTGGCAATCGAAGAAGTAGAAAGTGAAAAGGTAAAGGTTGCATTCTTGCAAGTTGGTGATACAAAAATTGAGCTTCTCGAACCTACTTCTAATGAAAGTCCAATTGCCAAATTTATTGAAAAACGGGGTGAGGGAATTCATCATATTGCCCTTGGGGTTGAATCCATTCAGGAGAGAATGAACGAAATTAAGTCAAAAGGACTTCGTATGATACAAGATGAGCCAAAAATCGGTGCGGGTGGATCAAAGGTTGCTTTTGTGCATCCAAAGTCTACATTTGGAGTTTTGTTTGAGCTTTGTGAAAAAAAGGGGATGAAGGGATAAAATGGTTGATATCTATGAAAAAATTAGTGAATTGTATGATCGAAGGCGTGATGTCGAGCTTGGTGGAGGGGATGAAAGAAGACGAAAACAGCATGAAAAGGGGAAACTCACTGCAAGGGAGAGAATTGACCTTTTAGTTGATAAAGATACATTTGTCGAATTAAATCCATTCATTGAACATCGAAGCATCGATTTTGGACTTCATGAGCAGAAAGGTCCTGGCGATGGTGTTGTAACAGGATATGGAAAGGTAAATGGACGCCCTATCTACTTGTTTTCTCAAGATTTTACCGTTTTTGGTGGTGCTCTTGGAGAAATGCATGCTTTGAAAATTGCTAAAGTGATGGATTTGGCTGCAAAAAATGGGGCACCATTTATTGGCCTCAATGATTCTGGTGGCGCACGAATTCAAGAAGGCGTAGTTTCACTTGATGGATATGGGCTGATTTTTTATCGTAACTCTATTTACTCAGGGGTTATTCCACAGATATCGGTAATAATGGGACCATGTGCAGGTGGGGCTGTTTATTCGCCAGCCATCACCGATTTTGTTTTTATGGTTGAAGAGACAAGCCAAATGTTTATTACTGGGCCAAAAGTGATTGAAACAGTGACAGGTGAGAAAATTTCATCAGAAGACCTTGGTGGTGCAAAGGTACATAATAGTATCAGTGGGAATGCACATTTTCAACATGAGACTGAGGCAGAGTCATTAATCAATGTTCGCAAACTTCTTAGCTATCTTCCGCAAAACAATGAAGAAAAGGCACCAATGCTAGAGGTTGATGAAAAAGATGACTATCGTTCTGAATTAACAGACATTATTCCATTTGATGCAATACGTCCTTATGATGTCCGTAAAGTCGTTGAACACGTTGTTGATGAAAATTCATTTATGGAAATTCAAAAGGATTTTGCCAAGAATGTTGTCGTCGGTTTTGCAAGAATCAAAGGCGAGTCGGTTGGTCTTGTTTGCAATCAGCCAAAGGTTATGGCAGGAGGATTAGATATTAATTCATCTGATAAGGCAGCCAGATTTATTCGCACTTGTGATTCTTTTAATATTCCGATTATTACATTTGAGGATGTTACTGGATTTTTTCCAGGAATTAAACAGGAACATGGGGGAATCATTCGCCATGGAGCAAAAATATTATTCGCCTATTCTGAAGCTACAGTACCGAAATTAACAGTAATTTTAAGAAAAGCCTATGGTGGTGCCTATGTGGCCCTAAATAGTAAATCCATTGGAGCAGACCTTGTATTTGCTTGGCCAAATGCTGAAATTGCCGTAATGGGGCCACAGGGAGCAGCCAATATTATTTTTGCAAAAGAAATTCAGAATAGTGATAATCCAGAATTAGTAAGACAGCAGAAAATTGAAGAATACCGTGAAAAGTTTGCAAACCCATATGTAGCGGCAAGCAGGGGCATGGTTGATGATGTTATTGACCCAAGGGAAACAAGAATAAAAATCATTCAGGCATTGGAAATGCTAAGAAATAAAAAAGAGTCCAGGCCTAAGAAAAAACACGGCAATATTCCTCTTTAATTATTAAAAGGTAGAATTATAAAGCCCTTTCATTTGATGCATTGCATTGGAAAAGGTATACTAAGATAGTGAGTACATAATAACGAAAGGTTTGATGATAATGATAAATCAAGAACGTCTATTAAATGAATTTCTTGAGTTAGTACAAATTGATTCGGAATCAAAATTTGAGACCGAAATCGCTAAAGTGTTAAAGCAAAAATTTACTGATTTAGGAGTAGAAGTTTTCGAAGATGACACTACTGCTAAAACAGGATATGGTGCAGGAAATTTAATCTGTACACTTGCTGGAACAAAAGATGGAGTAGATACAATTTACTTTACCTCACATATGGATACTGTTACACCAGGTAAAGGGGTTAAACCTTCTATCAAAGATGGTTATGTTGTGACTGATGGTACAACAATCCTTGGTGCTGATGATAAAGCGGGACTTTCTGTAATGCTAGAAACCATTCGTGTATTGAAAGAGCAAAACATTGCACATGGAACAATTCAATTTATTATTACAGTAGGGGAAGAATCTGGTTTAGTTGGTTCAAAAGTGCTTGATCCTTCTTTATTAAAAGCAAAGTTTGGCTATGCCCTTGATAGTGATGGCAAAGTAGGTAATGTAGTAGTGGCCGCTCCAACTCAAGCAAAAGTTAAAGCTGTCATTTATGGAAAAACTGCTCATGCTGGAGTTGCTCCAGAAAAAGGCGTATCTGCGATTACTATTGCTGCTAAAGCAATTTCAAAAATGCCACTAGGAAGAATTGATGAAGAAACAACAGCTAACATAGGCCGCTTCGAAGGCGGATCTGCCACAAACATTGTTTGTGACCGTGTTGATATTTTAGCAGAAGCCCGTTCTATTGTGGCAGAAAAAATGGAAGAACAAGCTAATAAAATGCGTGAAGCATTTGAATCTGTTGCTGAACAAATGGGCGGTAAAGCAGAAGTAACAATAGAGGTCATGTATCCTGGATTTAAATTAGGAGCAGGCGATCATGTTGTTGAGGTAGCCCAAAAGGCAGCAAAAAAAATTGGCCGTAGTTGTGAACTGCAAAAAAGTGGTGGCGGAAGTGATGCCAATGTTATTGCAGGCTTCAACATCCCAACTGTTAACCTAGCAGTAGGGTATGAGGATATCCACACAACAAAGGAACGTATGCCAATCGAGGAACTGTATAAGTTGGCAGAAATGACACTTGCGATTATTGATGAAGTAACTAATCAATAGGTAAGATTTTAATTGGACTAGGACCCTCGCAAAATTATGTTGAGTGTCCTGGTCCTTTGCTTTATAGTAATTCATATACCAAGAATCATTCTTTATGAGGGGGATTAGGGTTTATATGTGTAAAGTGGTTGTTTTTCGAACAGGAAATGAAGAATATGGGATACCGCTCGAATTTGTGGTATCAATTGAAAAAATGGGGACTTCTACGCCAATTCCTCAAATGTCAGATTACATAAAAGGAATTATTAAAGTCAGAGAAGAATTAATTCCTATCATAGATTTAGAGTATATTTTCTATCAACGATATTTGAAAACGGATGAAAATGCTAGATTAATTGTCATTCAATCAGAAAAGCTTTTACTGGGTTTATTAGTAAATGAGGCAAAAGAAATTATTGAAATACCAGATGATAAAATAAAACAGGTAGGGCTAATTTCTTTTGCGAATACAGCATACATTTCAGGAGTGGCAAGCTTAGACAACCAATTAATTACCATTATTAATCCTGAAACCCTAGTAGGATCTTTAGATGGAATAGCAGATTTGCAAGACTATATGAAAAGTCACCATTAAATAGGTGGCTTCTTTTATTTGAGCTAATCAGAAGTTATATCCATAAATTCTGCTAGCGCATATGGGCAACTACGCCTAATCTCACCCTTAGGGGCACGCCAATCGGCAAGTTTTCATTATTTTTGTTAAACGTAAGATAGAAAGCGGCCTCAGGTTGCTAAGAGCTAATCTCTACAATATACTTGTGGGGAAATTATTTATGGATAAAAACTGGCAATGTTACTAGTGCTAAATGAAACCAATCAAGGAAGTGCCGTAATGAAAGGAATGTATCCGAAAAAGGGAAGAGTTATTTTACATGTGGATATGAATAGCTTTTATGCTTCTGTTGAAATGACATATGATCCAACCTTAAAGGGAAAACCCCTTGCGATTGCTGGTAACGTAGAGGATCGAAGGGGGATCATTGTTACAAGTAGCTATGAAGCCAGAAAGTTTGGAGTAAAAACAACTATGCCACTTTGGGAAGCAAAAAAGCTATGTCCACAATTAATTGTAAAAGCGCCTAATTTTGATCGTTATCGAACTGCTTCGATTGGTATGTTTGAATTATTAAGGCAATACTCAGAGCTTGTCGAGCCTGTTTCTATTGATGAGGGATATATAGATATCACGGAAAGTTATGAACTTGGGAGCCCAATCCAAATTGCAAAATCGATCCAAAGTAGAATTCTAAATGAGTTAGATTTGCCATGCAGCATTGGTATTGCACCCAATAAATTTCTGGCAAAAATGGCTTCTGATATGAAAAAGCCGATGGGTATTACTGTGCTCCGTAAACGTGATGTCAGTAACGTCCTCTGGCCGCTTTATTCGAGTGAAATGCATGGAGTAGGTAAAAAGACAGCTGAAAAGTTAATGACGATTAATATCAGAACTATTGGTGATTTAGCAAGGGGAAATGAGATTCAGCTAAAAAAACTTCTTGGTATTAATGGAGTCCGTTTAAAAGAGAGGGCTAACGGGTTTGATTCAAGACCAGTTGATCCAGAATCTGTTGCTGATTTTAAAAGTATCGGCAATTCAACAACACTTCCAAAAGACGTTACAAACCAGCAAGAACTTTTTCGTGTATTAGAATCGCTAGCTGAAACGGTTTCAATTAGACTCAAACAAAAAAATGTACTGGCTTCTACCCTGGGAATAACGATCCGTTTTAAAGATCGAAAGACAATAACTAGAAGTAAAAAAAATGCAAAGCCAATTTACAGGAAGGAAGAAATTGCGTTACATGCCAAACAGTTATTTATAAAACATTGGAATGGTAATCCTGTTCGGCTATTAGGCATAACAGGTTCAGATTTAGTAGATCATGACCAAGTTGTAGAACAACTCGATCTCTTTTCATTTGAAAAAGAAGCAAAGAAGGAACCATTGTTTAAAGCTGTTTCTGAGTTGCGCAAAAAATATGGGAAAAGTGTCATAGAAAACGCCGGGTTACACAAGGTCGATTCAACCCATCAAGTGGGAACTGAGACAAGCTTCAATAAAGACTTTCTCCGTACGTTTCCGCGGGATCATGAAAAGGGAAAGTAAACAAAGGGCCTAATTCCTCATCCACGGTAAAATGTGAATGAGGGATCAGGCCTTTTTGAAAGCTATTTATTGACAATTTTCTACATCTAGATCGGCTACAGGCCACCAGAAAAATCCATCTTTTTCTAGTAGTTCATCAGCCGCTTTTGGACCCTTTGTTCCTGAAATATAGTTTGGGAAACTTTCCTCTTTTGTCTTTTCCCAAACAGCTGAAATTTTATCCACCATACTCCAAGAAAGGGCAACCTCGTCCCAGTGGGTGAAATTAGTAGCATCACCGCACATGCAATCATAGAGAAGTTTCTCATATCCTTCAGGAGTGTTCATTCCATTGATACCGGTATTTGCATAGCTAAGCTTTACCTCTTGCGCATCAAAGTGTCCTCCAGCCTTTTTAGCATTTAAATGCAAGGTAATGCCTTCCTCCGGCTGTATATGTATGACAAGGAGGTTAGGATTCAACATTTTCTCCGTCTGGTAGTATAAATTCATTGGAATATCTTTAAATTGGACGACAATTTTTGTTGACTTAGTTAGCATTCTTTTTCCTGTTCGAATATAAAATGGTACACCTGCCCAACGGAAATTATCGATCATCAATTTTCCAGCCACAAAGGTTTCCGTATTCGATTCCTTATCCACCATTTGTTCATCACGGTAGCGCATAACCTTCTTGCCATTGATTGTTCCCTCATCGTATTGTCCGCGAACAAAATAATCTTGAACTTGGTCACCCTCAACAGATCTTATTGCCCGAAAAACTCTTACTTTTTCTGAGCGTACTTCATCAGTAGTTAGACGGATTGGTGGCTCCATTGCTAATAGTGATACCATTTGCATCATATGGTTTTGAACCATATCTCGCAGTGCTCCACTTGTTTCATAGTAGCGTCCGCGTTCTTCTACACCAAGGGTTTCACTTGATGTAATTTGAATATTGGAGATATATCTATTATTCCAAAGTGGTTCAAAAATAGCATTTGCGAATCGAATGACTTCAATATTTCGAACCATTTCTTTTCCTAAATAGTGATCAATCCGATAAACTTCGTCCTCGGAAAATGCTGTTGTAATTTGTTTGTTTAATTCTTTAGCTGATTCCAAATTATGTCCAAATGGTTTTTCAATAACCAATCGTTTAAAACCTGATACATCTGTTAAACCATCGGATTTCAAGTGCAGTGCAATCGTTCCAAAAAACTCAGGTGCCATGGCAAGGTAAAATATTCGATTTCCATCTAAGCGATAATGCTTATCAAGATCATTTGCCATTGTTTTTAATGACAGGTACGAGCTTGAGTTTGTAACATCGTGGGAATGATAGTAAAAGTGTGAGATGAATTCGTCGATATTTTTATCCTTTCCTAATGCTGAGAGAACAGATTCTTTTACAGAATGTTGAAACTCATCATTAGAAAGGGATCTTCTTGCAACACCAATTACAGCAAACCGTTCGGCCAGTTTGCCCCTTTCAAATAAACGGTATATGGATGGAAACAACTTCCGTTTTGCTAAGTCCCCTGTTGCCCCAAATATCATAATTAAGGAAGTCATGTTTTCATTTTGATTCACGATTATGGACCTCTTTCCAATATATATAGTTATCCTAGCCAAGTTTACCTTACAAGAATAAAATTTTATCTGTTTCCTATAGATTTCGCAAATATTATGCAATAAATGTATTCATCCAACTAATCGTGCTATATTATTAGTTAATTGCTATTACATCAGTGTAACGGTTTTGAAAGGAGTTTATTATGGATATATTTTTCTTAGGTACGGGTGCTGGGCTTCCGGCAAAGCTCCGCAATGTAACGTCCATTGCGCTTAAGTTACTCGAAGAAAGAGGTGCTATTTGGCTTTTTGATGTTGGAGAAGCAACCCAGCATCAAATTTTACATACGACCATAAAGCCGCGCAGAATTGAAAAGATTTTTATTACTCACCTCCATGGCGACCATATTTATGGGCTTCCAGGATTATTATCGAGCCGTTCCTTTCAAGGGGGAGACTCGGAAGTGACGGTTTATGGTCCAAAAGGAATAGAGGAATATCTAAATGTGAGCCTTTCCGTTAGTCAATCATTTTTAAAATATCCTTTGAAAATAGTTGAAATAGACGAGGGGATTCTATTTGAAGACGACCAATTTGTGGTGGAAGCACGCCTTTTAGAGCATGGTATTCCTTCATATGGATATAGAATTACCGAAAAAGATAAGCCAGGCATATTGTTTGCAGATAAGCTGATCGCGGCTGGTGTCCAACCAGGGCCAATTTTTAAGAAAATAAAAAACGGTGAAACAATCATTCTTGATGATGGACGAGTGATTAATCCAAGGGAATTTATTGGTTCTCCTCAAAAAGGACGGGTTGTTGCCATTCTTGGTGACACAAGATATTGTGAGAATGCAATTTATTTAGCCAGAAATGCTGATTTATTAATTCATGAAGCGACCTTTTCGAAAGAGGAAGAAAAACTTGCCTTTGATTATTTTCATTCCACCACCCATCAAGCAGCAAAAATTGCCAAACAAGCTGATAGTAAATGCTTGTGTCTAACCCATATAAGTTCTAGATACGACAGGAATGCATGGGGAGAATTAGTTGGGGAAGCAAAGGAAATATTCCTTCATACAGATATAGCTGAAGATTTCAAAGAAATCTCTATTCCTCTTCCTTAAAAATAACGCTTAGTCATTTGAACTGCACCCCAATTTTTGGACACAATCTACTAATTGGATGTGCAGTTCATCATTTGGCTAAGTGCTTTTTTAAAGATGTTAAACAATTCTTCCTTGGTTGTTCTCGATAAGCCTTTTTTGTAGAGTTTGACAAAAAAGCTAGGACATTACCTAAAACGAATAAGTCGAAAATTAAAAGAGTGTATTAAAATTGCCGAAAAAAGAAGAAAGTCCGATCTTTCTTTAAATTTATTCCCACCCTCGTCCATATTGTTTTGGTGCTTCAATATGAACGCCGAGTTCCTTGGCTGCTGTCCGTGGCCAATACGGATCACGAAGTAGTTCACGACCTATGAAAATTAGGTTGGCTCTATCATTTTGGAGGATTTCTTCCGCGTGCAAGGCAGAGGTGATTAAGCCAAGTGCACTTGTATCAATATCCGCGCCATGCTTTATTTCCTCTGAGAATTTCACTTGATAACCAGGGTAGGTGTTAATTGGTGCTGGAATAACTGCACCTGAGCTGACGTCGATAAAATCAACTCCCTGTTCCTTCATCCTCTTGGCTATTAGTACATAGTCACTTGCTGTTAAACCTTCTTCATGATAATCATAGGCAGAAACTCTAACGAATAGAGGACCTTCCCAGACTGTTCTAACTGCCTCAATTATTTCGCTAAGGAATCGATAACGGTTTTCAGCTGATCCTCCGTACTCATCTGTTCGTTTATTTGAGAGCGGTGATAAGAATTCGTTAATAAGATATCCATGGGCACCATGCAGTTCAATCACATCAAAACCAGCTTTTTTTGCTCGTTCAACCCCATTTTTAAATGCTTCTACGGTATCTTTAATATCAGTTTTTGTCATTTCTTTTGGAATCTTCATTTTTTCATTAAATGCTAATGCAGAGGGGGCAAGTATTTCGCCTTCCAGAACAGCCTTTCTGCCGGCGTGAGCGATTTGAATTCCTGCTTTTGCACCATTACCCTTGATAAGCTCAACAAGGCCCTTTAGCCCCTCAACATGGTCGTCACTCCAGATACCTAAATCCTGAGGAGAAATTCTTCCTTGCTCAGTTACGGCAGTAGCTTCAAGAATAATTAATCCCACCTGGCCAACGGCTCTGGACACATAATGGGTTTGATGCCAATTTTGCACTTTTCCATCCTCATTATGGCTTGCGTACATGCACATTGGAGACATCGCTATTCGATTTTTCAAGGTAACCCCTTTTATTGTATAGGGAGTAAATAATTTTGCGGTCATTTGTCATCCTCCTGCTAGGTATTTTTCACTTTTAGTATAACAAATGCTTCCAATATTATATAAAATATTGCTCTTGAGACGTTGAATTGTCCGAAAAACAACAATCTAGGCAAGTTAGCCATTTATAAAGTTGACTGTTTTGCTGAATTAAGCTCTTTGCATAATACAATTCCCATTTTCTTTGATTGGATGGCGGCTGCTTTAATGCATGAAATGAAGGCTTGCTGAACCTTGTGTTCTTCAAGTATCTGAATTCCCGCCTCGGTCGTTCCTCCAGGGCTAGTGACTTCCTGGCGTAGCTGCTTTGAAGGTTTTGTTGTCGACTTTAACATCTCTGCTGCACCGATTAATGTCTGGACAATCAGTTCTTTTGCCATTTGTCTTTCTAATCCAATTTCAACCGCACTGTTTTCCATTGCTTCAACAAGATAATAAATATAGGCTGGACCGCTACCGGAAAGTCCTGTTACGGCATCAAGCTGATCTTCAGGGACAAAAGTTGTAAGTCCGACTGTACCAAAAAGATGTTTAATTGTTTCAAGCTGATTGGAAGAGACGACTTTATTAACAGCAATTGCAGTAGCAGATTTTCCAACCGTTGCAGAAGTATTAGGCATTGCCCTTGCTATCGCTAGTGGCTTTTCAGCTAGTTCTTCGATGGCACTTATGGCGATACCAGCAAGTACAGAGATAATGAGCATTTGTTTTGTTAAGTGACTTCGAATTTGTTTAATTGCTTGTAAGGCATCCTTTGGCTTCATGGCTAAAACGACTACTTCTGCATCCTCAAACAATTCTTTAATATCATAGGTAAACTGAACTCCATATTGCTTGTTAAGTGTAACGAGCCTTTCTTCATTCGTTCTATTTGTGGTCCAAATATTTTTTGGATCGAGTAAATCATTTTTCACAATCCCAGAAATTAATGCTTCCGCCATCGACCCTGCCCCTACAATTACTATCTTTTTCATCAATATTCCCCCTGTCTGTTTTTAAAAAAACAAAAAGACCCCTCATCCGTAAAGGACGAAAGGTCTAGCTTCCGTGGTACCACCTTCATTTACCCTTTTTAAAAAAACCAAAAAGAGTTCACTCAAACCCGATAACGTCGGGGTTACGTTAGGTTTTCCTAATCGCTCATAAGATAGGTTCAATGATTAAGAGGGCAGTGAAGCCTTGCAGCCAATGGACCTCACTCTCTTTTGCCATTTTTCATTTACTGGTCTTACTCATTGCTTTTTATATTGGTTAAAGTTTTAATTGTGATTATGCGTTACATTATAGTTGTCTGTCAAGAAAAAATTTGCAGAATTTTTTAGCTAATCAGAATTAATATCCATAAATTCTGCTAGCGCATAAGGGCAACTACGCCTAATCATCGCCCTTAGGGGCTCGCCAATCAGCGAGTTTTCTTTATTTTTTTAAAAGTGAATTATGAGAAAATAATGACATTTTATTTTTTTATCGGTACACTTATCTCTATATATGAAGTTCAAAATGACTTTTGGAAGAAAAACGTTAAATATATTTCATGTTAAGGAGCTTTTGAATATGACAGAATGGAAAAATGGTATTGCGAAGATAACTCTACCAACTCCTTTTTCGGTAGGAGACGTCAATGCATATTTAATTAAGGGGGAGCGGTTGACTCTTGTTGATGCAGGGGTAAACACAGATACAGCCTGGGCATCTTTGAAAGAACAGTTAGCTATGTTGGGTTTAAAACCAACTGATATCGAGCAGGTTGTGCTTACCCATCATCATCCTGATCATGTTGGATTACTCGACTTTTTCCCGGATTCATTGGAGGTATATGGACATCCTCTAAATGAACGATGGTTAAATCGAACGGAAGCTTTTTTTCATGAACATGATGAGTTTTACCGCGCACTTTTCTATGAGTTCGGTATTCCAGAAGAATTTTTCCCGTTTATTCACCACTTAAGAAAACCACTAAAATATTCGTGCAATCGTTCGCTTACAGGCCCTCTTGTTGAAGGAGATCAACCACTTGGACTTTTTGATTGGCAAGTAATTGAAACACCTGGCCATGCCCAAAGTCATATTGTCCTTTTTCGCGAAAAAGATGGTGTTCTTATTGGTGGGGATCATATTTTGGCACATATTTCCCCAAATCCTTTACTAGAGCCACCTGCTCCAGGTGAAAAAGAAAGACCGAAGCCTCAGGTTCAATATAATCACTCATTGAAAAAGCTTTTATCCTATCCAATCCAAATGGTTTATACAGGTCATGGTTCAGAGGTTTACCAGTTAGTGGAACTCATTGAAAAAAGACTTTCCCGCCAGCATGAGCGTGCCTTTACAGTTAAGAATTGGCTTGAAACAGAGCCAATGACCGTTTTTGAAATATGTAAACGGCTTTTCCCCACCGTTTACAATCGTAAATTAGGTCTGACAATCTCGGAAACTGTTGCTCAGCTTGACTATCTATCTTCAATAGGGGGGCTTGGTAATAAAGATTCAAACCCTTTTCTTTTTCTAAATAAGGGTGAATAATAGGGATACCTATCAGGGATAAAAGTCAGTTGAGGTGAATAGTGGTGGAACCATTAAAAGGGAAAAATATTGTTATTACTGGAGCATCTGGGGGGATTGGAGCGGAAATTGCGAAGATTTGTGCAGGGCAGGGGGCTAATCTTGTTCTGCTCGCAAGAAGGTTGGATAAACTTCAGCTACTTCAAAAAGACCTGCAACAACAATATCAAGTACAAGTGGATATTGTTCAGTTAGATGTTTCCAATACAGATATGGTGAAGGAAGTCTTTACCAACATTTTTGAAACAATAGGGCAAGTAGATATCCTTGTCAATAATGCAGGCTTTGGAGTTTTCCGCGAAGCACATGAGGCAACAATAGACGATATCAAAGGAATGTTTAATGTCAATGTAATTGGTTTAATGGCATGCACTAGCATGGTTTTACCGAAAATGCGCAAAAGGTGCTTCGGTCATATTATCAATATTGCCTCCCAAGCTGGCAAGATTGCAACACCGAAATCGAGTGTTTACTCCGCTACCAAGCATGCTGTCCTTGGTTATACAAACAGTTTACGGATGGAACTTGCCGATTCTAATGTGTATGTAACATCTGTCAATCCTGGACCAATTGCAACGAATTTTTTTACTATTGCTGATGAAAAAGGTACATATGTAAAAAATGTCCAAAAATTTATGCTTCAGCCTGAATATGTCGCACAAAAAGTGGTCGCTGCCATGCTCACTAGGACTAGGGAAATCAATTTGCCGAGGTGGATGAATATGGGGAGTGTTATCTATGTTCTTTTTCCGCGTCTGTTTGAACGGGTTGGTAGGCGTGCATTTAATAAAAAATAATAGAATATCTTATTAGGCCTCTGTTTATCGGGGGCCTTTTTAGGTTAAGCAGAATTTATATCCATAAATTCTGAAGCGTGCATAAGGGCAACTACGTCTAATCATCGCCCTTAGGGGTTCGCTAATCGACGAGTTTTCTTTACTTACTTTAATTGATAGTTAATAATTCGTACACCATATCATTGATCACTTCATATAAATCTGCAGTGGGTTCTTTCTCTTTTATTAGGAGGATTTGCATACAAAGATTTTCAAAATCTTGCTCACTTATTGGAAGTGAGCCAAGGTCAGAATAATACTGTTTAAAACAATTTTTAACCATTTTATAAATAAGTTTTTTGTCCATGCCATACACCTCCAGTATGATTATACTGTTTTTCCTAAAAAACCTTAATAAGTTTGTCATAAAATTCCTATTGAATACGAACGTATATTCGTTTAAGATAAAGAATATAATAAAAAGGAACGGATGTTCTTGTTTTGAGGCTTATCTTGGAGGATGGGGTATGGAGGTATGGTCGATTATAGCACACTACCGCAAAATAAAATTTTATGTGTGGACATGAAAAGTTTTTATGCAAGCTGTTCAGCTGTCATGCGTGGTCTTGATCCTTTGAATTGCTATTTAGCTGTTGCAGGCAACCTGGAGCGGCAGGGAAGTGTAGTGCTAGCCGCTTCACCGCGTCTGAAAAAAGAGTTTAGAATCAAAACGGGTTCCCGGTTGTTTGAGATTCCGAATGATCCACGCATTCAAGTGGTTGAACCGTCTATGGCAACATATTTGCGAATTTCAACAGAAATTTCACGCGTTTTTAATCGCTATGTTCCGAAGGAAGCCATCCATACGTACAGTGTGGATGAAAGCTTTATAAAAGTAGATGGGGCCATCCATATTTGGGGCGATGCAACGACCATTGCGGAAAAAATAAAGGATGATATTGAGCGAGAGTTCCAGTTACCTTGCACGGCTGGAATTGGACCAAACATGCTCATGGCAAAGCTATGCCTTGATCTCGAAGCAAAGAAAGCAAGAAGTGGAATTGCTGAGTGGACATTTGCGGATGTCCCGGAGAAGCTCTGGAATGTGTCACCGCTTAGTGAAATGTGGGGGATCGGCAGAAGGATTGAAAAAACACTTAATGGGATGGGCATTTTCACCGTTGGTCAGCTTGCCCGATTTGATTTGGAAAAGTTGGAAAAGAAATTCGGAATTATGGGAAATCAGCTTTATTATCATGCCTGGGGAATTGATCTTTCGAATTTGGGTGCTCCAATTATTGAAGGACAAATCAGCTTTGGAAAAAGCCAAGTTCTTTTGCGGGATTATAAAGAGAAAGAAGAAGTCGAGCATGTAATACTAGAAATGTGTGAGGAAGTGGCACGAAGAGCTAGAACGCACCGAAAGGCGGGCCGAACCGTTAGCCTTGGAATTGGGTACAGTCAGGAAGAGTTTGGTGGCGGTTTTCATCGATCCAAAACAATCTATCGGCCAACAAATGTGACAATGGAGCTTTATAAGGTCTGCCTTGACCTATTTCATGAATATTATAACGGTCATACAGTTAGAAACATTTCCATTACACTTGGCAATATTGTCGACGACAGCGAGCTTCAGCTCGATCTTTTTGATATGGGAGCGGGAAAAAGGCGAGAGCTTGGCTATGTGGTGGATCGTGTTCGTGAGCGCTTTGGCTCAGGTGCTCTCTTGCGCGCAATTTCTTACACAGCGGCAGGAACAGCTAAGCAACGGGCTACACTTGTTGGTGGACATAAAATGTAAGTTGGAAAGAGGTAGAATTATGATTCGTGACCGTGGGAGGATCAAATGGACGGCAATGATGCTTCCCGAGCATGTAAAGTTGCTTAGGGACTGGGTAAAAGAGGATATGTATGAACAGAAAAAAACCATGGATGAACAACAGCTAGAATGCATGAACGAAATTTTATCTGAAGCAATGGAATATGATCAGCTCGTGACGATTACACATTATCGGAATAGAACTTACGAAATTGTGATTGGTAAAGTCCATAATTGGGACGAAATAAGCCAGCAACTCCATATAATTGATCGATTTGAAGAATTACATCGAATTTTTGTGGGCAACATCGCAGATATTCGCCTAGCTGAGTAGCAAAAAAAGGAGCAGTAAAAAGTAACTGCCCCTGTTAAAATTCATTCTTCTTTGGAAACACGGATAACGGACTCAAATTTACCTTTATGTGAACCGTCGCAAAAAGGTTTATTAGTAGACAATCCACAGCGGCACAGGGAAAAGCTTGGTTTTGTTTCCATTACATTGCCTTCACCATCAAGCAATTCAATGTCACCGGTTACTCTTAATGACCCATTATCATTTACTTTGATTTGAACTTTTGACATCGTTAACACTCTCCTTTTAAATTGATAGGCAAAAAAATAAGAAACATAAAAAACGTGTGATACAATCATCATATGACTAAGTAGGGGTGCTTTAAACATGGAAATAATCATAACAGAATCTGCAACTGAGAAAATAAATGATAAGACAAAGGGATTAGATGGTTACCTAAAATTAAAATACGATATTGAAGGATGCGGTTGTGCAGTAGACGGTGTAACGGTTCTATGGCTTGTGTCTGAATTGGATGCGGGAGATATTGCAATTGAAACAAATGATAGAACGATATATATGGAAAAAGCCAAGACTGTTTTCTTTGATGAACAAATGAAAATTGACTTTTCCGAAACAGCAAACAGCTTTCAATTAAAAAGCCCGAATCAAATATTAAATGGACGAATGAATCTTGTTATAACAGAAACAGACTGACCTAATGGGATAGTCTGTATTTTAAAAAGAATAAGAAGCAGCATAGCAGGCGTTTTTAACCTTGAATAAAGCTTCTTCGGGTATCTTTTTTAAATTGAAAAGGATTCAGAACCAACATATTTCTGTAAAAATTCAACAATCACATTTTCGTAATCTTGGCTGTTTTTGTTAAAGGATTGAGCATGTAGACCGTTGGCAGCAAGATAGAGCATTTTCATTCCCTTTTTTTGTGCAAAAAGATCTTTAGACATCGAGGGAAGAATAAAGTCATCCTTTTGACTGTGAATGAACAGAATTGGATGTTGGATTTTTTCGATCACGGTAATAGGAGAGACATGATGGATCGAATATTTATCACGGATGCGCAGAAATAAATCGGCAACGAAAAGAAACAATCCTGGCGGAAGCTTGATTTCTTTTTTTATGTGAAAGCTAAGCTGCTCTTTAAAGTCGGAAAAGGGGCAGTCAGCAATATAAAAGTCAGCTCCATCCTCAAGCATTCCTGCATATAAAAGCATTGTTGCAGCCCCCATTGATTCGCCATGAATTCCGAACACAAGATCAGTTCCTTTTTCTTTTTTCAGCCAATCAATAACAGCTTTTAAATCAAATTTTTCATAATGACCAAAACTTGTCGTCTTTCCACCAGATTCTCCGTGACGTCGATGGTCATAGATAAGGGCATTGAAACCGTGCTTCAAGAAAATGTTCATATACTTGATGGAATTCATTTTGGTTTCAGTAACGCCATGCGCGAAAATGATATAGCGATTGCTTGGATGAGGCTCCACAAGAACGCCCTTGATTGGATAACCAAAGGGAGAAGTGATGAAAACATCGCGTTTTGGAAGAGAATCAAATTCCTCAAGATTTATTCTTCCAGCGTCCTTCTCCCGTTTTAAAATAAAATCGTCATCCTTCTTTTTAATATACATAAGCCGATTAGTGAAATATAAACCAAGTGAAAGGAAAAAAAAGAAAGAAGTAAACAGGATTCGAAATGTCCTTCTCATATACAACACCTCCCAAAATATATATTCCTCTAAACACATAAAAAGCCGCTTATCTTGTAGCGGCTTTTGGTGTAAATAAGGTAGTTATTGTTCAGAGTTTTGGCGCTTCGTTGGATGGAGAGCCTTTTCAAGTTCCTCCGAAGCAATCATCCGCTTTCCTGTTTCGGCATTTGGTTGCCCTTTTTGGCTATAGCCTTTGTCCCGTTTTTGGCTCATTATGAAATCTCCTTCCAATAATGGTTTCATTATTAAGATGAGTAAATAGGAGACTCCTTATTCGTACAAAATGGTTAGTTGGCAAATGTATTTAACCGAAAATACGTACTTTCAATCGGCCTCGAAAGATGGGGGCGTATAATTTCAATCGCTTCAAGTAGTTTGTTGAGATCAATGCCTGTGTTGATGTCCATTCGTTCCAACATATAAACAACATCCTCTGTCGCGACATTTCCAGCTGCACCAGGTGCAAAGGGGCAGCCTCCAAGACCGCCAGCAGATGTGTCAAATCGGTCTATTCCAGCCTGAAGTGCGGCCAAAATATTTGAAAGAGCTAGCTTCCTTGTATCATGAAAATGGGCAGTTAAAAGTATGTTGCCAAATGTGGTTTTTAATTGTGAGAACAAGGAATAGACCTCATTTGGAGCAGCCATCCCGATGGTATCGGCAACACTTAATTCGTCAACTCCGGCTTCTACAAATTCGTGGCAGAGTTTTATCGTGTGAGATGGATCGATTTTCCCTTCAAAAGGGCAGTAAAAGGCAGTGGAGATGCAAGCACGAACAAAATAGTGCTTTTCTTTGAGTTCTTGGATGAGGGGTATCAATTCTGCCATGCCTTGTTGTGTGGTTTTGTTAATGTTTCTTTGGTTAAAGCTGTCGCTAACACCGATAAAGACAGCAACTGCATTGCAATTAGTCATATACACACGGTTAATTCCTTTTTGATTTGGTGCAAGGACAAAGTTCCGTGTAAGTGAATCAAGACACTCAAAAACAACTTCAGCAGCATCAGCCATTTGTGGAACCCATTGTGGCGAAACAAATGAAGTAAGCTCCATTTCCTTTATGCCAGCTCCTCTTAAAGAGGCAATAAATTGTTTTTTTATTTCAGTAGGAACAAACAATTTTTCATTTTGAAGTCCATCGCGTGGACCGACTTCAATAATAGTTGCCTTTTTCGGTAATGTAAGCATCATATCCTCCCCCTAGATCTCATATTTTCATTGTAGAGTAATTGATTTATTAAAATCAAGAATAATATAAATTTTCTAAAAATAGAGGAAATTTCGATTTGCCACTCGAAATATTTATTGAACAAGAAGTGGATAGAAAAAAAGAGGTAGGAGGAAAAACAGAATGAAAAAGGTTTGTGAATCCTTTCAAGAAGCAGTTGCTGAGATTCAAGATGGTGCTACTTTAATGGTAGGCGGCTTCGGACTATGCGGTATTCCAGAAAACCTGATCTTGGCGTTAGTTGAAAAAGGTGTCAAGAATTTAACTGTAATATCCAATAACTGTGGTGTGGATGAATGGGGGCTAGGGCTCTTATTAAATAACAAGCAAATCAAAAAGATGGTTGGCTCTTATGTTGGCGAAAATAAAGAGTTTGAGAGACAAGTCTTGACAGGTGAAATAGAAGTAGAACTGATTCCGCAAGGAACTTTAGCGGAAAAAATACGTGCTGGTGGAGCTGGCATACCAGCATTTTTTACTCCCGCAGGTGTAGGAACTCCAATTGCTGAAGGAAAAGAAATAAGAATTTTTAATGGAAAAGAGTATCTTTTGGAAGAAGCACTGACTGCTGATTTTAGCCTTGTCCGAGCATGGAAGGCTGATAGGATGGGTAATCTCGTTTATCATAAAACAGCTCGAAATTTTAATCCAGTGATTGCCGCAGCGGGAAAAGTAACGATTGCGGAAGTTGAAATGCTTTATGGAATTGGTGAGCTTGACCCGAATTATATCCACACTCCAAGCATTTATGTTCAAACGCTTATTGCTGGGGTACAGGAAAAAAAAATCGAGAGATTAACCGTAAGGAAATAGGGGGAGAGCAAATATGGCGAATGATAAAGGTACTGTCAGAGAGAGAATTGCCAGACGAGCAGAAAAGGAGATTGAAAATGGTTTTTATGTAAACCTTGGAATTGGAATGCCAACACTTGTTGCTAATTATATTTCAGAAAATAAACAAGTAGTGCTACAGTCGGAAAATGGTTTGCTTGGAATTGGACCATATCCAAGTGAGGAAGAGGTTGATCCTGATTTAATAAATGCTGGTAAGGAGACAGTCACCACGATTAGTGGTGCAGCCTATTTTGATAGCTCTGAATCGTTCGCAATGATTCGTGGAGGGCACATCAATGTAGCCATTCTTGGTGGAATGGAGGTTTCTGAAAGCGGTGATTTGGCCAACTGGATGATTCCAGGGAAAATGATTAAAGGAATGGGGGGGGCAATGGACCTTGTCCACGGAGCCCGAAAAATCATTGTTATCATGGAGCATGTGAATAAACAAGGGGAATCAAAAATTTTAAAACAATGTACATTACCCCTTACAGGAAAAGGTGTAGTTGACCGGATTATCACTGAACGGGCGGTTATGGATGTAACCGAATCAGGATTGAAACTAGTAGAGGTAGCAGAAGGGTTTTCTGTAGAGGATGTTATCAACTCAACAGAAGCTATTTTACATGTTGATGATAGTGTTAGGTTAAACACTTATTGATAAAATAAGCAGGTTGGTTGGGTCTCATACAGCCTGCTTTTTTTCATTCCATGCTATAATATGGTTTTAAAATAGTAATAAAGGAGTAGCCAAGAATGAAAAAACAACCAAAGCCAAAAGCGAAAAAAGATGATGCAGTGGTAACACTTGGAGATATGATCAATCAGGATTTATTCAAACAATTAAAAGAAAAACAACATGAGCTAAAAGCAACAGAAGTGAAAAAGAAAGAGGAAGAAGAACAAAGAAAGCGAGAAGAACGTAGATTAAAGGAAAAAAATAAATCTTTTGAAGAATTATTGAATGAGAGCGGTATGAATTGGAAGGAATTTAAATAATGCAATTGCGCAAGGTCGAAGTTATTCCGTATCAGAGGGAATGGATACTGCTATATAAAGAAGAGAAACAAAGAATTCTCAAGATTATGGAGCCAGATCAAATTGTTATCCACCACATAGGAAGCACATCAGTTCATGGTTTAAGTGCTAAGCCTATTATTGATATACTAGCGGAAGTAAATGATATTAAGATTATTGATTTACTAACGCCGGAACTGGTGCAAGTAGGTTATAGTTCAAAAGGAGAAAATAGCATAAAGGGCAGGCGCTTTTTTATAAAAAGTAATGAAATAGGTGAGCGTCTTTATCATTTGCATGCTTTCCAAAAAGGTAGTCCTGAAATAAACCGGCACCTTGTTTTTCGTGATTATCTACGAATGCATCCAAAAGAAGCCCAACGTTATGCAAAAATTAAAGAAACCGCTGCAAAGAAATTCCCTTTTGATATTGAAGCCTATATGGACTTTAAAAATCCAATTATTAAAGAGCTTGAACAAGAAGCGAAAAATTGGTCGAATAAAAGAGAGGAGAGCCGATAACAAAAGGCTCTCCTCTCATTTATTATCGATGTTCGTTGTAGACCTGTCCCTTTGAAATCTCTTTGATCAGCAATATTTCTTCTTTTGTCAGACCTCGTCCATCTATTGCGTTTGCGTTTGCTTGAATTTGTTCTACACTACTTGCGCCGGTAACGACTGAAGCAACGGTGGGGTTTGCAAGGTTATATTGAAGAGCTATCTCCGTTAAAGAACGAGCGGGAGCCATCTTCTCCTTGAGCATTGGTAAGATTGTATTTAACTCATCACAGCTATAGTCCAAATAGCCCTTCTGAGAAGATTTTCCAATCATCTTCTCGCTAAGTAATCCTTTTGCAAGTGGTCCTCTGGTTACAACACTAATTCCATGGTCATGTAGCATTGGCAAAGTATCTTCTTCTGGGCGCCTATCCAAGATGCTGTATTGCATCATCACAGAAACGATTTTAGATTTCGCCACATATTCACGAATAACATTCGGACGAATCGAGGAAATTCCATAATAGCGAATAAGTCCTTCTACTTTCAATTCTTCAAATGTATCAATAATTTCATCAATGGGATCTTCGATTGTTCCACCATGAAGCTGATAAAGATCAATATAATCAGTTCCAAGTCGTTTTAAACTATTTTTTACTTCTTCTTTTATGTACTTCTTAGATGGGTCCCAAGACCAGCTATCTTTGTTCTTATTCCAGCGGTTCCCGACCTTTGTAGCGATAATAACTTTGTCGCGAACTTTCTTTAAAGTACTCCCAACAAAAGTTTCATTTTTTCCAGCATCATACAGATCTGCGGTATCAAAATAATTTACACCTTCAAAAAGAGCAGCCTCAATAATGAGTCTGGCAGTCAATTCATCTGTACCAATTGACATACAGCCAAGTCCTAATTCCGTTACATATAAATCAGAGTTTCCAAGTTGGCGTTTTTTCACAGATCCACCCCTACTTTCTTTTGCTTCATTTTACAAGAGAATGGGGGAGTCTACAAACTATAGCTATTTTTTAGCTGTGTTTTGAATCCACTCGGAAACGGAAGAATAATATTTGTTGTATTCTTTAAGCTTTTGTATTACTTCCCATCCTTTGCCAACAAGGATAATTCCTTTTTCGTGTACGTATATCTTCACCCCATACCCCTCCAATTAAAGTATGGTAAACTATATGAGCAAAATATATAGGATTAGAACAGGAGTGAGCGAAATGAGCCGTCTTGAAGAAAAAACGATCCGCTCTGAAAAACTGTTTTCAGGTAAAGTAATTAGTCTTTATCTAGAAGATGTGGAACTTCCAAATGGGAAAGAAGCAAAGCGTGAAATTATCAAGCATCCAGGTGCTGTGGCTATTTTAGCAATAACGGATGAAAATAAAATTGTAATGGTTGAGCAATTCCGCAAAGCACTTGATCGGACAATTGTTGAAATACCAGCTGGAAAACTTGAAAAAGGTGAGGAGCCGGCAGCTTGTGCACGTAGAGAGTTGGAAGAAGAAACAGGGTATGAATGTGGAAGTCTTGAACTGTTGAACTCCTTTTATACTTCTCCAGGATTTTCTGATGAAATTGTCCATGTATACATTGCGAGGGGACTAGTGAAAAAAGAAAATTCAGCTCCACTTGATGAGGATGAATTTATCGACTTAGAAGAGTTGACTCTTGAAGAAGCAATTCGATACATAAAAGACCAAAAAATCTTTGATGCAAAAACGGTCTTTGCAGTTCAATACATGCAATTACAAGAAGTGTTGGCAAAAAAATGAAACATTACTATGTAGATTTACACATTCATATAGGTCGGACTTGGACAGGCAAGCCTGTTAAAATAACCGGGGCAAAATCATTGACCTTTACCAATATCATTGAGCATGCAAGAAATGAGAAAGGTCTAAATATGGTTGGGATCATTGATAGCCAGTCACCTGAAGTGATCCTTGAAATGGAGAATCTCTTGGCAAATGGGGAATTAGTTGAGCATCCCGATGGAGGATTGATATACGGAGATTTAACTGTAATTCCAGGCTCGGAATTGGAAATCTACGATGAACAGTGCAATGGTCCCATGCATATGCTTTGCTATTTTCCAACCATTAAAATAATGAGAATTTTCTCTTCTTGGTTATCAGGTCATTTGAAAAATATAACCTTAAGCACACAGCGAGTATATATAACAGGAATTGAACTACAGAGAAAAGTAAAAGAATTAGGTGGTTTATTTATACCAGCCCATGTCTTTACCCCATTTAAAAGTCTTTATGGGAAGGGAGTCAATCAATCTTTAACAGAAGTATTGGACCCAAGTTTAATCGATGGAATTGAACTAGGATTAAGCTCTGATACAGAAATGGCTGAACAAATAAAAGAACTACATGACTTCACATTCGTCACCAATTCAGATGCCCATTCTTTAGCAAAAATTGCTCGTGAATATCAAGTAATGGAAATGAGTGAGCCCACATTCCTAGAGTTAAAAAAAGTATTACAAGGAACCGAGGGTAGAAGGGTTATCGCCAACTATGGTCTTGATCCAAAGCTTGGTAAGTACCATAAGACTGTTTGTGCTGATTGCTTGAATCATGTAAGCACGGAAGATAATGCATGTCCGCATTGTGGAAAAGGAAAGATAATCAAAGGTGTGGCAGATCGGATTTTAGAACTAAAAACAGCAGAAGAAGGTAAAATGGGACGACCACCTTATATTCATCAGGTCCCACTCGAGTTTATTCCAGGTCTGGGACCAAAAATGCTTGATAAGCTACTCCAACATTTTGGAACCGAAATGGCAATTTTGCATGAAGTACCTGATGATGCATTGAAAGAGGTTGTTCCAATCAAAATTGCTGAACTCATCGCGAAAGCTCGTGAAGGAAAAATAAACTTGTTTGCCGGTGGCGGAGGAAGATACGGAAAAATTGCTGAATAAAAGGTTGGATATATTTTTTAAAGAAAGGCTGTTAAATTTTCCTGTTGATATTCAAATATAAATCAAGGACCTTTTTTTAGGTCCTTGATTTTATTTTTTTTAAAAGAATGTTTTCAGATTTTCCTGCTTTACTACCTGAGTTGATGGGAGCGGAGGGCATTTGACTCCTGCTGGAATAGAGGGAATGGGAGACCCCACAGGCGGTACGCCGAGGAGGCTCCCATCCCTCCCCGCGGAAAGCAAGTGCCCGGAGCGGAAATCAACGGGCAAAGTTATGTCTAAAAAACCATTTATGCCAAAAGAGACTTTAAAAAAATGCTTGTAACTTTACAATATTTAGAACCTTGAGTTAATACCATTGGGTCTCCTCTTTTAAGCTTCTTTTTCTCCCTTAAAGGCACTTTTTCAGTGTCCTCCAGGCCTTTCCAGGTTTTTCTTACTTTTTTGTCATAGAAAAAATGGACAGGCATAAAATTTAATAATTGATTTTTAGGAGGAAATGATAAATGAAGAAACGAATTTACCAGAACGTTGTCGCCAATTATTTCCGTGATCATTCCTCAACTTTTTTATTTATCATTGTTTTATTTCTCATGGGTGTAATTTTTGGGGCAATTGTCGTAAATAGCATGAGTTTTACACAAAAACAAGATCTATTCTACTATTTATCGCAATTTTTTGGAGAAGTTTCTAATGGAAAAGTGGCACCAACGAATGATTTATTCATACAAAGCTTTCTTCATAACAGTAAATTTATCGGGCTCATATGGGTTCTTGGTATTTCAATTATTGGTCTGCCAGTTATTTTGATCCTTCTATTTATAAAAGGAATGGTAGTCGGCTTTACAGTTGGATTTTTGGTTAGCCAATTGAGTTGGAAGGGGTTTATCCTTGCTTCTGTTTCGATATTGCCGCAAAACATAATTATTATTCCTGTTTTTATTATCATGGCAGCCTTGTCTGTATCTTTTTCCTTTATAATGATAAGAAAACAGTTTATGAAAAAATACAGCCAGCCGATTATGCCAGTTTTCAGAAGATATATTCTCACTTTCGTTGTTGCAATTATTTTTATATCAATAGCATCAGTGATTGAAACATACCTTTCACCAGGCCTAATGAGGACAGTCATGAATATATCTAAATTATAATTATTATAATTATTTGTTAGAATAGATTGTTTCTTATTTATAATAATTTTATTTTGAATCTCTTCTCCCATCTGCTATAATGGGAATAAAAATGGCGAGGGAGGGACTTCAGATGGAGACTAGAATTGAGAGAATAAAAAAACAATTGCATTCATCGAGCTATAAACTTACACCTCAACGCGAAGCTACAGTTCGTGTTTTATTGGAAAATGAGGAAGATCATTTAAGTGCGGAAGATGTGTACCTCCTTGTGAAAGAAACAGCGCCTGAAATAGGATTAGCAACCGTTTATCGAACATTAGAATTATTAACAGAATTAAAGATTGTTGATAAAATTAACTTTGGGGATGGGGTTTCCCGTTATGACCTCCGTCAAGAAGGTGCAACACATTTTCACCACCACCTCGTTTGTATAGAATGCGGAGCAGTTGATGAGATTCAAGAAGACCTACTTGAAGATGTTGAAAGCAAAGTAGAACAAAAATGGAACTTTAAAATAAAGGATCATCGGTTGACTTTTCATGGTATTTGTTATAGATGTCAAGAAAAGAAACAATCAGAAGAGCAAAGTGAATAAAAATAACAAAAGCCTTTTATATAATTGAAGAAAAGGCTTTTTTCTTTGTCTAGCCCCAGCGCCTGACCAAGGCCATTCGCTTTTCTTTTCCCGATAGGTATAATTCTTGTCCAATTTGGCATACCTTTTACTAGACTAATATTGGCTTGGGGGAAAAGATATGCTTTCTTTTTTTAAGGTTACCTTACATACCTTAAAGGTTTTTATCTTATTTACAGGGTGCACGATTCTTTTTTATTATGGTATTATGTGGGTAAATGAGGAATATCAAAATTATCATCGTTATGATGAACCTAAAGGTGCTGCAATGAAAGTATCTGATTCGGTTCATGAAGAAAGTTCTTCATCGTTTCAACGATTGATAATGTTTTATTTAAATGGGGAGTAATGGAGCGTATGGAAGATCATTTAAAGGACTTTATTCATTTTATGATTGTCGAAAAAGGTCTGGCTAACAACACAATTGAATCGTATGAACGTGATTTAAACAGCTATATGACTTATTTGAAAAATGTCGAGACAATTTCACAATTAAATGATGTGCAACGGGCTCATATAGTTCATTTTTTAGGCTTTCTAAAAGAACAACAAAAATCATCAAAGACATTGGCAAGACATATTGCATCAGTAAGGGCATTTCATCAATTTTTAATTAGAGATAAAGTAACAGACCATGATCCTTCTGTTCATATTGAATCACCAAAATTGGAAAAATCTCTTCCAAAGGTACTAAATTTACAGGAAGTTGAATTTTTGTTAGATTCACCGAAACAGCATGATCATTTTGGTAAAAGGGATAAGGCAATGCTTGAACTCCTTTATGCTACAGGTATTCGTGTAAGTGAGCTAACTGGTCTTAATTTAGGGGATATTCATTTAACAATGGGATTTGTCCGCTGTATTGGAAAGGGAAATAAAGAAAGAATTATTCCAGTTGGAAAAACAGCAACAAGTGCATTGCAACAATATTTGGATAACGGCAGGCCACAGTTTGTATCGAAAAAAAATATAGATGATGCATTATTTCTTAACAACCATGGAAAACGTTTAACAAGGCAAGGGTTCTGGAAAATCCTTAAAAAACTAGCCGGCGAGGCGGGAATTGCTAAGGATTTAACTCCGCATACTCTTCGTCACTCATTTGCTACACATTTATTGGAAAATGGCGCTGATCTTCGTGCAGTTCAGGAAATGCTAGGACATGCGGATATTTCTACAACTCAAATATATACGCATGTAACAAAAACAAGATTGAAGGATGTTTATAGTAAATTTCATCCGCGAGCTTAGTATTTTTAAAGATTCATATTGTTAAGATTTCAAAAAAATGTCGAAAAGCCACCAAAATTATCGGTGGCTTTTTCTTGTAATTTCAAAAACTTTTAGTAAAATAAAGATGTCAGACTTCTGACGAATGAACTAACGTCTAAGATATTTTAGATTCAATAAGGGCAACATAATATGGATATTTTTTAATTGCAAACGTTACCATTAAAAGGGAGGATAAGAAAATGGCTTCAAACATATATAAACGAATTTTTTTAATTGTTATGGATTCAGTTGGTATTGGAGAGGCACCAGATGCCGAGAAATTTGGTGATAAAGGATCAGATACCATTGGGCATATTGCTGAAAGAATGGGTGGTCTTAAAATGCCGAACATGGCTAAATTAGGCTTAGGCAATATCAATGAAATAAAGGGAATTGAAAAAGCGGATAGGCCGCTTGCGTCTTATTCAAAAATGATGGAGGCATCGAACGGGAAAGATACAATGACTGGTCACTGGGAGATTATGGGGTTGAATATCCAGACTCCGTTCCGTGTATTCCCTGATGGCTTTCCTGAGGAGCTAGTTGCAGACTTAGAGAGGCAATCTGGCAGAAAAATTATTGGCAATAAACCTGCTAGCGGAACTGAGATTCTCGATGAACTCGGAGAGGAACATATGAAAACAGGGGCATTAATTGTTTATACTTCTGCTGACTCTGTCCTTCAAATTGCAGTTCATGAAGAGATTGTTCCAATTGAAGAGCTTTATAAAATATGTAAAATTGCTCGTGAATTGACTCTTGATGAAAAATATATGGTGGGGCGTGTTATTGCTCGGCCATTTATAGGAGAGCCAAAAAACTTTAAGCGAACTCCAAACCGCCATGATTATGCATTAAAACCATTTGATCGAACTGTAATGAACGAATTAAAGGATTCAGGGTTTGATGTATTGGCAATAGGGAAAATTTCTGATATCTATGATGGTGAAGGGGTGACAAAATCCCTTAGAACAGTTTCCAATATGGATGGAATGGATAAACTTATCGATACATTCGATATGGACTTTACTGGAATTAGTTTTGTAAATCTAGTTGATTTTGATGCATTATATGGGCATCGCCGTGATCCTCTTGGCTACGGGAAAGCACTTGAAGATTTTGACGCCCGCCTCCCTGAAGTATTTGCCAAAATGAAAGACGATGATTTGTTAATCATTACTGCGGACCATGGAAATGACCCTGTTCATCCTGGAACCGATCATACACGTGAATATGTACCATTAGTTGTATATGGGGTACAAATGAAGGAAGGAAAGCAACTTCCAATAAGAGATACATTTGCTGATCTTGGTGCTACAATAGCTGAAAATTTCAATGTTAAAATGCCTAATTATGGGAAGAGTTTTCTACAAGAATTGAAATAAAGAAAACTCGCCGATTGGCAAGCCCCAAAGGGCGATGATTAGGGGTAGTTGCCCTTATGCGCTAGCAGAATTTATGGATATAAATTCTGATTAGCTAAAGAAAACTCGCCGATTGATAAGTCTCTAAGGGCGATGATTAGGCGTAGTTGCCCTAATACGCTGGCAGATTTTTGGATATAGTTTCTGATTAGATAAATAAAGGGGAGGCTCCCTAATAGCCCTGATAGATTAAAAGCTTGTACCTAGAAGGGCTAGGCTGCTTGCGCTATTCAATTCAAAGTAAAAAGTATAAATTCTGTTAAAAAAGGTGGATGACGATGGATTTTGAAAAAATAAAACATGCAGCACAGTTTTTAAAAGATAAATATAATAAAACGCCGAAGATAGGTTTAATTTTAGGGTCAGGGCTTGGGGTTTTAGCGGATGAAATTGTCTCCTCTGTAAAGATTCCATACAATGAAATCCCTGATTTTCCAGTTTCAACTGTTGAAGGGCATGCAGGGCAACTTGTGTTTGGTCTCCTTAATGATGTCGAAGTTGTTGCCATGCAAGGGCGTTTTCATTTTTATGAAGGTTACAGTTTTGATAAAGTAACTTTTCCGGTCCGTGTTATGAAAGAGCTTGGGGTGGAGATGCTCATCGTTACAAATGCTGCGGGTGGAGTAAATGAATTTTTTTCACCAGGAGACTTAATGATTATAACGGATCATATCAATAATATGGGCTCAAATCCGTTAATTGGGCCCAATGATGCTCGGCTTGGTGTACGCTTCCCAGATATGTCCGAAGCCTATTCAAAGGAACTTCGGATAATCGCAAAAGAAATAGCTTCCCGCTGTAGCATTGATATAAAAGAAGGAGTGTATGTTGGTAATACAGGGCCAATCTATGAAACACCAGCAGAAATAAGAATGTTTCGAGTTCTCGGAGGAGATGCTGTCGGGATGTCCACTGTGCCTGAGGTAATTGTTGCCCGTCATAGTGGCATTAAAGTACTCGGTATTTCCTGTATTTCAAATATGGCTGCGGGTATCCTCGATCAGCCACTAACACATGATGAAGTAATCGAGACAACTGAAAGAGTAAAGGCGAATTTTTTATTATATGTGAAAGAATTGGTTAAAAACATTTCTGATAAAAGTGGTGATAAATGATGAGAATGGTAGATGTAATCGAGAAAAAGAGAGATGGATACGAATTAACAAAAGAAGAAATTTTATTTTTTATTAATGGTTATACAGAAGGTTCCATTCCCGATTATCAAATAAGTGCTTTAACAATGGCCATTTTTTTCCAAGGGATGACCGAACAAGAGCGAGCTGACCTCACGATGGCGATGGTTGAATCTGGTGATCAAATTGATTTGTCCCAGATTGAGGGGATAAAAGTGGATAAGCATTCGACGGGAGGCGTTGGGGATACCACTACACTTGTCCTTGGACCTCTTGTGGCATCAGTTGGTGTACCCGTGGCTAAAATGTCAGGTCGTGGGCTTGGGCATACTGGAGGAACGATTGATAAATTAGAATCGGTAAAAGGCTTCCACGTCGAAATTAAAAATGATGAGTTTATTAAACTAGTCAATCTAAATAAAATTGCAATTATTGGCCAAAGTGGAAATTTAACTCCTGCTGATAAAAAACTTTATGCACTTAGGGATGTAACAGCAACTGTTGATAGTATTCCGCTTATAGCAAGTTCAATAATGAGTAAAAAAATTGCAGCAGGTGCTGATGCTATCGTTCTCGATGTCAAGACCGGGGCTGGGGCATTTATGAAAACGCTTAATGATTCAAGAGAATTGGCTGAAGCAATGGTTCGTATCGGTAACAATGTTGGAAGAAGAACACTTGCTGTCATCTCTGATATGAGTCAGCCACTCGGATTTGCGATTGGGAATGCACTAGAGGTGAAAGAGGCAATTGATACCTTGAAGGGTAATGGACCAAAGGATTTGACAGAACTTTGTTTAACACTTGGCAGCCATATGGTATTTCTAGCGGAGAAAGCAAATTCGCTTCAAGAAGCTCGTGAACTACTTGAAAAATCTATAAAAAGTGGAGCCGCACTAGAAAAATTGAAAGTATTTTTGAGTTCCCAAGGTGGAGATGCTTCGATTGTTGATAATCCATCAAAGCTCCCGCAAGCTCAATTTGTCTTTGAGTTGGAATCAAAAGAAAATGGCTATGTTTCTGAAATTGTAGCAGATGAAGTTGGGACTGCTGCTATGCTATTAGGTGCCGGTAGAGCGACTAAAGAGTCTGTAATTGATTTGGCGGTAGGTCTAGTCTTAAGGAAGAAAATCGGGGATAAAGTACAGAATGGAGAATCATTAGCGACTATTTATAGTAACTTTGAAAATATTAGTGATGTAAAAGAAAAATTGTATGCTAATATTAAAATTTCAACTACAAAAGTCGAAGCACCTATTCTAATTCATGAAGAAATAACGAATTAAAAGTAAAGAAGGTCTGGGATGATTATCCTGGACTTTTTTTTTGCAAAAAAACAGGGAAATACTGTATAAATGTGCTTGGATTGGAAAAAATGGTGAATATAAAGAATAGGAGGGTTATGCAAATGAAACGAATTGTCTCATTAATAATGTTATCTTTTTTGCTTTCATCATTATGGATACCATCTGCTTTTGCGGAGGAAAAAAAGAGCACTGAGCTCGTCAACGATGTAAGATCAGCCATTTTGATCGAGCGTGATACAGGGAAAATTTTATATGAAAAGAATAGTAATGAAAAGCTTCCGCCTGCAAGTATGACGAAAATCATGACGATGTTATTGATTATGGAATCGATTGACAAAGGCAAGCTTACTTGGAATGAAAAGATCCGAACAAGTGAGTATGCTGCATCCATGGGTGGTTCACAAATTTTTCTTGAACCAGGCGAAGAGATGACAACAAAGGAAATGCTTAGAGGAATTGCAATTGGATCAGGAAATGATGCTTCTGTTGCAATGGCAGAACGTATTGCTGGTTCCGAAGATGCATTTGTTCAGATGATGAATGATAAAGCAAAGAAATTAGGTCTTACACATACTAAATTTCAAAATACAACAGGACTTCCTGTGAACGATCATTATAGCACAGCATACGATATGGCCATAATGGCTAAGGAACTCTTGAAATACCAGGAAATCACCAAATTCACAGGCATGTACGAAGCTTACTTGCGTGAGAATACGGATAATAAATTCTGGTTGGTAAATACGAATAAATTAGTTCGTTTTTATCCAGGTGTGGATGGTTTAAAAACAGGGTTTACTTCGGAAGCAAAATATTGTTTAACAGCAACTGCCCAAAGGAATGGGATGCGTGTCATTGCAGTCGTTTTTGGAGCACCAACATCTAAGGTAAGAAATGCTCAAGTTACTAAGATGCTTGATTACGCCTTTAGTCAATATCAAACCCGCCCACTATTTAAAAGAAATCATTTAGTTGGATTGGCCCACGTCAGCAAAGGAAAAGCGAAAAATGTGGAGGCCGTAACAAGTGAACCCCTATCATTACTAACAAAAAAGGGGGAAAAAACGGAAAATGTTAAACAGAAAATTATTCTTCAAAAGCATTTAAATGCACCTATCCATAAAGGCGATCAAGTAGGAACTATAAAGCTTATAAAGGATGGAAAAGTGATTATAGAGAGCCCTCTCGTTGCAAGTAAAGATGTTGCGGAAGCAGGATGGTGGACTTTATACAAACGCGCATTCGGAATGTTTACAAAAGCAGGAGAATAACCGAAACGAATGAAATGTCGAAATTTGATTCTTGACCGCTTTTTTTAGCGAAGAACAACTAGTTTTGTCTTCTAGAAGGATATTAAAGAATTGGCATCGAATTGACTCACTATACCAGATTAAGGAGGCCCGGGATAGTGAGTCTTATTATTGATATGGAAATAAAACATGATGTTTTATGCATTCGATTAAACGGAGAACTAGACCACCATACAGCGGAGGAACTTCGTGAACAAGCTTCGAGTGCCATTGAAAAGAAAAATATTCGTCATATTATCTTGAATCTGGAACAACTGTCTTTCATGGATAGCTCTGGACTAGGAGTTATATTGGGAAGATATAAACAGATCAAACAAGTACATGGTGAAGTGGTTGTATGTGCAATATCCCCTGCAATCCATAGATTATTCGATATGTCGGGTTTATTTAAAATTATGCGCTTAGAACCGACAGAAGAATTTGCATTGGAAAGATTGGGGGTTGCTTAACGATGAAGAATGTAATGAATCTTCAATTTAGTGCTTTAAGTCAAAATGAATCATTTGCCCGCGTTACCGTTGCAGCTTTTATTGCTCAACTTGATCCGACAATGGATGAACTAACCGAAATAAAAACGGTGGTATCAGAGGCCGTTACCAATGCTATTATCCATGGCTATGATAATAATCCAAATGGAATTGTTTATATTACTGCAGCAATTGAGGATCATTGTGTTGATATGACAATAAAAGATGTTGGTATTGGAATTGAAGATGTGGAAGAAGCTCGTCAGCCATTATTTACAACGAAGCCGGACTTAGAACGATCCGGTATGGGATTTACAATTATGGAAAACTTCATGGATGAGGTAGAGGTTCATTCACAACCTGGCAGCGGAACCGAAATCAGATTACGGAAGCATTTATCAAAGAGCAAAATGCTATGCAATTAAGGAGACTCGCCAATGGATGTGGAGGTCAAGAATAATAAAAGTCAAACTTTTTTAAAGGATCACGAAGTAAAGGAACTGATTAAAAAAAGTCACCAAGGAGATCAAGCATCCAGAGATTTAATTGTAGAAAAAAATATGCGTCTTGTCTGGTCTGTTGTCCAACGTTTTCTTAATAGAGGGTATGATCCTGATGACCTTTTTCAAATTGGTTGTATTGGATTATTAAAATCGGTTGATAAATTTGATTTGACGTATGATGTGAAGTTTTCCACATATGCAGTTCCAATGATAATTGGCGAAATACAGCGATTTATTCGGGATGATGGAACGGTGAAGGTTAGTCGTTCACTAAAAGAAATGGGAAACCGTATTAGAAGGGGAAAGGATGAGCTTTCAAAAGTGCTTGGAAGAACTCCATCGGTAAATGAATTATCTGCTCACCTGGACCTTTCGCCGGAGGATATTATCCTTGCTCAAGAAGCAAGCAGGACACCTTCTTCCATCCATGAAACTGTATATGAAAATGATGGGGACCCCATTACATTATTAGATCAGATTGATGATGGCAATGATGGTAAATGGTTCGATAAGCTGGCTTTAAAAGAAGCAATTCTTGAATTAGATGAACGGGAACGCCTTATTGTCTATTTGCGCTACTATAAAGATCAAACCCAATCTGAAGTTGCACTCCGACTTGGAATATCCCAAGTTCAGGTTTCTAGACTTGAGAAAAAAATATTACAGCAAATGAAAGGCCGTATGGATCTCTGAATAACGGGTTTTAATTGGCGTGTAAAACAGGAAATAACGCGTCGAATCACTTGTTCATTCGCATCTTTTCGCCATTCTTTTCACAGGGAAATTTTAATATAAGAATTGGTCCTTCATAGCCTAAATGAAGGACCTTTTTCTGGTTGCTCAATCGAATTTTGTCCTTCATAGCCTAGATGAAGGACCTTTTTCTAGTTGCTCAACCGAATTTGGTCCTTCATAGCCTAGATGAAGGACCTTTTTCTAGTTGCTCAACCGAATTTTGTCCTTCATAGCCTAGATGAAGGACCTTTTTCTAGTTACTCAACCGAATTTTGTCCTTCATAGCCTAGATGAAGGACTTTTTTAGTAGCTTAATCGAATTTTGTCCTTCATAGCCTAGGTGAAGGCCTTTTTTCTAGTTGTTCAACCAATTTTGGTCCTTAAATAGCCAAGATGAAGACCCTTTTTCAAACTATTATCTTTCAATGGATGGTTATGATTTAGGATATGGGTGTTTTGTAATTCGAATTTTTTATAATGAAATGTTCCATAATTACTCATACTAACGTAAATGAGGAAATCAATGTTTGGGAAGTGAGTGTTTTGGAAAAAACCATTTACATTCGCATGCGACATCGTGTTCAAGCAAGGCTTTCAGAAAAAGTGCGAGTAGAAGATCTGGCCCAAATTATTGCCCCTGAAGAAGTGTTACCAATTATAAGAAAGCTTGTGATCTATGAGATTTCAGAAAAGGACAAGAATATTGTGGTCATTGATTTGATGAAAGTTATTAGCAAAATTATTGAGGCTGTAAGAGCTGTAGAGATACAAACAATTGGCCCGCAACAAACCATTATTGAAGTCATTTATAAGAAAAAAAGAGTTTCCATCCCTTTTTTTCTTTTAATATGGTTATTACTATTTTTTGGGTCGGCAATGGCTATTATGAACTTTCATGATGACGTCAGCATGAAAACTGTACAAGAAAAGCTATATACGATCATTACTGGTCTAAAGGAGCCGAAGCCATTACTCTTTCAAATTCCCTATTCCATTGGATTAGGTCTAGGGATGATTTTGTTTTTCAATCATATATTCCGGAAACGAATTAATGAGGAGCCTAGCCCATTAGAGGTAGAAATGTTTAATTATCAGATGGACTTGGATAATTATGTTGTTATCCATGAAAATGAAGAGAGTATGAAGCAGCTTGACGATCATTAAGGTTATTGAAGTTATCTTTATTGGTCTCTCTAGTGGATTAGCAGTTGGCTCTGGCTTTGTAGCATTTTTGTCCGTCCTTGGTATTATTCCTAGGTTAACACAACTTTCAAAAACAATGAAAATGATTCATTGGTATGAATGGGCAGTCGTTATTGGGGCAGTCACGGGTATATTAGCAAGTCTTAGAGATCCTGTTCTTGGTATATCGGCTTACTTTTTAATACCACTGGGAATAAATGATGGTATTTTTGTCGGTATGCTTGCCGCCGCTTTAACCGAAGTACTAAATGTTCTACCGATTCTCACAAAAAGAATTGGAATGGAAGGAAAATTAATTGCATTTTTAATGGCAATTGTATTTGGAAAAATCTTTGGATCAATCTTTCAGTGGGTTTATTTTATTCATCAATAAAAATAATTAAGTTGTTTGAACTTATAAAACTTGTCTAGCACAAGCAGCCCAGCCCCACGAGGGAATAACCAAAGGCCGTTATTCCTTGGTCGCTTCGGCCCCAGGGAGTTTGCACTTTTCTAACTAAGATTACGCCATGAAAGGACATCAGAGTATGAGCAACCGAAGGCGGGTTATCTTAATTACCGATGGGGATGACTATGCAAGACGGGCAGTGGAACATGTCTCAAAGGAAATTGGAGGAAGATGTATCTCAATGTCCCATGGAAATCCGTCTGCATTAACAGGACCTGAGCTTGTCCATTTAATCAAAAAAACTCCATATGATCCTGTATTAGTAATGTTTGATGATAGTGGATTGGTCGGTGAAGGTGCAGGTGAAATAGCACTTAAATATGTGGCCTTGCATCAGGATATTGAGGTACTGGGAATTATTGCTGTTGCATCTAAGACAAGGCAAGCTGAATGGACGAGGGTAAATGTATGTATTGATCAGAATGGTGAATTAACGCCATATGGGGTTGATAAGAACGGAATACCTGAGCTTGAAATAGGAAGATTGAATGGGGATACCGTATACTGCCTTGATGAACTTGATGTACCGATTATTGTTGGGGTCGGTGATATCGGTAAAATGGCAAGGCATGATCATTTTGAAAAGGGTTCACCCATTACAAAAAAAGCGGTAGAACTTATTCTGGAAAGGAGCGGTTTTACGTGTCAAGAAAAACAGACCAAAAGTGGCCAATCCCGGAATCAGTAGATGAAATTGAAAATTATTGGAAACAAAGGGTTGGATTAGGAATTAGCTTTGATTTAAATATTCGAAAGTTAAAGGTTTTAAAAAAGGATGTACACATTTATTCGGTTAGTGGATTATGTGATACTCGATTTTGTATTGAACTAATTGAAGAATTAGTTGAGATAAATGATCATGAAAAATTATCCACTGATTTATATAAACTTGTAGAAAACAGACTTGTTAACCAATCTGTTCAACCAATCGAAACGTTGGATGAATTAGTTGATAAAGTTCTTTCAGGATTAGTAGCAGTTGTCATTGAAGGTGCAAGAAATGCACTGATTGTCGATGTCAGAAGCTATCCAGGACGTCAGCCGCAAGAACCGGATACAGAAAAAGTAGTAAGGGGCTCTCGTGATGGTTTCGTTGAAAATATTATTATTAATACAGCCTTAACAAGAAGAAGAATTCGTGATGAGAAGCTTCGTTTTGAAATGCTAAAAGTTGGCGAACGTTCAAAAACGGATGTAGCATTAGGGTATATTGAAGATATCGCTGATCCTGATTTATTAAATATTCTTCGTAAAGAAATTAACGGCATTGAAACTGACGGAATTCCGATGGCTGACAAGACCATTGAAGAGTTTATCTTAAAACAGGGATGGAACCCTTTTCCACTTGTACGGTATACAGAACGTGCGGATGTTGCTGCTGCCCATATCCTTGAGGGTCATGTCGTAATTTATGTAGATACATCACCAAGTGTAATTATTACACCAACAACTTATTTTCATCATTTACAGCATGCTGAGGAATTTAGAGAATCACCAGCAATGGGCACATTTTTACGTTGGACCCGTTTTCTTGGAGTATTAACATCTATTTTCTTACTTCCATTATGGCTATTGGTTGTTTTGGAACCTTCATTATTGCCAGAGAAGCTTTCGTTTATCGGGCCGAATGAAACAACAAATATTCCTATTATCATTCAAATATTTTTAGCTGATTTTGGAATTGAGTTTTTAAGGCTTGCTGCTATCCATACACCAACACCCCTTTCTACCGCGATGGGTTTAATTGCAGCAGTATTGATTGGTCAAATTGCGATAAGTGTAGGCTTGTTCGTTCCTGAGGTTATTCTGTATGTTGCTGTATCAGGTATTGGAACTTTTACAACTCCAAGTTATGAATTAAGCATTGCAAATAAGATTGGCAGGTTAAGTTTACTACTGCTTGTTTCACTCTTTCATACACCAGGTTTTGTCATTGGCGCAACGTTATTTTTTATTTTTATTGTAAACACACGTTCACTAAATACCCCTTATTTTTGGCCGTTTTTGCCCTTTGATCCAAAAGGATTTTTGCAGATTATATTGCGTAGAGCGGTTCCAGGATCAGTACTTAGACCGAGTATTGTTCACCCAAGAAATCGCTACCGTCAACCGCCAAATTCACAAACGTAAAGTTCTGTTTGCAGAATTTCTGATGGTATGCTAAAGTGTTTTTAATTAAATAAAGGGATAAAGTATCAAGAATAGGCAGTATCTTTTGTGGATTCTGTCTATTTCTTATACTTTACTTTATAGATAAATGATTCTGTAAACAAAGAGAGGGAAGTGCAATGTATTTTTACGGAACAACCGGTGTAAATAAACAGGGGAATTTAGAAATTGGTGGAGTTGATGCCATTGAGTTGGCAGATAAATATGGAACACCATTATATGTTTATGATGTCGCCTTGATTAGAGAGAGGGCGAGAGGATTTAGACAGACTTTTCTGGATCAAGGAATGAAAGCGCAAGTTGCTTATGCCAGTAAGGCTTTTTCAACGATTGCGATGATCCAACTTGCCGAGGAGGAAGGATTATCACTCGATGTTGTTTCAGGTGGAGAATTATATACCGCCATTACGGCTGGATTTCCCACTGAAAGAATTCATTTTCATGGTAATAATAAAAGCCGTGATGAATTGATTATGGCACTGGACCATGGGATTGGTTGTATTGTAGTTGATAATTTTTATGAATTGGATCTACTAAAAACGTTATGTCTAGAAAAAAATACAACAATAAAAATCTTGTTGAGGGTAACACCTGGTATAGAGGCCCATACACATGATTATATTTTGACGGGCCAGGAAGATTCTAAATTTGGATTTGATTTACAAAACGGGCAGGCAGAAAGTGCACTAAAGGAAGCACTTCGATCAGAATGCTTAGAAGTGCTTGGTCTTCATTGTCACATTGGCTCTCAAATCTTTGAAACAACAGGTTTTCTGTTAGCAACACAAAAAATATTTGAAAAAATGAACAGGTGGAAAAATGAGATTTCCTTTGAAGCAAAAGTGTTAAATTTAGGAGGCGGCTTTGGTATCCGTTATACGAAAGAAGATGAACCAATCCGACCATCCCAGTATGTGGACGAAATTATTAAGGAAGTTAAAAAATGGATTCAAATATATGAAATGAATTTGCCGGAAATTTGGATTGAGCCTGGGCGTTCACTTGTTGGTGATGCAGGAATTACTCTCTATCGTGTTGGATCACAGAAGGAAGTTCCAAATGTAAGAAAATATTTAGCTGTTGATGGGGGAATGAGTGATAACATCAGACCTGCATTATATCAAGCAAAATATGAAGCCGTACTTGCAAACAAACCTTTAGAGAAACCAACTGAGACCGTTTCAATTGCAGGTAAATGCTGTGAATCAGGAGATATGTTAATTTGGGATCTTCCTTTACCAGCGCAGGGCCAAGAAGATATTTTGGCAGTTTTTTGCACAGGAGCTTACGGTTATTCAATGGCAAATAACTATAATCGTATTCCACGACCACCTGTAGTGTTTGTTGAGAATGGGCAAGACAGGATTGTTGTTAAACGGGAATCGTATGAGGATTTAGTAAGGCTAGATTTGTCACTCAAATAAAATAAGTTACCGCATACTGCGGTAACTTATTTTATTTGAAACGATAGTTAGATATTTATGAGAAAAGGGATTTTATGGCATCTATTAAGCGAATGAAAAATTGTTTTACTTTTTCTAGAAAGCCTTGGCCTTCTTCTGATTGAATAAAATTGGATATTTGATCCTTTGCTTTGTGTAGTTGGTCACTTACTTGGTTCCAATTGATATTTAAATTCTTTAATTTATTAAAAAAGTCAATTAATGTTTGCATTTCATTTTCATTCAGTTTGACTGATAATTCACTGGCTGCATTTTCTATTATTTTTCTCATTTCTTCATCATTTTTTGGTTTGTTTTTTGCAATTTCTTCTTTTACTTTTGCAATTAATGCTGCAGCATTTTTATTTCCAATCGAATCTCCAAGCTTTGCGGTTTCAACCATCTCTTGGTTCGCAGCCTGTTTGACAGCTTCAGGAATCGTTTTATCTGCTGAAATTTCATATGCCTTGATAATCCCTGTTAAAGCGGCCGTTCCAGAAACGGGAATAGGTGCAGTAATATAGATTTTCGCATCTTTAACACCAGCAGTGATTAACGCATTTACATACATTTCATTTGTAACCCATGTGATATTTTTCGTTTTAACTGAAATTCCCGAGCCATTTGGTTCGATCGTCGTTGCTGATGATGATATTGCTTTTGTTCCAATTAAAGAATTTGCCACATATTTTCCAAGATATTGATGCTCTTCTTGATTAGAAACAGTAATAATTTGAGTATCCTTCGGTGCATTCATCTCGGATAGCAGCATATTCTTTTGTGTGTCTGTCAAATTTTCTCCGAGCGTAATAATTATGTCTCCTTCTGCCATATCTGCAAAACCTTGGATAGGGAGAAGAATCAAAAATGCAAGCATAGTTAATATAAGTATTTTTTTCATCAGTTTAGCTCCTTCAAAAAATAGTTCATTTGAATAGGACATTCTATTTGAAACTGTAATGGAAGAGGACATTACTTGCAAGAGAATTGGATAAATTTTATTATTTAGTATAGAATGAAGAATATTAGAAAACAATCATCATAGTGCTTGCTCGTGATCTGTTTGATGTAAAAAGGGAATACATTTTAGTTAGCATTTTTTGATCGATCATTTGGGATTAATCTTTGGGACTTTAGTGTTTTAGTTCCATCATAGATTATGATTGATGTTAGTTGAGCAATTATGTATGATTGGTAGTATGAACATAAAGCTTATAAACACATATAATGAAATGGTCAATTATTATGTGGAAAATGATTGTGTGTCTGTAAATAACATTGTTTTATTTAATATAATGAGGGATCTATATGTTAATTCGATATAAGAAAACGTTTGAAAAAATTGCAATGGGTTTATTGTCCTTTATGCCAAATGAAAAAGATCTGAAAAAACTTCAGCAAACCATGAAGCAATATGAAACGGAAGAGGATTGGCAACTTTTTTTGTGGAAAGATGAAGACGATATTATAGGTCTAATTGGGATTTTGAACAGCAAATGTGATTTAGAGATTCAACACATTTCTGTTAATCCCTCACATCGATCTCAAGGAATTGGTAAAAGTATGTTCAGTGCCTTACGCGAGATGTATCCAGATAAAAAGATAATTGCAAATGAAAATACTGCACCCTTTATTGAAAAATGTGTGCATTGTTATGTAGAAAACAAAAAAGGCGACGAATAACTTATTCGTTGCCTTTTCCTATATTTAGAATTTGTATGGACTCTTGAAAATTGTCTATCTACACCGCATTTTTTAGCTAATCAGAATTTATATCCATCAATTCTGCTAGCGCATCAGGGCAACTACGCCAAATCATCGCCCTCAGGGGCTCGCCAATCGGCGAGTTTTCTTTATTTGTTTTGCAGAATTACGCTCTTGGATAACGCTTGCCCGATCGCGAAGTTTATGCCGGTGCAATATGTGTAATTTTGTTAGATCACTATTGTTGCCCCAAATGTATTTACTTTGTTCGCAAATGAATTTACATTGATTGAGTAATGAATGATCATTAATGGGTAAATTAATACTTTTATAAGCTTTGTTTTGTTCAATAATAGCTAAGCGCTCATAAAGCATTACCAAAAAGGACTGGCTATCTAATCCAAGCTTGATAATGAAAGGTTCTTTAGATAGAAAAATGGATAATGCCTTTTTCATTGTTTTTTTAGCACCTTCAAAGTTACCACGGCGGTGATGATAATTCGAAACAGCAAGCTGAATAAATCCCACCCAGATTGAATCTTTATTTCCAAAATCAGTTTGTTTCCAGTATTCTTCAAGTATTTCATGGCATTCAAAATAGTCACGATCTCCATGAAAGTGAACTAAGTATTGAATGAATTCTTTTGGGTACAAATCCATCCCACCTCAATAAATCAAGTATGTATAAGTTTATCACATTAGGAGGCTTTCTTTTCATATAAGCAAAAAACCCGTCAAAAAGACGGGCATCTGCAAACATTAGCTAATGTTATATTAATAAACCCAAGAAGCACCAACGATTATTAGCAAGATGAATAGCACTACGATTAATGCAAATCCTCCACCAAATCCGCATCCAACTACGCCATCAGACATATTAAAACCTCCTAAAATAATTTAATTACTTTTCCCTCCCATCATATGTTAAGTTTTAGAATATGTTATAGGCTTTTACCCTGTTTTATTTGGAAAAGGGGGAAGGGTGGATTTTTCTATTGGATAACTAAGGTGAATCCTCTATACTATTAATTGATATAGAATAAAAGAAATAGGAATTTTGGTGACGTACAATGCATTACAATGTAAAGATTGATGCATTTGAGGGGCCGCTTGATCTTCTCCTTCATTTGATCAATCGATTAGAAATAGACATTTATGATATCCCAGTATCACAAATAACCGAACAATACTTAATATATATAAAAACAATGACGGAACTAAAACTTGATTTGGCAAGTGAATTTTTGGTAATGGCTGCTACCTTACTTGCAATCAAAAGCAAAATGCTTTTACCAAAAAAAGAAGAGGAGACTCTTGAAGTTGATCTCCCATTTGAGGAAGACCCAAGAGATGAGCTTGTGGAACGGCTCATTGAATACCGCAAATACAAAGAAGCTGCCCATGATTTAAAGCAAATGGAGGAAGGTCGTAGTTTGATATATACGAAGCCTCCAAGCGATTTGACGGAATTTGCAAAAGACAAACTTCCTGAAAAGGAGGAATTAAACGTATCCTTATACGATATGTTGGCTGCTTTTCAAAAATTGTTGCGAAGAAAGAAATTACAGCGTCCTTTGACAACAAAGATAGCAAGGCAAGAAATATCGATTGAAAAAAGAATGATGGAGATATTGGCTGATTTACGTGGATTCAACGGAAGAAAAAATTTCAATGATCTATTTCCCTTTTCTACAAAGGAACATATAGTCGTTACTTTTCTTGCTATTTTAGAACTAATAAAAAGAAAAGAGATTGATGTAGAGCAGCATCAAAATTTTGGTGAAATCTTTGTTGAAGCTATGGGGGAAGGGGCAGAAATGGTTGGAAATTACTAATTGGAACAGTATATTAGAAAGTCTTTTATTTGCGGCAGGGGATGAAGGATTATCCATAAAACAACTTGTTGAAGTGTTAGATGTTGATGAGGGTAGGATTTTGGACATTCTAGCCAATTTAAAAAAAGAATATGATCACGATGAAAAAAGAGGAGTAACCATTGTACAGTTGGCAGGAACATTTCAACTCGCTACAAAGAAAGAAAATGCCTCTTTTTTAATAAAACTTGTCGATGCACCAAGTACGTCCACTTTATCGCAAGCAGCGTTAGAAACTCTAGCGATTATTGCTTATAGACAGCCAATCACAAGAGTAGAAATTGAAGAAATCCGGGGAGTAAAAACAGAACGCCCAATTCACACACTTACGTCAAAGGCCCTTATAAAAGAGGTTGGAAGAGTAGAAGGAACAGGAAGGGCATATTTATACGGAACCACGAAAGAATTTCTTGATTATTTTGGATTAAGGAGTATTGATGAGTTGCCATCTCTTCCAGAAAAAGTAGATGAGGAATTTGTTCAAGAAGAAGCTGACTTATTTTTCGAAAAATTTCAAGAAACGATTAATTCATAACTTCCTTGTTTATGATAAACTAAGGATATATTTTTTCACCTATGCAGAATTTATATCCATAAATTCTGCTAGCGCATAAGGGCAACTACCCCTCTGACATCGCCCTTAGGGGCTCGCCAATCGGAGAGTTTTCTTTATGAAGAAACTTTTAATTGAAGGAGAGAGGAATTTTGCAAATTATTTCCTGCAAGGGTCATGAATTAGAAAAGGAAAAATCGAATACACCGGAGGACTTTTTTAATAGTAGTGAAATCACCTTTCAAGAAGATGGAATGGAAAAAACTTTACATGTTTTGTATGTGAGATATTTTGATGAAGTTTTCCAAGAATTCACTCCTTATCATCAAGACCCAATTTTCGGTGTAGGGGAAAATAGTGTTAATTTTAAGGATATTGTCGCGCTTGTTTGCCTTCTGAAAAATCCAGGCTTGAGACAGCGTAAACGGATATATATTAACTCTAAACAAGAATTTGCTGCCTATTTTAAAGAAATTAACTTTAATAAACTGCCAGAAATTTTTCGGGCTCTTAGACAAAAGAAAAGTTATGAGCTCCCTTCTCCACTTGAATTTATTGTGCAGTCAAGTTAATTAAAATGATATGAAATTTGGAGGTTGAGAAGTGGGAAATACATTGGTGAAAACACAATTAAAGGATGTTGAATCTTTCTTAGTCATTACCATTAAAACGATCGAAGAATTTTTAAATCAAACAACGCTTGCACAATTTGATCAAGGTAATGAAAGTGATTTAGTTTATTATAAACAAATCCTTTCTAATTTGAGGAAGTTACTTGTGTTTAGCGAAGAAGGTTTAGAGACCTGTAAGATTATTTTACAAAGTGATCCGTTTCAAAAAGCTGCTGCCGAGAAAACATTATACAGAATTTATCATCAATGTATTGTGGAATTTTTCTCGCCAAAAAACGATGCATGGTTTGAGGACAGCCGCTCAGCATATACTGGAAAGAACTCAATCAAATTCTATAAATCTGTTCCAGAGGACTTTCAACAAATGGTGAGAGGATTAGAGAGCGAATTTCAGAGAATAAGAGAAGACCTTGAGTATTATGAAACAGATTACCGAACAAAAATTATCCAATCATAGTAAAATCATTAAAGGGCTATCCCATTCAGAATTGAAAATCTGAATGGGATAGCCCTTTTTCGGCTAAGCAGAATTTATATCCATAAATTCTGCTAGCGCATAAGAGCTACTACGCTTCTGTCATCGCCCTTAGGGACTCGCCAATCAGCGAGTTTTCTTTATTTTTTAGGAAGAATATTATAAAAAGGAAACCATACCATAAATTAAACCTTAATTTTAAATAATAAGAAATGAGGGGTATGATGGATCGATTTGGAAAATATGTGAAAGAATTATTTGAATGGAATGAGGATATGAAAAAATTTCTTGGCTCAGATAAAGTCGATAAAAACTTTGCATTATGGGAGAAACTTGATAACTTTACAGATTTGATGGAAAGCATTTCAACTCCATTATCCGATACAGAGCTATTAAATTTACAATCAGAAGCGGAGACCATTCATGAAGAAATGGAGGAGTATTTTAACAGAAAGCAGGAATTAGGAGTTATATGGATTGCTGAATCTGTTGTACCTCCAGGTTCCCATACTCTTCCTGATTTACCTTACCCTTATAATGCTCTAGAACCATACATCTCAGAGGAAATCATGAAGGTCCATCATGATAAGCATCATTATTCCTATGTGGAGGGATTAAACAAAGCTGAGCTAAGGATGGTAGAGGCCCGCGAGAAAAGTGATTTTTCCCTTGTGAAGCATTGGTCGCGCGAGTTAGCGTTTCATGGGTCAGGTCATTATCTTCATACAATTTTTTGGGAGAATATGGGCCCTCGGGGTGAAGAAAGGCCAAAGCGGCGCCTAGAAAAAGAAATAAAAAGCTATTTTGGAAGTTATGAAGCCTTTAAAAAACACTTTTCAGAAGCTGCAATCCAAGTAGAAGGAAGCGGATGGGTTTTGCTCGTTTGGTCACCAAGATCAAGACATCTGGAAATAGTGCAATCTGAAAAGCATAGCGGTCAAGCCCTGTGGGACACAATTCCTATCCTTGTACTCGATGTTTGGGAGCACGCATACTATCTTCAATATAAAAATAATCGTGCAGCATACGTGGAGAATTGGTGGAAAATCGTAAACTGGAGTAATGTTGAAATGCGTTTTGAGAAGGCAGTAGAATTGAAGTGGAATTCATTTTAGTAGTGCCATTTTTCTAATTTTAGTCATAAGAAACCTTGTCCCGCATAAACTTGTACAAACTAATATGAAGGAGACGAGGCATCTAATGAGACGGATTTCAAAGCTAGTCATTTTTGCCCTCATGGTCTCACTTTTCATTATCAACATTCCTCAAAAGGTGGATGCTTCTGTTTCCGTAGGTGCTAAAAGTGCAATTTTAATGGAGCAGAAATCGGGCAGAATTCTATTTGAGAAGGATGCCTTTACGAAAAGGAGAATCGCAAGTATTACAAAGATCATGACTGCAATACTGGCAATTGAATCAGGGAAAATGAACAAAAAAGTGAAAGTAAGTGAAAAGGCGACATATACGGATGGGTCCTCTGTTTATTTAAAGCCAGGTGAGATAATTACACTTAAGGATTTAGTCTACGGATTAATGCTGCGCTCAGGAAATGATACAGCAGTTGCCATATCTGAAAACGTAGGTGGAAGTGTTGATGGCTTTGTGTATTTAATGAACCAAAAAGCACGAGAGATTGGTATGCTTAATACTCACTTCGCCAACCCCCATGGGCTTGATGACCATAATAACCATTATTCCACTGCCTATGACATGGCACTATTAACAAGATATGCAATGAAGAATAAACAATATCAAAAAATTGTGGGAACGAAGGTATATAAGGCACCGAATCCAACTGAAGATTGGGACAGAGTCTGGAAAAATAAAAATAGATTATTAACTAAATATCAATATTGTACAGGTGGAAAGACAGGGTACACCAAACTAGCAAAAAGGACTCTTGTTACAACTGCAACAAAGGGCGACATGGAATTAATTGCGGTAACGATAAATGATTCAAACGATTGGAACGATCATATCTCGTTGTTCGAAAATGGATTTAAGGAATTTGATATGGCAGAAGTACTTTCCAAGGGGAAAATAAATGTAGAGAACAAATATTATAAAGATCATTTGTTCTTAAAAAGGTCGTTTGTTTATCCTGTTACTTCTGAGGAAATAGATCAATTTAGTATAAAATATAAACTAAATAAGCCTGGAAAAAGCAATGATCAATTTGAAAAGTCAGGAGTAGTTGTTGGAAAAGCGGTTGTTTATCTAGATGGAAAAGTGATTAAAGAAGTTCCAATCTATTACAGAAATATGCCAGAAAAGAAAAAGGGAATCTTTCATTCTATAAAACAAATCTTTCTTTCAATAATAGGTGTAAACGTTCATGGTTAACTATATTTGGGTGTTTATGACGTTAATTGGAATTGTTTTTGGAATGATTAATGGAACAATGGGAGAAATAAATAATGCTATTTTTACGGGGGCAAAAGAAGCTGTAACCCTCTGTATCGGACTAATAAGTATTCTTGTTTTCTGGCTTGGAATGATGCGGATTGCCCAAGAATCTGGACTCCTTGATGGACTTTCTCGATTATTTCGACCAATTGTTAAACGTTTATTTCCCGAGGTTCCTCCCGATCACCCTGCAATGGGCTATATATTATCTAATATGATTGCGAATATGTTCGGGTTAGGAAATGCTGCAACACCCCTTGGTATAAAAGCAATGGAACAACTTCAGAAATTAAATGGAGGAAAGAACGAGGCTAGTAGGTCCATGATTACCTTTTTAGCCATTAATACAGCTAGTATTACGTTGATCCCGACAACGGTAATCGCAATCAGAATGACCTATCACTCAGCTTCGCCAACAGAAATTGTGGTTCCAACGTTAATTGCCACTATTATCTCTGCGCTTGGTGCCATTATCATTGACAGATACTTTTATTATCGACGAAGCCGTAAAGGATGAATTAGCATGGAAATGTTATCGATGATTTCCCTTGGTTTTATACCTGTTTTGATTGGATTTATCCTAATATATGGCACATATAAACAAATTCCGACCTATGAAAGCTTTGTTGAAGGCGGAAAAGAAGGAATTAAAATTGCCTTTTCTATAATTCCGTTTTTAGTAGGGATGCTAGTAGCTATTTCAGTATTTAGGGCATCAGGGGCATTAGAAGCATTTATGGATTGGCTCCGCCCAGCAATGGAATACTTAGGTGTTCCCCCAGAGATTGTCCCACTTGCGATCATTCGACCTATTTCCGGTACTGCAGCACTTGGGATGACAAGTGATCTTATTGCGGTTCATGGACCAGATACTTTTATAGGTAGGCTTGCTTCAGTCCTTCAAGGAAGCACTGATACAACATTTTATGTGTTGACGGTTTATTTTGGTGCTGTTGGAATCAAGAAAATGGGGGATGCCCTAAAAGTGGGGCTTTTAGCAGACTTAGTTGGAATTGCCGCAGCAATCGTGGTTGTTACGTTTGTTTTTGGGACAAAGTAGAATGGGATGTTTAAAGCAGATTCTCTAAGAAAGTTTTTATTCTTAGAGAATCTGCTTTTTTGCCTAGGATGGACAGATATTAATAAGGATATTGTTCTGTGTCGCTTAGCTTTGGATATTTTTCATCATAAACAATATCCTTGACTTTGAAATCGGTCAATATTGTGTCATAATTCATAAGGATAGAAAACTAAGGTTACAATCTTGGATACATATATGATGAGGTGGTACATAAATGGAGAGATTACAAAAGGTTATTGCCCAGGCAGGCATTGCATCTAGACGGAAATCGGAAGAATTAATTAAAGAAGGTAAAGTGAAGGTTAACGGAAAAATTATTACAGAGCTCGGTGTCAAGGTTTCAAATTCAGACAAAGTGGAAGTAAACGAAATCCAAATTGAAAGAGAATCACCAGTTTATTTTCTATTATATAAGCCTCGTGGTGTCATTTCTAGTGTGAGTGATGATAAAGGGAGGAAGGTAGTTACTGACTTTTTCCCCCACATTATGGAGAGGATTTATCCTGTAGGTCGCTTAGATTATGATACATCTGGTGTGCTCCTGATGACAAACGATGGTGAATTTGCTAACTTGCTAATGCACCCAAGAAGTGAAATTGAAAAAGTTTACGTTGCTAAAACACAAGGGATACCCCTGAGAGAAAGTTTAAGAAAACTTGAAAAAGGAATTCGTTTAGAGGATGGAAAAACTTCGCCTGCAAGAGTAAAAATGATTTCCTTGGATAAGAAAAAACAGACTTCAATCATAGAATTGGTTATTCATGAGGGCCGAAACCGGCAAGTCAGAAGAATGTTTGAAGCAATTGGCCATCAAGTATTAAAACTAAAAAGAGAACGATATGGAACTTTGACATTAAATGGATTGAATGCTGGTGAAGCAAGAGAACTCACTCCACATGAAGTTAAACAACTCAGGGCATTGGCAATGGAATCTGTTCAAAAAAATTCATAGAAGTTTCACATTTATTTTCTTTTATTATCACTGTGTTAGTGTTGGGAAATGATATAATTTAAGCGACATATGATTATTACTTTTTGGAGGGTAACAAATGAAAAAACGGCGTTTAGTCATAAGAACTTTGGTTTTACTTATATTAGGTGCTGCCGTTGCCTATACACTTTATGCGAATTTTACTAAGGATGATCAATTAAAGGTTGCTGTAGGACAAAAGGCACCTGATTTTGTCTTAACCGATATGCATGGGACTAAACATCACCTTTCTGACTATAAAGGACAGGGAGTATTTCTTAACTTCTGGGGAACATGGTGTAAGCCATGTGAAACAGAAATGCCTTATATAAATAATCAATACCATCAGTTTAAAGATAAGGGAGTACAGGTTTTAGCGGTAAATGTTAGTGAATCTAATTTGGCTGTCGAGAAATTTGCAGAACTCCATAAGCTTGATTTCCCAATTGTAATTGATAAGGATGGGCAGGTTCAGGCTGCCTACGGTATTGACCCGCTCCCGGTATCCTTTTTGATTGATAAAAATGGGAAAGTGGTAAAATATTACACGGGCCAGCTTTCTGAAGAAACGGTCAAGGAATTAATGAATCAAATTAAACCTTAATAGTGCAGGGAGTTTTTTGAATGAAAGATGTCAAATGTGAATGCGGACATGTAAACCCACATGGAACCGTGTTTTGCGAAGCATGTGGAATGTTACATGTTGAGGGAGAGAAAGAAAAACAAGTCCTCGATATGCGTTATGAAGGCAGTGCTCGCCGTTCACAAACTTATAATAAAATGTTTATTGATAAAGTATGGAACTTTTTCTCCTCTGTAAAAGTAGGAGTTATACTAATTCTTATTACATTGATTGCTTCTGCTCTGGGTACTATTCTCCCTCAGGAAATGTATATTCCAGGTACCATGCCAGCTGAAGAATTTTACCAGTCCCAATATGGTTGGTTTGGTAAAATATATTACCAATTGGGCTTCAATAATTTATACAGCTCTTGGTGGTATTTAATTCTCATTGCGATGATCGGTGTTTCTCTTGTTATTTGTAGCCTTGATCGCGTAGTGCCACTTTACAAAGCGTTAAAAGCACAAAGAGTAACGAGGCATGAAGGCTTTTTAAAGCGCCAGCGAATTTTTGGAATAACAAGTAGTGATAATGTGGATGCTTCTTTTTCTAAAGCAAAAGAGCACTTACTGACAAAGCATTATCAAGTAAGAGAGGAAAATGGTGATCTATTGGCCGAAAAAGGTCGATTTTCACGTTGGGGTCCATATATAAACCATGTTGGGCTAATTATCTTCCTGATTGGTGCTATGCTTCGCTTTGTTCCAGGAATGTATGTTGATAAGGTTTTATGGCTTCGTGAAGGAGAAACAAAAGTAGTACCTGGCACAAACGAAGAATTTTACGTCACTAATAGAAAATTTATTCTACAACTCTATGATAAAAATAAAGATAAGGCCTATGGTGCTACACTAAGTAAGGTTGGAAATGTAGCAAAAAATTATCAATCAAATGTGACTCTATATCAAAAGGTCGGACATACCATTATCGGAGAAAAGCCTAAATTAAAAAAAATAAAGGATTATAATATTCGGGTAAATCAACCGCTAACCTTTAATGGTTATTCATTGTACCAAGTAGATTACAAGTTAGATGAGTTAAATTCCATGACATTTACTTTAGCTAATAAAAAGACAGATAAATCATTTGGAAATATTACGATTGATCTTTATGATCCAAAATCTAAATATGTGTTAGGAAATGGTTACTCAGTAGATGTTTTGAGTTATTTTCCTGACTTTGAATTTTCAAAGAGTGGAGAACCTACAACAAAATCAAGAATACCAAATAACCCTGCATTCGTTTTTCGAATGTATGCACCAGATAAACCGAAAGGGGAAACTAGCTTTGTTGCAATTCGGCAAAATATAGAGCCCTTTGGAAATAATGAATATAAAATGAAATTTAAAGCTATTCAAACAAAGAATGTTTCTGGTCTAACTGTTAGGAAGGATTTAACTATTTGGGTCATTATTTTTGGTGGTTTCCTCTTTATGTTTGGTGTTATCCAAGGAGCGTATTGGAATCATAGAAGGATTTGGATTCAGCGGAAAAATGGACAAGTGTGGATAAGCGCACATACGAATAAAAATTGGTATGGTCTAAAACGGGAAATGGAAACAATCCTAGATGGCACAGAACTTTCAATGCCTGAAGATCAGCTCCAAGCGGAAAGAGCTTAAAAAGGAGGTATTCTAATTTGGTAACAATTAGCAGTAATTTACTATATATATCTTTTATTCTCTATTTAATTGCTACCTTGTTTTTTGGTGGGGCAATTAAAACCAAAAAGGAGCCATCAGATAAGAAAGGCACTAATAAATGGGGAAAAATTGCTGTGTTTATAACCATATTTGGTTTTATTTCACAAATAGGGTATTTCATAACTAGGTGGATTGCTGCTGGGCACGCACCAGTGAGTAATTTGTTTGAATTTACAACCTTTTTCGGCATGGCACTTGTGGGGGCTTTTCTCGTTATTTATTTTATTTATCGAACTCCTCTTCTCGGACTTTTCACTATGCCTGTGGCGATTCTAGTAATTGCTTATGCTAGTATGTTTCCAAGAGATGTCACTCCGTTAATACCGGCATTACAAAGTGATTGGCTCTACATCCATGTTACAACAGCTGCCATCGGTGAAGCGATCCTTGCAGTAAGTTTTGCCGCAGGACTTATATATCTTGTTAAATGTATTGATCAATCAAAAGCCACAAAGCGAACTTTCTGGCTTGAAGTTGTAATGTTTGGTTTAATTACCACACTTGGTTTTGTAGCGGTATCATCTACCTTTACTGGTATGGGCTACCATGAAAAGTTTAATTGGGTTGATAAAAATAAAGTTAAGGCTACAGTTGAATTCACGATGCCTGCCATAACTGGACCACATGAATATGAATTACTAACAAAAGGAAAGTTCAAACCATTGATTGAAACACCTGCAATTATTAATGCAAAGAAAATGAATACATTTATATGGTCGTTAATTGGTGGCTTACTATTATATTCTTTAATTAGAATAATCTTAAGAAAACGAATTGCAGCTGCATTAAAGCCTTTGGTGAAAAATATTAATCTTGATTTTGTTGATGAAATAAGTTATCGCTCCGTGTTAATTGGATTTCCAGTATTTACGCTAGGAGCATTAATCTTTGCGATGATTTGGGCGCAAATCGCCTGGACAAGGTTCTGGGGCTGGGATCCAAAAGAGGTCTGGGCATTAATTACATGGCTTTTTTATGCGGCATTTTTACATCTTCGCCTTTCTAAAGGCTGGCACGGCGAAAAGTCAGCTTGGCTCGCCGTTATTGGATTTGTCATTATCATGTTTAATCTCGTGGCAGTTAATTTAGTTATTGCTGGTCTTCATTCATATGCTGGATAAAGCTCTTACTTAATGGGGGAGGCTTTTTGAAAACATATATGAATATATACTATTTTTGTTATTATGTTTAATAAAGGAAAAAGTATATCTTTTTTGTGAAATCTTTAATACTTTTTTCATATCCAATTCCTTGAAAAGCATAGCAAAAAGCAGAACCATTTTGTAAAATAACTCCATGGGGGGATTTATTAATGGATAAGGACGTAAAAATTTTAGTGGTGGATGACGAGGAAAGAATTCGCCGTTTATTAAAAATGTATTTAGAGCGTGAAGAGTATTCCATCGATGAGGCAGAGGATGGAAACGAAGCGCTAGTTAAAGCCTTTGCTAACGATTATGATGTAATTCTTTTGGATCTAATGATGCCTGGTAAAGATGGTATTGAAGTATGTCGTGAATTGCGGGAAAAGAAAGCTACTCCCGTAATCATGCTAACGGCAAAAGGAGAAGAAGTAAATCGGGTTCAAGGGTTTGAAGTTGGTACCGATGATTATATTGTTAAACCATTTAGTCCAAGAGAAGTTGTATTGCGAGTCAAGGCACTCCTTAGGAGGTCATCACAAACAACTTACTTACAGACGGATACCACAGCGAAAGATGTAATTGTCTTCCCGCATTTAACAATCGACAATGATGCACACAGAGTGACAGCAGATGATAAAGAAGTAAGTTTAACACCAAAAGAATACGAGTTACTTTATTTTCTAGCAAAATCACCTGATAAGGTTTTTGATCGGGAACAATTACTCAAAGAAGTGTGGCATTACGAATTCTTTGGAGACCTTCGTACAGTTGATACTCATGTAAAACGGCTACGTGAAAAATTGAATAAAGTATCCGAACAAGCGGCGAGGATGATCGTTACAGTTTGGGGAGTTGGTTATAAATTCGAGGTTGTAAATGAATGATCTTATTACGAAGTGTAGTAGGTAAACTCTGGTTTACCATACTTTTGCTCGTCTCATTTGTACTTTTTATATTAACTGTGATGCTCCTTGAGTTTTTTCAGAACAATAATATAATTGAAACGAAAAAAGACTTAACTAATACAGCAGAAAAGATTGCAAATGTATTAGAAGCGCATGATAACGACCTTTCTTTAGGCTTAGAGATTTCATGGGAAATAATTAATAATGATACGCAAGTGGTCATTGTTAAAAATAATCATGAAGTCTATTACTCTCCTAATAATAGAAGTGAAAAGAAGTTAACAATTGCAGATATTCGAAAAGATAAAGATTTATCGAAAGTTTTTAAATACAATGGAACCATTGAAAAAGTATCAACTCTTACTTCTGAAAATGACAGTAAGAGAGATGATTCAAGTTATTCGATTATCGGTGTACCATTGCATCTGCCTGATGGGTCAAGGGGAGCCGTATTTATCTATCAATCATTAAAGGTAATCGAAAGGACAACTCAATCGACGACTAAGTTTATTCTTCTCGTTGCGGGGGTTGCAATCATTTTAACAACTATCTTTGCTTTCTTTTTGTCTACAAGAATTGCAGCTCCATTAAGAAAAATGAGGGAAGCGGCATTTGAGGTGGCAAGAGGAAAATTTGATACTAAGGTACCTATTCTTTCCCATGATGAAATTGGGGAACTAGCTACGGCCTTCAATCAGATGGGAAGACAATTGAAATTTAATATGAATGCACTTAGCCAGGAGAAGGAGCAACTTGCTAGTATCTTAAGTAGTATGGCTGATGGAGTCATTACCTTTAATCGTGATGGTACCATCCTTATTACAAACCCTCCGGCAGATCGGTTTCTTCAATATTGGTATTATGAAAAAGGGGATTACAGCATAAATACGGAAGCGATTCCTTCAAAAGTAATGGATCTTTTCCAACTTGCTGTTGACACTGAGAAAGATCAAATAGGGGAGATTTCCCTTCAAGGGAGACATTGGGTTATTCTTGTCAGCCCTCTTTATAGCAATCAATTTATTCGTGGTGCTGTAGCTGTCGTTAGGGATATGACAGAAGAGAGAAAGATGGACAAACTTAGACAAGATTTTATTGCCAATGTTTCACACGAACTTAGGACCCCAATTTCCATGTTACAAGGCTATAGTGAGGCAATTGTTGATGACATTGCAGAGACGCAAGAAGACAAACGAGAAATGGCCAAAGTCATTTATGACGAATCTCTTAGAATGGGTCGGCTCGTAAATGAGTTACTTGACTTAGCTAGAATGGAAGCAACTCAGATCCATCTTACGATTGAAGAAGTAAATGTTTCCTCGTTCATCAATAGGATTATTCATAAATTCCAAGGATTAGCAAAAGATAATGAAATTTTGTTAGATTCAGATATAATCGATGAATTTCTGCTCTTTTCCTTAGACCCTGATCGGATTGAACAAGTACTGACAAACTTAATTGATAATGCCTTTAGACATACACCTAAAGGTGGGTCGGTTCATTTAGCTATTATGAATGAAGATAAAGGCATTACAATGGAAGTGATAGATTCTGGATCAGGGATACCGGAAGATGATTTACCATTTGTATTTGAGCGTTTCTACAAAGCTGATAAAGCACGGACACGAGGTAGAGCAGGGACTGGTCTTGGACTTGCAATCGCAAAAAATATTATTGAGGGACATCACGGTCACATATCTGTCCAGAGTAAACTAGGTCATGGAACGACATTTTCCTTCTTTTTACCTCGAAAATAGGGAAAAAACCAAAAATTATGCCGATTGTTCTTGATTCACAAGAAACATTTAAAAACTCATCTCATGGATGAGTTTTTTGTGCTATTCGAAGAGAGCTGAAAAATCAACCTATTATTTCACCATAGCCTAGTAAATAATAAATATTTATAATCTTGATAAGATTGAAAGCAATTCGAAAAAACTTCTTCCTTTTGGATGGAAAAACAATTATATTAAGAAGTGAAACTTTTTTAATTTACATAACGACTAAATATACGAACGGGGAGGGAACTTGATGGACTCCGTTTTTGAGGAACTTTATCAAAAGTATCATCATGATGTATTTCAATTTCTGTTTTATATGGTCAGGAATAAAGAGCATGCTGAGGATCTTGTTCAAGAGGTTTATATACGTGTGCTTAAATCCTATGACCGATTTGAGGGAAGAAGTAGTGAAAAAACCTGGCTATTTTCCATTGCTAGGAATGTTGCAATTGATTTTTTTCGTAAGCAAAAGGGATGGAAACAAAGGATGCTCGAAAAGTTCGATTGGACTGTTCAACAAGTAAAAGACGAGGAACCGATCCCAGAAGAAATAGCCCTCCAAAAGGAAGAAATTAAATGGATTTACGAATGTCTTAGTCATTGCACAATTGATCAAAGAGTGGTTATTGTATTGCGTTTTTTGAATGATTTATCTATTGCAGAAACTGCTACGGCATTGGGGTGGACAGAAAGCAAAGTAAAAACAACCCAACACCGGTCTTTAAAGGTTTTAAGGAATCAGATGGAATTGTTGACGGGGAAGGAGGAAATTGATAATGGAAAAGTCCGAGTGGAGCGATAGACAACTTGAAGAAATGCTTAGGCAGATGCCAAAAATAGAAGATTATCGCAATCCTCGTGACATTTATCAAAATCTTTCCATTAAAATAAAGAGAGGAAAGCGTAAATCTTGGGTGCTCCCAAGTTTTGCAACAGCTGCGGTATTACTCCTACTATTTATTATTCTCGCTCCAAATTTGACTAATTGGTCACAAAATTCTTCTGAAGATTCAATGAAACAAAAATCAACTTCTAGTGAAAATAAAATAACAGCACAGTTAAAGTCAGAAAAAAAGGATTCTAGTTCTAAATCGGCACAGAAGATAGGTACTCCAAAACTCTTTATGCAATCAGCTAATTTAAAAAATGCTTTATATAAAAATGAATTGGGAAGCAGAAAGTTTTTAACGTATTGGATTCCAGATCAACAAGGACAAATCCTCATTCCTGTTTCAACACTCATCAATCACCCCGGTAATAAATCCTGGGTTGATCTGTTTAATGAAAAAACGGCTCAATTAAAAGAAAAAGAATGGGGTTTAAGTGATTTTTATCCCCTTAATGCAAAAATGAAACTAGATACCAATGATGATAGTATCATTATAGATGTTCCAGCGAACCATTCATATGGTGAAGGTTCAGCAACTGAGACTAGTTTTATTAATGCAATTGAGAAAAATGTATCTACAAATAGTAATATTAAGAAAGTTAAATTTACAACAAATGGAAATCCGGGAATTATACTCGGAAACTATGGAGAAAAAAAAGAATTAGATATTCAACTCGAGCAAAATCATGCTAATTTTTTCTTTATTCCTGATGGTAAGGAAATACCATTTATTGTCCCATCTCAAAAGTCTTATACAGATGTTGCAGCAGCCTTGGAGTCAATGTGGTCTGATCAACCAGAATGGGGACTAAAAGCTTCCCTTCCACCATCACTGAAATTTAGGGTGGATGCCATTAAAAATAAAACATTATTTTTATCAGTTCAAGATAGTTCAAATCTAGAAAATATTCCTATGAGTGTTTATTCCTATGAAGCAATTTTGTTAACCGCAAAGGAATTTGGATTAGAACATGTAATGCTTGAGAATCCTCCGATTAAAAATTTAGGTCCTTTTGATTTATTAAAAGAGAATGAAGTTCCAGTGGCGCCAAATCTTCGCACGGTAGAGGATCAACCTTAAGGTTGGTCTTTTTTTTTTGGCTTATTAGAATTTTTGCTAGCGTATAAGGGCAACTACGGTCTGTCATTGCCCTTAAGGGCGATGACAATCAGCGAGTTTTCTTTAACTGTTTTCTAAAGGCTGTTTTCGCATAGATTGTTGTTTTTCGTACCTAGTCTAAAAACCCGAAATAACTATGGTATCGTGCTTTTTTCTTAAAAATTTCCTACAGTTTTCATCGGTAAACTGGAGTACCATTCTAATTTAGTTTCAAATAGCAACAAAGTTTAAGAAAAGAGCCTTTCTAAAAAATTGTTGCAATTTACCTTGTTTTATTCATATTTTCGTTTATAAAAATAAATTTTTTCTCAAAAATATGAATAAAACAAAATAAAAACCATATTATAACAAGTATGCTTTAATGCTCCATTTCCAAATGAAGCTGATTGTATATTTGGTGAAAAAGAAAGGTAAAAATTAAGGAGGAACAAAATGCGTGACTACATAAGGAGATTGCTAATCGCCGGACTGATGGCACTATGTATCAGTTTGTTATTTCTAGGTGGTAAACATCCCCAAGCGGATATGCTTAAAACAAGCCAGGAGAAGACTAGCTGGATCTGGCCGTCAGATGGAGTTATTTCAGATACGTTTGGAACAAGGAATGGAAAACATAAAGGGATTGATATTGCTGGTGAATTAAACACAGAAATTGTAGCTGTTGATGACGGAGTAGTGGAGAAATCTTATTACTCCGATTCTTATGGTAATGTAATCTTTATAAAGCACTCTAATAATTATGTTGCTGTATATGCCCATTTAAGTGAGCGCCTTGCGCAAGTTGGTCAAACAGTTAAGCAAGGAGACATTATTGGGAAGATGGGAAGCACCGGGCAAGCAACAGGCATACACCTGCATTTTGAAACACATAAAATTGAATGGACCTTTGATAAAAAATATGCATTTGATCCTGAAGGATTATTAGGAAAAGCAACAGTAGGTGCAGTAGTCCAGGCTGGAACAATTGGTAATGATAAGAATGTACTTGAAGTAAGTTCAAGACTTCAACCCAGTGATGAAAATAATGAATCTAATAACAATATGGCGGACAACCAAGAAATGTATATTGTTAGGGATGGAGATACCCTATGGTCAATAGCAGAAAATAACAATCTGACAGTAGAGACAATACAAAATTCAAACAAGATTATGGGAACAAATATTATGATTGGTGAAAAACTAATTATTAAAAAAATGCCCGAAAATAAATATATTGTAAAGAATGGAGACACCCTAACATCAATTTCAAGGGAGAAAAATGTAACTGTAGACAAAATTAAACAATTAAATAATCTTTCATCAGATCTAATCATGCAGCAACAAATTTTGGATCTTCCTTAATCAGATTACTAAAAAATACGCAATCGTGGATATACTTGACTCCGGTTTTTTAAGCTAAGCATAATGGCAATTACGCCAAATCATCCCCTTGGGGCTCGCCAATCGGCGAGTTTTCTTTATTTTCCTGCTTTTTAGAGATAGTGAAATTTTGAATATCCTACTACATATGTGGAGCGTGGATTTTATTTTACTTCACAACTGGATAAATTTTCAGTATAATAAAATTAAAATTAAATATTGATCTATCTTCGGGGCAGGGTGAAATTCCCGATCGGCGGTATTTGAGTTTTAACTCTTAAGCCCGCGAGCCTTTTTTGGCAGGATTTGGTGTAATTCCAAAGCCGACAGTATAGTCTGGATGGGAGAAGATGGAGGTTCTGCATACGTTCAAAAAATGTTGATAAATTGGACGTGTTTTAGGTGTGCCTTCATAAAAAAACTCCCTCAAGAGCCATATCTTGGGGATTTTCTATTTTATAAGGTATATCTTAGTGCTGAACCTCTCTTCTTGGAGTGGATCACAAAGGAGAGAGGAAAATGAAAAAACTAAGTGTTAAAGCAGTAGTATCAGTCGGAATGTTAAGTAGTATCGCGTATATTCTTATGCTCTTGAACTTCCCACTTCCACCATTTCCAAATTTTCTTTTAATTGATTTTAGTGATATTCCAGCCCTAATTGCCACTTTGATTTTTGGGCCGATTGCAGGAATTTTAGTAGAATTTTTTAAAAATGTTCTAAATTATTTTATGACTGGGAGTGCAACAGGAGTTCCAGTTGGTCACGTGGCCAACTTTATTGCTGGAATCTCATTTATACTACCAACCTACTATTTATCTAATAAACTAAAATCAAAAAAAGGAATGTCATTTTCTTTAGTTATTAGTTCCCTAATTATGGCGGTCATAATGAGCATTCTAAATTACTATATCATTTTACCGGCTTATACGTTCTTTTTGCATTTTCCAGCGATGTCAGCACCGGCAGCGCGCAAATTAGTTGTAACAGGGATTCTTCCTTTTAATATAATTAAAGGTGTCATAATGAGTGTAATCTTTATGCTATTATTTACTCGTATGCAAAATTGGATAATTAAGCAAAGGATTATAAAAAATGCTTAAAATATAATAGAAAAAGCAACGGGGAACCGTTGCTTTCAGATTGTCAACAAAAGGCATCGAGAGCACGCGCTCTCGATGCCTTTTGTTAGCTAATCAGTATTTATATCTATAAATTCTACTAGCCCATACTAGGGCACATAGGGGCTTGCCATTCGGAGTTTTCTTTATAGGGGAATTATTAATTTTATTGTTGATAAAAACTAACTGTTGTTTAACATAGCAAAAAATAAAAGTCCCCCTCATTAATCAGAGGCAGGACTAATATTTTTATTCGAATTTAGTTGCGTTACCATCGAATGGTTGTTCTGCTACTTTAATTGAATCAGTAGGACAGCCTTCAAAAGCATCTGTCATATCATCAATTAGTACATCTGGAATTTCAACGATACCTTGGTTATCGTCAAGAGTTACGAATGCTAGACCTTCATCATCATAATCATAGATATCTGGTGCTGCTGCACCACAAGCTCCACAAGCAATACAAGTTTCTTTGTCAACAATTGTGTACTTTGCCATAATAAAAAACCTCCCAATAATGAACAATATGATTCTTGCAATTTCCCATTAATGAAAATGGAAACACTATCTCAATCACTATTGTAAAACTGAATTGAAAACATTTCAATAGAAAAATAAATAATAGTTAGTCGATTTTGTTTCATTTGTTTCTTTGAATATTGTCAATTTACATCAACTTTATGATCAGTTTCATGCTAGAATATTAATAATAAACAGGTATTATAGTGCAAATTGTCGAAAGGTGGTAGGGGGAATGCGATATATTGAATATATTATTTTATTTTGTTTAAAAAAACTTAATGGCGAAAGAACTATATATTCCATCTACCACCTTCTAAAAGGAAAAAAATCATCACAGACGATTCAAGATGCACATTTATTCGGATTAATAAGGTTTTTTCGAATATATGAACCATTAACACGGGAAACCCTAGAAGAAGTGATCCAAAATGCATTGGAACATAAATGGATTTCCCCTTGTGAAGGCCAACGGTTTCTGCTAACAAATTTAGGTGAAGAGAAAATTAACCTATTTAGAGAAAATCATACTGATCCGATTTATATCAACGGGTGGCAGTTCAATTCGGTTGCACAGCAATTTTGGGAGAGACTAACGATGCTAATTCAGGTAGTATCAAATCTCGTTTTTCAAGAGACTCATTATATTCCTATTCAAAAAAATAAAACGGTTCATATTTGGCTAAAATCATTTTTGAAAAATAACCAGCTGGACAGAATCTTATTAGGTAAGACTATTTTTTCAGAACTGCTTGATTGCCTTGAAGATACAAATGAATTTGATCCTTCTGTTATTATTTTTAGGTTAACAGGATACAAACGTATTGGATTGACTTCTTTGCAAACTGCAGAAAAATTAGGAATGGAATTTTCCTCCTATCATATTGCATTTCAAAACGTCCTCCATTATTTGATTCAACAAGTGAAAACAGACATTAACAGGTATCCTGTATTATCCTTTCTACTTGTTGATATAAAAGAGAACAGCTTATTAACAAATTCATCACAAATCACATTTGATCTTGTTCAAAAAGGATGTTCGATTGAAGAAATTGCCAAGAGGCGCCATTTAAAAACGAGCACAATTGAAGATCACATTGTTGAAATAGCCCTAAAAATAGAGGAATTCTCCATCGATCCATTTATCGATTATGGAATTCAGAAAAAGATTATATCTGTAGCTCGTAAATCAGCTACAAAGCAATTAAAACTGATCAGAAGTAGCGTTGATTCTGCTAATTATTTTGAAATACGGTTAGTTCTTGCAAAATATGGTGCAAAACAATGGAATTAGAAAAACTATTAAAAAAGCACTTTGGTCATAGTTCTTTTAAACCCGGACAAAAAGAAGTTATATCGTCAATTCTGGCAGGTAATCATACTTTAGCCATGCTTCCGACTGGAACAGGTAAATCACTATGTTATCAGTTTCCTGGCAATTTATTAGATGGAACGATTTTAATTGTTTCTCCATTGTTATCACTAATGCAGGATCAAGTTGAGCAAATGATGAAAATTGGAGAAAAGCGAGTTATAGCATTAAACTCTTTTTTAACTGTCGATGTTAAAAAAGATGCTCTCCGTAATTTAGGCAAATACAAATATATTTTTATATCACCAGAGATGTTAAACGTTTCATATATTATTCAAAGGTTACAGGGACTATCCATTTGCTTATTTGTAGTAGATGAGGCACATTGTATTTCTCAATGGGGTTATGATTTTCGCCCTGACTATTTAAAATTAGGAGAGATTCGTGAGCAACTGGGGAATCCTCTTACATTAGCATTAACAGCGACAGCAACAAAGCAGGTTCGTGAAGACATTCTTCATTCACTCGGTATATCTGAAGTTGAAAGGGTTGAATCAAGTGTTGATCGTCCCAATATTGGTATTTTCATTGAAAAATGTGAAGATTATCGTGAAAAGCAAAACCGATTGATCGAGCTTGTCTCTACTTTGAAAGGTCCAGGTATTATTTATTTTTCTAGTAAAAAAGTGGCAGAGCAAATGGCAGCTTTATTAAGAGAAAAGGGTTTTAACGTTATGGCGTACCATAGTGGATTGGATCAGGAACAACGAATTTTAATACAACAGCAATTTATTTACGGCCAGTTAGACGTTATTTGTGCAACAAGCGCATTTGGTATGGGAGTTAACAAAGAAAATATTCGTTTTATTATCCATTTTCATATGCCATTGCAAATTGAATCCTACCTTCAAGAAATTGGTAGGGCAGGACGAGATGGAAAACCCAGCATTGCTATTTTGTTATATACATCAGGAGACGAACAGCTTCCCACTCAGCTTGTGGAGGGGGAATTGCCAACAGATCAACAAATTGATTGGCTATTCACCTGGTTACATCATAATGGGCAAACTGAAATCTTGAATTTGGATAGTAGTTTGAAAAATATTGGTGGATTTTCTGACATTCAATGGCGTTTTATCGATGAATTTTGTAGTCAATTATTTAGGAACCATACCAGCCTTGAAAAAAGCTGTGAAGTGATCAAAGAATATGTAAGTAATCGACTAGTAGTAAAGAAATCAAATATTTCTAGAGTTAAAAAATGGATAGAAATAAATGAATGTAGAAGGGATTTTCTTCTATCACATTTCGATGAATCTATTGGAAGAAATATTCCAAATTGTTGTGATATATGCCAAATAGAATGGAGCCTATTCATGGCAAAAGAGAAAAATGGATCACCAATAGAAAAAAGTGAGAAATGGAAAGACTATTTGGCCCAAATTCTTCTAAGTGAGTTGGAAAAATGAATAATAAATATAATAAAATAATTAAAGAGTTAACAGATAAAGAATTGCTCTTTCACTTATATGCCACACAAATAGTACTGCTCTTAATCACGTTCGTTTTAGGAATTCTATTTTATGATCATTTTTCTTTTCTAAATCAGTTAAAGTGGAATGACATTCGGATTTTGACAATAGGTGCAATGGCAGGATTACTAGTTGTCATTATTGATATTGTACTGATGAAATGGTTACCCTCGTCGTACTATCATGATGGGGGATTAAATGAAAAAATTTTTCAAAATAGAAATATTTTTCATATTGCATGGATTACTGTAACCGTTGCCTTTAGTGAGGAAATGCTTTTTCGAGGTATTATTCAAACGAGATTTGGACTAATAGTCGCAAGTCTTGTGTTTGCTGTTATCCACTACCGCTATCTTTTTAATTGGTTCTTATTTATTAACATTGTATTATTAAGCTTTTTAATTGGATTTATTTATGAATGGACAAACAACTTGGCAGTGACCATTGTAATGCATTTTGTGATTGATTTTCTACTAGGAATTCACATAAAATATAAAAATTTTAAAGACAATGAACAGGAAGGGTTAATCAATGAATAGAGAAGATCCGTATAGAGACCAGGCTGAAAAGTTAAGAAAAAGAATAGAAAAGATAATCGATGCTTCCAATGACGATTCCAGCATGCCTCCAAGAAGTGACTTGCATCGGTTAAAGAAAAAGAAAACAAAATGGAAATTAAAGTACCCAGTCATTCGATTATTAGTTTTGTTTTTCATTCTTCTTCCGATTACTATCTTTAGCATTTATTCATACATTGAAGGTAAGAAATATAGTGGAACAGAAAAAGCAACCGTTTCCTCACAAGGATATGAAACAATAGATTTTGAAAATCCAGATAAGCAAAAAGTGAAGCAAGATGAAGTAAATCCGCAAAAAAGCGAGGAAATCAATGGAACAAAGCAAGAAAATGAAAATAATAAAAATACTACCACAAGCGAAAACCCAGAATCAGATACCCAAAGTAATGGCGTTATTGAACAAAAAAGTGTAAAAACGCAATCTAGTTCAACTGATTCCATGACAAATGGACATGATACAGATAAAAATGGGAGCGGACAGGTTGATACGATTACCAAGAACCCTGAATCATATAAGATTATTTATCATACAGTTCAGCCACAAGAAACCCTTTTTCGTATTGCAATGAATTACTATCATGCAAGCGCTGGAATCGATATTATTAAACAGGCCAATCATATTCGGAATAATGATATAGAAACAGGTCAAGTTCTAAAAATACCTTTGAAGAAGTAGAAAATTTTAGCCCGAATTGCCCTTTTTGCACATATTTAAAAGGACAAGTTCATATGTATGTAAAAGATAGGGAGGGTGGTTACAATGGATTCTCCAATTCTTTTACTAGAACATACTGATCAGGCGACGAAACAAATGCTTGAAAATGTTAGAAAAAGAAAGGTGAAATTTGATAAATCAAAGCGCTTGCATACTATTTCCATTTGGGCAACTCTTGTTTTGACCTCAATCTATTTTATCTATTTGTATTTCACAATTGCCAAGCTGTATTCATATTCTTTTGCCGCAATGTTTTCTGCCTTTGTGAATGATTCAAACAATCTATCTTTTTTAGTTGTTACTGTTGGGTTGTATGGTTTTATGAACGTGCTTAAGCAAAAGAAAGAAAAGAAAGAGAAAGAATTTCATGAGCTCCGCTGTGAGATTGTTGACCGTAGTAAGGATTTGTGGAAAAAAGAAATGGAATGGAAAAACCGCCATATAGTCTTTGAAATGATGAAAACAAATTATGATATTAATTTATATCATGAAAAAAAGTAAGAAGCAGCCAAAACAGCTGCTTCTTAAAACTACCTCTATTAGAAAACCTTCTTCTGATTTTGGTCATCCTTCAAGATCTCGACAGCTTCACGGAAACGTTGTGCATGAATGATTTCACGTTCACGCAAAAAACGAAGCGAATCATTTATAGCAGGATCATCACTTAAATTTATAAGCCATTGGTATGTTGCTCTTGCTTTTTCTTCAGCGGCTATATCCTCATATAAGTCAGCGATAGGATCGCCCTTTGCAGCAATATAAGCGGCTGTCCAAGGAACACCTGAAGCATTTTGATAGAATAACGCACCATCATGGTTCGCGTAATGATCACTAAGACCAGCAGCTTTCATTTGGTCTGGTGTGGCATCTTTTGTCAATTTGTAAACCATTGTTGCGATCATTTCAAGATGTGCAAACTCTTCAGTGCCGATATCAGTGAGTAGCCCAATCACTTTATTTGGGATTGTGTACCGTTGATTTAAGTATCTAAGTGCAGCGGCAAGTTCTCCATCAGCACCACCATATTGTTCAATTAAAAATTTGGCTAACGATGGATTACAGCTACTGACTCGTACGGGATACTGTAGTTTTTTTTCATAAATCCACATTTACTTCATTCCCTCCCTGTTTTCTACAGTTGCCATGGCCAAGGGCAATCTGCCCAATTCCAAGGATACCCGGAATAGCTGTTACCATATTGCAATAATGGGCCAAATTTGCTTTCAAAAGATTTCTTTAGTTGTTTTCTCTCCTTCGCGTAATGATTAAATTGATTAATTGCTTCAAAATCATCCGGATGTGTATCTAAATACAGAGTGAGGTCAACCAACACAAAGTCAACAGTTTGGAGTTGTTCCATTAATGGATAGAATTCAGCAGGAACCTGATTCATATTGGACTGTCCTCCTTTGCCATTTCGAATGGACTGTAATATGGATCGTAAAATACTTTCCAAATAGTTCCCGCCCTAAGTGCTTCTGCAGGTGAAAATTGGGGTAGATTCGGTGGTTGATATCCCATATACAAATGAGGGGGAGTGGAATAAGTTTTGAACTTAATTGGTACGCATGGGTCAAAAGGACTAGCATAAGGCTGATACGTTTTATGATGAGTATTCATAGACGGCCTCCCTTTATTCAACATCACTTAATTTTATGAAAAATATCTGCATTCATGACTAAATCTTTAATTAGAAAAAAGGGGATTTCCCTGATGATGTTGAAATATATTAGATAAGGTAGAATTTATAACTTAGAGGTGATGGAAATGTTTGTGAAAAGCATTATGATACCGAAGCATAATTGTTTTACAGCTCAGCATGATGAAACATTAAAATCTGCTTTGGAGAAATTAGAAGCGCAACATGTGGATGGTTTACCAGTACTTGATGGTGATATGTATGTAGGTATCTTGACAAGATTTGGAATATACGAGAACTTCTTTCGTTCTAACAAACTAAAAGATGATTTTTTAAATTCAACATTTGTAAAGGATATTGCTACATTCCAGGAGAAATTTCTTGTAGGTGAAGAGGTTTTTGAAAAAACACTTCTTGATCTAAAAGATTTTCCTTTAATGGCTGTTGTTGATCAAACTCGTAAATTTCTGGGTGTTGTAACCAGGGCTGATGTATTAGAACAATTCCAAAGTGCATTTGGTATGAATCGACCTGGTGTTAGGATTGCCTTTACTTCTATAGAAACAGAAGGACGTATTGCTCGCCTTTCTGAAATTGCCCATCACTTCCAGGCGCCTATTGTTTCTCTTGTTACTTTCGATGAGACTGATAAACTTGTAAGAAGAATCGTCATGAAGGTTGAGAAGAAAGATAATATTGATCGTTTTACCAAGAAGCTTGAAGAAGATGGCTTTAGAATTTTAAGTATCAAAGAAGATGAATGATTAGTAATAGGTGAAAAAATGAAGATCCTGCTCATACATTGTTATGGGGGGGATTTTTTATGTGGAAAAAGAGTTTGAAATTAATGATTGGATTTGTGTGTGGTTATTTATACATAAAATTAATTTTTATTCATCCACCATTTTCCGTCTCTGAATTTTTTATTGGTCTTATAATGAGCCCTTTGAGATTTTTTTTGGCCGTATTAATGTTTTTTTCAGGATTCGTATTGATTGCTAAATTTATTAAGGAAACATTACAGCATACAAGGAGGGAACGGCAGGAAAAAAGGTATTGGAATATTGAACTATTTTTCGAATTTACTAGTCTAATTTTAATTTTTTTATTCTTATTCCAAATTGATAGGGTACACACTCTTATCTTTTTTAGTTTCAGTTTGATGTATGGTATGATTTCCATGGATATATAGAGTAAAGGGGGATAGCAAATATATGTGGCTTTTGATTGTATTTATGTTAGGAGGATGCCTCCTGTTATATAGTATGCTCCGTGAAGCATTTCTTAATAAGGTATCAAAAAAAGACTTGTTTTTTCCTGATTTCCCGGCATCATTCGGTCAAATTTCAATTTTTTTTATTTCTGATATACATCGGAGGGTAATTTCAGATAAGGTGATTGCTGATGTAATTGGGAAAACAGATTTGGTCATTATTGGCGGCGACTTGACGGAAAAGGGAGTTCCTATGAAAAGGGTCCAAAAAAATATCGATAAGTTGAAACAACTGGGACCAGTTTATTTTGTATGGGGAAACAATGATTATGAAGTAGATTTTCATGCATTAGATGTAATTCTTTTAGAAAGTGGAGTGAAAATTTTATATAATACCTCGGTCACGTTTGAATCAGAAATAGGTGAAAAGATTTGTTTGTTAGGTGTTGATGATCTTAATCAAAAGCTTGACAGACTTGATTTTGCCCTTATGGATGCGGAGGTCGATAGCTTTAAAATTTTAGCTAGCCACTATCCGCAAATTACAGAAAAGGTAAAACCAGAACATGGAATCCGCCTCGTTTTAAGTGGGCATACTCATGGAGGACAGATCCACCTTTTGGGCTATAGTCCATATGAACAGGGGAAAATAAAAATTCTTAAGAATACTACTGTATTAATAAGTAATGGGTATGGAACAACTATGCTCCCACTGAGGCTTGGTGCCCCTGCTGAGTGTCATTTACTAACACTTAAAAAAGGCTAATTTCTATTTCAGTATTACGTTCATCTACATTAAAAGGGTGTTTGCAATGTCGTGTAGAGACTGATTTGCATTAAAATGCACTATTGTGAATATGGCGTTTTAGAAAACATAGTTAGTCGGATTGGTGAGTAGACAATTCACCAACAAACAGCCGTGACATAAACTAAAATATGAGTTATGTGATGGCAGGGGGCAAAAGCATGCGCTTAGAACGCTTAACAGCCAATAAAATAAAAATTTTTTTAACTTCTGATGACCTTTTTGACAGGGGGCTCTCAAAAGAGGATATATGGAAAGATTCAATTAAATGGGATCAGCTTTTTCATGACATGTTAGAAGAGGCTAGTGAGGAATTTAATGTTGAAATTCAAGGTTCTGTTGCTGTTGAGGTTTTTTCCTTGCAGGCTCAGGGAATGATAATGATTATAACAGTAGAGGATGCTGAAGACGAGGAAGAAATGTTGTACGACGGTTTTATTGAAATGCAAGTAAGGGTTGAAGGCAGCGATAGCTTGCTATATGAATTTGAAAGTTTTGAAGATGTGATTGGTCTCTCAAAAAGATTAATGTCCATGGACATTAGTGGTGGAAATTTATATTCAATGAATAACCGATATTACCTACTTATGAGTCATTTGAATCCAATACATCTTGAAAGAACAGCATCCATTCTCTCAGAATATGGCAACGCATCAATTTTAAGTCCATATGTTCTGGCGGAATATGGAAAAAAGATAATTGAAAACAACGCGGTGGAAACCATTCAGCATTTCTTTAAGTAGGGAGTTACTTTTTCCCTAGAAAAGGAAGGGGCCACCGCCTCTTTGTGTTTAAATCAACAGTGTTAGTCACTTATGCCTTTACATAAATTAAGGTTAGTGTAGCTTCAATTTCTTAAAAAATAATTAATAAATTTAAAAATGACAGCGGTTACATTTATTGCTGTATTTTAATGAAAAATGCATTTTTCATCTTGCATAAATTAACTAAAAGTGTATACTATGTCATGAAAGCGACGACATTCGTAAGAGTTATTCTTTAGGAGGTTTACAAATGGTAGCCGAGAATGGAAACGATAAAAAAAATAACGAGGAACAACATGATGTGTTAAAATCAACACAGACTGTAATCCATAAAGCTTTGCAAAAGCTTGGTTATCCAGAAGAAGTTTATGAGCTCTTAAAAGAGCCACTACGTTTACTAACAGTTAAGATCCCTATTAGAATGGATGACGGATCAATAAAAATTTTCACGGGTTATCGTGCCCAGCATAATGATGCTGTTGGGCCAACAAAAGGTGGAATTCGTTTTCATCCGGATGTTACAGAAACAGAAGTGAAAGCCCTTTCTATTTGGATGAGTTTGAAATGTGGTATAGCGGATCTTCCATACGGAGGCGGAAAAGGTGGAATTGTATGTGACCCTCGTGACATGTCATTCCGTGAACTTGAAAGATTAAGTCGTGGCTATGTACGTGCAATTAGTCAAATAGTTGGTCCTACAAAGGATATTCCAGCGCCGGATGTATTTACAAACTCTCAGATAATGGCATGGATGATGGATGAGTATAGTAGAATTGATGAATTTAATTCCCCAGGATTTATAACAGGTAAGCCACTTGTTCTAGGAGGCTCACATGGACGAGATTCTGCTACAGCTAAGGGTGTAACAATATGTATTCGTGAAGCTGCTGCAAAAAAAGGAATTGATATTAAAGGTGCAAGAGTTGTAATTCAAGGTTTCGGTAATGCAGGTAGTTATTTATCAAAATTCATGCACGAAGCTGGTGCAAAGGTAGTTGGGATTTCTGACGCTTATGGTGGCCTTTATGATCCAGAAGGTCTAGATATTGATTACCTTCTTGATAGAAGAGATAGTTTTGGAACCGTAACGAAATTATTTAATAATACGATTACGAATAAAGAACTTTTGGAATTGGATTGTGATATCCTTGTTCCAGCCGCAATTGAAAATCAAATTACAGAAGAAAATGCACATAATATCCGTGCAAGTATTGTTGTAGAGGCTGCCAATGGACCAACTACTTTAGAAGCTACTCAAATTTTAACTGACCGTGGAATTCTACTTGTTCCTGATGTCATGGCGTCTTCTGGTGGAGTTATAGTATCATATTTCGAATGGGTTCAAAACAACCAGGGATACTATTGGTCAGAAGAAGAAGTGGAAGAAAAACTTGAAAAGTTAATGGTTAGATCATTCAACAGTATCTATGACACTGCACAGTCGCGCCGGGTAGATATGAGACTAGCAGCCTATATGGTTGGAGTAAGAAAAATGGCTGAGGCAAGCCGCTTTAGAGGCTGGATTTAATTGTAGTCATTGCACCAAAACTCTAAAATATTGAAATACGGTGGAGAATCTCCTATCATTGAAATGGTAGGAGATTTTTTTATATAGATTATAATTATGTTGTTTTGTTAGGAGTGTCAATTTTGCAAAAGGAAGATGTAATAATAGTTGGGGCAGGTCCTTGTGGATTAGCTGCTGCAATAGCGCTCCAAGAAATTGGGAAAAATCCTCTCATTATCGAAAAGGGCAATATTGTAAATGCTATTTATCATTATCCAACACATCAAACATTTTTTAGCACAAGTGAAAAATTAGAGATTGGTGAAATACCATTTGTTACGGAAAACTATAAACCGAAGCGAAATCAAGCATTAGTCTACTATCGAGAAGTGGCAAAGCGAAAAAAGTTACGAATAAATGCTTTTGAAAAAGTAATTAAGATTAATATGGAAGATAAAACTTTTCGAATTATAACGGATAAAAAAGTTTATATAGCACCATTTGTTGTGGTTGCAACGGGTTATTATGATCATCCAAACTATATGAATGTACCAGGAGAAGATTTACCAAAGGTTTTCCATTATTTCAAAGAGGCTCACCCTTTTTTTGATAAAGACGTGTGTGTTATTGGTGGAAAAAATTCCAGTATTGACGCTGCAATTGAATTGGAGAAAGCTGGAGCTAGAGTAACGGTTCTATATCGAGGCAGTGAATATTCTTCGAGCATCAAACCGTGGATATTGCCTGAATTTACTGCATTAGTGAAGAATGGAACAATTAAAATGGAATTCGAATCAACCGTTAAAGAAATAGTGGAAAACCAGGTTATTTATGAAAAGAATGGGGAACAAATTGAACTCCAAAATTCCTTTGTTTTTGCAATGACGGGCTACCATCCCGAACATCAATTTTTAAAAACAATGGGAATCAAAATAGAAGAGGAGTCAGGTAGACCTCAATTTGACCCTGATACGATGGAAACGAATGTGAAGGGGATTTACATTGCTGGGGTAATCGCAGCTGGGAATAATGCAAATGAGATTTTTATTGAAAATGGAAGATTTCATGGTGAGAAAATAGCTAATGATGTTAAAAAAAAGCTGGAAAATAAGTTTTATAATATAAATTGGCAAGACAAGTCATAACATTATAAATGATGGATAGGTGAGATAAATGAAAAAGGTTGTATTATTGACAACAGGTGGCACCATTGCAAGTAGGCCAAATAAAGAATCTGGTAAATTAGCTTCAGGCGCCATAACAGGGGAAGAACTAGCTGCCATGTGTAACTTACCTGAGCAAATTGAAGTAATTGTTGAATCTGTATTTCAAAAAGCAAGTATCCATATTACTTTTGACGATTTAGTTGTGTTAAAAGATAAAATTGAAATGTATTTTGATGACCCAGATGTATCAGGGGTGGTAGTGACACACGGTACGGATACTATGGAGGAAACTGCATATTTCCTAGACTTAACAATTAAGGATGATAGGCCTGTTATTGTTACAGGCTCGCAGCGCTCACCAGAGGATTTAGGAAGTGATGTATATATTAATTTAAGGCATGCTATTTTTTCTGCCTATTCGGATGACTTAAGAGGAGTTGGGACAGTAGTTATTTTTAATGAAAGAATTTTTGCAGCACGGTATGTAAAGAAAGAGCATGCTTCTAATATTCAGGGATTTAACTCATTTGGTTTTGGGTATCTCGGAATTATTGATAATGATGAAGTACATGTTTTCCAGAAGCCAGTTAAACGAGAGTACTTTAACGTTAAATCTCCGATTCCTCAAGTTGAAATTATTAAATGCTATATTGGAGCAGATGGAAAGTTTATTAAAGCAGCGAGAGATAGTTCCGTTCAAGGTATTGTCCTTGAAGGGGTTGGTCGTGGGCAAGTAGCACCGGAAATGATGATTGAAATTGAAAAGGCAATTGCCGATGGAATAAAAATAGTCATAACAACAAGTGCTGAAGAAGGCGCTGTCTATACAACATATGATTATAAAGGTAGTGCCTATGACCTTTATAACAAAGGTGTTATTCTTGGCAGTGACAATGATTCGAAAAAGGCAAGAATTAAATTAGCAGTTGCTCTCGCAAGTGGATTGATGGATATAAATTTCTAAGCATTATTTTAGTAGAATTTAACTCTTATTGGACAAAAGGAATTGTTTAGCGTAGAGCTTTGACCGGCTGGATGCAAAGGTCAAATCATTGGATTAAAGTTAACGTTCCTTTTTAGGAAGCTTGCGCTATCCATATATTCTTTAGAAACATAACATGTTAAACTAAAGAAAATGAATGGAAAGAGGATCATGCATGTTGGGAATATTATCGGCTGGAATTGCTCCAGGTTTAGCTTTACTCAGTTATTTTTATTTAAAAGACGAATATGATGCCGAGCCGATCTCTGTTGTTCTTAGAACATTTATATATGGAGCACTTCTTGTATTTCCAATCATGTTTATCCAACATGTTCTCGGTGTTGAGGGTGTAATTCATTCTAATTGGACTGATGCATTTATATCCTCAAGCATGCTAGAGGAATTCTTTAAGTGGTTTATCCTTTTCTATGCTGTTTACCAGCATGTTGCCTTCGATGAACCCTTTGATGGAATTGTATATGGTGCTTCTGTTTCGCTCGGATTTGCGACGCTTGAAAATATATTCTATTTGGTAGGAAATGGGGTTGAACATGCACTTTCCCGTGCACTTCTCCCAGTGTCAAGCCATGCCCTTTTTGGAGTAATAATGGGTTTTTATATTGGTAAGGCAAAGTTTACCGCAAATTCAAAATATAAATGGATAGTTTTATCACTAATAGTACCTTTCGGTTTACACGGATTCTATGATTATATTTTGATTTCTCAAGAACACTGGATTTTTGTTATTTTTCCGTTTATGATTTTTCTCTGGTGGCTAGGATTAAAAAAGGTGAAAATGGCGAAAGTATTAAGTGCCAATCACTTTAAAAAACAATATCCTGTTCAAAAAGAGGCTGGGACATAACTAGCTTCAAATAGTAAGAAAGGTGAATTTGAGCTTACTCAAATTCACCTTTCTCTATTTTGGGGTGTTAATTCTTCTATTACCTTAGTTGTTGGCAGTGAATTTTCTTAAATTCACTGCCATTAACGCGAGGCCCATTTCGTTTTCTACTTTCGATTTTCCTCGTACAGAAAACCGAGAGAAACGCAAATTAGCCTTCAAGAATCCAAAAACTGGTTCCACATCGATTTTGCGTTTTCGATAGATGGCACTCGTTTTCTCTTCTGAAAGCTTCTCTCTTACATATTCTTTTTGCTGTTCCCATTTTTCATTCACCATTAGTTTTCGATTGTTTCCTTCTTTTGCTTTTGTACATGATGAACGGAACGGGCATCCTGAACAGTCTTCGCACTCATAGATTTTGAACTTCCGTTGGAAGTCTGTACGGTCATTACGTATAGAATGATATTGAAATTTAAGAAGTTTCTGATTGGGACATGTATATGTATCTGTTTCTTCATTATACTGCCAATTGTCGGGATTAAATGTGTTTTGTTTATACTTTTTCTTTTGTTCTTTCAAATACATGTTATACGTAATAAGTGCTTCTCGTTTTCTGTTCGAAAGGATATCATTATAGTTTTGTTCACTACCATAACCTGCATCTGCGACAATGTGTTTCGGTAACTCGAAATAATGCTGCTCGATCTCATCTAGAAATGGAATTAACGTACGTGTATCTGTTGGGTTTGAAAATAAACTATAGGCAAGCGCGTATTGACCTTCCGTTGCGATTTGTACATTGTAACCTGCCTTCAATTGTCCGTTTTGCATATAATCATCTTTCATTCGCATAAATGTCGCATCCGGATCTGTTTTAGAATAGCTATTACGTGTGCCAAATATTTCAAAGTCTTGTTGGTATTTCTGTTTTCGTAAGACAAAATCAATCAACTGTTTACGCACTTGTTTCGGGTATTTACGTTCACTTCTTAAGGCTTTTCGTTCTAGAACGTCTGTCGATACTTCAATTTGTTTATCATACTCGGTTACGACATCGTCCACTTTTTTAACCAATTGAGCGATCTCTTCCAATGATAACTGTTCATCGCTTTCACATTTAATTTCAGGTATGATTTCGTTCTCAAGTAGTTCATTGTATAGCTGATTTGACTTTTCAATTAAACTTTGATGATATTTCTCAACCGATTTCTTCCAGACAAACGTAAATTTATTCGCATTTGCTTCAATCTTTGTGCCATCGATAAAAACCGCTTCTTGATCGATAAGTTTTTCTTCAATCAATTGGCAACGGAATTGGACGAAACATTGGCGGATTAAATCTTTCACTTCTGATTGAACACGGAATCGGTTTATTGTGCGGTAGCTTGGTTCATGTCCTTGAGCCAGCCACATCATACGGATACTATCTTTTAATAAGGCTTCAATTTTACGCCCTGAAAAGACAGATTGTGTGTAGGCACATAAGATAATTTTAAGCATCATGCGTGGATGATAGGCTGGGCAACCCTCATTTCGAAGAAATGGTTCGAACGCTTCATGAGGGATACTTTCAACTAAATGATGGACATGGTAGGCAATATCATTATTTTGTAATTTTACTTCTAAATCTAAAGGCAAAACTAATTGATTCATGATATAATTTTTGAACATAAGGACCCTTCTTTCGGATGAAATTTGGTGTGGTAACTTTATTTTATCAGAAGTGGCCCTTATTTTTATTGGAAAATAATCAAAGCCGGTGAAATTTTACTTATCGTAAAATTCCACCGGCTTTTTCATCTCAGAGGTGGGTTTTGTCCCAGCCTCCAGATTGTCGAGAAAGGGGTATTTTTCTCGGCAATTTTTATTTTCTCAGAATCCGAATACCAAATTTATCAAAGCTCTCTGCAAATGGGCCTGTTGATTTCCGCTCCAGGCACTCGCTTTCCGCGGGGAGGTCCTGAAGCCTCCTCGGCGTTACCGCCTGCGGGGTCTCCAGTGACCTCTATATCCCGCAGGAGTCGAGTGCCCTCCGCTCCAATCAACAGGGGGTAAATCAACTTAAAGTATTGCAACACACTTTTTCCAATTTAGCTAAATGTGTTGCAATCTTTTTATATTTTGGCATGCGGCAGTAAGGAGAGTCTGCTCGGATGCATTCTTCAATCCCCGTAACCGGCAATAGCGGAAGCCCATGCAGCTCTTCCAGAGTCTGCGAAGCTTCGCTCAATTTTTTCCTTTCCAAATTTATAAAGTATTTTTCCAGATTTAGATAAGCGATTTAAACTTACCTTTTCTTTGTGCTCCTCCCAAACATGACGTGTTACAACTTTCACTTTATTTTTTGAGCGTGTACATTGGGATAAAAATGGGCAGTTCGTACACTTCTTCGAATCAGATTTGTATTCCCTATATCCCTCAAGGGTTGTAGTTTTGTAGGTTAATTCTTTGTTGTTGGGGCATATGTACAGGTCACGATCTTTATCGTATGTAAATTTCCATTTGGGAAATAAACCAGTAGTAGGATGGTATCTTCTATGGGCAATGACTCCAAAAATTTTCCGATCAGAAAGTCCTTTGCAAATGGGATTTGTAAGATACCCTGAATCTAATGCTACAGCTTCCACCTTAAATCCAAATCGTTGGACCTGACGGTCCAACCTACTAAGATAGGGAACAGAATCATGAACATGAAACATGAACATTGCCAGATGTAACATAAACGTCAGTAATTATATTTAACTTTATATCCGTAGTTCGGTGGTCAAGATAACAGAACATTTCTTGTTTATTTTCACGGGACATAAAACCACATTCTGGGTCAGTAGTAATTACACGAATTTCCTTAGTTTCTTTTACTTCGTCCTTTTCTTTTAATGGCTTTTTTCCGTGTTTAAGTCTATCTTCTTCAATCGACTTGTTTAAGTCATCAAAATATTCTCGAGTATCTACTTCCACTTCTTGTCTCGTAATCTTGTTTTTATTTGCATTTGCCTTTAAATGTGTAGAGTCCGTAAATAAAACACGTCCGCCAACCATCTTATGATTTATTGCTAGAAGTACAATCTCATCAAAAATCTCCTGAAAAATAGTAGTATCCTTAAAACGGTGTTGACGATTTCAACTAATCGTTGAGTGATGAGGTACAGAGTCCTTGAATTTTAGACCTAAAAACCAGCGATAGGCAACGTTTGTTCTAATTTCTCTCTCTAGTTGGCGTTCAGAACGAATGCCATAAATATAACCAATAAACATCATTATAAAAAGAATAAGGGGATCAGTTGGGCGTCCATTATCATCGCTGTAATATTGGCGGATTTTTTCTAGAAGAAACGAAAAATCAATATATTTATCAATCAAACGAAGTAGATGATCATCAGGCACTAATTCATCAATAGATACAAATTCATATTCATTTTGACTAGACTCTTTTGGCTTAAACATTGATTTCACCACTTTTTTTATTATTTATTAGTTGAACGTAAGTTCTTTATTGAAAGACACTCTGTTGATTGGAGTGGAAGGCGCTCCACTCCTGCGGGAGTACGGGACAGGGGAGATCCCGCAAGCGCTTCAGCGCTGAGGAAGCTCCCGGCACGCCCGCGGAAAGGGAGCGCCTGGAGCGGAAATCAACAGACCAGTTACAAAGCTAATATACTAATATCATTATGACAAATTAACGCGGTTAATCGTTAAAGAATCTGCGCGAAATAATAAGCTGTTTAAGGGTTTTTCGACAGCCTGACCCTTCATTCTTAATGAAGGGTTTTATTTTTTTGATAATACTCAAAGTTCTTAAATAATTCTAAATATCGATAAGGGGGGGAAAATTTTATTTTTTGAATAAAATTTCCTTTAGAACAAAAAATAGGATCATGTTAAAAGATTTAAATTATGGGGGTTCTTACTTTATGAAAAGGAAAAAAGTTCTAATACAGTCTTTTTTACTAATCTCCCTTTGTTTTCTGCCGTTGTCGCAATTTGAGGGTCATCAAAGGGTATACGCATTTTCCAATCAAGTTATTCAACGTGGGGCAGTTGGAAAGGATGTAATTGAACTTCAATCAAGGCTCAAATATATTGGCTTTTACCACGGGAAAATTGATGGGGTTTTTGGGTGGAGTACATATTGGGCATTGAGAAATTTCCAATATGAATTTGGACAGCCGATCGATGGACTTGCAGGACAAACAACAAAAAATAGGCTGGTAAGGGTAACCAAATATAATAAAACAAGTGTTAGAAATCAAACAGTGTCGAGTCCGCCTAAAAAGAGGGCTGCAAAAGCTAATAAACCTACAGCGGCAAACACACCAAATGGGTTTTCGCAAAATGATATTCAATTAATCTCAAATGCTGTTTACGGGGAATCAAGAGGGGAGCCCTATACAGGGCAAGTTGCAGTTGCGGCCGTCATTCTAAACAGAATCAATAGCTCATCATTTCCAAACACGGTTTCAGGAGTTATTTTTGAACCAGGAGCTTTCACTGCTGTTGCAGACGGTCAAATATGGCTAACCCCAAATAAAACTTCCAAAAAGGCAGTTTTAGATGCAATTAATGGCTGGGATCCGACAGGTGAAGCATTGTATTATTTCAATCCTGCAACTGCTACTAGTTCATGGATCTGGTCCAGACCACAAATTAAACGAATTGGGAAACATATATTTTGCAAGTGAAGGGGTGACTAGAATTGATTAGAGGAATATTAATAGGTGTTCTTGCTGTCGGTGTTGCTGGAACAGCCTATTGGGGATATCAAGAACATAAGGAAAAAAACGCTATCCTTATAAATGCTGAAAATAATTATCAACGTGCCTTCCATGATTTGTCCTATCAAGTAGATTTATTGCATGACAAAATAGGGACATCACTCGCAATGAACTCTCGTAAATCACAATCGCCTGCTTTAACGGAAGTATGGAGAATCACTTCCCAGGCTCATAGTGATGTAGGTCAATTGCCATTAACATTGCTACCGTTTAACAGGACGGAAGATTTTTTAACGAAAATAGGAAATTTCAGCTATCGAACAGCCGTTAGGGATTTAGATAAAGAACCATTAACAACAAAGGAATACTCTACATTAAAGTTGCTTTACAAGCAATCTGGTGATATACAAAATGAACTTAGAAATGTTCAACATATGGTTTTGAAAAATAACCTACGTTGGATGGATGTAGAAATGGCACTCGCATCTGGAAAGGAAATGTCAGATAATACAATTATCGATGGCTTTAAAGCAGTTGAAAATACCGTTTCAGGCTATGATGAAACAGATCTTGGCCCTACATTTGCAAATTTGCAACAAAAGGATGAAAATTTTAAAAATGTTAAAGGCAAAAAAATTACAAGAGTTGATGCGATAAAGATCGCAAAAAAATATATGAAATTTAATGGAAACACAGATGTATCAGTAACAGAAAGCGGCAAAGGTTCAGATTACGGATTTTATAGTGTTTCGCTAAAAAAACCAACGAAAAATATGGAAGCAAGTATGGATATAACTAAAAAAGGTGGATATCCTATCTGGTTTATCAATTCTCGAAATGTGCCCAAACAGTCTATTAGCTTAAATGAAGCGGGTAAAAAGGCTAGTGCCTTTTTAAAAGAAACAGATTTTAAAAATTTAATTTTGTTTGAGAGCACACAATATGACAATATCGGTGTCTTTAATTTTGTGACAAATATAAATAATATAAGGGTGTATTCTGAAACGATCAAAGTAAAAGTGGCATTAGATAATGGAAATATTGTTGGGTTTTCTGCAGATGAATACTTGAAATCGCATCATCCAAGAAAGATTGCTGCGCCTTCGATTACAAATAAACAGGCACGTTCAAAAGTTAACCCTAATTTAAAGATAATGGAAGAACGGGAAGCAATTATTATGAATGATTTAAATCAAGAAGTTTTATGTTATGAATTCCTTGGGACTATTGGATCAGATACCTACCGGATTTTTATAAATGCGAAAAGTGGATTTGAAGAAGAAGTTCAAAAACAAAAAAATGCCGAAGAAGTATATAAAGATGTAATGTAGGAGAAGCGATAGTGCTTTTCCTTTTTTTTATAAAATGTAATAATAAAAAGTAAGGTTTCTATGGGAAAAAGAGGGTGTGAAAAAACATGTTACATATTGGGGATGTTTTAACGCTAGAGCTAAAGAATTCAGACCAATCGGAAAAATATAAATGCAGGCTTGTGGATAGGAAAGGCAATGATTATTATATTGATTATCCGTTAAGTTTAGAAACGAATCGGACTGTTTTCTTGTTAGATGGCACACAATTAAATGTTTCATTTGTTGGACCTGATGGATCATCTGTCTTTAAGTTTGAAACAGAAATTAAAGGTAGGATTAAAAAGAATATTCCAATGCTAATTATCTCATATCCAGGGAATGAAAATGTAAGAAAAATACAACGTCGCCAGTATGTTCGAATTGAAACTTCTGTGGATATTGCAGTCCACCCACTTGATTTTGAATTTCCCCCATTTGCATGCGTCGCGGATGATATTAGTGCGGGTGGAGTATCTTTCCTTGTTCCCATTGAGTCTAGCCTCAAACAAGGAATGAAAATTCAAATTTGGCTTGTTTTAGTCTTGCAAAACGGAGAATATCATTATATGAAACTACCTGGTCAAATTGCTAGAATCTTTGACTTTAATGAAACAAGAAACAAAATATCATTGCAATTTAATGATATTACTAGCCAGGAAAGGCAGCTTCTTTTGCGATTTTGTTTTGATCGACAGTTGGAAATTAGGAGGAAGGAACTGCATCAGTAGAATAAAACGAAGATTACACTCCAATAATACAAATATGTTGTGTTAGAGGAGTGATAATTTGAAAACTGTCGAAAGAGTTTTAATAAAACTAGCTATTATCCAATTCATATTCCTTCTTTTGTCTCAGGTCATTCTTCATCAATTGGATGCTTTCCCGCAATTAAAGCAACTGACAAAATATGAAGGTGTAAACAAGAATTCATATACTGAAATACTAGAAACGTTTAATGGGGAATAGTTTTTGAAAAAGAAACTAAAATTATGGTAAAATAAGCATATAAAACAAACTTATTTTTGTGCGGTTTTAGGAGGAAATATGGAAAAGAAATTTTCAATTGCCATTGATGGGCCAGCAGCGGCTGGGAAAAGTACGGTGGCAAAAATTATTGCAGAGAAATTATCCTATATCTATATTGATACTGGTGCTATGTATCGAGCACTAACATATAAAGCTATAACTAATAAACTTAATTTAGAAGACGCAGATGAATTGTATGAAATCCTTTTAAAAACTGATATTAAGTTGGTACCTTCCATCAACGGACAATCAGTATTTTTAGATCATCAAGATGTGACAAAAGAAATTCGTTCCAATATCGTTACCAATTCAGTGTCATATGTCGCCAAACAGCAAAAAGTACGTGAGGAAATGGTGAAAAGGCAACAAAAATTTGCATTTGATGGTGGAGTAGTTATGGATGGACGAGACATCGGTACTCACGTTCTGCCAAATGCTGAAGTGAAAATTTTTTTACTAGCAAGTGTTGAAGAGAGAGCATTAAGGCGTCATAAAGAAAATATTGAAAAAGGCATCCCTTCGGATCTAGAAAAATTAAAAGAAGAAATTGCAACCAGAGATAAAATTGATTCGGAAAGAGAAAGTTCTCCTTTGAAAAAAGCAGCCGACGCAGTGGAAATTGATGCGACATCTCTTTCAATCCTTGAAGTGGTGGAGAAAATAATGGTTCTTGTGCATGAAAGGATTGAATAAGTGTGACATTTTATACATTTGCAAGGGCAGTTTCAAAAGGTATTTTAAAATCAATATATCGTTTTGAGATAGAGGGGTTGGAACATATCCCAGCTGAAGGCGGAGTATTGATTTGTTCGAACCATATTAATAATTTTGATCCTCCAGTTGTAGGATTTAGTATTCCAAGACCTGTCTATTTTATGGCGAAGGAAGAATTATTCTCTGTTCCTGTCTTGGGATGGGCTATCCGAAAAAGCAATGCCTTTCCAGTTAAAAGAGGTATGAGTGATAGGGATGCATTAAGAAAAGGTTTAACTATTTTAAAAGAAGGAAATATCTTGGGATTATTTCCTGAAGGAACTAGGAGTAAAACTGGTGAACTTGGAAAAGGGTTATCTGGAGCTGGTTTCTTTGCTTCAAGATCAAATGCGATGGTTGTCCCATGTGCCATTATTGGCCCATATAAGATTTTTCATAAAATCAAGGTAGTTTACGGAAAGCCAATTGAAATCACTGAAATGAGAAAACAAAAAGCATCTGCTGAAGAAGTTACTGAATTTATAATGTCTGAAATCCACAAACTTATTCTGGAGAATAAATAGGCTTCCACTTGACAAAAGGTGACTTTTGTAAGAAGTTTATAAAAAGAAGATATTTTTGAATATTCTTATTTTAAAGGTAATAAGGTAAATATATTGTATTTGCCACATCATATAGTTGTAGTCATTGGATTAAGGAGGAATACATATGTCGGAAGATATGAATCAAGTAGAAGTGAAAAATTATGAGATTGGCGACCATGTAAAAGGGCAAGTTACAAAAGTAGAAGAAAAACAGGTTGTTGTGAATATCCCATTTAGCAAAGTGGATGGAATTATCCCTATTAGCGAGCTCTCTAGTCTCCATATTGAAAAAGCGTCTGACGCAGTTACAGAAGGCGACGAGCTGGACCTGGAAGTTTTAAAAGTTGAGGAAGATGCTTTAATACTTTCGAAGCGAAAAGTAGATGCTCTAAAAGCATGGGAAGATTTAGAGCAAAGATTTAAAAACAACGAGGTTTTTGACGCAGAAGTAAAAGATGTTGTTAAAGGTGGCCTTGTTGTTGATTTAGGTGTACGTGGATTTGTTCCAGCATCACTTGTTGAAGCGCATTTTGTTGAAGACTTTTCCGATTATAAAGGGCAAAAACTTTCTTTTAAAATCGTTGAATTTGAAAAAGAAAAAAACCGATTAATCCTTTCTCATCGTGCTGTTGTTGAACAAGAAAAGGGAAATAAGAAAAAAGGATTGCTTGAATCACTTTCTGTTGGACAATTACTTGAAGGCACTGTTCAAAGAATAACTGATTTTGGTGCATTTGTAGATATCGGTGGAATAGATGGACTTGTCCATATTTCACAACTATCCCATGAACATGTTGAAAAACCAGCAGATGTTGTTGAAGAAGGGCAAAAGGTTCAAGTTAAGGTATTGAAGGTTGACCGTGATAATGAGCGTATTTCCTTATCAATAAAGGATACAACCCCAGGACCATGGGTAAATCTTTCTGAAAAAGCGCCTAAGAGTAGCGTTTTAACGGGTGTTGTAAAAAGGTTAGTTCCCTATGGAGCATTTGTAGAGGTACTACCGGGGGTAGAAGGTCTTGTCCATATTTCTCAAATAGCTCATAAACATATCGGTACACCACATGAGGTTTTAAAGGAAGGACAAGAAGTGAAAGTCAAAGTGCTTGAAGTTAATGAAGCAGAACAGCGCATTTCGCTAAGTATAAAGGAGCTTCTTGAAAAGGATACTGAGGAAAATTTCGATTATGTTCTACCTGAGGAGTCAAAAGGCTTCCAACTTGGTGAAGTAATTGGAGACATGTTAAAAAATCTAGGAAAATAATGGTGATATTTCGTGTCAAGATCTGAAAGAAAATGGGACCACATTCGATATGCACTTGAAAGTGAACAAAAGCGTTATTCTGCTTTTGAAGATATCCAATTTATTCACCAAAGTGTACCTGAAATAAATGTAGAAGATATTCGTTTGGATCATAAAATTGGCGAACTTCGTTTAAGTTCGCCAATTTTTATCAATGCAATGACCGGTGGTGGCGATGAAAAAACATATCGAATAAATAAAGAATTTGCTATGGTTGCCAAAATGACGGGACTCGCAATGGCAGTTGGTTCACAAATGTCTGCAATAAAGGATGAATCACAAAGGTATACGTACGAGGTGGTTCGGAAAGAGAATCCAAATGGCATTATTATTGCTAACTTAGGTAGCGAGGCAACACCAGAACACGCAAAAAGGGCAATTGAAATGATTGAGGCAAACGCTTTGCAATTACATCTAAATGTTGTCCAAGAATTAACCATGCCTGAAGGGGATCGGGATTTTACGGGTGTCCTACGTAGGATTGAAGCTATTATGAAGGAAGTAGATGTTCCTGTTATTGTAAAAGAGGTTGGGTTTGGAATGGCCCGAGAAACGATCACTGAACTATCCGAAATTGGAGTTTCTTTCGTTGATGTAGGAGGGACTGGGGGCACAAACTTTGCAGAGATTGAAAACAAACGAAGAGAGAGATCCCTTTCCTTCTTTAATAACTGGGGAATTCCAACACCAACTTCTATCTTGGAAGCAGTTGATGTAGCTAACCATCCTTCTGTTATAGGATCAGGTGGTGTCCGGTCAAGTCTTGATATTGCTAAATGCATTGCATTAGGTGCAGACGCAGTAGGGATAGCAGGTTTGTTTTTAAAAGTCCTACTAGATAGTGGCATGGAGGCATTACAAGCTGAGATTGCATTGCTACATCACGAATTGTCTTTTATTATGGCTGCAATGGGAGCAAAAACAATTTCAGACCTAAAAAATGCTCCGTTGATGATATCAGGAAGTACGTATCACTGGCTAAATCAAAGAGGGATTAATACAGCAAAATATAGTCAGAGGTAAATTTACAAAAGAGGCTGGGACAAAACCCACCTCTGAGATGAAAAAGCCGGTGGAATTTTACGATAAGTAAAATTTCACCGGCTTTGATTATTTTCCAATAAAAATAAGGGCCACTTCTGATAAAATAAAGTTACCACACCAAATTTCATCCGAAAGAAGGGTCCTTATGTTCAAAAATTATATCATGAATCAATTAGTTTTGCCTTTAGATTTAGAAGTAAAATTACAAAATAATGATATTGCCTACCATGTCCATCATTTAGTTGAAAGTATCCCTCATGAAGCGTTCGAACCATTTCTTCGAAATGAGGGTTGCCCAGCCTATCATCCACGCATGATGCTTAAAATTATCTTATGTGCCTACACACAATCTGTCTTTTCAGGGCGTAAAATTGAAGCCTTATTAAAAGATAGTATCCGTATGATGTGGCTGGCTCAAGGACATGAACCAAGCTACCGCACAATAAACCGATTCCGTGTTCAATCAGAAGTGAAAGATTTAATCCGCCAATGTTTCGTCCAATTCCGTTGCCAATTGATTGAAGAAAAACTTATCGATCAAGAAGCGGTTTTTATCGATGGCACAAAGATTGAAGCAAATGCGAATAAATTTACGTTTGTCTGGAAGAAATCGGTTGAGAAATATCATCAAAGTTTAATTGAAAAGTCAAATCAGCTATACAATGAACTACTTGAGAACGAAATCATACCTGAAATTAAATGTGAAAGCGATGAACAGTTATCATTGGAAGAGATCGCTCAATTGGTTAAAAAAGTGGACGATGTCGTAACCGAGTATGATAAACAAATTGAAGTATCGACAGACGTTCTAGAACGAAAAGCCTTAAGAAGTGAACGTAAATACCCGAAACAAGTGCGTAAACAGTTGATTGATTTTGTCTTACGAAAACAGAAATACCAACAAGACTTTGAAATATTTGGCACACGTAATAGCTATTCTAAAACAGATCCGGATGCGACATTTATGCGAATGAAAGATGATTATATGCAAAACGGACAATTGAAGGCAGGTTACAATGTACAAATCGCAACGGAAGGTCAATACGCGCTTGCCTATAGTTTATTTTCAAACCCAACAGATACACGTACGTTAATTCCATTTCTAGATGAGATCGAGCAGCATTATTTCGAGTTACCGAAACACATTGTCGCAGATGCAGGTTATGGTAGTGAACAAAACTATAATGATATCCTTTCGAACAGAAAACGAGAAGCACTTATTACGTATAACATGTATTTGAAAGAACAAAAGAAAAAGTATAAACAAAACACATTTAATCCCGACAATTGGCAGTATAATGAAGAAACAGATACATATACATGTCCCAATCAGAAACTTCTTAAATTTCAATATCATTCTATACGTAATGACCGTACAGACTTCCAACGGAAGTTCAAAATCTATGAGTGCGAAGACTGTTCAGGATGCCCGTTCCGTTCATCATGTACAAAAGCAAAAGAAGGAAACAATCGAAAACTAATGGTGAATGAAAAATGGGAACAGCAAAAAGAATATGTAAGAGAGAAGCTTTCAGAAGAGAAAACGAGTGCCATCTATCGAAAACGCAAAATCGATGTGGAACCAGTTTTTGGATTCTTGAAGGCTAATTTGCGTTTCTCTCGGTTTTCTGTACGAGGAAAATCGAAAGTAGAAAACGAAATGGGCCTCGCGTTAATGGCAGTGAATTTAAGAAAATTCACTGCCAACAACTAAGGTAATAGAAGAATTAACACCCCAAAATAGAGAAAGGTGAATTTGAGTAAGCTCAAATTCACCTTTCTTACTATTTGAAGCTAGTTATGTCCCAGCCTCTTTTGTTAGCTAAGCAGAAGGGCAACTACCCATATGTCGACTTAGGGGCTCGCCAATCGACGAGTTTTCTTTATTTAACAAATCCTATTTTATTGATCCTATTTTGAATCATTTAGTGATCTTGCTTCTTCTGGGCTTTGTAGTTTTGTTGCTCCGGAATAATGTAACGCCTGATCTCGATCGGATTCAACTCTTTTACTTGCTTTAAGTTTTTTTTCCTGTCTATCTTTTCCCATGTTCACACACCTCCTCTTTTTAAGATGATACATAACTAAAAGATTATACAGGTAGTATGAAAGCACATATTACATACCCATAATGGAGATAATAGGAGGTATGTAATAGTGGAGGGATTAATGTTTTATTGGATTTCCTGGTCAATTTGGGTTTATTTGACCTTTATATTAAAAAAGGATAATTCATATAGGCGGAGATTAACAACAGCCTTATTACTCGTCATTATTCTTTCGAATATTCACTTTCCCTTTTGGCGGTTTGAAATAAATATAAGCGGACTATTTCTTCTGATCATTTGTTACACAGCTATTAGTGGTGAAAAAAGAAAAACAATAATCTACTTTTATATATGTTCTTTCATTGTGTCCATTGCGTACGTAACTTTTCACCTGTTTGAAATATTTGATCCTATTTGGCTAATATTTAAAAAGGAATGGATGGTGGGAATTTGTATTGGATATTTATCTATATTACTGGAAAAAACAGTAAGAGGAAGATTGTTAATCATCATTAGTGGGACAATGCAAGGAGAAATTTTGTATGCTTATATCTTAAGTAGATATGAATTCCCATATCAAATCGGCTCATTTGCCTATCTTGATGCATGCGCCTTAACAGCTGCTTTGCTTTTAGGCTGGAGTTGTATTGAAAAATTCGCATCCTTTTTCGAAAATTATTTTAATATTATCGAAAAGGAAAAACAAAAATTATCTTAGCAAACTTAAAATACTCGTTATCACGAATCTCCTTTCCTTATCACTTGGTTTTTGTTAAAATAGTATAGTTAGACCCTTCTCTGAACAAGAAGGGTTTCTTTATCATTTAAACATAGTTGATAATTTAATGCCTTAATGATAAATAAAAACAACCAAAAATAAACATAAACTTAAATGAAAGGGTGACTAAAATGGTAAAACCCGTTATTGCTATTGTTGGACGACCAAATGTGGGGAAATCAACCATATTTAATCGAATTGTTGGGGAAAGAATTTCTATTGTTGAAGATATACCAGGTGTTACACGTGATCGTATTTATAGCTCAGGAGAATGGCTAACGCATGAGTTTAATCTCATTGATACAGGAGGAATTGATCTAGGCGACGAACCCTTTTTAGAACAAATTCGTCAACAAGCTGAAGTGGCAATTGACGAAGCAGACGTTATTATCTTCTTAACAAATGGAAGAGAAGGAGTAACAGCTGCCGACGAAGAAGTGGCAAAAATATTATACAAAACAAAGAAACCTGTCGTTTTAGGTGTAAATAAAATAGATAATCCTGAGATGCGTGAACATATTTATGATTTTTATTCATTGGGATTTGGTGAACCTATGCCTATTTCAGGTTCCCACGGATTAGGTCTTGGTGATTTATTGGATGAGGCTGCAAAACATTTTCCAAAGAATAAGCAGCAAGAATATGATGATGATACAGTGAAATTTAGCTTAATTGGCCGTCCTAATGTAGGGAAATCCTCATTAGTGAATGCTATTTTGGGCGAAGAACGAGTAATTGTCAGCGACATTGCTGGTACTACCAGGGATGCTGTTGACTCTCTTTATACGTATAACGGTGGAAAATATGTCATCATTGATACAGCGGGAATGCGTAAAAAGGGAAAGGTGTATGAAAGTACGGAAAAATATAGCGTACTACGTGCTCTAAGGGCGATAGAACGCTCAGATGTTGTTTTAGTGGTTATAGATGCTGAAGAAGGTATCATTGAGCAGGACAAGAAAATTGCTGGGTATGCACATGAAGCAGGACGAGCAATTGTTATTGTTGTAAATAAGTGGGATGCAGTTGAGAAAGATGAAAAGACTATGAAGACATTTGAGCAAAAGATTAGAGAACACTTCTTATTTCTTGATTATGCACCGATTGTATTTTTATCAGCTAAGACAAAGAAGCGAATTCATACATTACTTCCTATGATTAATATGGCAAATGAAAACCATGCAATGCGGGTAGAGACAAGTGTCTTAAATGATATCATTATGGACGCTGTTGCAATGAATCCAACGCCAACCGATAAGGGGAGACGTCTTAAAATTTATTACGTCACACAGGTTGCTGTTAAACCACCAACTTTTATTGTTTTTGTCAATGAGCCTGAAATGATGCATTTCTCCTATGAGCGATTTCTTGAAAACAGAATAAGAGATTCATTTGGATTCGAAGGGACACCTATAAGAATATTTACTAGGGAAAGAAAATAATAAACAAACAAGGTCGTGATGGTATGCACTCGAAATCTGAAAAAATAGCTGTAATCGGTGCAGGAAGTTGGGGTACGGCCCTTGCAATGGTTTTAGCAGACAATGGCCATGAGGTAAGGTTATGGAGTCATAATGAAATCCAAGTTACAGAAATTAATTCTTTTCACACAAATAAGAAGTATTTACCTGAAATAATTCTACCTGAATCCATTATTGGATATGCTTCATTACAAGATGCCTTAAATGAAGTTAAAACAATCATTTTAGCAGTTCCAACCAAGGCGATCAGAGAAGTAATTGGAACAATTCAAGCTGTACAACAATCTCCACTTACAATTGTTCATGTTAGCAAAGGTATCGAACCTGATACTCTCTTGCGAATATCGGAAATAATTAAACAAGAAATGCCAAATGAACTCTTAAAGGATGTAGTAGTGCTTTCAGGTCCAAGCCACGCTGAAGAAGTAAGCTTACACTATCTAACCACTGTTACTGTTTCTTCGGAAAATATGGAAGCGGCTGAAGAAGTTCAGGATCTTTTCCTTAATCAAAACTTCAGAGTGTATACGAATCCTGATATAATTGGTGTTGAAATTGGTGGGGCTTTAAAAAATATTATTGCCCTAGCTGCTGGTATAACAGATGGACTTGGATATGGGGATAATACTAAAGCAGCTTTAATAACACGAGGATTAGCAGAAATTGCAAGATTAGGAACGAAAATGGGAGCCAATCCATTGACATTTTCTGGTTTGACTGGAATTGGAGATTTGATTGTAACATGTACAAGTGTCCATTCAAGAAACTGGAGAGCAGGAAATTTACTTGGTAAAGGGCAAACACTTGGAGATGTACTTGAAAATATGGGAATGGTCGTTGAGGGTGTACGTACTACTAAAGCAGGGTACCAGCTCGCTGAAAAATATCAGGTATCAATGCCAATAACCATGGCACTCTATAATGTATTATTTAATGGTGTGAATGCCAAAGATGCAGTAGATATACTAATGGCTCGCGGTAAAACGAATGAAATGGATGACTTAACCGATATTTTGGGAGAAAGAATAAGCGAGGAATAGAAAATTTGCAAATGATTTCAAAAAATGGGTGTTTAAGGATGCGTTTTTGAATTGATTTGCATACAATAAAACGAAGCAAACTGGTACAATGAATCGGGAGTTAGGGTTGTTTAGTCGACTGGGCTGGAGTAAGAGTTCGCCCCTCTTTCTCCAGTCTTTTTTTTGTTGTTTTTCCTTTTTCTAAACCTTGTGCGCTTTTCTTAATAGGGAATTCTATTTAAAACATATACAGGTTTTTAATAATGATATTCTTTAGAATGTATTCCTGTGATATAATTACTTTCGGTAAAAAGGGGGAGTAATATGTCACCATCGATGTTGAAAATGTGGATATCTATAGCGGGAATGGGCTTGATGTTTCTTGCTATTTTGATGATTTATTTAAGCCGTTTTAAATTGAAAGGTGTCCTTCGCTTTGTGACTGCAATCATTGCATATATTTTAATGATTGTTTCAGGAATCATTATCATTTTTGTGCTTTTTACATAAGCAACTTGACCATAACATTAATTAAAGGATTGAGCTTATGAGAATAAAAACCATTTTCTGTTTGCTTGCATTAACAACAATTCTTCTATCCGGATGCATGTATCCTAATAAAGATTTGTCGAAAAATCAAATACCATATAAAGATCAGATCCAAACCGTTCAAACGGCAGTTGATTCTTTTAGAAAAGATAACGGTGGAATTCTTCCAATAAAAACAAAAGAAGCAACTACACCGCTTTATCAAAAGTATCCAATAGATTTTAAAAAGATAACGCCGAAATATCTAGCTGAACCACCTGGTAATGCATATGAAAATGGTGGACTTTTTCAATATGTATTAATTGATGTGGAAACAAAACCAACTGTAAAATTATTTGATTTAAGGATTACCGAAACCATCCGTGAAATAAAATTAAGAATAAAAGCGTATGGGTATCCACCTTTTAAAAAGAAAATAGCGGAAAATGTCTATTCTATAGATTTTAAGAAGCTAGGCTTTGATGCCCCGCCATATGCTGTAAGTCCATTTACGAATCAAAATCTCCCATTCGTCATCACTGGGGATGCAGAAGTTTATGTAGATTATAGTTCCGATTTATATCAGGCACTGAAAAAGGGGACCTTCCAAGTTAAGCCTGGGGAGGACATACGATCAATATTGATAAATGATTCAATGTTTGTTCCTTCTTATTCTTTGCCGTATACAGTTGATATAACGCGCAAGCAACCTGTTTTTTTAGAAAAAAAATAATGATCAAAGTAATATCAATTTCATCAAATTGTCATAACCCTTTTTCTGCGAAATATATTGTAGGAGAAGGGTTTTTTTTTATCCCTTTATTTGATTAATATGTTTAGACTGAAATACACCAGTGGATTCAGTTAATTTTTAATAAGGGGGTAAAAAAATTTTAGAAAATTGTCATAACGACATAGGACAACGTCATAAATATATATTGTCCAAAATTACCTAGAAGGATAATATTATCCCACTAACTCTATGATCGGGAGGGGATCACTTGGAAAAGGTAGATGTTTTTAAAGATATTGCCGAAAGAACAGGCGGTGATATTTATTTAGGAGTGGTAGGAGCTGTACGTACGGGTAAATCAACATTTATAAAAAAATTTATGGAACTTGTTGTTTTACCGAATATAGTCAATGAAGCTGAAAGAGCACGGACACAGGATGAGCTACCTCAAAGTGCGGCAGGAAAAACCATCATGACCACTGAACCAAAATTCGTTCCAAATCAGGCTGCAAGTATTTATGTAGATGAAGGGTTAGAAGTAAATATTCGATTGGTTGATTGTGTAGGATATACAGTTCCAGGGGCAATGGGTTACGAGGATGAAAATGGGCCAAGAATGATAACAACACCTTGGTATGAAGAACCAATTCCATTTCATGAAGCAGCTGAAATTGGTACGAGGAAGGTCATACAAGAACACTCAACAATTGGTGTAGTGATTACAACGGATGGAACAATTGGGGAAATTCCTCGCAGTAGCTATCTTGATGCGGAAGAAAGAGTTATTGAGGAATTGAAAGAGGTAGGCAAGCCATTCATAATGGTCGTGAACAGTGCACAACCTCATCATCCAAGCACAGAGTCGCTGAGAGCAAATTTAGCTGAAAAATACGATATACCCGTTATTTCAATGAGTGTTGAAAGTATGCGTGAAAGTGATGTCATTAATGTAATGCGTGAAGCATTATTTGAATTCCCTGTCCTTGAAGTGAATGTAAATCTTCCAAGTTGGGTTATGGTATTAAGAGAAAATCATTGGCTTCGTGAAAACTATCAAGATGCCGTTAAAGAAACGGTAAAGGATATCAAGAGATTAAGAGATGTTGATAGAGTGGTTCAACAGTTCAGTGATTTTGAATTCATCGAAAGAGCAGGACTAGCCGGAATTGAAATGGGTCAAGGTGTTGCTGAAATTGATTTATTTGCTCCGGATGAATTGTATGATGAAATATTGAAAGAAATTGTTGGCGTAGAGATCCGAGGAAAGGATCATCTACTTGAGCTAATGCAAGACTTCGCTCATGCAAAAGCAGAATATGATCACATTTCTGATGCACTTAAAATGGTAAAGCAGACTGGCTACGGTATCGCTTCTCCAACGCTTTCAGATATGAGCCTTGAAGAACCGGAAATCATTCGACAAGGAGCTAGATTCGGTGTTCGCTTAAGAGCAGTTGCTCCTTCGATTCATATGATTAAGGTAGATGTTGAGTCGGAATTTGCTCCGATCATTGGAACTGAGAAACAAAGTGAAGAACTTGTCCGCTATCTCATGCAGGATTTTGAGGATGATCCGCTTAGTATCTGGAATTCAGATATTTTTGGACGTAGCTTAAGCTCAATTGTCCGTGAAGGCATTCAAGCAAAGTTATCATTAATGCCTGAGAATGCGAGATATAAATTAAAGGAAACGCTCGAAAGAATTATTAATGAAGGATCTGGGGGCTTAATTGCCATAATTCTATAATATTTGAAGGCTCCAATAAGGAGTCTTTTTTTTGTTTTATCGCCTAAAAAAAGTAAAAAAAGGGTAATGTACTATAATTATTCAGTCTTTAATGAAAAGATTACCATTATTTAATGAAATTTTCTTGATATGCTGATATGATTATGATAATCTTTTAACAGAATTACCGTTATAGTCCTTAAACCCTTTATATTAAAGGTTTTTAATGAAAAAAAGGATTAATGTTTCCAAATATGTATAATTATTATTTTGGAAACTTAAAACAATACTATGACGTATAGAAATTAGCAAAACTGTTTAGAAATGTAGATAAGTAATCTTATTTACTAAGTTTTTCAGAAATTTTTGGGAGGAGGTGAATGGCATGAACAAGACAGAACTAGTAAACGCAGTAGCTGAAACTAGCGAACTTTCTAAAAAAGACGCTACAAAAGCAGTTGATGCTGTTTTTGATTCAATTTTAGACGCATTAAAAAATGGTGATAAAGTTCAATTAATCGGTTTTGGTAACTTTGAAGTCCGTGAACGTGCGGCTCGTAAAGGACGTAATCCTCAAACTGGGGAAGAAATCGAAATCGGAGCAAGCAAGGTTCCTGCTTTCAAACCAGGTAAAGCTCTTAAAGACGCAGTAAAATAATTACATAAACTGATTGTTTTAAGCGAAATTAAGTAAAGCCATGGAGAATATCCATGGCTTTTTTCTTTTAAAACAAGCTAAAAAAACTATATGAAAAGGCTTTTCGTTTTGCTTGAATTCAAAGGGTTGTGCTAAGATGTAGTTGTCATTTATACTAGACAGATATTCATTAGGAGGAAAAACAGCATGACAGAAGTGAATCGTACCCAGCTCGAAGAAGCGGTGCGTTTAATTTTAGAAGCAATCGGGGAAAATCCAAATCGAGAAGGATTGCTAGACACCCCAAAACGAGTAGCGAAAATGTATGAAGAAGTATTTAGTGGTTTAACTGATGATCCAAAACAATATTTTGAGACGATTTTTAGTGAAGATCATGAGGAACTAGTTTTAGTTAAAGATATCCCTTTTTATTCAATGTGTGAACATCACTTAGTACCTTTCTTTGGTAAAGCACATGTTGCCTATCTCCCAAGAAATGGTCGTGTTACAGGACTTAGTAAATTAGCGAGGGCTGTTGAAGCTGTTGCCAAAAGGCCACAATTACAAGAGAGAATTACATCGACGATTGCAAATGCCATTATGGAAAAGTTGGAACCGCATGGCGTGATGGTTGTCGTTGAAGCAGAACATATGTGCATGACAATGCGTGGAGTAAAAAAGCCAGGAGCAAAAACGGTTACTACAGCAGCTCGTGGAGTTTACAAAGAAGATTCAAAAGCTCGTTCAGAAGTATTAACACTTATTAAGTATTAATCCTAAAGCAATTGAGTACCACTAGTATTAGGGGTGATAATATGGAAAAAAACGGTACGCAAAATAATGATTATATTATTATCAAAGCTGTCGATGACGGTGTAAGTGTAATTGGTTTGACAAGAGGCTCTGATACAAAATTCCATCATTCAGAAAAGCTTGATAAAGGTGAGGTAATGATCGCCCAATTTACTGAACATACATCAGCAATTAAAATAAGAGGGAATGCAAGAATTCTTTCAAACTTTGGTGAAATTGAAAGTGAAATAAAAAAGTAAATTAGAAAAGACGATTTTGATAATCGCTATCATTCTTGATTCGTTATTCCTATCGGCGTTGAATTGTTTTTATTTTGTGAATTTCTGCCCAGAAAAAATCTTTTATGATATAATTGTGTCTGCCTTATTTTTTAGCTAATCAGAATTTATATCCATAAATTTTGCCAGCACATAAAGGCAACTAGGCCCAATCATCGCCCTTAGGGGCTCGCCAATCAGTGAAATTGGTAATACAAAGGGATCAGAGCAAACATGTTTTTTGATAATAAATGGAATGACCGATTATTTTGGGGAAGCAAGGGTGATTAGATTGGCTGACATTCGAACAACATTAGCAGAAATAAAGGAGCTTGTAGAACAAAAAGTATTTCATCCATACTTGCTCAAATTTATTCAAACTCCACAGATTGATGAAGATAAACTTCTTATCCTCATTTCAATTTTGGACAAACTCGAATTGTCTAACAATCAAATGCAAAATTATGCCTTGACAACGATGCTTATTCAGATTGCACTAGACACCCATGAAGATATTTCAAATGATCAGATGAATGAAGAAGAAAAAGACAGCCTGAAAATCAGACAGTTGACAGTTTTAGCAGGTGATTATTATAGCGGGCTATATTATAAATTACTTGCAGAGACGGACGATATCCAAATGATCAAGGCTCTTGCCAGGGGAATTAAAGAGATTAATGAAAATAAGATTACAGTTTTTCAAAAGGAATTTGATTCGATTGAAAAATTGATGTCAAGCATTAAAGTAATCGAGAGTGCTTTGATTACACAACTATTGGAATATTTTCATATGGGCTCCTGGAATGAGGTTGTCACAAATCTTTTCTTCGTAAAGAGATTGCTTAATGAGAGAAATCAATTTATTAAAATTGGCAGTTCATTGGTGTTTGATGGATTAAAGAAAATCTCATTTCCGAAAAGCGACATTAAGGTAAGAGAATTATCAAATGAACAACAAAGTTATTTACTGAATATTTGTGATCGCTATATTGACTTTTCCAAGCATATGGTTGAAAAAGGGTTAAAACAGATCCCTAATATGAATGAATTAGTAGAGGATAGAATCACACAAATAGTACATCAACACAATCCCCCAGTAAAATCTTTTGTGGAAGAGGGTTAAGACAATGCAGCAATCTAAAGAAGAAAGAGTTCATAATGTTTTTGAGAAAATTTCTGAAAACTACGATAAAATGAACTCTGTGATCAGTTTTCAACAGCACATCAAGTGGCGTAATGACACCATGAAAAGAATGAATGTACAACAAGGCTCTAAAACGCTCGATGTATGCTGTGGAACAGCTGATTGGACGATTGCACTTGCTGATGCTGTAGGCCCTTCCGGTGAAGTAGTTGGATTAGACTTTAGCAAAAACATGCTAAAAATAGGGGAAGAAAAAGTTAAAGAATTAAAGCTTAATCAGGTAAAGTTAATTCATGGCAACGCTATGGAACTTCCTTTTCCAAATGAAAGTTTTGATTATGTAACAATTGGATTTGGATTAAGAAATGTCCCAGATTATTTACAGGTGTTAAAAGAGATGAACAGGGTATTAAAGCCAGGTGGAAAGGCAGTATGTCTTGAGACGTCTCAACCAACAATTCTTGGTTATAAGCAACTTTACTACTTCTATTTTAGATTTATTATGCCTGTTTTTGGAAAACTGTTTGCAAAAAGTTATAAAGAGTATTCTTGGCTTCAAGAATCTGCTCGAGATTTTCCAGGAATGAAAGAACTCGCAGGCCTTTTTGAAAAAGCAGGTTTTAAAGATGTAAAATATAAGCCTTTTAGTGGTGGAGTAGCTGCCGTGCATATTGGCCATAAAAAATAGATAAATGATTATAAATAGTATAAAAAAGCAGGGTGAATACAAATGAAATTAAAAATGATGTATTCATTTTTGAATTCGGATATTAATATAATCGAAAAAAGGCTGGAAGATACTATTCAGGCTGAATCTCTTCTTTTAAGGCAAGCTTCTTTGCATACTTTGCAAGCAGGGGGAAAAAGAATTCGCCCAATTTTTGTTTTGCTTGCTGCTAAATTTGGTAGCTATGACATTGAAGTGATTAAAAATGTAGCTGTGTCTCTTGAATTAATTCATATGGCGTCGCTTGTCCATGATGATGTTATAGATGATGCAGAACTACGAAGAGGAAAGCCAACAGTTAAAACAAAGTGGGGCAACAAAGTAGCCATGTATACGGGTGACTATTTGCTTGCACTCTCCTTGGAAGTAATAACTGATTTAAATAAACCATCAGCACATAAGATTCTTTCAAATACGATTGTTGAGGTTTGCCTTGGTGAGATCCAACAGATAAAAGATAAATATCGATTTGAACAAAATTTTCGTGATTATTTGCGGAGAATAAAGCGAAAAACGGCACTATTAATTGCTACAAGTTGTCAGTTAGGCGCAATTGCTGCAGATGTCCCTGAATCAGTTCATAAAAATTTATATCGTTTTGGCTATTATGTTGGAATGTCCTACCAAATTATCGATGATATTTTAGATTTTACTTCATCAGAAACGGCATTAGGAAAGCCTGCTGGTGGTGATCTATTACAGGGTAACATTACTGCACCTGTTCTTTTTGCAATGGAAAATAGCGAAATTAGATGTGAAATAGAAAAAGTTAACGAGAATATGCAAACTGCTGATATTGAAAAAATCATCACTCTTATTAAACAATCAGGTGCAATTGAAAAGTCAATGGCTTTAAGTGATCATTATCTAGATAAAGCGTTAGATATTTTGGAGGAATTTCCAGCCAATCGAGCGAAAAAAACACTTCAGGATATTGCTAAGTTCATTGGAAAACGAAAATTTTAACCTTATTTTTTGAAAAAAGTAAAGGTAAAGCTTAAATTCGAAAATGTTTCAAACTGAACTGGTTTCCCCTTTGGGAAAACACATCTCTCTGAACTAGTAGGAATCAATCGTGAAGTAGAGCTCAAGGTCAGTACAGTCATTCTAGTTTTCTATGTTGCGAAATTTTCAAAACAATGTTACTATTCTCATGGATTGTTTTCTTAGACAATCATTATACATAATGGTTTAGGAGTGAAATTCATGGAAAAGACATTTTTAATGGTAAAACCAGATGGCGTACAGCGTAACTTAATTGGTGAAATTGTTGCTCGTTTCGAAAGAAAGGGTTTTCAGCTTGTTGGGGCGAAATTAATGAGCATTTCTGAGGATCTTGCTAAAGAACATTATGGTGAGCACAGAGAGCGCCCTTTCTTTGGTGAACTAGTTGATTTTATTACATCGGGTCCTGTATTTGCAATGGTTTGGCAGGGCGAAAATGTTATAACAACTGCTAGGCAAATGATGGGATCAACCAATCCAAAGGATGCTGCACAAGGAACTATTCGTGGCGATTTTGGTTTAACAGTTGGAAAGAATGTCATTCATGGATCGGATTCACCTACAAGTGCCGAACGTGAAATTAGTCTCTTTTTTAAAGAAACTGGATTAGTAGAATATTCAAAGTTAGTAAATGAGTGGGTTTATTAATGACAAAGGCATTTGTATATTTTTATACAGGTGCCTTTTTTTGTTAACGGTTTCATTGAAAAAAGAGAAAGAAAAAAGGGAGAAACATCAATGTCTGAAGACTATCAACAATTTAAAAATCAAATTAAAATGAAGACAGGTATCGATCTGTCATTATATAAAGAAGCTCAAATGAAACGTCGTCTTACCTCCTTATATGAAAAAAAGGGATTTTCCTCCTTTCAAATGTTTTTTAAGGAACTTAATCATAATCAGGAGCTTTTTAATGAGTTCCTAGACAGGACTACGATCAATGTTTCTGAATTTTACCGAAATTTCAAGCGATGGGAAGTTCTACAAACAAAAATCTTGCCAAAGATTCTACAATCGAATAAAAGGCCAAAAATTTGGAGCGCAGCTTGCTCTACGGGGGAAGAACCCTATACACTTGCAATGATTCTTGCTAGTCTTCTTCCTCGCAATGATATTCAAATTCTTGCTTCAGATATTGATGAAAATGCAATCATCCGAGCAAAATTGGGTCAGTATCACGAAAGATCACTTAATGAAGTTCCTAAAATAATAAAGGAAAAATTTTTTAAACAGAATGGTGAATTTTATCAAGTATCAGATGAAATAAAAAAAACAGTTACTTTTAAAAAACAAAATCTACTAGCTGATCCATTTGGTGGTCCATATGATCTAATCGTTTGCAGGAACGTCCTCATTTATTTTACAGAGGAAGCAAAAGATCAACTCTATCAGAAATTTAGTAAAGCACTTAGGAAGGATGGCATTTTCTTTGTTGGTAGTACAGAACAGATTTTTAACCCTGGTATATACCAACTAGAATCGGAAGATACATTCTTTTACCGCAAAAATGAATAGGAGCCTATGTGGCCCTTTTTTCATATTTTCAAACAATTTCACTATGTTTATCGGTAGTCATATGGTATATTGGTACAAAATAATTCCTTTAATGAGTTGAAGGGGGAAAGAATATGAGATATTTAACAGCTGGCGAATCTCATGGCCCACAATTAACTACCATCATAGAAGGTTTACCCGCTGGTATGCCACTTGTGGATGAAGATATTAATAATGAATTGGCCAGACGGCAAAAAGGCTATGGTCGCGGACGAAGAATGCAAATTGAGAAAGATACGGCACAAATTTTATCTGGAGTTAGACATGGGTTTACGCTTGGTTCCCCTATTGCATTAGTCGTAGAAAATAATGACTGGAAGCATTGGACAAATATAATGGGAGCACAACCTATTGAAGAAGAGCAAGAAGATGAAGGTAAGAGAAAAATAACAAGACCACGCCCAGGTCATGCAGATCTAAATGGGGCAATTAAATATGGTCATCGGGATATGAGAAATGTACTTGAACGTTCATCTGCACGGGAAACAACTGTTAGAGTAGCAGCAGGTGCGGCGGCAAAAAAATTATTATCACTTGTAGGGATTGAAATCGTTTCTCATGTGACTGAAATAGGGGGAGTTTCTGCAAATGTTGACCGATCTCTAACTTTGGAGATAATAAAGGAACGATCAGAAAAATCGCCTGTTCGTTGTACAGATCCATCTGTAGAAAAAGAGATGATGGATGCTATTGATTCTGCAAAAGAAAATGGGGATTCTATCGGCGGTATTGTAGAGGTAATAGCAACTGGAATGCCTGTTGGAGTAGGTAGTTATGTGCATTATGACCGCAAACTGGATGCTCGGGTTGCAGCAGCCATCATTAGTATCAATGCCTTTAAGGGAGTAGAATTTGGGATTGGTTTTGAAGCTGCAAGAAAACCTGGAAGCGAAGTACATGATGAAATTGGCTGGGACGAGAGAAAAGGCTATTTTCGAAAAACAAATCGACTTGGTGGTTTTGAAGGCGGTATGACAACAGGAATGCCAATTGTTGTAAGAGGGGTTATGAAGCCCATCCCAACGCTATACAAGCCGCTTATGAGTGTAGATATTGAAACGAAAGAACCTTTTTCAGCTAGCATTGAACGCTCAGATAGCTGTGCGGTCCCTGCAGCAGCTGTGGTTGCAGAAAATGTAGTGGCTTGGGAATTGGCAAATGCACTAGTCGAACAGTTTTATAGTGATCGTTTTGAGACATTTTTAGAAGAAATAAATAAGCAAAGACAATTTGCGAGGGAATTTTAATGGAAACGGTTTTGATGCAAACAGACTCAAAAAAATACAATGTTGTTATTGGCGTAAATGCGTTAGCAGAACTTAAGCCGTTTTTAACCACATATTTTGATCAGTTAACGAAAATTTTAATTATCACAGATGAACATGTAGCTAATCTTCATCTTTCAAAATTAATTGACAGTCTAGAAGAGTTAAACCATGTTGTATTTATTGCACCAAATGGTGAAAAAGCGAAAACATTTGAAGTTTATTATAATGCCTTAACAGTTGCACTTGAAAATCATCTTGACCGAAAATCAGTTATTCTAACGTTTGGCGGTGGGGCCGTCGGAGATTTAGGTGGTTTTGTTGCCTCTACATTTATGAGAGGAATTCCCTTTATTCAGGTTCCAACTACCATCCTTGCTCATGATAGTGCTGTTGGTGGTAAAGTAGCGATCAATCATCCATCAGGAAAAAATATGATCGGAGCTTTTCATCAGCCCGAAGCAGTGTTTTATGATTTATCTTTTTTAGAGACACTTCCACAAAGAGAAATTCGTTCAGGGTTTGCTGAAGTTATAAAACATGCACTAATTCAAGATCCTGATTTTTACCGGTGGCTAGTTACAAATGTAGCCGATTTTTATTCCTTGAAAATGGAGCATTTACACTATGCATTGACTAAAGGAGTAAAAATCAAAAGGGAATTTGTTTCAAAGGATGAAAGGGAAAATGGAGTTCGAGCTTATTTGAATTTTGGTCATACACTTGGTCATGCAATCGAATCTGAAATGGGATTTGGCAATATGACCCACGGGGAAGGTGTTATGATTGGTATGGTTTTTGCTCTTCAGCTAAGCAAAAATTTGCTAGGATTATCTTTTCAGATAGATGAGTTTATTCAATGGATACAAAAGCTTGGCTACATAACGGAAATCCCTCTTAATTTAGGGGTAGATCCTTTATTAAAAACGATGAAACAAGATAAAAAGTCGATTGGTGAGACTATTCGATTCGTATTACTCGAACAAATTGGAATTCCGAAAATGCAGGAAATAACAGATGAAATTTTAACAGAACAACTAAGTATGTATAACGAGCAAAGGGGGGAATGCAATGATCAGAGGGGTGAGGGGAGCTACAACGGTTAGTAAGAATCAGGAAGATGAGATTGTTTCATCAACTGAGGATCTTTTAAAGAAGATGATTGAATTAAATAATATTACACCTGAATCTGTAGCATCTGTTTTCATTTCAACTACTGATGATATTACCGCAGTCTTTCCCGCAAAAGCAGTGCGTAAATTTAAAGACTGGACATATGTTCCAGTCATGTGTATGCGTGAAATTCCTGTTCCGAGTTCATTGAAAATGTGTATTAGGGTTATGATGCATGTAAATACAAATATTAATCAAAACAAATTAAATCATGTTTATTTAAAGGAAGCAAAAATGCTCAGGCCAGAGTTATCCAATAATTAAAAGGATACGGATATAGTAAAAAAAATTTGAATATAAATGTAAAAAAACATAAAAAATTTTATAGATGGGGTGACATTTATGAGATGGAAAGAACAGTTATTAACATTGACTCCATACCAACCTGGAAAGTCAATTGATGAAGTAAAAAAACAGTTTAATCTTGAGAGTATTGTTAAATTAGCTTCAAACGAGAATCCTTTTGGTTGTTCAGAAAAAGTATTATCAGCTATTCAAATGTCTCGTCAAAGTTTTGCTCTTTATCCTGATGGATATGCAACAAATCTTAGAGAGACGCTTGCGACATCATTGAATGTTACACCTGAAGAACTTATCTTTGGTAATGGATCAGATAATATTATTCAAATTATTTCACGTGCACTTCTAACTGTAGACTCCAATACAGTAATGGCCACACCAACTTTTTCGCAATATAGGCATAATGCAATTATTGAAGGAGCAGAAAGTAAGGAAATTCCTTTAATAGATGGTGAACATGATTTAGAAGGTATGCTGTCCGCCATCGATGAAAAAACAAATATTGTTTGGGTTTGCAGTCCCAACAATCCTACGGGTACATATATTTCAAAAAGTAAATTAATTGAATTTCTTGATAAGGTTCCAGCACATGTTCTTGTTGTGCTTGACGAAGCCTATTATGAATATGTAGTGGCAGATGATTATTATGATTCAGTGAGTCTTACTCGAACCTATTCGAACCTAATTGTTTTAAGGACATTCTCAAAAATATATGGGCTTGCTTCCTTACGGGTAGGCTATGGTATTGGACATCCTTCGATTATAAGAGCACTAGATCCTGCAAGAGAGCCATTCAATCTCAACTCATTTGCTCAATTGGCAGCTCAAGCAGCCTTGGAAGATAAAGAGTTTGTCCAACAAACTAAACAAAAAAACAGGGATGGTCTTGGTCAGTTCTATGAATTCTGTAATTCAAATAAGCTGTTTTATTATCCTTCACAAGGGAATTTTATTTTAATTGATTTTGAAGTAGATGCTGATCAGGTTTGTCAATTTTTAATAGAAAAGGGCTTTATTGTTAGGTCAGGCAAGGCTCTTGGATTCCCAACATCTATTAGAGTTACAGTTGGCTCTACAGAACAAAATGAAGGCGTACTGAAGGCAATCAGAGAATTTTTAACAAGAAAATAAAAAATGAAACTCTACTGAAATAGGGAGGATAATTTGTTGAATGGCCATGTTTTTGTCATTGGATTAGGCTTAATAGGAGGTTCCTTAGCACTATGTATTAAAAATGTGCATAAGGAGTCTACTATAACAGGCTATGATATTAATTACGAGCAAGCTGGACTTGCAAAAGCACTTGGGGTGATCGATGATTATGTCACAAGCATCCAAGAAGGTGCCATTAATGCAGATTTGATCATAATTTCCGCACCTGTAAATGAATCGGAAGTTATTATTCAACTACTTTCAAAACTCCCATTGAAAAAAGATGTTATCATTACTGACACTGGCAGCACAAAACGAAAAATTGTCCAAGTATCCTCTTGTCTTTTGAATCAGGGAATTACATTCATTGGGGGACACCCAATGGCTGGTTCCCATAAGAGTGGAATTTCAGCAGCAAAAAAAATTCTATTTGAAAATGCCTTTTATCTTTTGACACCGGAAAAACAAATTTCTGAAGAAAAGATAGAAGTTCTAAAAAAGTGGTTCGCAGGGACGAAAGCAAAATTTTTAACCATTACGCCAGATGAACATGACTATATAACTGGAATTGTTAGCCATTTTCCACATATTATTGCAGCTTCACTTGTTCGGCAAACAGAAAAATTAGCTGATTCAAAAAGCCTGATTCCCCGTCTGGCAGCAGGTGGTTTTCGGGATATTACAAGAATTGCCTCAAGTAGCCCAATCATGTGGAGTGATATTTTGCTACAAAATAAAGAAGTTTTGTTGAACCTTCTTGGTCAATGGATGGATGAAATGGAATCTGTAAAAACATTGTTAGAACAAGAAAATAGCCATGCTATTTTAAATTTTTTTCAAGAAGCAAAACAATATCGTGATGGTTTACCAATAAAGGAAAAAGGGGCTATTCCAGCTTTTTACGATTTATTTGTGGATGTTCCAGATTATCCGGGTGTAATTTCAGAAATTACTGGTTATCTTGCAACTGAAAAAATCAGTATCACTAATATCCGAATTATTGAAGCTCGTGAAGGAATTTACGGGGTTCTTTCCATAAGTTTTCAAACAGAAGAGGATCGCAAACGAGCGGAAGAATGCATCAATTCCTATACGGACTACTCAACATTTATAGGATCTTGATTTATACTAGGCGGTGATTTCATGTCATTATTTAAATTGGATTCGAAAGTAAAGAGATTATCAGGCGAAATTGTTATTCCTGGAGATAAATCTATTTCCCATCGATCGGTAATGTTTGGAGCTATTGCTCACGGAATGACAAAAGTGACAAATTTTTTACCTGGTGATGACTGTTTAAGCACAATATCATGCTTTCGAAAGCTAGGTGTGAAAATAGAGGAAAAGGATAATGAGATTACGATTTTCGGAAGAGGTTTTGACGGGCTTTCTGAACCAACTGAAGTATTGGACGTTGGTAATTCTGGAACAACGATTCGTCTTATATTAGGGATACTAGCCGGAAGGCCGTTTTATACTTCTTTAGTGGGCGACCAATCAATTGGAAGAAGGCCTATGACACGAGTAACAGAACCATTGATGAGAATGGGCGCTCAAATTGATGGAAGAAAGAATGGTGGATACACACCGCTCTCGATCCGCGGCCAAAGTTTAACACCATTACTTTATGAATTGCCAGTTGCAAGTGCGCAAGTTAAGTCTGCTCTATTATTAGCAGGCCTTCAAGCTGAGGGAGAAAGCCAGATAATTGAACCTGCCACTACACGTGATCATACTGAACGAATGATTCTTCATTTTGGTGGAGAAATAAATAAGAGTTATCGTACGATTACAGTAAAGGGTGGACAAAAACTTGAAGCTACGAACGTTCATGTTCCCGGTGATATTTCCTCTGCTGCTTTCTTTCTAGTAGCAGGTGCAATTGTACCAGAGAGTAATATCTTATTGAAAAATGTTGGATTAAATCCGACTAGGACCGGGATAATTGAGGTTATGAAAGCTATGGGTGCTGAATTGGAGATTAGCCAAAGTGATAATCTTGCATTTGAACCATTTGGTGATCTTAGGATAAAATCTTCAGGGCTTAAGGGAACGATTATAGAAGGTGACTTAATTCCAAAATTGATTGATGAAATTCCAATTATTGCATTACTTGCAACACAAGCATTTGGAAAAACCATTATTAAGGATGCACATGAATTAAAAGTAAAGGAAACTAATCGAATTGACACGGTTGTTCAGGAACTAACTGAACTTGGTGCTAAAATTGAAGCAACTGAAGACGGAATGGTCATTTACGGTCCAACACCCTTAACTGGTGGAAGAGTGAAAAGCCATGGTGATCATCGAATTGGGATGATGCTCGCAATTGCATCTTTAATTAGTAGTGAAGAGGTTTTCCTTGAAAATGCCGAAGCAATCTCTGTTTCATATCCTAATTTCTTTACACATTTAAATAGTCTTAAAAAGTAAAAGTCGTATCAGTTACGGCTTTTTTCAGCTTATAAGAATTAACGCACTAAAGTATGTAACTATCGTTACTAAATACTCAGCACTCAAATCAGCGTGTTTTGGCATAATTCCAGATTTCCCTCATAGCTTGTCTTAAGAAGAGAAAAAGGGGGGATTTTATGCCATACATTATTGAAAATGCTACTATACCTAAAGGAAATTTGCTATTAAAAAAGTCATTTCTTATTAGTGAAAATCGAATTACCGCGATTCAGAGTTATTTTAAACAATATAATTTTATGAGAATGAATCTAGAATCTTTTATTATGACCCCTTCATATGTCCTTCTAGATACAAGTGCCCCTCTATCTGGCTCATTTGAAGTATTAAAAGAATATTTTACAAAAGAATTTATATTAAAAGGCTGTACCACATTACTAACATATATAAATGTTTCCTATGAGAGGGAACTTGCTGAAAAATTGATAAATAAAAAAACAGCTCTATTAAGTAGTCCAATCGATTTTCTGATCGGCGTCCGGATTCCTCTCCAACTTTTAAGTGTATCACTTATAAGAAGATGCAAAAAGGAACGGGTTCCAGCCATCTTTGTTGAAATTCAAGATGAAATGGAATTAGAAAATATCCCGTGGAGTTGGATAAGGGAAGCACTTTTCCCATTCAATTGTCCATTAATTCCAGTGTTAAATGATCGATTAATAAAAGAGGAAAAAATAGTTCTAGCCAAATGGAGAGAGACAATGAAGAAGGAAAAGGTACCTTTTATAAATGAACGAATAACAGAAAAGATACCATTGCCAGCTACAGTTTTAAATAAAATTGGGTTATTTCCAGAAAAGTCATGTTTAATGCATGGTGCTGAAATAAGCTATAATTTATATTTACAGAGTAATAAAATCAATAATGTTGATGATAATCAGTTATTTCATTATCATAAAGATAGACTTGTAGTGACTGTTCATAAGGGAAATGTTATTAGAGCAGGAAAAGAAGTTCTATTTAAACCGGGAAATGGAGAATATATAAAGGTAAAAACCCCATCATTTTTTTCATTTTCATAGGTTTTCATAAACAATGCAGGTGATCTGCATTTTAACTTTAATTTAAGAAACGTGAGGACAGTAGAATGAATAGAGTAAAAAAAATATTGGATATGCTTGAAAATGGTCAACATAAGAAAGCGATACATGAATATAATGAAGTATTAAATAGTGGAACACCTGATGAAAAGTTTCTTCTAGGAGAAGAGCTGTTTGAGTATGGATTTTTAGAAGAAGCAAAAACTTTATTTGAAAATCTGCTAGAAATTTTTCCAGGTGAAGGGGAGCTCCTCGTCCTTCTAGGTGAGGTTTTGATTGAAGCAGGTGATGAGGAGAAGGCTATTCTAGTCCTTGAACAAATTTCTGATAAAGACCCTAGCTTTGGACAATCTTTGTTACTATTAGCTGATTTATACCAAATTCAAGGACTTTATGAAGTATGTGAAAGAAAATTGCTTAAAGCTAAGGAAATGCTGCCTGAAGAAGTGGTTATCGATTTCGCACTAGGTGAGTTGTACAGTGAACAAGGTGAAATTACAAAGGCATTGGATGCATATGAATTTGTTTTAAAGGAGTGTAATGAACTAGCAGGGGTCAATATCAATCAACGAATTGCTGACTTACTTAGTACTTCAGGTGCATTTGAAGAAGCCCTTCCGTTTTATGATAAGGCATTAGCTGAAAAATTCGAGATTAATACTTTGTTTGGCTTTGCATTTACAGCAATGCAGGGTGGATATAATGGCACGGCCATTGAAAAATTTCTTGAATTAAAAGAAATTGATCCTGAATACACTTCTCTATACTTACAGCTGGCAATTGCTTATGAACGTGAACAAGAGTTACAAAACAGCTTTGATGTGATCATGCAAGGGATTAAACAAGATGAATTTAACAAAGAATTATTCTTTTATGGTGGAAAAATTGCCTTAAAGCTTGGAAAAAATGATCAAGCTGTACAACTTTTTCGAGAAGCGTTAGCACTGGATCCGGGTTATATTGATGCAGCCATTACACTTGACAAATTTTTTATTCAGCAGGAAAGATATGATGAGGCCCTAGAGCTAATTCAAACACTTGAGTCCAATGATGTTGAAGATCCTCAGTTAATTTGGGACTCAGCAGTAGCATTTCATAAAATTGAAAAATATTCACTTGCATTAGACAAATATGAAAGTGCATATACTTTTTTTAAGGATAATGATTCATTTTTGACGGATTATGGATATTTTTTAATGGAAGAAGGAAAAAACGACCTTGCTGCAGAAATTTTTAAACAGCTATTAAAAAATGATCCAACAAATGAAGACTATTTGGATTTGCTCGACCGTCTAGACGGTTAACCAAAGAAACAATGGATACAGAGGAGGGAATCTATCATGGCAACCCCTGTTTCTGTCAACGAGAAAAAGGACTTTATTCGCTGGTTTTTAAATCATTATCAATTAAAGAGAAGAGAATGTGTGTGGATTCTAAATTATTTAATGAGCCACGATCAATTGATGGAAAATCTCCATTTTGTTGAGCAGGCACAATATTGTCCTAGAGGATTAATTATGTCAACGCATTGTGTTGATAAGGTGCCATTTCGTTTTTATAAAGAAAATGTAATGACAACTGATGCTGAAAAATCATTCCATGATATCCGCCTTAATAGGGAGGAAGATATTTTCGTTCAACTAAACTTTCATGCATCGAATCAAGCTCATCAATATGCTGCTGTTCTTGAAGAAAACCCCTTTATGCCAAAACATTTACAAATAAATGAGAAGGATGGGGTTATTGCCGAACAATTTTTAAAACATAGCATTGAACACTTTCATCGAGAAAAGCTCCTTTCTTTAATTGATGTGGCACTAGATCAAAAGGATCGTATCGCCTTCAGCGAGTTAACTGAAAGATTAATAAAAATAAATACGATAAAAGAATAGAATGGAAGCTTGCTTTTTGCAAGCTTCCGTTTTTGTTTTTAATAATTCATGTTATGATTATTAAGAAAATTTATGGTTGGAGTGAAAAAAATGAAATGGATACCTCAAGATATTGAAACATTTTTGAATGCAAAAGAGTATGTAGATACTGCTGTTATCCCACTAGTTCCGGTAGGATTTGGAGACGATATGAAATTATCTGCCTCAATAGCAGAATTTATCACACTATTAGTTAACCACCTAGAAAGGCAATTTACAGGAAGATTGCTATTGTTTCCTCCGTTTACTTATCTAAAGACTGAAAATGAGGAAATAATATTAAATGATGTAAAAAAATGGACAGAAAAAATGTACGATTTTCGACATATTTTTTTTATTACTTCAGATAGTGATTTAAAAATGTGTGAAGAAAAATTTGGGACAAATTTACTATGGATTCCGGCACTTCCACTTGAAAATATGGATGATGCACAAAAAATGTCTATGATAGATAGCCAAGTTAAACAGATTTTGAATTTCTTTACAAAGAAATGGCGTGAAAACCAGTAATTTATTCAGCAGTAAATGTGTGATTAATAACATAGACCATGGGAAAAGATTGATATATTATGGTTATGTCCTAGTTTTATATGTATTTTATAAATGTCCATTTGGACTTATTTGGTAAATAGAGGAGGGATAATCATGAGTAAACAACGAGTTTCTAGACGACAATTTTTAAGCTATACTCTAACTGGTGTAGGCGGCTTCATGGCGGCAGGTATGATAATGCCAATGGCGCGCTTTGCGGTTGATCCAGTTTTAAGGGCTGAGCCAAGTGGGAATTTTATTCCAACAAAACAAAAGGTCGCTGATTTAACGGACGAGCCTGTTCGTGTAGACTTTACATTCAAACAAAAAGATGCATGGTATGAATCTGAGGTTACGAATACTGCCTGGGTTTATAAGGAAAATGGTAAGATCATTGCCCTTTCACCAACTTGTAAACATTTAGGTTGTACGGTTAACTGGAATACGGATAAGGAACATCCAAATGAATTCTTCTGTCCATGTCACTTTGGTCGTTATGAAAAGAGTGGTAAGAACATTCCGGGAACACCACCACCGCAGCCACTTGATTTGTATCCAGTCAAGGAAAAAGGCGGTTATCTATACTTAGGAAAAGCTCAACCAAGGACGGAGGTGTAATCATTGTTAAGCAAAATTTACGATTGGGTAGATGAACGTTTAGATATTACGCCACTTTGGCGAGATATTGCAGATCATGAGGTTCCAGAGCATGTAAACCCAGCACATCATTTTTCTGCGTTTGTATACTGCTTTGGTGGCATGACATTTTTTGTTACAGTAATTCAAATTTTGTCTGGTATGTTTTTAACAATGTATTATGTACCAGATATTAAAAATGCTTGGGAGTCTGTTTACTACCTTCAAAATGAAGTTGCTTTTGGGCAGATTGTACGTGGGATGCATCACTGGGGTGCAAGTTTAGTTCTTGTTATGATGTTTTTACATACGCTGCGCGTCTTTTTCCAGGGTGCTTATAAAAAACCGAGGGAACTTAACTGGGTCGTTGGGGTATTGATTTTCTTTATCATGCTCGCCTTAGGTTTTACAGGTTATTTATTACCATGGGATATGAAAGCGCTGTTTGCAACAAAAGTTGGTTTACAAATAGCCGAATCTGTACCGTTCATAGGTTCATATATTAAAATATTGCTTGCAGGAAATGAGCATATTGTTGGTGCCCAAACATTAACACGTTTCTTTGCGATCCATGTTTTCTTCTTGCCAGGCGCTTTGTTTGGTTTAATGGGAGCACACTTCGTTATGATTCGTAAACAGGGTATTTCAGGACCACTATAAAAAATCGAACTAAAAATGTGAAAAATTTTATCTCTACGTATAAAGGAGGGGGATTGCTCGATGCATCGCGGTAAAGGTATGAAGTTCGTAGGTGACTCTCGTGTATTAGCACTATCTGAACGTAAACCGAATATTCCGAAGGATTACTCGGAATACCCTGGTAAAACAGAGGCATTCTGGCCTAACTTCCTTTTGAAAGAATGGATGGTAGGTGCAGTATTTCTTGTAGGTATTTTATGTTTAACAATTGCTCATCCGGCCCCACTTGAAAGGATTGCCGATCCAACTGACACTGGCTACATCCCATTGCCAGATTGGTATTTCTTGTTCTTGTATCAATTGCTCAAATATACATTTGCTTCAGGACCTTATACAGTAATTGGTGCAATGGTAATTCCGGGACTAACATTTGGAGGATTATTATTAGCTCCATTCCTAGATCGTGGACCAGAACGTCGTGCAATTAGACGCCCATTTGCTACTGGATTTATGCTGTTAGCAATTGCTGCAACTGTCTTTTTGACATGGCAGTCTGTTGCTACCCATGACTGGAAAAAAGCAGAAGCACAAGGTAAAATTGTTGCTAAAGTAGATATCGATAAAAATAATGAAGGTTATAAAGTATTTAAAGATCAAGGCTGTATTAATTGCCATGGTGAAAACCTTCAGGGTGGAGCAGGAGCTCCATCACTTATTGGAACCGGGTTAAAGGCAGAAGAAATCGCAAAAATTGCCAAGAGTGGTAAAGGTAATATGCCTCCTGGAATATTTAAAGGTAATGATGACCAACTTAAAAAGCTTACTGAATTTATCTCAGGACTTGGGGAATAATAAAAAAGCTGGCGATATATCGCCAGCTTTTTTAGCTTCTCAGAATTTATATCCATAAATTCTACTAGCGCATAAGTGCAACTACGCTTCTGTCTTCGCCCTAGGGGGCTCGCCGATCAGCGAGTTTTCTTTAGCTATTCGGAAGTTTTTAGATTATACTAATTATTGTACATATGAAACTGAAAAGAGGAATCACGGTGAGTTGGATCTATCCTTTCTTAGCAAATCGATCAATGTTAAAACTGTTACTACTCGTTAATATCGCAGGTACAATCTATGGATTTTACTGGTATGGGTGGCAATTAGCTGATACCCCGGCTATTTTCCTTCCGTTTGTTCCTGATAGCCCAACAGCCAGTTTATTTTTTGTTTTTGTCCTAATAGCTTTTTTACTTAGAAAAAATTGGCCCTTGATAGAGGCTTTAGCGATTGTAACATTATTTAAATATGGGATTTGGGCAGTCGTAATGAATATACTTGTTTATTTTGTACAAGGGCAGTTAGACTTTGTTGGATATATGTTAATTTTTTCTCATTTTTCGATGGCTATTCAGGGATTGCTATATGCACCTTTTTATAGGATTAAATGGTGGCATCTCATAATAGCAGCCATTTGGACAGTGCATAATGATATTATTGATTATGTGTTTTTTATGATGCCACGTTATAGTATGTTGGATCAATATACTCCTCAGATTGGTTATTTTACATTTTGGTTATCTATTTTCTCTTTAGGGATTGCCTATTACCTATGTATCCGCCCAAACCGTTTCAGCCTTAAATTAAAATAAAATATGGTCTATCCTTGTCCCCCCTTTCATACATTTTAGTAGTAATGAAAGGGGGGACAAGTGTGAAGGTGAAATGGATTCTATTATTTATAATTGTAATTTTGTTGGCTCCCATTAATGCATTTGCGGAAAAACTATCACCAATAGATAAACTTGATGAAATTTCTGATGAGGCTCTTTTAATGGTTAAGTATGAACGATACGATGATGCGAAGAAATTACTTGATTATTTTTCGAACCAATTTGCTAGTCTTACAGGGAATGAACGGTCCTTTACAATGGATCAATTACGAATTGTGACTAATTCCCATGATGAAGCATTGGAAGCAACGGTAAGTCAAAATATGAAATATGAAGAAAGATTAAATAAATTAACCAAATTTCGTCTTGTAATGGATGCAGTTGCTACAACCCGCCAGCCCTTATGGATTGGAATGGAAGATAAGATACTATCTACCTTTCATCAAGCTGAAGATGCCGCGAAAAATGGTAATAAGGATGCGTTCAATACATGTTTAAATTCTTTTTTAAATTTATATAATGTGATATACCCAAGTATGAAAATTGATGTACCAATTGAAAATATACAAAAAGTAGATGCACGTATAAATTTTATAGACCAATATCGCTCCCAAATGGTGGGAAATGCAGAAAATATAAAAGAACTTGATCGGTTAGAAGTAGATTTAAAGAAGCTTTTTAATGATATGGATGAGGATCAGGCAGATCCATCATTATGGTGGGTAATCATTTCAACTGGGAGTATCATTATAATGACATTATCGTATGTTGGATGGAGAAAGTATAAAGGCGATAAAGAAATGAAGAAGAATCGTTCTAGGGATTTAAAAGATTGACACTTTTGTTCAACATAACTACAATGAATAGCAACTAGAGTAGAACGGGAGGGTTCATTATGTATTATCTTGTTTACTTTGCGATTATCATTCTGATTCCTTTATGGGCGCAATCAAGGGTGAAAAGTACTTTTGCAAAATATTCCCGGGTACCTTCTTCAACCAGTCGAAGAGGTGCAGAGGTCGCAAGGGAAATATTAAATGCGAATGGTTTATATCATGTTAGCATCGAAGAAAGAAGAGGCCTTTTAAGCGATCATTACGATCCAAGATCGAAAACAGTTCGTTTATCTTCAGAAATTTACCATGGCCATTCTATTGCAGCAGCTGCTGTTGCTTCACATGAATGTGGCCATGCAATTCAAGATTCAGAAGGATATGCCTTTTTACGATTCCGTCATGCATTGGTTCCGGTTGCAAATATCGGATCTAATTTTTCATGGATTCTCATTATGATCGGAATTTTTATCCATTTAAGTGGCGCCGTGTTATTGGGGATCATCTTTATGGCAGGCGCAGTACTCTTTCAAGTTATTACACTGCCTGTAGAACTAAATGCTTCAAATCGTGCTATGGATCAAGTGGTTTCTCTTGGATTAATTCGTAGTGCTGAAGAAAGAGAAACAAGAAAAGTATTAAATGCAGCCGCACTGACTTATGTAGCAGCTGCTGCGGTAGCTGTCCTGGAGTTAGTTAGACTTATCCTTATCTATACTGGAATGAGTAGAAATAACGACTAAATTAAAAGGCGATTTCCACTGGAAATCGCCTTTTAATTTAGTTTTCGATCGGCTTTTTATTTTCATCAAGTGTAAATCCTTCGCCGTGGACGTCGTGAACAATCGTAATGGATACAAAAGCATGGGGATCTACAGAGGTGATAAGATTTTTCAAACGGACAATTTCATTTTTTCCAACTACACAATAGAGGACTTCTCGTTCATTTTTTGTGAAAGATCCATACCCTTTTAAAACGGTGACACCACGATCCATTTCGTCCATGATCTTTTGGGCTATCCTCTCATTTTCCTCCGAAATAATCATGGCGCCCCTTGCGGCATAGGCACCCTCCTGCATAAAGTCAATCACTCTAGCCCCAACGAAGACAGCAACAAGCGTGTACATAGCTTGCTTATAGTTTAGGTATGTAATAAGTGACAAAGTGATAACACATACGTCAAATATGAACATTGTTTTTCCCATGGACCACCCTAAGTATTTATGTGCAAGTCTTGCAATAATATCAACTCCACCAGTTGTACCACCGAATCGGAAAATAATGCCCAATCCGATTCCTGTAAAAACACCGGCAAATAAAGCCGCCAAAGTCATATCATTGTTTAGTGGCATATGGAGCATATTTCTTTGGAAAATCCATAGAAAAAGGGAAACGCTAACAGTTCCTAAAAGGGTGTAAAAAAAGGCATTTCTACCGAGCAACTTCCAACCGATGAAAAAGAGAGGAATATTTAATAGTAAATTTGTATAAGAAGGATCCCATTTGAACATGAAATATAAAAGAAGGGTAATCCCAGTAACGCCGCCTTCAGCCAATTTGTTTTGCATGTTAAAATGGACAAGTCCAAATGACATAATAGCAGCTCCAATTACGATAAATAAAACGTTCTTCCATTTTAGACTAAAAGCCATTATTCTACCGCCCTTTACATATTTTTCTTTTAATTGGCGGTTCTAATTATATAGAATAAATAAGGGATGAGCAATCCAAGAAGGTAATATAGACGAAAATATTTGTAAATCATTCATAATTTAGCTAACATTAAAAATGGCGATACTAAGATGATGAAATAGATAATGGTTGAGGTGAGAAATGTGGCAGACAGCAAGACAATGAAAGACCTTCAAGTAGAAGTAGATACATATATTAGTCAGTTTAAAGAAGGCTATTTTAGTCCATTAGCCATGCTAGCGAGAATGACAGAAGAGGTCGGTGAATTGGCCCGTGAAATTAACCATTATTACGGTGAAAAGCCAAAGAAATCAACTGAAGGAGAAAAATTGATTTCTGAAGAGATGGGAGACATCCTCTTCGTCTTAATCTGCTTCGCTAATTCATTAAATATTGATTTAACCGATGCCCATGATTATATTATGAATAAATTTAATACACGGGATAAGGATCGGTGGACAAAAATAAATCCAAGTAATGTGGAGTGAAAAAATGTGAAAACGATAAAAATTATTATTGCTGGTCCACGTGGCCGTATGGGAAGAGAAGCGGTAAAGCTTGTATGCAGTACAGATCATTTTGAACTAAAGGCCGTTGTCGATCATAAACATGATGGCATGAAATTAAGTGATTTAGAAGGCTTCCCACAATTAGATATACCCATTTTCATGGATTTAGAAAAATGCCTTCAAGATATTGAAGCAGATGTTTTAATTGACTTAACAACACCAGAAGTTGGTATGGTTCATGCTAAAACGGCTCTTGAATATAATGTTCGCCCTGTTGTGGGAACAACTGGATTTTCTAAAGAAGATTTGGAAGAATTACAAGCGATTTGTCAGGAAAAAGAATTGGGTTGTATAATTGCACCTAACTTTGCAATTGGTGCTGTTTTAATGATGAAATTTTCGCAAATAGCCGCAAGGTATTTTACCGATATTGAAATTATTGAAATGCATCACGATCAAAAACTGGACGCTCCGTCAGGCACAGCTATTAAAACAGCAGAAATGATTTCGTCTGTTCGAAGTACAAAAAAACAAGGGCATCCAGGTGAAAAAGAAACGGTAACAGGTGCAAGAGGAGCAGATTACCAAGGAATGCATATCCATTCTGTTCGTTTGCCAGGTTTAATTGCCCACCAACAAGTATTATTTGGTAGCGATGGCCAAACTTTGACCATACGTCATGATTCCTATAACCGAGGTTCATTTATGTCAGGTGTGAAAGTTGCTGTTGAAACCATTATGAATGTTAATACCTTTATATATGGACTAGAAAATATTTTAGAATAGGAGCAATAAAAATGAATATTGCCTTAATAGCCCATGATGAAAAGAAGGACCAGCTAGTTCAATTTTCAACTGCTTATCAAACTATTTTTTCTAAACATACTTTATTCGCAACAGGAACTACAGGGCTTCGCATTAGCGAAGCAACAGGTTTAGAAATACATCGCTTTAATTCAGGACCACTTGGAGGAGATCAACAAATCGGGGCCATGATTGCAAAAAATGAAATGGATGCCATTTTCTTTTTTCGTGACCCGCTAACGGCACAGCCCCATGAACCTGATGTGACAGCACTTGTACGGTTATGTGATGTCTATTCCATACCATTAGCTACTAATATGGGGACGGCTGAATTATTAATAAGGGGTTTAGAACTTGGGCTTTTAGAATGGAGAAAGTTTGTTGGAAAGAGCAGTGATAAAACCGATGGACAGTAATTTACATATTCTTGCGTTTGGAGCCCATGCTGATGATGTCGAAATTGGTATGGGTGGAACAATAGCAAAATTTACAGCTCTAGGAAAGAAAATAGGCATCTGTGATTTAACTGATTCTGATTTATCATCAAATGGAAATGTAGAAACGAGAAAAAAAGAAGCTTCTAATGCTGCCAGTATTCTTGGAGTCGACGAACGATCTTCATTAGGTCTACCTGACAGAGGGTTATATCTGAGAGAAGAATACATTAGAAAAATTGCAGAAGTAATAAGAAAATACCGTCCGAACGTTGTGTTCGCGCCTTTTTTTGAAGATCGGCATCCCGATCATGGAAATTGCGCTCGCCTTGTCGAGGAGGCGGTTTTTTCTGCTGGAATAAGAAAATTTAAAACTCGGGGACAATTACCGTTTCGTGTTGAAAAAATATATTTTTATATGATTAATGGATTCCATAAACCTGATTTTCTCATCGATATTTCGTCTTATATGGATAAAAAAATAGAGGCTTTAAATGCATATAAAAGCCAATTTGAAAAGACTGAACAGAGTTTCGCAACACCTCTTGTAAATGGGTACATTGAAACGGTTGAAGCACGGGAAAAACTTTATGGGAAACAGGTTGGGGTTGATTTTGCAGAAGGCTTTAAAACAAAAAACCTTATCCTATTGAATCGTGATCTGTTAGGAGAGTAATAATGAAGAAACTAAAGATTGGAATTACATGCTATCCAACTGTAGGCGGGTCAGGGGTAGTTGCGACAGAACTTGGTAAAATGCTCGCCGAGAGGGGTCATGAAATTCATTTTATTTCATCTAGCCTCCCCTTTCGTTTGAAAAAAATGTACCATAATATTTATTACCATCAAGTGGAGGTAAATCAATATTCTGTTTTTCAGTATCCACCATATGATATTGCCCTTGCAAGTAAAATGGCAGAAGTCGTTAATAGGGAAAAATTAGACCTACTCCATGTACACTATGCAATTCCACATGCTGTTTGCGCCATTTTAGCAAAACAAATGTGCAACAGAGATTTAAAAGTTGTCACCACACTCCATGGAACAGATATTACCGTCCTTGGCTATGATCCTTCTTTGATCGCTGCAATTAAATTTGGAATTGAAAAGTCAGATGTTGTTACGGCTGTGTCTAACTCATTAATTGAACAGACCTATGAATTAATCAACCCTGATAAACCAATCGAGACAGTCTATAACTTTATTGATGAACGAGTTTATCAAAAAAGTGATGCATCACATTTACGCGAGGAGTTCGAGATTAAAGAAACTGAAAAGGTAGTAATTCATGTTTCTAATTTTAGACCTGTTAAACGAGTACGGGATGTTGTAAAAACGTTTGCTAAAATTGCAGAAGCCATGCCAGCAAAATTATTGCTTGTTGGGGATGGTCCAGAGGTTTCAGTAGTGTGTAAACTTGTGAAAGAATTTGGTCTAAGCGACTCTGTCCTCTTTTTAGGAAAGCAGGAAAATCTTGAAGAATTATACTCGATTAGCGATTTGATGCTCCTTTTATCAGAAAAGGAGAGCTTTGGACTTGTCGCTCTTGAAGCAATGGCATGCGGGGTTCCGTGTATCGGAACAAATGTAGGCGGACTTCCTGAAGTGATTTCAGATGGTGAAACAGGTTATATTTGTGAATTGGGGAATATCGATGATATTGCTAGTAAAGCGATTTCGATTTTAAGTGATAAAAACCTTCATCATTTATTTTCCGAGCAATCTATTAAAAAAGTCAGTATGAAATTTCGGGCCCAAACAATTGTTGAAGAATACGAGAAGCTCTATTTTATGCTAGTGGATAAAGGTGAAATTTATGATTGAGCCCTTTTTAACGGCAGTACCCGTCTTGAAAGCACTTGAAAATGCAGGATTTATTGCATATTTTGTTGGTGGTTCAGTTAGGGATTATATTCTTCATAAGTCTATTCATGATGTTGATATTGCCACTTCTGCAACTCCAAAGGAAATCAAAAAGATTTTTTCAAAAACGGTTGATATTGGAATAGAACACGGAACCATTCTTGTTTTATACAAGAATGCCTCATATGAAATTACAACTTTTAGGACTGAAGAGGAATACGTTGATTTTCGTAGGCCCAAAGGTGTTGCCTTTATAAGGTCCTTAAATGAAGATTTAAAACGTAGGGATTTTACCATGAATGCGATTGCCATGGACATAAACGGCAGGCTCATTGATCCATTTAAAGGGCAATTAGCCATTTCTGAAAAGCGAATTGAAACAGTTGGCAAAGCCGAGGATCGTTTTCAAGAAGATGCATTAAGAATGATGAGAGCAGTTAGGTTTATGAGCCAGCTTTCTTTTAAAATAGAAAACAAAACAGTAGAGGCTTTATCAAATCTATCCCACCTGCTCGAGAATATTGCTGTTGAGCGGAAAAGAGCTGAATTTGAGAAACTTCTAACTGGAAGTGATCGAAGAAAAGCCCTACGAATGATGATTGATGCGAATATGTTTTTATATTTGCCTGGCTTAAGAGAACAAAAGGACTCTATTGAGACACTTCTATCCTATGATTGTGAAAATCTAAATGTAAACGAAATGTGGTCATTATTTATTTATTGTTTAGGATATAAAGGGAAATTAATTGAGAATTTTTTAAGAGAGTGGAAACTTCCAATAAAACAAATAAAGGAAATTCAACATATTTTGCATTATCTTTATCAAAGGTTCGAGAAAGAATGGGGCAAGTATGATCTTTATTTAGCAAAAAAGGAAACTATTTATTCAGTTGAAACTATTTTTAATACTCTCAAAGATAGGAAAGACCACGGATCTATTGATATGTTTATGAATATGTATCATTTGCTTCCGATGAAGCATCGGTCTGAAATGGATGTAACTGGTCGTGATTTAATGGATTGGTTTACTAAATTAGGCGGACCTTGGGTAAATGAAATGATTATTGCAATTGAACAGGCAATTTTAGAGGGAAAAGTAGAAAATAAAAAAACGGAAATAAAGGAGTGGCTATTGAAGTGCAATCAGATATAAGAAAAGAATTGCTGGATGCCTTCACGGATGCCGGTGAAACATACCTTTCAGGACAAAATTTAGCAGAATTAATTGGTTGTTCCAGAACAGCAGTTTGGAAGCATATAGAGGAGTTACGAAAAGAGGGTTTTCAATTAGAAGCAGTGAAAAGAAAAGGCTATCGAATTTTAAAAACACCGGAAATGGTGACAGCGGACGAGATACGACTAGGGCTTAAGACGAATTTTATTGGGAAAAACATTCATTATGAAGAAAGTGTCGAATCAACACAGAAAATAGCGCACCGACTTGTCTATGAGGATGTACCTGAAGGAACAGTTGTGATTGCTGAAGAGCAAGTTTCTGGAAGAGGGAGAATGGACCGAAAATGGTATTCACCAAAATACACGGGAATTTGGATGAGTCTTATTCTTAAACCCAATATACCACTTTCAAAAGCACCTCAGTTAACGCTTTTAGCCGCTGTTTCAGTCGTTCAAGCGATTGAAGACTTGACAGACCTTAATCCAGAAATAAAATGGCCAAATGATATTCTTTTGAATGGTAAAAAAGTAACAGGCATTTTAACAGAGCTACAGGCTGAATCTGATCGAATTCACTCCATTATTATCGGTATGGGTATCAATGTTAATCAAAAATTAGCAGATTTTCCACTAGATCTACAGAAAACAGCAAGTTCGCTTATGATTGAAAACGGAAGCGAAGTTTCACGTGCAACCTTAATTAAAGGAATCTTTACCCAGTTTGAAAAAATGTATTTACTCTATTTAGCTGAGGGTTTTTTTCCGATTAAGCTTCTTTGGGAAAGTTATGCTACCGGTATCGGAAAACAGATAAAAGCTCGAACATTATTGGGAACCATTGAAGGAAGGGCGCTTGGAATAACTGATGAAGGGGTTTTACAAATCGAAGATCATGCAGGAACTATTCATCAGGTATATTCTGCAGATATTGAACTTTCTTAAGTAAATGCTAGCCTATTTTCTTGTTTCTTTGTTATACTGTTTTTGGGCGGTATCTTTGTGAGCTGCACCTTGTAATAATTCACAAAATAATTTAAAAAGTTTCTGCCTAGATCCGTTGGACGGACCGGGACAGAGGGATGAAACAAGCAAAAGAGTAACCAAGATCCTCTGCCTTCAGAAGGATCTTTTTGTTTGCTCAAAACCGTTTTATTTCCTCTCTCCCTTTCTAATTAAAGGAGGGAAAAAGATGAAGCAAACACTTGATTTTATGAAAATGAAAGAAAGAAATGAGAAAATGGTTATGCTGACTGCATATGACTATCCTTCAGCAAATCTTGCGGAAGCAGGGGGAGTTGACTTCATATTAGTTGGCGATTCTTTAGGTATGGTTGTACTAGGTTACGATTCGACCATTCCGGTAACGCTGGAAGATATGATTCACCATACGAAGGCAGTTAAACGTGGGGCTAAAGATACATTTATTATTGTTGATATGCCTTTTCTAACCTATCATTTATCTGTTAAAGATACTTTAAAAAATGCTGGTAGGCTTATTCAAGAAACGGGTGCACATGCGGTGAAAATCGAGGGTGCTGATGATGTGATAGGAAAAATGGCTGCTATCACAAGTGCTGGAATTCCGGTTTGTGCCCATTTAGGTTTAACACCCCAATCAGTGGGAACTCTCGGAGGATATAAGGTTCAAGGGAAAGATAGAGAGGCAGCAAGGAAACTTATTGAGGATGCTATAAAGTGTGAAGCAGCAGGTGCATTTGCGCTGGTTCTAGAATGTGTTCCAAAACAACTTGCAGCGGAAATAACAAAGGCCATTTCAATCCCAGTTATAGGAATTGGAGCAGGTCTTGAAGTTGATGGGCAGGTCCTTGTCTATCATGATATTTTAGGATATGGAGTGAAACGAGTACCAAAATTCGTGAAACAATATACTTCATTAAATCCATTTATTATTGAATCAATTCAAGCTTATGTATCAGATGTAAAAAGCGAACAGTTTCCAGAAGGGCAGCACACTTTTACAATGAATGAAACAGAGCTTTCAGGGCTATATGGAGGTAAAGAATGAAGGTAGTAACAACAATCACAGAAATGCAGTCAGAAATAAATAGACAAAAAGAATTAGGAAAATCAATTGGATTTGTTCCAACAATGGGTTTCCTTCATGAAGGTCATTTAACCCTTATGAAAAAAGCAAGACAAGAGAATGATATTGTCGTTATAAGTATTTTTGTTAATCCGATTCAATTTGGTCCTGGTGAAGACTATGAAACATATCCACGCGATTTTGAAAGAGATCTAGAATTGGCCCAAGGTGAAAAAATAGATTATCTTTTCCACCCATCAGTTGAAGAAATGTATCCACACTCTTCTACTGTAAAAGTAGTGGTTCAAGAGCGCACAGATGTTTTATGTGGAAAATCACGCCCAGGCCATTTCGATGGGGTAGCAACTATTTTAACAAAATTATTTACTATTATGATGCCAACAAGGGCTTACTTTGGTAAAAAGGATGCACAGCAGGTGGCAGTAGTTGAGGGGCTAATCTCAGACTTTCATTTTCCAATTCAACTTGTTCCAGTGGATATTGTAAGGGAAGAGGATGGACTTGCGAAAAGTTCACGAAATGTGAAGTTACTTCATGATGAAAGAAAACAAGCAACCGCTCTTTACAGAAGTTTACAAATTGCACGGGAGACAATTGAAAACGGGGAACGGAATCCAATAAATGTTATTCAATTAATTGAACGACATATAAAAGATGAGACAAGTGGCATTGTAGATTATATCGAAGTTTATAGTTATCCCAGCTTGAACCGATTGGAAAAAATAAAGGGTTCTATAATAATTGCACTTGCAGTTAAATTTTCAAGGGTTCGGTTAATTGATAATGTAATGATGGATGTAAATTAGGAAAATATTTAGGAGGAAGAGCTATGTTTCGCACCATGATGAACGGTAAAATTCATCGGGCAACAGTTACGGAAGCTAATTTGAATTATGTAGGAAGTATAACCATTGATGAAGATCTTTTAGATGCGGTCGGCATGGTTGCTAACGAAAAAGTGGCTATCGTTAATAATAATAATGGAGCTCGTTTGGAAACTTATATCATCCCTGGAAAAAGAGGTAGTGGCGTTATTTGTTTAAATGGAGCAGCTGCCCGTCTTGTTCAACAAGGGGATATTGTTATCATTATCTCTTATGTAATGATCCCAGAGGAAAAAGTACCTCACCACAAACCAAAGGTTGCAATAATGGATGGAAATAATCATATAATAGAAATGATACATTCAGAACCGGCACTTACGATTTTATAATCCCCAATTTTGGGGATTTTTCCTTTCTAGGGAAAGTTAGTATATACTATTTTTAAAAGTCTATTTCTCATTTGCTAGGGATTCTTTTTCTTTTCATCTTTTTGTGGTACCGTTTATGTACAAAGGTTTGAGGTGTTTGTAAAATGTTAAATAAATTTGTTGTAATTGATTTAGAAACAACTGGAAATCTCCCTAAAAAGGGCGAAAAAATTATCCAGTTTGCTGCAGTAGTCATAGAGGATGGAAAAATAACAGAAAAATTTTCATCACTAATCAATCCTCATAAGCCTATTCCGGCCTTTATTGAAGAATTGACCGGATTAAATAATGAGATGGTAGAAGCTGCACCTGTTTTTTCAGAAGTAGCATCTAAAATCGTTTCATTATTAGATGATGCCTATTTTGTCGCCCATAATGTTTTATTTGATTTATCTTTTCTTCAGGAGGAATTGGTACAGGCAGGCCATGAAGGTTTTTATGGTCCTATTTTAGATACAGTTGAATTGGCCAGATTCCTTTACCCAACTGCAGATGGCTATAAATTATCCGATTTGGCTGAAAGGGAGGATTTACAACATGATCGTCCACATCAAGCAGATAGTGATGCACAAGTTACTGCAGAGTTGCTACAGATATTATTAAACAAGCTTGCTTTGATTCCTAATAAGACCCTAGAAGAGCTTATGGTCCTTTCAGGTGGATTAAAAAGTGATATACAACAATTACTTGATGAATTATTAGTAGAAAAAAGAAAAACTATTGAAGAGCTTCCTAAAACGATTGAAATTTTTAATGGAATAGCTTTAAAAAGACATATGCAAAATGTATACCAATCATTAAATAGTGATATGTACCATTACCCTGAAACTGATGAAGAAAAAATAGGAATATTAGATAATGCATTTGATTCGTACAAGAAGAGAATAGGTCAATTCAGGATGATGGACGCCGTTTATCATTCATTCCTTGACAAGAACCATACGTTAATAGAGGCTGGAACAGGAATTGGAAAATCGATTGGCTACCTTTTACCTGCTGCTTATTTTGCAAAAAATAATAGATTTCCCGTAGTAATCAGCACACACACCATTCAGCTTCAAGAACAATTGATGAACAAAGAAATTCCCTTGCTTTCAAAAATCGTTCCATTTAATGTTAAGACAGTTTTATTAAAGGGACGGAACCACTACCTAAATTTGGAGAAGTTTGTTCAATCCTTAAAGGTAGAAGAAGATAATTACGATACGACATTAACAAAAATGCAGATATTAATCTGGCTTATGGAAACAGAAACAGGTGACAAAGATGAATTAAATTTATCTAGTGGTGGCCTACTTTACTGGAATAAAATAAAAAATGAACAACCTATTTTCAGTCAGAATAGAAAGTGGCAGGAAAGGGATTTTTATTTTAGGGCAAGGAAAGAGGCAGAGACTGCGGATATTATCATAACTAATCATTCTCTTTTATTAAGCGATCTTGCGGCTTTTCATCCTATTTTGCCGGATTATGATTATGCGATCATTGATGAAGGACACCATTTAGAAAAGGTAGCCTCTAATTTTTTTGGTTGCTCTTTAGATTACTTAACTGTTCGATTGTTATTAGGACAATTAGGTCTTTATGAGCAAAGGCTGCTTTTTTATAGAGTAGAAGAACTTATAAAAACGATCCAGGTTAAACAGGAAGAAATTATTCCAACATCCGAGCTTAACCAGCTTATCTCGAATTTATTTTATGAAAATGACGAGTTCTTTAAAATGGCTGCCATTCTTGCAAATAAAAAAAATGGAAATGTTAAAGGAATAAAAAGGTTGAAAGTAAAACTTTCTTTAAACGAACAAGAAAGAGAAATGTCTGCACTTGTCCATTGTGCAGAACGATTTGCTTTTTTGCTTAAGGATATAAAACTCCTATTTGAGAAACGAATGGAATTATTTGAAAATGTAAAGGAAACTCTTACATATGACCAAAAAAATCTTCTAGAAGAATTGAATGTTTTCATACTAGAGCTTGACGATTTGAGAGAAAATATTCGGGAAATGATGTTGAGGGATTCAGATTTTGTTAGATGGATTGAAATCGACTTACGCTCTACACAAAATGTAACAACCATTTTTGCCCTACCTGCGTCAATTGCACCTTCGCTTAAAACTGAATTTTTTCAAAAGAAAAAAGGGATTGTGGTTACATCGGCCACCTTGACTGTTAACCAATCATATGAATTTGTGATGAGGGAATTGGGGATTGATCCGATTTCAACAAATACATTAACAATACCATCACCATTCGATTACAAAAACCAGATTCAACTCCTTATCCCAGATGATTTGCCGGAGATTAAATCGGTTTCGGTAGATGATTATGTTGTGGCAATAACAGAGCATCTTATTACAATTGCCGAAGCAACAAGGGGGAGAATGCTTATTCTATTTACTTCCCATGAAATGCTCCGAAAAACATATGATCTGATAAAAGAAAGTGGTTTTTTAGAAGACTTTGCTCTTATTGCTCAGGGGATTACGAGTGGAAGTCGGACAAGACTTACAAGAAATTTCCAAAGATATGAAAAAGCGATTTTGCTTGGTACAAGTAGTTTTTGGGAGGGAATTGATATTCCTGGAGAAGATTTGTCTTGCCTTGTGATTGTCAGACTTCCATTTAGCTCGCCGGAAGAACCATTTACTGAGGCAAAATGTGAATTTGTTAAAAGACAAGGTGGGAATGCCTTTTCTGATTATTCATTGCCTGAAGCTATTTTACGATTTAAGCAGGGATTCGGCCGTTTAATTCGAATGGAAACGGATCGGGGTATTATCGTTATTTTTGATAAACGGATTGTCTCAACTAACTATGGATATGCATTTTTAAAATCAATTCCAGCCATTCCAGTAAAAAATGGCCCAATCAATGAATTAGTTGAAGTCATTCATTCATGGCTTTAAATGGGTTAGTAATGGCAAAATGCATTGTTAATAATTAGTAAAAACATGTAACGTTGTTTAAAAAATTTTGGTAAATTAATTGGTTTGAGTAGCGAAATGGCTCTCACCTGTTATAATGATTTAATAGAATCCATCATTTCCTATTGGGGAAATTGGGTGAAGGAGGTTAAATTTTTGGAAAGCAAAATTGAGGTTCTCTCAACAGTTAAGATTCAGCATAGTTCGGATTTATATAAAATTGTAGACTCACTTAACCGGACTTTGAAAGATAAAGACCTTATGTTTGGGCTTGCCCTTGATAGTGATGATCAAAATAAAGCGATATTTACAATTTATCGTACATAGTGATGTGAAAAAATGAAAAAATGGATTTTAATTTTAATATTATTTTTTTTAATTGTTATTGGGATCTTTACTAAAATATATTTAACCGCAGTCGAACCTTTAAAAATTGCTGAGAAAAAAGCTGTTACCTTTGCTGAAAAGAAAGTTCATATCAGCCAAGTAAATGATTTCCATTTGTATCATGGTCTTGAAACAGTGGACGTTATTGAAGGGGAAAATAAACAAGGCGATAAAATTATTATTTGGATTCCTGAAAAAAGCAAAAAAATGGTTATCAAAAAAGCGAAAAATGGCCTTACAAAAGCAGAGGCAATTCGAAAATTAGAGGAATCAAAAAATCCCAAAAAAATTATTTCAGTCAGATTGGGAATGGAAAAAAATATTCCTTTATGGGAAATCTATTATCGTTCCGATAATAATTTAATAAATTATTATTATATTCGCTTTGAAACAGGTGAATGGTTAAAGAAAATTGAAAACTTATAATTCATTGGTGAGTGGAGGAAATAGTATGGAATTAAAATTAGCAAACAGAGTAATGTCCTTAACACCGTCATCCACATTGGCAATTACTGCAAAAGCAAAAGAATTGAAAGCGCAGGGTATTGATGTAATCGGATTGGGTGCTGGCGAACCTGATTTTAATACACCAAAACATATTTTGGATGCAGCTGTTGAGTCAATGAATGAAGGCCAAACAAAATATACGCCTTCAGCTGGATTGCCTGATCTTAAGAAGGCAATCATTGAGAAATTAGCAAAAGATCAAGAGCTCTCATATCAACCAAATGAAATTATTGTGGCAAATGGAGCTAAGCATGCCTTATACACCTTGTTTCAGGTTATCTTAAATGACGGGGATGAAGTAATTATCCCTACACCATACTGGGTAAGTTACCCGGAACAAGTAAAACTTTCTGGGGGCAAACCAGTTTATGTAGAAGGATCTGAAGGTAATGAATTTAAGATCACAGCTGAACAGTTGGAAGGCGCTATAACTGAAAAGACAAAAGCGGTTATTCTTAATTCTCCAAGTAATCCCACTGGTATTCTTTACACAGAGGATGAGCTACGAGATTTAGGAAAAATTTGTGTTGAAAAAAATATCCTAATTATTTCTGATGAGATTTATGAAAAATTGATCTATGGTGATGTTAAACATGTTTCAATTGCACAATTATCAAATGAATTGAAAGAACAAACAATCATTATAAACGGTGTTTCAAAGTCACATTCTATGACAGGCTGGAGAATTGGGTATGCTGCAGGTAATCAGCAAATTATAAAGGCAATGACTAATCTGGCAAGTCATAGTACTTCCAATCCTACAACAACAGCACAATATGCTGCAATTGCTGCTTACAATGGAACCCAAGAGCCTGTTGAAGAAATGCGTTTGGCATTCGAAAAAAGGCTCGAAGCTATTTATGATAAGCTAATTACTATTCCGGGTCTAACATGTGTGAAACCACAAGGTGCATTTTATTTATTCCCGAATGCTAAGGAAGCTGCAGAATTAACAGGATACAGCAATGTTGATGAGTTTGTTGAAGGGTTACTTGTTGAAGCGAAGGTGGCAGTAATTCCGGGTTCCGGTTTTGGTGCTCCTGATAACATACGTCTATCATACGCAACTTCACTTGATCTTTTAGAGGTCGCAGTAGAGCGAATTAACCAATTCATTCGAGTAAAAAAAGCAAAATAAATATCTAAATAGAAGGCAAACTAAAAAAGTTGAATTAAGGCACTACCAATAAGAAAGTAAAAAGTCTGCACACTAGCAGACTTTTTACTTTCTATTTTTAGCTAAGCAGAATTCTTTTCCATAAATTCTGCTAGTGCATAAGTGCAACTACGCCTAATCATCGCTCTTAGGGGCTCGCCAATAGGCTAGTTTTTTTAACAAAATCTGCTTTTCTTTCTCCATTTTCGTATGGCTCAATTCATGGTATACTTAAAGGGAGGTGTCCTAAAAATGAGATCGAGTTTATTATCATGGATCGAAGAAGGAAATATTACCATTCCTGCTATTTTATTTTTGGAATATAGAAATATTAAATTAAATGAATATGAACTAATGCTCCTATTGCACATAAATACATTTATTGAAAAAGGGAATGGGTTTCCTACCCCTGAAGAACTTTCTTCACGTATGACGATTTCAACTACAGAATGTACAGAAATACTAAGAAAGCTTATCCAACATGGGTTTATTGAAATAATAGATGAATGTTCAACAGAAGGTATTAGATTTGAACGATATTCTTTAAGACCATTATGGGAAAAATTAATTGACCAGTTTCTATTAAATAAAAAAGGTAAGCAAGAACTGAGTAGACAATCAGAAGAAACAGATCTTTATACATGTTATGAAAAAGAATTTGGACGACCGTTATCTCCGTTTGAATGCGAAACACTTGGCATGTGGATGGATGATGACCACCATGACCCCTCAATTATTAAAGCTGCATTACGTGAGGCTGTGATGTCTGGGAAATTAAATTTTCGGTATATTGACAGAATTCTTTTTGAATGGAAGAAAAACGGAATTAAAACAATTGATCAGGCAAAAAGCCAGGGACGCAAATTCCGCCAAAAACAAATGCATGGCAGGGATCCGCAAGCGGAACAGCCATCATCAACAACAGTGCCATTCTATAACTGGTTAGAACAATAGTTTTTCTAAAAAACGAGAGAATAGGATCTCTCGTTTTTTGAATCTACTTATTGAGGTGATGTACATGCTTACAAATACTCAAATTCGATACTGCTTTGATAAAATGGGTGAAATGTATCCTGAAGCACATTGCGAATTAAATCATACAAATCCATTTGAGCTGATAATCGCGGTTTCCTTATCGGCACAGTGTACCGATGCGCTCGTAAATAAGGTAACTAGGGGGCTATTTGAAAAATATAAAACCCCGAATGATTATTTACATGTCCCACTTGAAGAACTTCAAAATGATATTCGCTCAATAGGGTTATATCGCAATAAGGCAAAAAATATCCAAGGTCTTTGCCGAATCGTATTAGAACAGTATGATGGGAAAATACCAGCAGATAGAGATGAACTAATAAAGCTCCCAGGTGTTGGCCGAAAAACGGCAAATGTTGTTGTTTCAGTCGCATTTGGTATTCCTGCAATTGCTGTAGATACCCATGTAGAAAGGGTAAGTAAACGATTAGCAATATGTCGCTGGAAAGACTCAGTCTTAGAAGTTGAAAATACACTTATGAGAAAAGTACCAAAAGAGGAATGGTCGGTCACACACCATCGGTTGATATTTTTTGGCAGGTATCATTGTAAAGCACAAAACCCTCAATGTGATGTTTGCCCGCTACTTGAATTATGCAGGGAAGGAAAGAAAAGGATGAAGGGAAAGGGTAAAGTAAATGGATGATTCGATCAAAAGATTACAAATTCCAGATGAGTTAGTGCATCCATTCTTTTTTTCTGAGAATGAAATTGCTGTGAAAAAGCCTCCAGTTCCTTTTACTCTTGAAGTGAATTTTATTTGTGAACTTTTTTACTATAATGGCATTGAAACCTTTAAACCTTGGGTGAGTTATGAGGAAGTTATTCCTACCTTATTGGATAAATGGCAAACAGAAAAGGATCACTTGAAATTATTGCATCGTGAAAGAGATCAAAAGAATATTTTACAGAGTATGAAAAAAGGAATTGGTTTGTTTATTCAACTTTTGTTTTGGAGTAATGGTGAGCCGGTTCAGTTAAATGAATCCTTTTCTATCCTGGAATTAGCATATAAACCTGTGAATGTCCAAGAAAGATTGAGATTCATTATTTCCAGACCAAATCTATTTCACTCATACATTCAATTATCAGAGCTAATGCTTGAACAGGAAAAACAGTATGAAAAGAAAAATATAATGAAAAAAGCGTTTAGACCAAAAGTCTAAACGCTCAGGCTGTCGAAAAACCTCTCGATGGCTTTTTTATTTATTTAATTTATTTGACTATACACCGCTCCTGCGGGGTATCCTCCAATGTCATTAACTCAAGGTTCTATTTAAAATTCTAATCATTTTTTAAAGGTTCTTTGAGTATAAATGATTGTTTTTAGACTAAAACTTTGCCCGTTGCTTTCCGCTCCGGGCACTTGCTTTCCGCGGGGAGGGATGGAAGCCTCCTCGGCGTACCGCCTGTGGGGTCTCCCATTCCCTCTAATCCCGCAGGAGTCAAGTGCTCTCCGCTCCAATCAACTCATGTAGATATAGTAGAAAAATCTAAAAATACCCTTTATAAATATAAAAAAACTCGCCGAATAGCATGCCCTTAAGGACGATGAGCTTATTCGCTAGCAGTATTTATAGGTATAAATTCTGCTTAGCTAAAAGAGACTTCTTGGAACCATTAGTGCTCATTGATCCCACTAGATGGCAAAAAATGTGGTCTTTGGAAATCATTCATGCTCTCGTCGAACCCGGGCACGATTATGCTCTATTTTTTGAAAATATTAATATCCTGGTGGAATTTAAATGATAGTAATGAGAGATGTTCTTAATACGAATAAATCATCCGCGTTATTTGGAATCGCCAACATCAATTTAAATAAAAAATTGCCGAGAAAATACCCTTTCTCGGCAATCTGATCGTTTAGACCAAAAGTCTAAACGATTTTTTCTTTTCTTTATATGATAAGAAAGTATATAGTTGACAACTTACCAACTATTGGATTGTCAATGTATATCAGGATGCTTGCGCATTTGTTAGTTATCCACCGGTGCCGTTTGAACCCGTTCCTGTGGAATCTGAACCATTACCAGTACCAGAACCACCAGAAGAACCGCCGGCCCCGTTTCCGGCTCCAGAACCAGAACCAGTGCCAGAACCAGTGCCAGAACCAGTGCCAGAACCATTTCCAGAACCAGTACCAGTAGTACCACCACCGTTAGTAGTTCCTCCACCACTTCCGTTTCCTGGATTTGTGACAGGAGGGATAGTTCCTCCATTATCGCCGCCTTGATTTCCATTTTGATCCCCTTGATTATTTTCGTTTGTTGGACTTGGAATATCAATGGAAACCGTTGCGGGATCACTTGTTTCACCAGTACTTGTAGCAATAATCTTAAATTGATATTTTGCCCCAGGAGTCGGATTGGAAATCCGAAGCCCTTTTTCAGAAGTTGAAGAAAGCTTTTGCTCTGTTCCGCCATTTAAAGAAACACTTACATCAAACTGAACAGGTGTAGCTGACTTATTATTGTAATTCCAAGTAAGAACAATCTCATTTTTCACCTGGTCGAAGGTTGCTGATGCGCCAATTGGTGCATCAAGTTTATTATATTTTACGGATACATTTTTAGGCGCGTGCCCTTTGACTGCATACTCGTAAAGGACTTCGCTATCTGGTGTATAAGCACTTGCCAATTTTGGAGGCATTGTGTCTTTTTCAATTCTAACCTTTTGAACTGATTTTGGTATAGTAAAGTCAGGTGTATTTACATCCCTTGAAACGTATTCCATTACATTTTTAAAGATATATTGGGCTATTTTTTGATTGTCACCTGGTTCGATCGGTGTAGAACGGTCTTTGTAACCGGTCCAAACTGATGCTGTGTATTTGGTTGTATAACCAGTAAACCATGCGTCTGGAACGGCTTTACTGCTTCCTATATTCCATTGACTTAATTCCTGATCTGAATAGTTAGTTGTCCCCGTTTTACCAGCAACAGGAAGGCCAGGAATTTTTGCTTTTACACCTGTTCCAGGGTATTCAAGGACACTTTTTAGCATATCTGTAACCATGAATGCCGTATAATCTTTCATGACAACCTTTGTTTCCGGTGCTGTATTGATTTCAGTACCATCACGAAGCTTGATCTTTGTTATTGCATGAGGCTTTGTGTAAAAGCCATTATTACCAAATGCACTGTAGGCTCCTGCCATTTGTAGTGGGGATACCCCGTGGGTAAAACCACCTATAGCATATGATTCATATATATCTTTTAATGGTATTCCTAAATTTATAGCAAAGTTTTTTGCCTTATCCAATCCAACCTGTTGTAATGTTTGAACAGCAGGAGTATTACGAGATAATTGTAGGGCTTTTCTAATTGTCATGGGTCCCATATAGCGATTATCCCAGTTCCCAAATGTCTTTCCTGTTGAATACTTGATTTGTTTATCCTCAATCATATGGTATGTTCCCCACTGAAGATACTCGATTGCAGGACCATAATCCAAAACTGGTTTAATTGTTGAACCAGGCTGACGTTGGGTATCAATAGCAAAGTTAAATCCACGTTTTACCTTTTGATTCCTTCCGCCTCCGATTGCACGGATTTCATCTGTTTTGGTATCTAGAAGAGCAACACCAGCTTGGAATTGATCATCAGGGTAATTTACAATTTCATTTGTATTAAGAACTTTATCAACATATAGTTGGGCCTTTGGATCCAATGTAGTATAAATGGTTAAACCGTCAGAAAATATATCAAAATCTCCACTCTGTTTAACTTCATCAATAACGGCATCAACAAATGAATCATATGGTTTTTCATTTATGGTACGCTGTTCATCTTTTACAAGTGTTGATTGAACAGGGGTATTTTGAGCTTTTTCCATTTCAGTCTTTGAAATATAGCCATGTTGGTTCATTAGACTGAGAACAATGTCACGTCTTTTTTTAGCTGCCTCTGGATGATTAAATGGATTATAGTTATTAGGACTTTGCGGAAGCCCCGCAAGCATAGCGGCTTCTGGTAATGTTACATCCTTTATACTTTTGCCATAATAAACTTTGGCAGCAGTTCCAACCCCATTAGCATTTTCTGACATAAAAATTTTATTGAGGTACATTTCTAAAATTTGATGCTTTGTATATTTTTGTTCAAGCTGATAGGCAAGCCACGCCTCTTCAACTTTTCTTTTTAATGTTTTTTTCGGTGATAAAAATGAATTTTTGACAACTTGCTGAGTAATCGTACTTGCCCCTTCAGTGCCAAAACCATGTTGAAGATTTGCTAAAACAGCTCCACCAAGACGTATTGGATCAATACCGTGATGCTGGTAAAAGCGATAATCCTCAGTTGCCAAAAAGGCATCCTCCACAACACTTGGAATATCTTTATATGCCACATATTCTCTGTTCGCAGCGCCTACTTCTGTAACTAAATTTCCATTCATATCTAAAATTTTCGAGGCGATTGGATCTTTTAATAACTTGGGATCAAGTTTAGGAGCGTCTTTCACTAAGTAGGCAAATGTTGCTACTCCGGCCAACATTCCAACAATTCCAAGAGCGATTAAGGTCAGAAAGATTTTCTTCGCTAATCCACCAGTCTTTTTCTTGCCTTTCTGGTTGCTCTTCGAGGTGAGTTGTTTCCGACGCTCCTCCCTTGATTGATATTGATCTGCCATTATAAAGTTCCTTCCTTTCTAAGCCTTGAATAAAAATCATTCTTAAGATAACTCATAAAGTTGTTCTATTATTTTAATATAGTCAATTCTAGGTTGAAATCCAAGTGGGATGCAATATGCTATCCGTTCTATTTCTATCTTTGTGATTGATTTCCTTCCACCACTCTTCATTCTTTCCCAAAAAGATAATAAGTGCTTTGCTTCAAGTAAAAATACTTGTTCAAAAGCTGTAAATCGGATGATAACAAAACAAATTCCCTTTTGAGCTAATACGGCTTGCATATGATGAATCTGATGTTCATGAAAATTTTTCAATGGAAAAGATGTGGCATTTTGTGTTTCCTTTGCCTCAAAATCAATATATCTTCCCTTATATACCCCATTATAATCTGTTGTGGATGCCTGCTTGAAATAGGCCTCTTTAATTACAGCAGCACTTCGTCGGGGATAATCTACTTGAACGATTTGGACTGGCGTTGGTTTTTTATGGATCACAGCTATTTCTCGATCAAGATAAAATGCATTTGTTTCGTTTAAATCCTCTTCAAGTGTCATCCCTCGATTACTGAATGATCCATTTTTTATCTTACTACCTATCTCGGCAACATTTTTCTTTGGTATATATTGTTTTCCATTAGGATAATGAAAATTCAATGTTATCCACCTCACAAACTAATACCTATCATATCAAATCCAATTCAAATTGAGGTGAATAAATTTATCTAACTTGATGTACTCTAAAAAATAAAAGCATTTTTATTAAGGGAAGAAGATATAGCATGAATCATTTTACAATACAGGAACAAACGATTGTTCGTCAAATCCAAATAGAAACCAATAAGAAAAATAGAGATAACATAACGAGAACAGAAGCATATTTTAATTATTTTAAAAAGAACCCAGATCTAATTTGGTCGTTTCTTGCAAGTATGGTTTCAAGAAACGGGGGCTGGAATATGTGTGATCTCGAGGGATCAATCTTCCCGGAAATTTTAGATCCCCAAACAAGAAAACTACTTTTTCTTACCTACGAGCGAGCAAATTGGCTTATTTTTCAAGATGTTTTTCCTCAGCTTTTGCTTTACCAATATTCGACGAAAATAAACCGTTCAATGTTTCATTTACTTCCATATTTCAATGTTTCCAAGTTTATTCAAAAGGAATGGGAGCATTATTGGAAAGGGAACGATCAAGTAAAACTAACGAGGGCATTAATAATAAATGAACAAAATGTTATTCAAAAACCTGTAATTGAACATCCAGTATATAAAAAAAGAGTGTTTCACTCGATGATTTTCTCTTTTCAGGATTGGCTTCATTTTAGTTGTGTTTTATTTCCAACTTGTGGTGGGGAGCTTTATGGAGCAAGTGTAAGCGGGTTTAAGTCTATCTCGAAAAGGATTAATCTTGGGAAAAGACTGAGCACAATCCTATTTGATCAGCGATTATTTCCGTATTTTTATGAATTTGCTGAAAATACAACTCATACAGGTTCAAGATTTGATTATGAACAGTATTTTAAAACAAATAGTAAAAGAGAAACTCCATTTTTAAGGGCGACATTTCCGGTAATTAAACATCATCGTCATCAAATTAATGATTGGAGTTTGAATCGTCATGTCTCGCCTGGATGGCTCCATTTTCCAGCAGCAAACCATCACCCCATTCATTTGACAGATTGGTACTATGCAAAAAAATACCAACTTCAATTATTGCTTCTAGCTAAACAAACGTTAAATATAAAAAAGAAATTCTGATTAGCTAAAAAAGCAAGGGCTTCCCTTGCTTTTTTGGTTGATGGGAATCCATCCTCATAGCTCGTGTAACCATTACTCTGCCGGGCGATTTGGTCCTTCTAGCTTTTTGTCACCAAATCCTGGCATTTTTGGAGCTTCTGTACGCGGTTGTTTCTTATTTTCTTGGTTATTTTTTTGCAAAATAATACACCTCCTTAAATATCATGTGCGGATTTAAAGGATTTCATGTATCTATTGAATTATGTCGAAATAAAAACGTAAAAATGCCATATTGACACTTTCTTTGGCGAATTGCTTCTAGTTTTGTCAAGAAGGAAGGAAGCAGGAAAAGGAAGGAGAATTAGTCTACATAGAAAAAATATAGGAGGGCATTAAATGATTAATTCCGTATCACAAAAGGAAAAACTATTAATAATGATGACAGAAATTTACGATCAATTAGAAGAATTGGAGTCAGTACTGGATGCATCCTTTTCTGAACTAAGCGATAAATGGAAAACTGATGAACTTAGTAAAATGGTAGAACCTGAGCAAAAAATTTCCAATCTTGAAAAGAAAATAGAGGAAGTCTATTTCAAAAATACTGAGGAACAACAAGATTCCAATATTAAAAATCAGAAGCCAGCCTCACTAAAGTTTGAATTAGGCTTTTAACTAGAGTTAAAATAATAATAACTTTGTTGGGTAGCTTTGATGATTAAGCTACTTTTTATTTTGGAAAGGAAAGGAATTTTGAAATATGGAAAAACAAATAATACTATTAACGGAGAAACTCTTACACTATAATGAGTTATTTTTGCAATACTTTGAAGCGGGAAGAGAGGAACTGATGAAAATAGACTTTCACGAAGTTGTAAAACCTTTTGCAAATGAAGTTAAAGCTATCAATGATGAATGGAGAATCCTTCTAAAAAGGTGGATTACCGAAAATTCGCCTAACCATTTTAAAAGTAGCCAGGTGGACTCCACTTATGAACAAATTGAGGGTTTATCGATCCAAGCGTTTTTTCCTGAAACAAGTAAGACGAGATTTTTAAATTCAAATCGGACCATTGATTATTTTCTTACAGGAATAATGAAAGAATTAACAAAATAAAAAGGGATTGTACTAAAAATAGTCAATCCCTTTAAAGGCTATACTTTTTTAGTGGAATCCACTAATCATCGCCCTTGTAGCTTATAATCGATGACATATCTCTTTTTCAATTCGTATTTTTGATGAGGGAGTCATCAGTAATGTCTGGATTAATGGCACCATGAGCTTCCAAATCCCTGACAAGAAGGCGATATTCTTTTATAGTAATCTCATTTTGAATATATGCTTTCTTTGCAAAATCCATTAATTCATTTACATTATCAGGTGTACAGTCACGACTTTGAATAAATAGGCTTTTTAATTCGCCAATGTCCATATTAGTGCCTCCTTCATCTATTCTATCTTCAATGGTAACATGAAATAAAAAAAATTTTAGTTTTTAAAAAATTTAAACTTCCGACACTTTCCGACAAATATATTTAATTTTGAAAAAAATCACCTTTTCTCCACTATTTTCATAAAGTGTAGTAATGAATTAGCGGAGGAGATGTTTGCCCATGTTTGGAAATCGAAGAAACTACTTCAACTATGGATACCCAGGGCAAATGATGCAAAAAACCCCATCAAATTTTGAAGATACCAGAGGGGTCATACGTAATCAGCCATATCCAGATCAGAGTCCATATCAAAATCAAAATCCATATCAAAGTCAGAGTCCACATCAAAGTCAAAATCCATATCAAAGTCAGAGTCCATATCAAAATCAAAATCCATATCAAAGTCAGAATCCATATCAAAATCAAAGTCAAAATCATCAGTGGCAATCTTATCAACAACAGAACCCTTATTATCAAGGAGGAATTCAACCGCTCAACCCTTATTTCCAAGGAGGATATCAACAACCTTTAAACCAGGCTGTTCCACAAGCAAATATGCAAAACCAACATTCTCATATCCCAACAACATATCCTCACAAAGATTCGCAGTTCCTATTTCAAAATCCACTACAGCCACAAGAAGAAATGCATCCTAACCAATTTCTACAATCAAACGGATATCAGAATATGAACCAATATCCAAATCAAAACATGAATCCTTATCCTAAACAAAATTTGATGCCAAAGCATAATGGCGGAATGCAATCATTTATGAATTCATTTAAATCTCAGGACGGATCAGTAGATTATAATAAAATGATGAATACTGCGGGTCAAATGATGTCTGCAGTTAATCAAGTTTCCTCGATAGTAAAGGGCTTGGGAGGATTTTTCAAGGCGTAAAAAAGGCGACCAAAGATGGTAGTCAGGCTGTCGAAAAACCCTTCGACAGCTTATTATTTTGCATAGATTCTTTAATAATTCACCGCATTAATTTGTTATAATGATATTAGTATATTAGCTTTGTAACTGGTCTGTTGATTTCCGCTCCAGGCGCTCGCTTTCCGCGGGCGTGCCGGGGAGCTTCCTCAGCGCTGAAGCGCTTGCGGGATCTCCCCTGCCCCGTACACCCGCAGGAGTCGAGCGCCTTCCACTCCAATCAACAGAGTGTCTTTCAATAAAGAACTTACGTTCAACTAATAAATAATAAAAAAGTGGTGAAATCAATGTTTAAGCCAAAAGAGTCTAGTCAAAATGAATATGAATTTGTATCTATTGATGAATTAGTACCTGATGACCATCTACTTCGTTTGATTGATTGATAAATATATTGATTTTTCCTTTCTTCTAGAAAAAATCCGCCAATATTACAGCGATGATAATGGACGCCCAACTGACCCCCTTATTCTTTTTAAAATGATGTTTATTGGTTATATTTATGGCATTCGTTCTGAACGCCAACTAGAAGAACAAACGTTGCCTATCGCTGGTTTTTAGGTCTAAAATTCAAGGACTCTGTACCTCATCACTCAAGGATTAGTTGGAATCGTCAACACCGTTTTAAGGATGTGACCTGTACATATGCCCCAACAACAAAGAATTAACATACAAAACTACAACCCGTGTGGGATATAGGGAATACAAATCTGATTCGAAGAAGTGTACGAACTGCCCATTTTTATCCCAATGTACACGCTCAAAAAATAAAGTGAAAGTTATAACACGACATGTTTGGGAGGACCACAAAGAAAAGGTAAGGTAAATCGCTTGCCTAAATCTGGAAAAATACTTTATAAATTTAGAAAGGAAAAAATTGAGCGAAGCTTCGCAGACTCTGGAAGAGCTGCATGGGCTTCGCTATTGCCGGTTACGGGATTGAAGAATGCATCCGAGCAGGCTCTCCTTACTGCCGCATGCCAAAATATAAAAAAGATTGTAACACATTTAGCTAAATTGGAAAAAGTGTGTTGCAATACTTTAAGTTGATTTACCCCCTGTTGATTGGAGCGGAGGGCACTCGACTCCTGCGGGATATAGAGGTCACTGGAGACCCCACAGGCGGTAACGAGGCTGCTGAAAAACTGGCGAATTTTTATTTTTCTCATTGGATGTGGATAAAAAAAGCAGCTAGTTGTCCGAATTTTGGATAACTAGCTGCTTTTTTCTTGGTTACTTTTATATTCTATCTTATTTTTTCTCAGAGAGGAGCTTTATAATCCTCTTGAGATTGACTGCGAATATCGCTGTAGCTCCTTGTATTTCCATGCCAAATAGACCCATAGATGACGCCACATCATACCCGTGTCTATGTTTAAGTTCACTATTTTTCGCCTCAATTTTATAGCGTGTTTTCGCTAGGTTTTTAAAACTTCCGTATTTTGAAACGCTTCTTGACCTGTATGTTCCGTTGATTTGATGGTTACTGAATAGGACTTACTTTTCGCTCCTTCTTTATAACATCCTTCACGGAAAAGACAAACAGCACATTTTTTAATATCGAAAAGGTACTTGATTCTAGGGTTTTTATCTTGATTCTTTCTTTCTTCATATTTTTTTCGAATGGCCATATGCCCGGCTTTACAAACATACATCCCTGCATCTTTATTAAAATTAAATTCATCTTCTTTTGTTCTTCTACCATATGTAATAAGTGGATGCAGTCTAGAAACAAGTGTTAATTGGTGTTCTTTTGTATAACAAATATTATTTTTCTCAGAGTAGGCAGTATCCCCAATAATTGTATTAATTTCCATTCCTGTTGCTTGGCTTTTTTTAATTAATTCCTGCAGATATTTTCCATCATTTTTTTCACCTGTTGTCACAACTGCAGCAGTAATAATTCGTTCATCACTCATTGCAATATGCGTTTTGTAGCCAAAAAAAGAAGAATCAGCTGTTTTATGTCCTACACGTGCGTCTGGGTCTGTTGAAAAAGCCAGTTGTTCTGTATAATCTTCCACTACTTCTTTTAGTACATTTAATTTTTCCTTTACAGCTGGGGTTGCCGCAATTTTAGGTTCTGACTCGACAACAGAAATGATTTGACGGCAATAATTTAATTCATCTGTTACTTCGTTAGAAGTTGTTTTGGATGGGAATTTCTCTTTCATGGATTCATCGAACTGATAAACGGCTTTTCGCACATTTTTTGATTTCTCCTGCAAAAATTCTCTCGGTGATTTTTGGTTATAACGTGCTTTTGTATGTGTAGCATCAACAATAATGGTTTTATTTTTAATAATTTCCTTTTCAATTGCAATCTCAACGGTCTTTCCAATGAGCATATCTAATAAACCCACATCTTGAAGACGGAGTTTACGGAATTTTGTTAAAGAACTTGGGTCAATTACGGAATCTTCTGGTGCCATATCGAGGAAATATTTAAACGACATATCATATTTTGAACGTTCTACTACATCTATATCTGACAAATCATAAATTGATTTAAGCAATAGATATTTGAACATACGTATCGGTGACACTGCATTCCGACCGTTATCAAGACAATATTTCGTTTTTAATTCTTCAAGAATAAATGAAAAGTCAACTAGTTTATTGATTTGGCGAAGCATATTATCCTCTGGAACTACGAGATCAAAAATAGCTAAATATGGACTGAAATTGAGAGATTCTTGATTGGAAATCATTTAGATATCACCTACATACATTTAATATCATTATTATAAGACAAATAGGCAGTTGAAAGTTTGATTAATTCAAACTTTCAACTGCCTAAAAAAATGGGACTTTTTCAGTGGCCTCGCGGTAACGCCGAGGAGGCTTCAGGACCTCCCCGCGGAAAGCGAGTGCCTGGAGCGGAAATCAACAGGCCCATTTGCAGGGAGCTTTGATAAATTTGGCATTCGGATTCTGAGAAAATAAAAATTGCCGAGAAAAATACCCCTTTCTCGACAATCTGGCGACCAAAGATGGTCGTCTTTTTTTGCTAATTAGAATTTATAACCGTAAATTCTGCTAGCGCATAAGGGCAACTACGCCTAATCATCGCCCGTAGGGGTTCGCCAATCAGCGAGTTTTCTATAGTTAACAGAGCCATTCAAAAAAAAGCAAGCAATGGATTGCTTGCCTGTAATTTATCAATCTTCTTCAATATGAATAATTTTTCCTTTCTGTTGTGGAATACGAATTTGTAAGAGTCCATCGTGGTAGCTTGCTTTTACCTTTTTATCATTAATGGGTTTAGGAAGATTGATCGTTCGGGATGAATGGACCTGAAGTTGCATACTCCGAAACAGCTGATTTTTTTCATCTTCTTCAATACTATTATCATTGTTTTCAATTGAAATCGTTAACTGGTTTCCTAAAATATCTAAATGGATTTGTTCCCTTTTTATACCTGGAAGTTCAGCAGTAATGATGATTTCTTTATCAGTTTCTACTGTTTTAACCTGAAATGATGCGCTAGGGGGAAAGGGACTTTTAAAAAAATCATCAATAGATTGCAAGAAACCTCTGACAGGCTTTTCGTTAAAAAAGGTATTCATTGACTTGATTATTTCCCCGAATGGCTCATCCTTTGTTTTTTTTCGGTTATTTTCATCTGGAAGCTTAGCTGACATCATTTTTTCCTCCCTTCTCAAAAATGTAACACAATATAATATGCTTTTTTTCTGGACTGGTGCCCGTCATATTTTAGATAAAACTTTATGAAAGATTTAGTACAACTAAAAACTCTGTGATAAATATCACATGATTATGAATGGGATATTTGTATTCTAAAGCAGTAAATAAAAGGAAGAGGAGGAAAAAGATGTTCTGTTACCAATGTGAACAAACCCCAACCGGTGGATGCCAAATTCTCGGTGTCTGTGGTAAAGACGAAACAATTGCAAGCCTTCAAGATACAATTATTTTTGGTTTAAAAGGGATTGCAGCCTATCGAACACATGCAAATCAGTTAGGATATACTGATCCATTTGTTGATGCGACAACACATGAGGCTCTTTATATGACTCTGACAAATTCAAACTTTAATGTTCAGGAACATATTGATATGGCTTTGAAAGTGGGAAAATCAACTGTTCGTGTTATGGAAATGTTAGATGAGGCACATACAAAGCGTTTAGGTATTCCCGAACCGATTCGTGTTAGTCAAAATAAAATTGAAGGAAAGTGCATTGTAGTTTCGGGGCATAATCTGCTAGCTTTAGAAGAATTACTAAAACAGACTGAAGGTAAAGGAATTAATATTTATACTCACTCCGAGATGCTTCCTGCACATGGATATCCTGCTTTAAAAAAATACCCGCATTTAAAAGGCAACATAGGGAAGTCCTGGTTTGATCAACGCATCCTTTTTGAAAAATTCCCGGGTGCTATTTTGGCAACAACAAACTGTGTTATGCCAATTAAAGGTAGTTATGCAGACAGAATGTTTACCTATGAAGTGGCAGGGCTTCCTGATGTACAAAAAATAGTGAATAATGATTTTTCACCATTAATTGATCGATCTTTGGAACTTCCAGAGGCCAATATTGAATCAGATGAAACATTATTAACCGGATTTCATCATGAAACTGTTTTAGGATTGGCACCTGAAGTAATCGAAGCAGTAAAGACTGGAAAGATTAAACGTTTTTTTGTAATAGCTGGCTGTGATGCACCTGGTAATGGTGGACAATATTATCGTGAACTTGCCACTTCACTACCTCCTGAAGCGGTCATTTTAACCACATCATGTGGTAAATTCCGTTTTAATGATATTGATTATGGGGTTGTGCCGGGAACAAATATTCCACGTTACATTGATTTGGGCCAATGTAATAACTCAGGATCGGCCGTTAAAATAGCAATAGCACTTGCCTCAGCATTTGAGTGTGAAATCAATGAACTTCCAGTAAGCATCGTCCTTTCTTGGTTTGAGCAAAAAGCTGTTGCTATTCTGTTAGGACTTTTTAGCCTAGGAATTAAAGATATTCGGATTGGTCCAAAACCACCTGAATTTATTTCTGAAGGAGTTTTGCAAGTTCTTCAAGATACATTTAACTTAAAATTAATTGGAACGGCCCAAGAGGACATGAACGATATGCTACAACTATCAAAAAAATAGAAAAGCAGAAACGCCCGTTTAGAGACGTAGGAACTGGGCCGCTTCTTATTAGATAAAGGAAAAACCGCAGCCAATATGATACGGCTGCGGTTTTTATGTTTTAGCTAAGCAGAATTTATATCCATAAATTCTGCTAGCGCATATCAGGGCAACTACGCCTAATCGTCGCCCTTAGGGGCTAGCCAATCGGCGAGTTTTCTTTACATAATTTCATCCATTAACTTGTCAAGATCAAGGATCATGTTTCCCTCGTCATCTAACTCGATTAATTCATCCCTCTTCATTCTCGTTAAAGTACGGCTAATCGTTTCCCTTGTTGTCCCGATCATATTGGCAAGATCTTTGTTTGTAAACTCAGCCTCAAGCCAAATGGTGTTATCTTCAAGTTTTTTTCCATGGTTTTGAGCAAGGCGTACAAGAAGCTTGATGATCTGCTCGTACGTATTATTAAGAATTTGTTCTTCAAGGCGGTTTTGTAAATCAATAATCTTTTCACCCAATACCTTAAACACCTTGATGCAAAGTTCTGGATTCTCGATTAATACATTTTCAAACTGTGAAATGGGTACTGCGATAGTTGTCGAAGGCTCCAATACTTCAGCAAAAGCAGGGTAATCACCTTTTCTAAAAAAACCTACATGTGGGAACATTTCACCCTTTTTCATAATGGCAACAATTTGTTCTTTTCCGTTTACATCACTTTTGTAAACTTTAATTTTACCATCAAATATAAAATATACATTCTCAAGCGGGTCTCCCTGCAAGAAAACATGACTATGTTTCTTCCAATCACGAACAATGGAAATGTCCGTTATTTTATTTAATTCACTGTCTGTTAATTCCCGAAAAAGAGAGAATCCAGAAAGGACTTTTTTCATTTCTGCTATTTTCATTTAATCACCTCAGCAACCTTTAAATGGATCTATTTCTATTTTAACAAAGTTTAACGCAATAATAGAAATGTTTTTATTAAATTTCTTTTGAAAAAACGCCTATATATTTATGTCTGTTCCTTTTTTCCTTATTTTGATACTCGTTTCATGGAGCAAAATGACGAGAATACACAAAAAATAAGTAGTTGAAAATATTTCCACGCTATTTTCACGTAAATATTGTTGTAAGGGTCTTTTGTAACGAACGTTTATTCGGTAAAATAAATGTATTGAGGTGACAATAGATGTTCGTGAAAAAAAGTTTACAAGAAATCCTAGCTGAACTGAAACGAAATAGTTATTTTAAAGAAAATATTATTAATTGGAAAACAATTCTAGAAAGACCCGCTCAAACAGCATCATTTCCCACTGATTTGAAACCTATTTTAGAAGATGGTCTTAAAAAAAGAGGAATTGACAAGCTCTATTCCCACCAAAAGAGTGCTTATGAATCAGTTATGGACGGGCACAGCATTGTTGCTGTTACACCTACCGCTTCAGGGAAGACACTATGCTATAATCTACCGGTATTACAAAAGATTCTTTCTAATCCAGAAGCCAGGGCATTGTATATTTTCCCAACAAAGGCACTTGCTCAGGATCAAAAAAGTGAAATAAATGAAATTATCCAAACCTCAGGTATGAATATAAATAGTTACACATATGACGGAGATACACCCGCTAACATTCGCCAAAAGGTTAGGAAAGCAGGACATGTTGTCATTACAAATCCTGATATGCTCCATTCAGCTATTCTACCCCATCATACGAAATGGGTATCATTGTTTGAAAATCTTCAAATTGTCGTCATTGACGAATTGCATACCTATCGGGGTGTTTTTGGAAGCCATGTAGCAAATGTTATAAGAAGATTAAAACGAATTTGCCAGTATTATGGAAGTCATCCAGTTTTTATTTGTACATCGGCAACAATTGCAAATCCGCTTGAGCTAGCCGAGAGTTTAACGGAAGAGCCCATGAAATTGATCGATAATAATGGTGCACCTAGCGGACGAAAACATTTTCTTTTCTATAATCCTCCTGTTGTTAACAAACCTTTAAATATTAGGAGAAGTGCAACACTCGAAGTACGTAAATTAGCGGGTGAACTCCTGAAGAACAAAATTCAGACAATCGTTTTTGCTAGAAGCAGGGTGAGAGTGGAAATTATTCTTACTTATTTGCAAGAACTCGTAAAGAATCAATTGGGTGCAAAATCAATTATGGGTTACCGAGGAGGTTACCTTCCCACTGAGAGGAGAAAAATTGAAAAAGGACTTCGTTCCGGAGAGATCTACGGTGTTGTTAGTACAAATGCTCTCGAATTGGGAGTTGATATTGGTCAGTTGCAAGTTTGTATTATGACTGGATATCCCGGAACCATCTCTAGTGCTTGGCAGCAGGCAGGAAGAGCAGGAAGACGGCACGGAGAATCCTTGGTCATAATGGTTGCGAGTTCAAGTCCACTTGATCAATATATTATTCAAAATCCTGATTATTTTTTTAATAAGAGTCCAGAAACTGCTCGAATCAATCCTGATAATCTGATTATTTTAATTGATCATATGAAATGTGCTGCATATGAACTTCCTTTTAAAATAGGGGAACAGTTTGGGAAAGTGGGCACAGAGGAATTATTGGAATATTTAACAGAGGAAAGGGTCCTTTATCAAAATGGTGATAAATGGTACTGGATGAATGACTCCTTCCCAGCCCATAACATTAGTTTACGATCAGCCTCCCAAGAGAATATTGTGATTATCGATCAAACAAATAGTGCAGGGGTTAAAGTCATTGGTGAAATGGACCGTTTTTCTGCTATGACTCTTTTACATGATGAGGCAATTTATTTGCATCAAGGTACACAATTCCAAGTTGAAAAACTGGATTGGGAAGAAAAAAAAGCGTTTGTCAGAGAGGTTTCAGTAGATTACTATACTGATGCAAATTTAGCAGTCCAATTAAAAGTATTAGAAGTAGATAAACGTAAGGAAATGCCTGAAATAGAATTAGGATATGGGGACGTTAGTGTAAGGGCGATGGCGACGATCTTTAAGAAAATTAAATTTGAAACACACGAAAATATTGGTTCAGGTCCTATTCATCTTCCAGAAGAGGAGTTGCATACAAATGCAGCCTGGATTTCGTTAAATAAACCGCTTACGGAAATGGGAGTTGATCGATTAGAACAAGGACTAATTGGAGTAGCACATGCCTTGAACCATATTGCCCCCTTATTTGTTATGGCAGATCCACAAGATATACATGTCGTGCCCCAAGTAAAGGCAGACCACAACGAAAAGCCAACTATTTTCTTTTATGATCGTTATCCGGGGGGGATTGGATTAAGTGAGAAAATATTTGGTGGAATGAATGAAGTATTTCTTAGTACTAAAAGAATGATAAAGCAATGTCAGTGTGATCATGGATGTCCGTCATGTGTTGGGGCTGAAACAGTCGGAGAGACAGCTAAACAAGATGTGTTAAGAATTATTCTGTCTTTTATGAATCCAGAGAATCACCAGATAGAGGGTTGAAACGATGTCATTGAAGAAAAAATTAGCCAGACTCAAACCACATATATCCGAAAGTGGTGTTGTTGACCATCACCCTGTTGAAATTCTTCCTTTAACTAAAATTAACATTCCTTACCGAGATAGATGGGAAGAGGAGAAAGTTTTCCCCTATTTTTTTGACAACAACTATTGTTTAGTCAGGGAAGTTAAATACTCGCTATCCCACCAGCATGGGCATTATCGTTTTCAAGACTTTCTTACCGCAGTTGAAATTTGGAATAATCATAAAGTTAACCATCCATTGTCAGCAAAGGGGTTCCAGGCAGAAGAGTTATTTTTCTTTGATACTGAAACAACTGGCCTTGGAGGTGGTGTGGGTAATACAATCTTTCTGCTCGGATATGCAAGCGTTTCAAATGGTGAGCTAATTTTAAGGCAGCATATTTTGCCAAACCCAGGTGCGGAGATCCCTTTATACCAAAGCTTTCTAGAAAAGGTGAATTATAAGACGCTTATTACATATAATGGAAAATCCTTTGATTGGCCACAGGTGAAAACAAGGCATACTCTTGTTAGAGAACATGTACCCAAACTACCATCATTTGGGCATTTTGATTTATATCATGCCTCGAGAAGGTTATGGAAGCATAAATTAGACAGAGTAAAACTGTCAGTAGTTGAAAGTGAAGTTTTAGGTGTAAAAAGAGAAGGAGATATTCCAGGCTACTTAGCTCCAATGATTTATTTTGACTTCATAGAAAATAAACATCCAGAGGGAATGGTTGGAATCTTAAAACATAACGAAATTGATATTCTATCTCTTGTTACACTTTATACACATCTTACTTTTCAATTATGTGGAAAAGTTAGTTCTCAAACTAGAAATGAATCCTTCGAAATCGGGCGATGGTTTGCAAGCTTAGGAGAAAATAATGAAGCAAAACAGGTGTTTACTAGATTATCAGATGGAGATGACAAAACATCTGATCATGCAAAGCTTGCATTAGCTTTTCAACATAAAAAAGAACATCAATGGGATAAAGCACTAAGATTGTTTGAGGATGTTGTTAATCATACGGATGATGTTGATTTAAACATGCGGGCGGGTGTTGAGGTAGCGAAAATATTGGAGCATAAACATAAAAATTATAATCTTGCCATTAAGTACTGTCAAAAAATTATAGAGATGCAAACATTAAAGCAGACTGTTGTAAATCAAGCACAGCAAAATCAACTATTTGTGCGGGTAAAACGTTTAGAACAAAAAGTCCAAAAATTTCCTGGGTAACCGCAAAATTCGGCAAATTCAGTATATAGAAAAATCTTTTCGACAAGCTTCGATTATTTGTAACAAAATTTTAATAATTTTTCGCCAAAAAACCAGAATTTCCATGTTGTTTCCCTGATTTGAAAAGAGTAAAATGTAAACGGTACTGAAGTAAAACGACTATAATAACATCATGGGGCTGGTAGTATGTATAAAGCAATTTTGTTTTTATTTTTCATTGTCGTTTGTTTAACTGCAGTTATGTTTACAAGCTTAAAAGATAGCTTTTATTCAATTCTATAAAAATAGGTATTTTCATTAGTACAAGAATATCCCTTTCATCATAGGCTGTTAATGTAAACAGAAAATATGAAAGGGGAGTTTTAAATGTACTTGGGAACTAATTTTATGCCGCCAGTTATTCATCCGACTCAACAGATTGTGAATCACACTTTCTCAACAACGGTAGTTCCACATATTCATCCAACACATTTAACAACTATTAATCACCACATGTACCAACATAAGCATTATTGTACTGAAACTGCATCATGTGCTAATGAGGTATGCAATCAGGAATTTAATTGTTGTAACCCATGTGCAATGCCAACTGCGCCAGTTGGACCAATGGGACCTGGATTTGCCCCAGGACCTTATATGGGCCCAAGACCTTTTATGGGTCCAAGACCTTATTAAGAAAAGTAACCATTTACAAGGGCAATAGTTGCCCTTGTTTTTTCTTGACTAATTAAATTTATTTATCTCTTTGTTAATTGTTCAGCTCCAAGTTCATAGGCTCTAAGAGTTTGGTAAAGGAGCTCTTATTGTACTTGTACTATATAGTATGATTAATTTTAAAAAGTGTTTGTCCTTTAAAAATAAAATTTTTAAAATTAAGGGGTGGGGCCATGTGTAAAGTATTAGCGATATCGGGCTACAAACCCTTTGAATTAGGAATTTTCCAAAAGGATCATCCAAGTGTGGTCATTATTAAATCTGCTATTCGGAAAAAGCTAATCCAAATGATTGATGATGGCTTGGAATGGGTTTTGATCTCTGGACAATTAGGGGTGGAATTATGGGCTGCCGAAGTCGTATTCGAATTACAAATGGAATACTCTGATTTAAAACTTGCTGTCATTACCCCCTTTTTAAATCAAGAGAAAGGGTGGAATGAAAAAAACCAGGAATGGTATGAATCAGTCCTTGCTAGTGCAGATTTTATCGATTCGGTTTCAAAAAAAAGCTATGAGAACCCGTTGCAATTACGATTGAAAAATCAATTTTTTATTGAAAAAAGTGATAGTCTTCTTCTTTTATATGATCAAGAAAAAGATGGAAGTCCAAAGTATTTATACGATCTGTCTTTAAAGTATCAACAAAAGCATTCCTATCCAATTCATTTAATTACATTTTATGATTTACAGAATGTGATCGATGAAGAAGAATATAATCGCGCTGAATTTTAAGGTTTTGTGAAATTCTTTTGTTAAAGTGGTAAAATAATATTTAGAACTGAACAAAAAATTGACAAAAGAACATATTTTTGAAAAAATAATAGGTAATGATTGGTGAATACTGAGGTGATTTAATGTTATCTGATAAAGTGAAGTTAACTGCAAAGGATATTTTAGAAAAAGAGTTTAAAACTGGTGTACGCGGTTATAAACAAGAAGATGTTGATAAATTTTTGGATTTAGTAATAAAGGATTATGAAACATTCCACCAGGAAATTGAAGATCTTCAACAAGAAAACCTAAGATTAAGAAAACAATTAGAGGAATCTTCAAGAAGGCAACCTACTTCCCAGCCAGCAGGTACTACAAATTTTGATATTTTAAAACGGTTATCCAATCTCGAGAAGCATGTATTTGGTAGTAAATTATACGATTGACAGATTATTACTTATTTACCTGATTAAAACATTGCATAAATGCTAAAGAATACATATAATAAGTGTATTCATTAATTGCGTTCGGGTAATCGCTGTAACGTATGTTGCAGAGGAAAGTCCATGCTCGCACGAGCTGAGATGCTCGTAGTGTTCGTGCCTAGCCAATTCATAAGCTAGGGCAGTTGGGTTAACCAGCTGACGGCAGGGAAAATGCCTAAGTCCTTTAGGATATGGCATGAATACCTATAAAGGTGCCACAGTGACGTAGCCTTTTCAGAAATGAAAAGGGTGGAACGAGGTAAACCCCGCGAGCGAGAAACCCAAACTATGGTAGGGGCACTTTCTCTGAGGAATTGAACGAGGAGAAGGACAGGTTCTATGGAACCTGTAGATAGATGATTACCACCGAAGTACGAGACTTTTTGTCGTTTGGAGTACTATGGTACAGAACATGGCTTACAGAACGTTTTTAATGGGATAGTATGAATGCTGAATGTGAGGCTCTCCTAAGTCGGAGAGTCTTTTTGTTTATAAAGTTTCAAAAGATGCATCAGTTAATGCAATATTGGTCTATAATGAAAATGTTTCGTTTAAAAGTAGTATTCAAATAAATAATTATAAAAGATAGCTAAAGGGTGAAAAAATGGGAAAATATCAATTAATTGCCACAGCTGCAATGGGACTTGAAGCAATTGTAGCAAAAGAAGTACGGTCGTTAGGGTATGAGTGTGAAGTGGAAAATGGAAAAGTCACTTTTGTTGGTGATGAAACTGCAATTGCTAGGTGTAATTTATGGCTGCGAACTGCAGATAGAATCAAAATAAAAGTAGCAGAATTTAAAGCATATACTTTTGATGAATTATTTGAAAAAACAAAAGCTTTACCGTGGGAAAACTATTTGCCAGAGGATGCTGAATTTCCTGTTATCGGCAAATCTGTGAAGTCAACCCTTTTTAGTGTATCAGACTGCCAAGCAATTGTTAAAAAGGCTGTTGTTGAGCGAATGAAAATACACTATCGGAGGAATTCTTGGTTTGATGAAACGGGTGCATTATATCGTATCGAAATAGCATTGTTAAAAGACGTAGCAACTATTACTATTGACGCAAGTGGACAAGGTTTACATAAGCGTGGATACCGCATTGATCAAGGTGAGGCTCCGCTAAAGGAAACACTCGCTGCAGCACTAATATTGTTGACCAATTGGAAGCCTGACCGTCCATTTTTGGACCCATTCTGTGGTTCTGGTACAATTCCCATTGAAGCGGCAATGATTGGACAAAATATTGCCCCAGGGTTCAATCGTGAATTTGCATCAGAGGGCTGGAACTTTATTCCTACTAAAGTGTGGGATGATGCTCGAATTGAAGCTGAGGACCTTGCGAATTATGATCAACCATTAGATATTTCAGGTTCAGATATTGACCACCGAATGGTTAAAATAGCCCAAGAAAATTCATTTGAAGCAGGCATGGGTGATTTGATCCAGTTTAAGCAAATGCAGGTTAAAGATATTTCTGTTAAAAGTGAATATGGTGTAATCATTGGTAATCCTCCGTATGGAGAAAGGCTTGGAGAAAAAAAGGAAATCGAGCATATGTACAAAGAGATGGGGCAGGCATTTGCCAAGCTTGATACATGGTCGATTTATATGTTAACCTCTAATGAAAATTTTGAACAACTATACGGTAAACAGGCAACGAAGAAACGGAAGCTCTTCAATGGCTTCATTCGGACAGATTTATATCAATTCTGGGGGAAAAGATCACCTCGTATTGGCGAATAACATACTATAAAACTTAATCCCCTATTATAAAAGGGGACTTTTTTTGGAGGGATCACATGCAAAACCGTATGCCATTTGCGATTTCTAAAACTGAATCTTTCTATGATAAATTAGGGGAATGGATTGGCGATCTGTTTTATGATATTTTACCTGAAGCCGGCTTTGAGCTCAGAGATGAGCAAATTTTTATGGCTTTTCAATTAGAAAAGGCTTTTAAAGAGAAAAAAGTAATGTTTGCAGAGGCAGGAGTTGGAACTGGTAAAACAATTGCTTACTTGTTATACGCTATTACCTACGCGCGCTATACTAACCAACCAGCAATAATCGCCTGCGCAGATGAATCATTAATTGAACAACTTGTAAAAGAAGAAGGCGATATGGCTAAGCTCGAAAAAGTATTAGGATTAAATATTGATGTTCGCCTCGCTAAATCAAGAGATCAGTATTTATGTTTACAAAAGCTAGATAAAGCAAGAATGTCGGATACAACCGGGGAATTTGATGAAATTTATAATCAGTTGCCTGATTTTGTTCACCAGAGTTCATCTATGCAAACCTTTGAGAGATATGGTGATCGCCGTGATTATCCCACTTTATCGGATGAAAAATGGAAGAAGATCAGTTGGGATCCGCTTCAAGATTGTTTCTCCTGCGAGAACCGGAATAGATGTGGACTCACATTACATCGAGAATATTATAGGCATGCAAAAGATTTAATCATTTGTTCACATGACTTTTATATGGAACATATTTGGACAAAAGAATCAAGAAAGCGTGAAGGTCAACTGCCGCTTTTGCCGGCTCATTCATCTGTCGTTTTTGATGAAGGACATCTATTGGAATATGCATGTCAAAAAGCATTGAGCTACCGCTTTACTGAACAAACACTTGAAACATTATTAACTCGATTATTGGAAAACAATGTGCGTGATGAAACTCTTTATACAATTGAAGAAATTCTATTGGAAAATGAAAAGTTTTTTACAACTATTTCACAATATGCTTCGTTTGCATACGGTTCGGAAAAGCAATTTATTGAAAAGAATCCTTTGGTAATTGGTCAAGCAAAATTATTACTTGAAAAGCTTCGAAATTTGGAAGAAGAATTAGTCTTTGACAGTGAATTATACGTTATTAATGATTATGATTTGAAAATCGTTGAAGAGTACTTAGACCAAATAACGCACTCATTAGGTCTCTTTTTGCAAACGATCAATGGGATCACTTGGTTTGAGGAAAAAGAAGAGGAGCGCACCCTAGTTATTATGCCGAAAATGGTAGAAGAAGTGATGAGGGAAGAAGTATTCTCGCAAAAGAAACCATTTATCTTTTCCTCAGCAACTTTATCTAACCAAGGATCGTTTGATTATATGGCAAATAGCCTAGGCATCAAAGAATTTTTATCCTTTTCAGTTGCATCACCATTTCAATATGATGAGCGGGTGGAGGTACACTTACCGAAGTTTACAAAAGATGATATGGACGAGAAGAGCAATTATGTCATTGAACAAATCCGTAAAACAGAAGGCCGTGCCCTCGTACTCTTTTCTAGTAAACAAGAGTTAGAAGGATTTAAACAAAGAGTAGCAGGGAAGCTGGATTATACCGCTTATTTTGAAGGCGAAGCGGAAATTAGCAGGCTTGTTTCAAATTTTCAAAATGATGAGCATTCGGTTTTGTGCTCCACGAATTTGTGGGAGGGATTAGATATTCCAGGAAGATCTCTTCAAAACGTAATTATCTTTTCATTACCATTTCCTCCGAATGATCCAGTGTTTTCAGCTAAAAGGGAAGGATCCAAAAATCCGTTTATAGAAGTAGATCTTCCTTATATGCTGCTCCGTCTGCGTCAAGGAATTGGTAGGTTAATTAGAAGTGAAGAAGATAGAGGATCTGTTCATATTTTGTTAGACCTAGATATCGATTCTCACTTATTGAAAAATATAGTAGATATCCTACCTGTTGAACCGAAATAAGCATAATAAAAAGGACCTGGTAGGTCCTTTTTATTATGCTTAAAAATTCACCGCGTTAATTCGTTGTAATATTTTTAGTTAAACTGGCTTTTCAACATATCTGTTGATTTGCCTCCAGGTACTTCGCTTTTGTGGGTGTGCCGGGAAGCTCCTCATCTCTTCGCTGAGGCCACTGAAAAAGTCCCATTTTTTTAGGCAGTTGAAAGTTTGAATTAATCAAACTTTCAACTGCCTATTTGTCTTATAATAATGATATTAAATGTATGTAGGTGATATCTAAATGATTTCCAATCAAGAATCTCTCAATTTCAGTCCATATTTAGCTATTTTTGATCTCGTAGTTCCAGAGGATAATATGCTTCGCCAAATCAATAAACTAGTTGACTTTTCATTTATTCTTGAAGAATTAAAAACGAAATATTGTCTTGATAACGGTCGGAATGCAGTGTCACCGATTCGTATGTTCAAATATCTATTGCTTAAATCAATTTATGATTTGTCAGATGTAGATGTAGTAGAACGTTCAAAATATGATATGTCGTTTAAATATTTCCTCGATATGGCACCAGAAGATTCCGTAATTGACCCAAGTTCTTTAACAAAATTCCGTAAACTCCGTCTTCAAGATGTGGGTTTATTAGATATGCTCATTGGAAAGACCGTTGAGATTGCAATTAAAAAGGAAATTATTAAAAATAAAACCATTATTGTTGATGCTACACATACAAAAGCACGTTATAACCAAAAATCACCGAGAGAATTTTTGCAGGAGAAATCAAAAAATGTGCGAAAAGCCGTTTATCAGTTCGATGAATCCATGAAAGAGAAATTCCCATCCAAAACAACTTCTAACGAAGTAACAGATGAATTAAATTATTGCCGTCAAATCATTTCTGTTGTCGAGTCAGAACCAAAAATTGCGGCAACCCCAGCTGTAAAGGAAAAATTAAATGTACTAAAAGAAGTAGTGGAAGATTATACAGAACAACTGGCTTTTTCAACAGACCCAGACGCACGTGTAGGACATAAAACAGCTGATTCTTCTTTTTTTGGCTACAAAACGCATATTGCAATGAGTGATGAACGAATTATTACAGCTGCAGTTGTGACAACAGGTGAAAAAAGTGATGGAAAATATCTGCAGGAATTAATTAAAAAAAGCCAAGCAACAGGAATGGAAATTAATACAATTATTGGGGATACTGCCTACTCTGAGAAAAATAATATTTGTTATACAAAAGAACATCAATTAACACTTGTTTCTAGACTGCATCCACTTATTACATATGGTAGAAGAACAAAAGAAGATGAATTTAATTTTAATAAAGATGCAGGGATGTATGTTTGTAAAGCCGGGCATATGGCCATTCGAAAAAAATATGAAGAAAGAAAGAATCAAGATAAAAACCCTAGAATCAAGTACCTTTTTGATATTAAAAAATGTGCTGTTTGTCCTTTCCGTGAAGGATGTTATAAAGAAGGAGCGAAAAGTAAGTCCTATTCAGTAACCATCAAATCAACGGAACATACAGGTCAAGAAGCGTTTCAAAATACGGAAGCTTTTAAAGACCTAGCGAAAACACGCTATAAAATTGAGGCGAAAAATAGTGAACTTAAACATAGACACGGGTATGATGTGGCGTCATCTACGGGTCTATTTGGCATGGAAATACAAGGAGCTACAGCGATATTCGCAGTCAATCTCAAGAGGATTATAAAGCTCCTCTCTGAGAAAAAATAAGATAGAATATAAAAGTAACCAAGAAAAAAGCAGTTAGTTATCCAAAATTTGGACAACTAGCTGCTTTTTTTATCCACATCCAATGAGAAAAATAAAAATTCGCCAGTTTTTCAGCAGCCTCGTACCGCCTGTGGGGTCTCCCATTCCCTCTAATCCCGCAGGAGTCAAGTGCCCTCCGCTCCAATCAACTCAGATAGATTAAGAAAAAAGAAAACATTTTTTAAAAATAGTGCTCTATTAAACACTTATGTTGATATTCGAATGAAACGAATGAATGTTCCGTTGAAGTATATAAATAAGGATAAGTGCAGCCTTTTTCTTCTTTTACCAATGTCAGGTTTTCCTTATATTGGATAAATAAATATTTAAATCCAAAAAAATGATGGTATAGTTAACCTTAAACACTATATTTCGTAATAAACATTAGTATATATTTGCGAAGTTCCTAATAAATTATTTGATTGGGTGGATTTTATGAAAAATAAATTTTTATGTGTTATGGCACAATATGATAAAATAACGGAGCTAAAATTGAAAAAAATTCAAAAGGTGTTATCAGATAATGGATTTGTGGGAAAACAAACACCTAATTTACCAAATCATATTACCCTAGGGAGTTTTGAAATAACACAAGAAGAAGTGATTAAAGAACAAGTGAGAAATGTATCAAAACAATTTCATAGTTTTGATATCAAATTAAATAATATTGGATTGTTTGGACTTGATGTTTTATTTATAGCACCTTCAGTAAATCACGAACTTTTAAATTTGCAACATTACTTTAATAACGATTATGCTGACGGTTTGGGATGGGCAGCACATACTACTATGCTAATAGACAACCAGAAAACAATTCTTAAGGCATTGCCTTGTGTAGCAGAAAATTTTAAAAGTTTTACTGGAACAATAGAATCAATTAGTTTATACGAATTCTGGCCAACTCGGTTTATAATAGAGGAAAAATTGTTATAGTTATTGGACAATCCTCTATTTATGGATATAAATTCTGATTAGCTAAAAAATTGCAACACAATTAGCAAGGCTAGAAAAAGTGTGTAGCAATGCTTTAGGTTGATTGACCTCCCTGTTGATTGGAGCGGAGGGCGCTCGACTCATGCGGGATATAGAGGTCACTTGAGGCCCCGCAGTCGCCAAAGCTTTGGGCACTGAAAAACTTTCTTTTTTTAAACCACAAAATAGCCTTTTATTAAAAAGCCGACATTCGTTCCATATTTTTGGAAGAAGCGCCTTTTTTCTTGCATTTGGATTCCAGGCTAATCATTATTAACCTAGAAATTTTATTATTCTTATTAAATTCCTGTGAATATAGCTATTGCCCCTTAATCATCCCTAAGAGAGAGAAAAAAGGGTGATTGCTGTCCCGAATAGAGCCTAATCATCCTTGTGATCGTGGAAAAAGCCCGCATGCTGTCTCGAATAGAGCCTAATCATCCCTGTGATCGTGGAAAAAGCCCACATGCTGTCCCGAATTGCCCCTAATCACCCCCGTACTTTTTCAGTGCCCTCCGCCAAAGCGCCGAGAAGGCTTCAAGACCTCCCCGCGGAAAGCGAGTGCCCGGAGCGGAAATCAACAGACCAGTTAGCAGAGACGATAAACGGTAATTTAAATCAAGTCAAAATAAAAAATTGCCGAGAAAAATATCCTTTCTCGACAATTTTTTATTTTGCAATGTTAATTATCTTCCTAAAAGCCTTTTTCCTTCTTCAGTCATTTTCTCAGGTGACCAAGCAGGTTCCCAAACCGTATTGACAAATACATTTTTTGTTTCTTCTATTCCTTCAACACAATACTGAACTCCACTAGAAATGCTGTCATGTAATGGGCAACCAGGCGTTGTTAATGTCATCGTGACGGTTACATCGTTTTCTTCACTTACCTCAATATTATAAATTAAACCAAGATCAACAACATTGATGTTTAATTCAGGATCGTACACACTTTTTAATTCCTCGCGAACTTTTTCAGCTAAACTCATTTAATAACACCTCACTATTTTTTTAAAACGCTAATAATGCTAATCGTTATTGAGATAAAAACAATTGATAGTAATGACTGCCCTATATTAAAGAGAAGGACAATTTTAAAAGTTATAGCAAAAAAGATGATAATAACCGAAAGAATAAATAAACTGAACAAAGGAATTGCTACTTTTTCATTCATCATTTGTTTCAGAGTTGGGACTGATTTTTTCCCAATTTCACTACTATATTTATGTGTCCACCAGAGAAAAGGAACAATTTTATATAGATATCCGAGAATGCTAAGCACAATCCAAAGTAAGAAATAAGAATATATTAATGGGCTGATGACAGATGAGAAATGACTAGTCCATAACATTACAAAGGCAATCAAATGAATAGCATTCCCAAATCCAATGGCGGTTAAAGCAAAACTAAAAGGTATATCGAGTTTTTTCTTTAATCGTTTCTTAATAATAATCCTAATATGCCAGCTAAAGGTAGAAAACCCTACTAGCAGCAAGAAGAATCCTAATTTTAATAGTATAGCATGACCGCTAAAGATCGATATCAATGTGATCACTAGTCCGGATATGTAGATACCGTAAACATATCTAGCCTGGATCATTGGAAAACCATGCGATAAGGAAAACATAGGGACCATCTTATAGGAAAATCCGAAAATTAATAAAGTGAACCAACCAGTTATCCCTAAGAGAAGGTGAGTCTTAAATATTTCTTGATAATACTCAGCTCCGACACCAGTTTTTAAACAATAAACCAATGTGATACCCATTGAAATCGTAACAAGTAAACAAACCAATGCTGAACCTACAAAAGCTGTTAGGATAGTTGGTTTTTCTTGCTTTTTAAGTGTCATAAACATTTGAAATAAGAACATCAAAATTCCCAGTAGCGTCAGTGCTCCTGGAATAAATGCATTTTGTGGTGACCAATAGAGCATTGCTGCAAAAGATACAATTCCGGCAGCAGTGATAAAAAACTGAATGAAGCCGAATTTTTCGTTCCAAATCTTCGCAAGAAATGCAACAGGGACAAGCTGATACATTGCACCCATGGCAGTCATTAACGCCCATCCAAGGATAAGCAGGTGGGCTGCAGACCAGATCGCAGGTATTCTAAAGCTTCCATTAGATAGGAGTTGACCATTTGAAATTAAGATAACTTGTGAAAATACTAATGCAATTAAACTAAAAAATATAAATGAAAAGGGAAGCTTGATATTTGTTTCACTTCCCATGTTTTGAGGAAGCATATAATCACCTTCTTATCGGAAGATCTCGATCTTAAAACTTCCGTCATTTTGCGGTTCCGTTCTGTGGTTTATTCCTAATTCCTCAAGTTGCTCATATAGGAACATTGGTCTTCGATCATTAATGATGGTTAAAACTTCATTTTCAGCTAGATTTTCTATTGCTGCGAGAGTGCGCATCATTGGCTGTGGTGGCTCCAAGCCACGATTATCCAAAATCATTACAATCACCTTCCTATTTAACTTTTCTTAACAAAAGTAATTTTCCAGTGCTTACTTTCAATTTCTTCTGATTCATGTGTAAAGCCTTTTGCCTTCAATACAGCAAATAATGGGACTGGATTGAATGGGGCATGTAGAATAAAAGTATCATCTGCATTCAAATCCTTAATTGCTTCCATAATTTTTTGAAATGGCTCAAGCTTATTCTTTAAATCCTCGCGTACATCTAGTTCAATTGTTTTGGGTTCCATTTAACACATCTCCTTATATTTTATTTGCTTGGTCAAGAAATATTATCGAAACAAGATTAGTAAAACAATTCTTGTTGCAATGCTTCGCGGTTTAACAAATAAAAACCCACGTCATCCTGCCAAACAAATTCTTTCTTTTTTAACTGATTAATCGTGCGGCTAACAGTTTCTCTAGATGTTCCAATCATATTTGCTAACTCACGGTTTGTAAATTGTGTAGTTAGTTTGTATCTATCACCTTTTTTCTCACCATTGGATTTGCAAAGTCTAATAAGAAGCAAAATGATTTGTTCATAAGTATTATGTAATATTTGTGCCTCCAGGCTTTGTTGCAAATCAACAATTTTCTCTCCTAAATCAGTAAATAATTTGATGCAAAGTTCAGGAAAAGAAATGAGAAATTCTTCGAATTTGTCGATTGGAATGACAATCAAGGTAGCATTTTCCATCACTTCTGCATGTGCTGGGAAATTTCCCTTTCTAAAAAAACCTGAATGGGGAAACATTTCACCCGGTTCAAGGATAGAGATAATTTGTTCTTTTCCGGAAAAATCCGTTTTGTATATTTTTACTTTTCCCGAATGAATAAAAAAGACACGGTCAAGTTGATCATCCTGCATAAAAACATACATTTTATGTTTATAGAAGCGAGCTTGAGCAATCTCTATTATCGGGGCCAGTTCTTCCCGAGACAATCCTTTAAATAAAGGAACATCTGACAACGTTTTAATGATGTCATCTTGCTTCATTATATCATCACCTTCAAAAATTGTATTTCTTCTCTCTTCATAGTGTTTATTCTAACAATGATTTTCTAAAAAATATGTGACCTCTGTCATAGAAATGTGAAAATTATTCTCATTCATTTGTGACAACTTTGTGAAGAAAAGTGCAAATGCGTGATGAATATCACAGCTGTTCCATGAATTGGTTCACTATATGACTATTTTGTGACAGTTACAATACAGAAGGTAAGAAAAACAAGGAAAGGATTGAATCGCATGAATATACAACCAGGAATCTCTACAAATAAAGTTGTGAAGGAAAAGAAAAATGCACTATTAAAGTCAATCTTAATTACAACTATTTTAGTTACCTTCACAGTTTTGCTTGCAGGGGGCTATTGGATTTTCAAGGAACAGGCGCCTAGGCCTTTAGAGGTTACAAGTGAAAATGGCGATGTGCTCTTTACAAAGGCAACAATAATGGGCGGCCAGGCAGTATGGCAAAAATATGGTTTAATGGATTACGGAACCGTATTAGGACATGGTTCATATATGGGGCCTGACTATACAGCAGAAGCACTGCAAGTTTATACTGAAGGAATGCAAGACTATAAAGCCAATGAAAAATTTGGTAAAACGTATTCTACGTTAAATGCTGATCAGAAATCAGTCATTAAAGATAACGTCATTAAAGAAATGCGTAAAAATCGCTATGATAATAGCAAAGAAACATTACAATTAACGAATGCACAAGCATCCGGACTTGCAAAAGTAGAGGCTTATTATAAGAATATATTTGCAAAAGGTGATGGTTGGGGTTTAAAGGCTGGTCTAATTAAAGAATCAGATCTACCAGCTAAAAATCGTGCCTATGTTGCAGAAGGAAGCCAAGTTAAGCAAATTTCCGATTTCTTCTTCTGGACAGCATGGCTTTCAAGTACTGTTCGACAAGGTGATAAGATTACCTACACGAATAACTGGCCATATTATGAGGCTGCAGGAAACCATGTTTCATTTTCAGCTATTTGGTGGAGCGGAGCTAGCGTAACTTTACTTGTTCTATTTATGGGGCTTATTCTTTATTTCTTCTATCGTTATCAATTAGGAATGAAAGAAGCTTATTCAGAAGGAAACTTCCCAGTAATTGATCTAAAGAAAATGCCAGTTACAAATTCACAAGTCAAAACAGGTAAGTATTTCGTCATTGTATCTGTATTATTCTTAGTACAATGTATGTTTGGGGCATTACTTGCTCACTATTATACAGAACCTGAAAGTTTCTTTGGAATAAAATGGATTCACGATATACTACCATTTAACATTGCTAAAGGGTATCACTTGCAACTTGCTGTTTTCTGGATTGCAACAGCATGGCTTGGAATGGGTATTTATATCGCACCTCTTGTTGGTGGCTATGAGCCAAAAAAACAAGGATTATTGGTTGATATACTATTCTGGGCATTAGTTGTTCTTGTTGGCGGTAGCATGGTTGGTGAGTGGCTTGGAGCAAATGGCTACTTAGGAAATAATTGGTTCTTATTTGGTCACACAGGTTGGGAATATATAGAAGAAGGACGCATTTGGCAGATTATCCTAATTGCTGGAATGTTCATCTGGCTGTTCATCGTTTATCGAGGAATTAGTGCAGGTCTTAAGAAAGAAACAGATAAGGGCGGACTTGTCCATCTCTTATTCTACTCAGCAATTGCTGTACCAGCATTCTATATTTTTGCTTTATTTATTAACCCGGATACAAGCTTTACATTTGCTGATTACTGGCGTTGGTGGATTATCCACTTATGGGTAGAAGGTATTTTCGAAGTATTTGCCGTTGTTGTTATTGGTTTCTTACTAGTTCAACTTGGTCTTGTAACGAAAAAATCGACTGTAAGACAAATGTATTTCCAATTGATCTTACTTATGGGTGGCGGCGTTCTAGGAATTGGACACCACTATTACTATAACGGTTCTGCAGAAGCTTGGATTGGTCTTGGAGCTGTATTCTCTGCATTAGAAGTTATTCCATTAACATTATTAATTCTTGAAGCATATGAGCAATACAAAATGATGCGTGAGGGTGGAGTAAACTTCCCTTACAAAGGATCTTTCTGGTTCTTAATCTCTGTTGCAATTTGGAACTTAGTTGGAGCTGGGGTAATGGGCTTCTTGATTAACCTTCCTGCAGTCAGCTATTTTGAACATGGACAATTCTTGACAGCTGCACACGGTCATGCATCTATGATGGGTGTGTATGGTATGTTTGCTATTGCAGTACTTCTTTACTCATTGAGAAGTATTGTAAAACCAGAAGCATGGAATGATAAATGGATTAAAGTCAGCTGCATCTTGTTAAATATTGGTCTAGCTGGAATGGTATTCTTATCACTTCTTCCTATTGGTTACATGCAAATTAAAGAAGCTTTTAACCATGGATATGCAGCATCACGCGCATCTTCCTTCTTAAAACAAGATATAGTTCAAACATTATTAATATGGCGTGCAGTTCCAGATACCATTTTCTTGATTGGTGTAATTATATTAGTTGTATTCAGTCTAAAAGCTTTATTTAACTTACGTAAACCAACACATAAAGAAATGGAAAAACTTCCAGTTAAAGATTTATCAATCGACGAAGAATAAGTTTTTAAAAATCCGCAAATACTATATTTGCGGATTTTTTTCTATTTGAGCTTAACATCAGATTTATATAAAGTATTTTTTCATATTATCGGTATTTAACTTTATGGAGGTAAAGCCTAAAATAAGCTGAAAATAACAGAATGAAAAAGCGAGGTTAACTTATAGAAAGTATAAGCAAAATCATGTCTAAAGTGTGATAATACGCACTCAGTTTAATCCGAATATTTCTTATAATATAAGAGAAGTTAAGAATATAAAAGGAGTGACAATAATGCAAACTTTCGCAAAGATTATAAATGTACCAGATTTCCCACCACGTGAGAAACATCCTACTATTTTTGGTGCTTATGCAGAATTAAATTCAGGGGAATTTATGCAAATTGTAAATGACCATGATCCAAGACCACTTCAATATCAATTTATGATGGAATATCCTGAGCAATTTACATGGGAGTACCTTGAAGAAGGACCTGAAACATGGAGAGTTGCAGTTGGTAAGAAGTAATTACAAGTTGAAAAGGGCAAAGCGCTGAAAAGTAGATCAAGTTATCAAATTCAATCAAAAAAAATGTTTTTTTACTGAATTTAAGTTGATCAGATCTGCCCATATTGCTTTATTAGCTTTTATTTTTCCAGGAAACATCCTCTTTTCCCATATATTTTTTACAACAGAAATTTATTTCTGTTGTTTTTTTTATGTTTTTATATTATTAAATAAAATTTTTTCTGAATAATATGATAAAATATGGAAGGAATATGGAGGAGGAGAAACCATGGCCATTAAAATAGACTATTTAGAAAAGGAATTTTTGGAATATGTAAAAAAAATTACTGCATACAATGAAGCTCTTGCACTTATTTATTGGGATTTACGAACCGGTGCCCCAAAACAGGGTGTTGATCAAAGATCACAGGTTATTGGAATGCTATCATCAGAAGTATTTAAGATGTCAACATCCGAAGAGATGGCTGCATACATAGCTAATTTATCAGGTAAAGAGCTTTCGGAAATTTCAAGGAAAACGCTTGAAGAATGTCGAAAGGCATATGATCGAAATAAAAAGGTACCTGCTGAAGAATACAAAGAATATGTTATTCTCCAATCAAAAGCCGAAAGTGTTTGGGAAGAAGCAAGAGCAAATTCGGATTTTGAACTGTTTCTCCCCTACTTAGAGAAATTAGTTGATATGACAAAACGTATCGTAAATTATTGGGGTTATGAAGGTAATAAATATAATGCTTTACTAGCACTCTATGAACCAGGCATGACGGTCGAAATCCTTGATAAAGTATTTGAAGAACTTAGGGAAAAGATTGTTCCTTTAGTAAAACAAATTGCTGAGTCTCCAAATAAGCCTCAAACAGGATTTTTATATAATCATTTCCCAAAAGAAAGCCAGAGGAAATTTGGTTTAGATATTCTTGCTCAAATGGGATTTGACTTTGACGCGGGGAGATTGGATGTGACTGTCCATCCATTTGCAACAGGATTGAATCCAGGTGATGTCCGTGTAACAACTAGATATGACGAACATGATTTCCGCACTTCCTTATTCGGAACAATCCATGAGGGTGGTCATGCTCTATACGAACAAAATCTTTCAAAAGAACTAATTGGAACCACTTTATGCGAGGGTACTTCAATGGGGATACATGAGTCGCAATCATTGTTCTTTGAAAATATAGTGGGCAGGAACTTTTCATTTTGGAAACATAATTATGAACAATTAAAGGCCTATTCTGGAAATCATTTTGAAAATGTTAGTCTTGAGGATTTTTACCGGGCAATAAATGAATCAAAACCTTCTTTAATCAGGATTGAAGCAGATGAGTTAACTTATCCTTTACATGTAATAATCCGCTATGAAATCGAAAAGGGATTGTTTAATGATGAAATTGAAGTGAAGGATCTTCCGGAAATATGGAATGATATGTATGAAAAAATTCTAGGGATTCGTCCTGAAAATGACGCTAAGGGTGTTCTGCAGGATGTACATTGGTCAGGAGGAAGCTTTGGGTATTTTCCTTCCTACGCTTTAGGATATATGTATGCAGCCCAATTTAAAAACAAAATGATGGAGGACCTTCCAAACTTTAATCAATTATTAGAACAAGGGAATTTACTTCCAATTAAGGAATGGTTAACAGAAAATATTCATCAATATGGAAAGTTAAAAAAGCCGCTTGAAATCCTGCTAGATACAACAGGTGAAGGATTGAATGCTCAATATCTAATAGATTATCTTTATGAGAAATATAGTAAGGTGTATCAATTAACATAATTTTAAACAAATGATATTAAATTGATTTACTAGGTGTGTTATGAGTTGAAAAAAATGATACCACTTTTATTAATTGCACTGAGTGCTAGTTTGTGGGGATTGATAGCAATATTTGTTAGAACCCTTTCAAAAGTAGGTTTTACCCCAATGGAGATCGTCACCATTCGCGTCGCAACAGCAACAGTAATGCTTTGTTTCGGTGGATTGTTCATGTATCCAAAACAAATGAAAATAAAATTTGCAGATGTAAAGCTATTTGTTGGTACGGGTATCTGTAGTATCGTATTTTTTAATTGGTGTTACTTTACTACAATAAATCATATGAACCTTTCAATAGCGGTTATTTTGTTATATACTGCTCCAGCATTTGTAACAGTTTTATCTTTCTTTTTTTTAAATGAAAGATTGAATGTAATTAAAATTATTTCAGTAATTGGGACCTTAATAGGGTGTATTTTCATAGCGGGTATTAATCTTAGTGAAACTTCATCCATAAGCACAATTGGTTTAATAACAGGTTTAGGAGCAGGATTTGGCTATTCACTATATAGTATTTTTGGGAAATTTGCTTTGAGAAAATATGAATCTTTTACCGTGACTTTTTATACTTTCCTAATTGCGACGATTACATTAATTCCATTAACTGGTATATGGGAAAAATGGTCCTTGATTTGGCGAAGTGATAACCTCTTTTGGGCATTGGGCTTAGGATTATTTCCCACGGTTATCGCATATTTCATGTACACAAAGGGACTCGAGAAAATGGAAAGTAGTAAGGCATCGATAATTGCTACGGTTGAGCCAGTTGTAGCTACACTCCTTAGCGTTATCTATTACCAGGAAAAATTAGGGGTTATGCAATTAATTGGTGCTGCATTCGTCTTAATATCCGTAATACTTGTCAATTTACCAAAAGTAGCACTAAGTTTATTTAATAAAACAAAAGCCCCAATCAATTAGGCAAGTAATACTATTCTTAAAAAGAAGACATCGTATATACATACTAAATTTCTGACCGGGTCGCATAATATGACCTGGTCTTTCTTCCATTGAAACGTTAATGGTCGGTCAGTTATGCCATTGCTTCTTCTTCTAATGCCAAAATCGGTTCGATAAAATCTTCATCCTTATCTTGATAAAAAATGTTTTGTACTTCAGAGAGTGGTAATGAATGCAGTTCGTTGAAGCGGGTGAAGAATGTGCGTTTGGTTTCCTCTGAGAAACGTTTTAATGTATGGTAAGCAACTCCGTTTGCACTATTCCAGCCAATATGCATGAAGTTCTTTCCTTCATATTGGAAGGTGTGATAGCCACAGAAGAGATTGTTAGCCAAGTTATGTTTTACTTCAAATTGACCTAACTGCTCCATCATCAAAATGGGTGCTTCATTTGGATATATTTCTAAAGCGATGAAATTAACTTTACTCATTCTGTTTCCTCCTTTAGTTAGTATTTTTTCCTTTTATTACTATGTACAATTTTTTTGTTTTTAGGACCTGATATAGAATTATGTTATTTCTTTTTAAATTTAGAAACTAGATAATTACATATGGTTTAGTGGGATAAAAAAACCCGTTCGGATTGCCCGAACGGGTTCACTTGTGCATTGAATTGATTTTAAATTGTTTGCAACTCTGAAGAGAAATTCTTCAGGAAACTTTTTTACATAATTATCTTGTTTACCATGTTTTGAATCCTTTAGAACCAATAGGTGCGTGTTGAATGATATGGATAAATGGAATGGTATAAGCAAAAAGAATAAGTGCGATAGTGATACCAATCCATAATTTCCAGTTTTCCAAAACCAATGGAATCGATTCTTCAGGATTTTCTGCTTCACCAATTGGGAATTCTTCTTCCCCTTTTGGTGCAAAGAAAGCAAGGTTGATAAAAATTACTACGAAAAGAATAATACCAATAAATAAAATGCTTCCACCCACTGCCTGAGCTATTTGATATGGAATCCATTCCATTGCTTGCTTTGCACCTCCATAAGTAGAGAAAGCAGAGCGTCTTGGAGCCCCTAGTAGCCCTTCAATATGCATGGAACCTGACATGAATACCATTCCGATAAACCAGATCCACGCCTGGATAATAGCCAGTTTGTTCATTGCTTTAGTAAGTATGCGGCCAGTTAAATGTGGAACCAACCAATACGAGATACCAAAGAATGTTAATACAACTGATGTTGCTGCCGTCAAGTGGAAGTGGCCTGTTACCCAAATCGTATTATGAACCACTTGGTCCATTTGGTTTGAAGCATTAATGATACCACCAGCTCCTGCGGGTATAAATGCGGCCATGCCTATAAAAGGTACTGTAAATCGCGCGTCTTTCCAGGGAAGTATTGTAAACCATCCAAATAATCCAGTTGCCCCTTTAACGCGCCCACTTCTTTCAAATGTTGCAAACAAAGCAAATGCAGTCATTAAAGATGGGATGACGACCATAAAAGTCAAGATTACCTGTATAAACTTCCAAGCAGGATCAATGCCAGGCTCCATTAGTTGATGGTGAAAACCTACTGGAATCGAAAAAAGTAATAATAAAATAAATGATAAACGGGCTAAAGAATCAGAAAAAATCTTTCCGCCTATTATCTTTGGAATGATAGCATACCAACACATGTAGGCAGGAAGGAGCCAAAAATACACGAGTGGATGTCCGAAATACCAAAATAAAGTCCTACTTTCTAAAACATTAATTCTATCAATAAGGCCAAGTGACCAAGGAAGTAACTGGAATAAAACAGTTCCTGCGACCCCAAGTGTTGCTACAAACCATAGAACAGTATTTATGACCGCCATAAAGCTTAATAATGGTCCTGGTTTTCCAGGGTTGTTTCTCCGCCATTTCACATAGGTCATAATTAAAGCTGCTCCATCAATCCAGCTTCCGATCACAAAAAATGTTAATCCTAAATAAAAAATCCAATGTGCTTGCAATGGTGCATAAAAAGTATAGAGGACAGATGCCTTGTTAAGTAACACCATGGTTGCAGACATGCCAGTTCCAAGAGTCATGACGAAAAATCCAATCCATCCAATGTGTCGAGCAGTATTGGAATACGTACCTGCAGTTCTTGAGACTACAGAATGTTGGAATCCCATGATAAAGAAGGTTGTTAAAACAAGTCCCATCATAATTCCATGGACAGTTAAAATCTCATAATAGCTTATCCCACCAGGCAGATCATATTTTCCTGAACGTACAAACGTTTGCAGGAGTCCCATTATTCCGCCAAGAGCTAGCGCCGTAAAGGCGATAAAAAAGTGAGCCATCGAAAGCTTCGCATCCTTCGAATCCACCTTAAATTGACTTGTTATTGTATTCGCCATTACTTAACCACCTCAATTCGCGAACTCATTAAATGGTGACCTGCACCACAGTATTCATTACAAACGATTAAGTAATTTCCTTGTTTATCAAATGTTGTCGTATATTCACTAACGTATCCTGGTTCTAGCATCATATTGATGTTCGTTCCGGCAACTTCAAAGCCATGAACAACATCTTTCGTAGTTGCAATTATTTTTACTTTTGCACCAAGTGGGATTTTTACACTCATCGGATTGAAGGAGAAAGTAGAGGCTACGACAATTAATTCATAATCCCAACTTTTCCCTTCAACCTTATGTAGGCCTGGTTTAGTGAAGGGTGCTGTTTGATCGACCTTTTCTGAATTAATAGTAGTTAAAGAACTAGGAGGCATGTTACCAAGATAGAATGCACTGACGCCGATAATAATTAAAAAAAGGATTAAGGCACCTATACCAAAGGAAAGCCAAATTTTTTCGAATTTGTGAAGATGCATAGATTTTCCTCCTTTCAAAATCGATTTAGGAATACGAAATAAACGCCTACCCACATTCCTGCGATGAAAATGCCTAAAATGAAAACGGATGCTAAGGTTCCCTTCAAAGAAGTGTTATCCTCTACATCCGTTTTTTCCTTTTTAAGTTCTTTTCTTGCCAACCTACTCAACCTCCTTTGAAAAATTAGAAATGTGATTAATCGATGAAACCTATTTGCATAATTATTTTATTAGAAGATTCAGGTTTTATGTTCACACTTTTAAAATAAAAAAATATGATGCTATAGGCAGTTGAATTTAGCGAAAAGTGAGTGTGTTTTTGTGGAAAAATATTATTGTGAACTTTGCAGAATTCTTTATAACAAAGAGGAATATTGTAGGATTTGTGGATCACTCGCAAATAATAAAATATGGATTGAAATTCAATCACAAAAAGAAAAACCATAACTTTAAGCACTGTATTTGGTGCTTTTTCTTTTTGATATTCTCCACTGTTATTAATATAAGTATATAGTATGAAATGGGCTGATCTTCATCAAAATCTAAGTGAAAAAGTATATTTTTCAGCTTAGATTTGATAAACTGATCTTTTTTTATGATGATCTGCCCTTTTTAACCTATCATCACTCTTTGTTCAAATAATCAATCATAAAAATAATATAAAGTGAACCAACATGATGAAGGTAAAACGGGAACTGGTATGCTTTCTTGTGCCGATTAACAAGCGATTCTTTTACAAGAATTGTTGGTGGTGTTATATCTATTTCAAAGCCATGATTAGAAATAGAAGTTGATAAAGAGCCCGCAAGCATATTACCGAGTTCACCTGCGAATGACTCTAACATTTCTCCTTCTAAAATCATCCCGAACATTCGTTCACCGATCTTTTGAAAAATTTCCTCACTGGCGTCAATAATGATTTTTCCACTTATATTTCCCTTCATGCCAATTAAGACTCCAAAGGGATGCTGTGTAAGAGGTTCAAGTAAGGTAGAAGGCTGATCAATGGTTAATTCGAATGGGAGAAGCAATTTTACTGACTCAATCGTTCCATTAAAAAGGTCATTGACATTTTTTGTAAGTATCATCTATTCATTCCTCCTTACTGTAATATAGACTCTCGGTATTCACCGAATCAGATTATTCAAGAGTTTTCACGAACTACTTATATTTCATTCCTCCTACTTTGGGTAAGGAGATTTTTCATTTTATAAGGCTCTTATCGCATAAATCGGAGTTTTTAGGCCGTAACTTTGCCTGTTGATTTCCGCGGGGAGGGATAACGCTCCTCGGCGTACCGCTTGTGGGGCCTCCCATTTCCTCATTCTCGCTCAATAAATTAATTTATTTTAACATATTTTTCATCATTTTGACAAAATACTCTAAATTTTTTAAATAGTTTATTGGGAAAGATTATGCAATGAAAGGTGATAAAGAGTTGAGGTATAATAAATGTGCACAACAACAACCTTCAAAACGTAATTGCCTCTCCAGCATTGGAGGGGCTTTTTTGGTTAAATGGCTGTGTATTAAAGCCATTATTGATTTTGCAACTATGATAATTGGAGCGGAAATGAATAACTCCCTTGTATAATTCAATCTCTATTGGAAAAAATATCCTTATAAGAGTTGAAGGAGAATGCGTTATGCCAACCATTATTTCTATTGCAGACGTTCACCCGCCTTACGAGATAAAACAGGACAAGGCAATCGCCTTTGCTAGGGAGCTTTTTTCTGAATCCTATAAAGATATTGAAAGGCTATTAAAAGCCTTTCCGAACGGTCAAATTGAAAAGAGATATTTTGTAAAAGATATAGATTGGTTTGAAACGGACCGTTCTTTCGAGGAGAGAAATGATATCTATATTGAATCAGCGGTTACACTTGGCAAGGAAGCTGTCCAAAAATGCCTAAATAGTAAGGAATTTTTAAAAAACAATATCCCCTACCAGGATATCGATGCGTTCTTTTTTATCTCCACAACAGGTTTTGCAACACCAAGCATTGAAGCACGAATAATGAACCAATTACCATTTTCTTCTCATACAAAACGAATTCCTATCTGGGGCCTGGGGTGTGCAGGTGGAGCTGCAGGCTTATCAAGAGCATTTGAATACTGTCTGGCATTTCCCACTGCAAAAGTTCTAGTCCTATCTGTTGAACTTTGCAGTCTAACTTTTCAAAGAAATGATCGCTCAAAAAGCAATCTTATTGGAACATCGTTATTCTCAGATGGAGTTGCCTGTGCACTTGTTTGTGGTGATCAAGTCGATATTAATGAGCTTAGAAAGACCGATACTTCTCCACATATTTTGGCGACACAATCGACTCTTATGCCAGATTCTTTGGATGTTATGGGCTGGGATGTCAAGAATAATGGATTGTTTGTTATTTTTTCTCGTGATATCCCCCATATTATTGAAGATTGGTTAAAGCCCAATGTTAGCGAATTTTTAATCGAGCAAAATGTAAAAATTGAACAAATAGATTATTTTATTGCACACCCGGGTGGAAAAAAAGTTTTGGATGCCTATGAGAAATCCCTTGGTATCCCGAAATCGATGAATAATCTATCGTTTGAAGTACTGAAACAAAACGGAAATATGTCTTCAGCAACCATTTTCTATGTACTAAAAGCACATATGGAATTGGATATTCAAAAAGGAGCTCTCGGGTTGGGTGCCTCCCTTGGACCAGGATTCAGTTCAGAATTACTGTTGATGAGGTGGGCGTAAATGGAAGATCTGTCATTTTTCTTGATCCTTTTTTTCATCATTATTTTTCAGAGGCTTGTGGAACTTATTATTGCAAGGAAGAATGAAAAATGGATGAAACAGCAAGGAGCAATCGAATTTGGTAAGAAGCACTATCTGTACATGGTTTTAATTCATTCACTGTTTTTTTGTTCTTTTTTTACGGAAAAGGTCATGTTTAATCGAGGTCTCTCCTTGCTGTGGCCACTACTTTGGATTCTTTTCTTCGTAACACAGGGGATAAGAGTTTGGATCATTTTATCATTGGGAAAATATTGGAATACGAAGATTATCGTATTACCAAATGCAAAAGTTATTCGGAGGGGGCCTTATCGGTTTATAAAGCATCCGAATTATGCTGTTGTTACATTAGAATTATTCATCATACCATTACTTTTTAATGCCTATTTTACTGCGTTATTATTCACGATTCTAAATATCGTGATTCTTTCCATTCGTATTCCGGAAGAAGAACGAGCACTAAAGGGGTTAACAGAATATGAAGGTTCCTTTAAGAGTTGTAATCGCTTTTTTCCTAAATTGTTAAATTAATGTGACAGTTAGAAAAGGCCTATTGAATGTGATTATCGGTTGTGATAAGCTTTAATTAAGGATGAAAATCATTATCAATGAGCGGTTGAGGAAGGTGTTATAGATGGCTTTTGCTTTTGTTGGTGCAACGGTGATTATATATGCATTTGTCATGAAGCACGTCTTAAAACATGTTTCACATTAAAATGTTCAAGAAAAGCTAGGGCTGTTACCCTGGCTTTTCTTTTTTTATATAGGAAAGTTTTGAATAATCATATAAAATAAACATATTAAATGTTGTTATAAGGGGAATAGGATTCATGGTTCAAATAGCAAAACAGCAAATGTTAATCCAAACTTTAAGAGGGGAACTTGTTTCCACTTATCATTACCTATTCAAGCATCATGACACATCCAATACGGAAAAAATAAAGCAATTAGCACATAAGCTTGAAAAAAAAGAATTTGTGATTGCTTTTTGCGGTCATTTTTCAGCTGGTAAATCAACAATGATTAATAATATTGTTGGGGAGAACTTACTTCCATCAAGCCCCATACCTACTAGCGCTAATTTAGTTAAGGTGAAATCCGGTGAGGAATATGCAAAGGTTTTTTTCAAAAATGAAAAGCCACGACTTTATTTAGCGCCATATGACTATGAATTAGTAAAAAAATATTGCAAAGATGGAGACCAAATCAAAGAAATCGAAATTAGCTATAACGAATCGAAATTGCCAGCTAATACGATTATTATGGATACACCTGGGATTGATTCGGCTGATGATGCACATAGGATTGCTACAGAATCAGCAATCCACCTTGCAGATCTAGTCTTTTATGTAATGGACTATAATCATGTTCAATCAGAATTGAATTTTTTGTTCACGAAGGAACTAGCAGAAGCGGGAAAAGAAGTTTATCTGGTTATCAATCAAATTGATAAACACAAAGAGGAAGAGTTAAGTTTCGAAGAGTTCCAAAATAGTGTTCTTGAATCATTTGCATCATGGTCAGTAAAACCCGCTCGTATTTTTTACACATCTTTGAAAAATGTTGACCTAGTCTTTAATCAATTTACTGACTTGCAGCAATTTATAAATGAAAAATTAGAAATGAAGGATCAGTTCCTGTCACAATCTATCTCCAGGTCTCTGAAAAGAATTGTCTGGGACCATCTTGAACAAACAAGAAAAAGAGAAGAAATTACGATTCAACCAGTTAAAAAAATCTTAGAGGAACTATCAAGTGAAGACCAAAAAAATTTGGTTGAAACGTACAGTGAAAAAAAGACAAAACTGCAGGAAATTGAAGAAGGATTTGAGTTGGCTGAAAGGCAATTTGATCAAGAAACGAGCCATATTTTAAAAAATGCTTACTTGATGCCATCTCAAACAAGATCTTTAGCAGAGTCTTATCTTGAAGCCTGTCAGCCTGAATTTAAGGTTGGGTTCCTATTTGGAAAACAAAAGACATTTGCTGAACGAGAGGCAAGACTTGAAAGCTTTTATAAGGATATGTTAGATAAAGCAAAATCGCAGCTTGAATGGCACTTACGTGAATTTTTAGGAAAAGAAATTAAGTTTTATGGGCTTGAACAAACAGATTTACTTGAGCGAGTAAACTCTTTTTCCATCCATTTTCGATCAGATTTATTAGTTAACGTGGTAAAGCCTGGGGCAAGATTGTCAGGAAACTATGTATTAAATTATACGGATGAAGTAGCAAATGAAATAAAAAAAATAGCAAAAAACTTTTTATTTGAGTTTAAAAAACTTTTTTTTCAGGCTTTAGATAACCGAAATGCAATTTTAAAAGAGCGTTATAAAAATGAATTTAAAAATATTGAACGATATGTTCATGCTTTTGAAGAATTAAATAGGTTTAAAACGAAATTTGCAGATAAAGAAAAGAAAATGGAAGAGTTGTTATTGCAGAATGGTGGAGGAGAACAAGAGTTTGATCAACTTTTCATGGCCCATGAAGAAGAATTTGAAGTGGTTCATGGTGAATATGTAACAAACAGTGTGAAGGTACAAAAAAGTGATCATTACATGAAGAAACAATTATATGTGGATTCAATAGTTCATCAAAAGGCAAGTGACCAACTGCAAGAGACATCAAAAAGGCTGAAGAAGGCATCACAGCTAATAAATTCACTCCCTGGCTTCAATAAAATTGCTCGCGAATTGGAAGAAAAAGCGGAAAGATTAAAGAATAAGGGTTTTACAGTCGCATTATTTGGAGCATTTAGTGCTGGTAAATCTTCTTTTGCAAATGCGTTGATGGGCGAAAAAGTTCTTCCAGTATCACCAAACCCGACAACAGCCGCAATTAACAGAATTAAGCCTGTTAATGAAACGCATCGGCATGGTACAGTTCTTGTGAAATTTAAAGAAATATCAACTATGCAAGATGATCTAAACCGTTCTCTTAAAGTATTCGGTTTACATTCTACAAGTTTTCAAGAAGCATTAAAGAAAATGGATCAGCTCATGTTACAAAAGGAGAGTATTGGTGCCTTCGAGAAGACACATTATGCATTTTTGCAGGCGTTTATTAAAGGATTTGGGACATATGGAGAATTCCTTGGGAAGGTAATAAACATCAGTTTAAATGAATTTAGTGATTTTGTTGTGAAAGAGGAAAAGTCATGTTTCATTGAATGGATTGATCTTTATTATGATTGTGAACTTACAAGAAAAGGGATCACACTCGTGGATACACCAGGTGCCGATTCTATTAATGCTCGTCATACAGGTGTTGCTTTTGACTATATTAAGAACTCTGATGCAATTCTTTTTGTTACCTACTATAATCATGCTTTTTCAAAAGCAGATCGGGAGTTTTTAATTCAGCTTGGACGTGTTAAGGATTCGTTTCAATTAGATAAAATGTTCTTCATTATCAATGCTATTGATCTTGCTGAAGACGATGATGAGAAGGAAACAGTTGCAGAATATGTTCAAGAACAGCTTATTAAATACGGGATTAGGAACCCCCATCTTTTTTCTTTATCAAGCATGCTTGCATTAAAAGAAAAAAAGGATAACGCTGATACAACAATTTCTAGAATGGATCAGTTTGAACGATCTTTTTATCCATTCATTTCCAATGACTTGACTAAAATGGCCATTGCTTCTTCAGAAATAGAGCTAAAACGGGTATCCGATTTAATTAAAAAGTTGATTCAAAGCTCGATGGAAGACCAGACAATGAAGGAACGAAAGCGTTCTGAAATTGAAAAGCAAAAAAAGGCCATAATGGAGATTATAAAAGCACAAACCGTTCAAACATTAAAAAGCCTTATTCTCCAAGAAGCAAATGAATTGATTTATTATTTGAAACAAAGGGTTTTTCTTCGTTTTGGTGACTTTTTTAAAGAAGCTTTCAATCCAACCTTATTAAGAGATGATGGTCGCAATTTAAAGAAAGCCTTGCAACTAGGACTAGATGAGCTGTTAGAAAGCCTTGGATTTGATTTTGCACAAGAAATGAGAGCAACAACTGTAAGATTAGATCGTTTTCTAGAAAAAAAAGTTACTGAATTTCAAGCTGGGATTGTGCGAAGCATCTTAGAAATCAATCAAGATCTTTCTTTTTCTATTTTTGAGTTTAAGCGTGAAGAGGAGCTTGATTTTCAAAATGCATTTAAAGATGTAAATAAGCAATTATTTCAAAAAGCTATGTCAACCTTTAAAAATCCAAAATCCTTTTTTGAAAGAAATGAGAAAAGAATCATGAGTGAAGAGTTATATAATGCTTTAGCAATACCTGCGGAAGAATATTCAAAATTTGAACAAGAGCGGGTAAATAGTTACTATGTTGATATATTAAATGGAGAATTCACCCGTCTTTTAAGGCAAATGGTAGAGCAAGTGGAAGACTATTATGTAAGCTTGCTTTCTACTTTAGATGGTGGTGTTTCAATCGAGCAACTAATCGAAATTCAGCAAACTCTAGAAGAATTTTGATAAAAGGATGAAAAGGATATGAGAGATTGGTTAGTGGGTATGGAGGATGAATTTGGAATTCAAATTCTTTTTGCATGTGAAGCTGGGAGTAGAGCTTGGGGAATTCAAACGGATGAATCCGATTTTGATATTCGCTTTATTTATCGGTATAGGAATGTAAGAAAGTATCTATCATTACGAAAGATTCCAGATGTACTTGAATTCCAATCCCCAATCGATGTGACCGGCTTTGATCTTTTCAAAGTATGTGATCTTATTCTAAAGTCTAATCCTAGTATTTATGAGTGGGCCTTTTCGCCCCATGTTTATATGGAGAGTAATCAATTTTCTAATCAATTAAAACAATTTATATCCACCAATTACTCTCCATTCTCATTATATAAACATTACAGCTCTGTAAAAAAACGGAATGTAAAAGAATTGGTCAAAGGAGAATTTAACTTTAAGAAACAAAAACAACTCATTCAGGCCGTCAGAGCAGATTTGATTTGTACAGGTTTAATTAAATCAAAATCAATTTTTTCTCCTTATGATTATATTGATAACGTCCTTAATCAATCGGGAATAGGTGACGCCTATCAGACATTAACTGAAGCGAAAAGGAAACAAATTCTCTTAACAAATACCGAAATAAATGAAATGATACGTTTCCTATCAGTAGCAGAGCTGAATGAAAGCATGGTTCTTCCCAAAATCCAGCCATCTTTAGACCAGCTCGAACACTGGCTATGGGATCTATTAGACATTTGATTACAAATAAGTAAAGGGTGATAAAGCATGAAGTATGTGAAGGATAAAGAGTGGCTGTTAAAAAAATTACCTGAAAAGAATATAAAAATCATCGATTGTAGGTTTTCGTTAGCAGAGCCTAATAAAGGGAAGGAAGCTTATTTGGAAAGTCATCTTCCTGGTGCTGTTTTTTTTGATCTTGAAAAGGATTTATCAAAGCCCGCTAGCATACATGGAGGGCGTCATCCTCTTCCTAACATAGAAGAATTTGTTGGGAAATTGGAAAGTGCAGGAATTGATGACAAAACTATTATTATCGCATACGATAACGGCGAAAGTGCATTTGCTGCACGATTTTGGTGGATGTTACAGTACTTAGGACATGAACAAGTTTTCATTCTTGATGGAGGCTTTAAAGAATGGAAGGATGCGAACTATCCAATTACAGCAGAAATTTCTAGTAATGAAAGTACGAATTTTTCCATCCGTTTACAGAAAGAAATAATTGCTTCAATGGAGGATGTAAAAGAAGTTATCTATGGTCAATTAGAATCTGGTATATTAATTGATTCACGCGAGGAAAAAAGATTTTTAGGAATTGAAGAACCAATTGATAAAAAGGCAGGACATATCCCAAAGGCAATCAACAAGCCTTGGTTTGAGGGATTAAAGAGCGGATTATTTAGGCAAGCAAACGAACAACAAAAAAGATTTGCAGATGTTGATCCTTCAAAACAAATTATTGTATATTGTGGTTCAGGAGTAACAGCTACTCCTAATTACTTGGCTTTAAAAGAAGCAGGGTATCAGAATGTTAAACTTTATATTGGAAGCTTTAGTGACTGGATATCGTATGAGGAAAATGAAATTAAATAATTATTAGGACTCCCCCTATGCTATAATGGGAAAAGTGTAAAAAATAAAAGACGCATTTCAAAAGGGGAGACGACAGAAGTGCAAAATCAAAAACCTTCTCTAATGCTTGTAGATGGTATGGCCCTATTGTTCCGTGCATTTTATGCTACGGCTGTGTCAGGACAATTTATGATAAATTCAAAGGGGATTCCCACTAATGGAATCCATGGTTTCATTAAGCACTTAATGACGGCAGTTTCGACCTTCAAACCAACACATCTTGTTGTTTGCTGGGATATGGGTAGCAAAACGTTTAGAACAGAACTTTATGATGGTTATAAAGCAAATCGATCAGCTGCTCCAGATGAATTAATCCCTCAGTTTGATATTGTGAAAGAGGTAGTGGCTTCTTTGGATATCCCGAATATTGGGATTCATGGATTTGAAGCAGATGATTGCATTGGAACCATTGCTACAAAGATAAAGGATGTTGCAAATGTCTCTATCTTAACAGGGGATCAGGATATTTTACAGCTTCTTGATGATAATGTCTCAGTTATTTTGCTTAAAAAAGGCTATGGTAATTATCTTGTTCATACTCCAGTAACTTTTTTAGAGGAAAAAGGAATTAATCCTCAGCAAATGATTGATTTAAAAGCATTAATGGGAGATACAAGTGATAATTATCCAGGCGTAAAAGGAATTGGTGAAAAAACTGCTCTTAAGCTTTTGCAGGAATATGAACATATTGAGGGCATTATGGCTAATTTAAATAATCTTTCAAAATCAATTAAGACAAAAATAGAGCAGGATTTAGAAATGCTACATTTGTCAAGAATGCTAGCTGAAATAAAATGCGATGTTCCCGTAAACTGTTCGCTTGATGATGCTAAAATTAATGTGCAAAAGGAAAAGGTTATTGATAAATTTACGGAATTAGAGCTTCGTGGAATGCACCGCTTGCTTCCGTTTGAAGAACTCTTTGTTTCCTAAAAAATAAGTGGCTGCCCCATTTTTGGGACAACCACACAGATTGTCGACAAAAGGCATCAAGATGCCTTTTGTTATTTTTTATTGTTTTTCTTCGCTAAATTTTCTAATTTACTTTTTGGTTCCTCGGAAAATTCTGCATCCTGCCCATAGCCTTGGGGATTGACCCCAGGAGCCTTGACACCGCGATTCTTGTTATTTTTTTTACTCACAGTTATCACCTCCAATGCCTATAGTATTTCCAAGGGGAATAATATAACACATCTTTCTTCACAATAGTAAAAGAGGTGAAGGTGGATGAATAAAGGTGTTTATATAGCATTAGTAAGTATTGGACTTGCACAAGGAATGAAAATCCCAATTCATTACTATAAACAAAAGGAATGGCGACCTGAATTATTCTTTGAAACAGGAGGGATGCCAAGCTCCCACTCTGCGGGGGTGTCTTCACTTACAACGTACATCGCATTAAAGCAAGGGGTTCCTACTTTTGATTTTGCTCTTTCCTTCATTTATGGGCTAATTGTTATGTATGATGCACAGGGGATCCGCCGTCAAACTGGTGAATTAACTTTAAAAGTAAATTCGCTTGATGAACTTATGACCCAAATTCGTAATGATAAGGGTATTGAGTTTAAGGAAAAATCACCGAAAAAGCTAAAAGAAATGCTTGGCCACAAGCCTGAAGAAGTAATTGGGGGAGCAATACTTGGGGTATGTACTGGGATGATTGGATATTTATTATCAAAAAGTGATAGAAAATTGCCTTTTTTTAAGCTAAAATTTTAAGGGGTATAGGATAGCTTGTTTGATAAGGGATGGGGGAGTTCGTTCTGACGGTTGAAGAATACTTGCATACTTTACATGGGAAGGGCTTTCAATTACAAGGAGATGCAATTGGCTTTATTTACTTTGGGAGACATTATACAAATGCGTCCGATGAAATAACCAATGCTGCAATTGAACTGACATTAAAGGCGCAGAAAAGATTTGATGGCAGTTTCTATGTAGCACTACTCGAAACATTGATCGAAAGCAAAATAAAAACGAGAAAAGCGGCCATACAGTTTGCTAAAGAGAAAGAACTGTTGGCTATGTAATCTCGTTAAAAAATAGTAAACTCCCTTCATTAAAGGGAGTTATTTTTAATATTACTTTTTCTAAGCCACGTTATTTTCCTAACAGGCACCTCAGCAAAGATCATGCCAGCAAAAATGAGGATACAGCCAGTTATTGCACTATAGGTCAAGCGGTCATGAGCCCAAAAGTATCCAGTAATTGCAGCAAAAACCGGTTCCATCGCGAAAATTAACGCAACTCTTGTTGTGGTCGTGTATTTCTGAAAGTTTGTTTGCAATAAAAATGCAAGTGCAGTAGCAAAAATAGCAGTGATTAAAATTGCGATAAATACTTCCTTGGATAGTATAATGTTAGTTTGAAACATTTTTTTCCAATCTTCAAATAGAAACGAAGAAACAATAGATAATATTGAAACTGTTGAAATCTGAATGACTGTTAATAATAATGTGGGGTATTTACCACTAAATTTACCTGTGAAAATGATTTGCATGGCAAAGGCTATTGCGCAAATAAATACAAACCCATCCCCGATATTAAAGGCAGATATATCGGTGGTCGTAAGCAAGAATAAACCGATCGTTGCAATAGCTACACCTACAATCACATTTTTACTTAAAGTTTGTTTTAATAACAACATTGAAAGTAATGGAACAAAAATAACGTTTAATCCAGTAATAAATCCAGCCTTTGAGGAAGTAGTATATAAGAGGCCAATGGTTTGGGTTACATAACCAACAAAAAGCCAAAATCCAATAAAAACACCAGAAAGAATGATCTTTTTATCGAGTTGCTTTAATTGTTTTCTTTCGAAAATAATGAGCCAAAAGATTAGTAAAAGTGCAGCAATCAGAAATCTGATTCCATTAAATGAGAATGGTTCGAGGGAATTAATTGCATTTTGCACTAAAACAAATGTGGTCCCCCAGATGAATGTAACAAAAAGTAAACTCATATCAGCAAATTTATTCATGTGTTGCTTCTTCCTCCAATCCGTTTTTTCGAATTGCCTGCCGAGCAAGTTCGTCGGCGCTCTTGTTTTCACTACTCGGGATCCATTTCATAAAAAAAAGATTCAATTGTTTTGTAAGTGTTAATGCTTTTATAAGTAAAGGAGAAAATTGCTTGTTCTTAACAAACTCCTTTTCGATAGCTCTGTTGACTAATTCAGAATCAGTTCGAAAAGACACGACTAAATAATTCTTTTCCAAACAAATTTCGAGTGCTTTTAAAAATGAATGAAATTCAGCTTCATGATTGGACATTATCCCAAGTGGAATTGAATATTTTTCAGCTGATCCGTGTCCTTTAATAAAAATACCAGCACCGCTTGGTCCAGGATTACCAGCGCTTGCTCCATCAATATATACTTCAATCAATCCAGTTACCTCCAAGATATAGATGTGAAAGTTTATTATAGTTTAACACATTAATGTGAAATAAGAATTTTGATTTTCAGTTTTCGTGAAATGGGCATAATAACAATAAATAATAAAACATGGAGTTCTTAAAAAATAAAGGTGGGCTGAAAAATTGAAATATAAATTTGAATGGGCCTATAAACTTAAGGGAAACGAAAGAATTCAATTTACATCTGACTTAATTTCTGGAGAAATAGCGATTCAGGCGGGAGAAGAACTTGAAAAATCGGGAAAAGCAAGTGATTTTACCTTTTACGATGAAATAGGAACATCATGGACTTTAAAGGAAATGAAAAAACTTGTAACGGAAATTGAGGAAGATCCAAACGAAATAACGGTCTACTTTGATGGTGGCTTTCAAAAGGAAACAAATCAAGCTGGTCTTGGAGCAGTTATATATTTCAAACAAGGGAAAAAGAAATACAGGATCCGTGCCAATGAGCACTTTGATGAGATGGAAACAAATAACGAAGCAGAATATGCTGCACTCTATTTTGCATTAAATATCCTTGAAGAAATGGGAGTTCATCACCTACCATGTGAAATTAAAGGTGATTCGCAAGTCGTTTTGAAGCAGTTAGAAGGGGATTGGCCTTGTTATGAAGAAGTGCTTAATAAGTGGCTTGATCGAATCGAGGAGAAGATTAAATCTCTAGGCATTGTGCCTAGATACACGGCTATTCCTAGAAATGATAATAAGGAAGCTGATAAATTGGCAAGCCAAGCATTAGAGGGAAAAGAAATTTTTAGTAAAACACAATTACTTTAAGAATTTGGGGTGCAAATCACGTGAAGGATCTTAGAAGACGTGAACTCATTGAGAATGCTGAATCCATAATAGTTCAGTATTGTGAGGGATGTTTTTTACATATACAGTTAAAACAGGAAAGTGGACGAAGGTTTGCACACCGGTTTTGTATTTCACAATGTACGGTTGGTGAGAAGCTCAAAGAATACGGAAAAAAGCTAAGTTGAAGGAATTGTTCCTATAATAGCAGGTAACACAAAGATCATTTTATTTATTAGGCTCTTTTCTTAAACATTGTTGCTAGTTGAGAAACTAAATTAGAATGGGATTCCAGTTTACCGATAAAAACCGTAGGAAGTTTTTAAGAAAAGAGCACGATACTATTGTTATTTCGGGTTTTTAGACTAGGCACGAAAAACAACAATCTATGCGAAAATAGCCATTAATTAAAAAAGGCTGACGATTATCGTCAGCCTTCGGAATTTTATTTAGAAAGATTATAGTTTTACAACGTTAGCTGCTTGTGGTCCGCGGTTTCCTTCAACGATTTCAAAAGAAACTTCTTGGCCTTCTTCTAATGACTTAAATCCTTCACCTGAAATTGCGCTGAAGTGTACGAATACGTCATCTCCACCTTCAATTTCAATAAATCCAAAACCTTTTTCATTGTTGAACCATTTAACCTTACCGTTTTGCATATTACTTATTCCTCCTAAGCCTTTTCATGACACACTTGTGTCAAATTTAAATAGTTTATTACAATGCAGATTTGGTAAAATATTACCAAATTTAATCTGGATTATAATGCTTTAAATATACACGAAGGAAAGTGGGCAGTCAAGGAATGTAAACGGTATTTCACTTAAAATAAATAAAGAATTATAAATATTAGAAAAACAAGTGAATAGTAAAAACCATTGACATAAAAAGACCCCAAATTCATATCCTTTAGTAACAAAATCTTAAATACAAAGGGTGAGAGTATGTACCGATTTTCAATCGATGGGGAGAATTGGATTTTAAGATTTACACCGCAAATCGCTGCGGATGCAGAGGAAAAGCATGCAATCTTACTTTCACTTCTTAAAGGACGTCATAAATTTTTACCAATCCCAAATAGTGATGCATTCATAATGATAAATGAAAAGATAGGTGCCATTATTTTCAATGTAAAAAAAGTACCTTCCTCTATTCTAACTGTGTCAAATATAATTCCGAAAGAACAATGGTATTTTCAGGATTAACGAGTATAACCACAAGAACATGACGAAAAATGATCAACCCTCTTCAACTAAGAGGGTTTTCATTTGTCATAAATTAGACTTATTCTTTGTTAAATAGTGAGAGAAATTTTGATACTATAATTAATAAGACCTAATCAATATAAATTCTAAATTAAAAATTATTACTTTATAATATTTAATTTAGTCGTAGTGGAAATTGCTATTATTTCTTCTGTGAAAAGTATCACTTACTCTTAGGAAATTTGGAATATCTTAACAGGATAGGAGGAAATTAAAAATGGATCAAGTATTGTTGGCTAGAATCCAATTTGCAACAACAACCATCTACCACTTCTTCTTTGTGCCACTTACTATTGGACTGGTTTTTATGGTTGCTTTGATGGAAACCTTGTATGTTGTGAAGAAAAAAGAGATTTATAAAAAAATGGCAAAATTTTGGGGGCATTTGTTCTTAATAAATTTTGCAGTTGGTGTCGTGACAGGAATTATTCAAGAGTTTCAATTTGGAATGAACTGGTCTGATTATTCTCGTTTTGTTGGTGATGTCTTTGGAGCACCACTAGCTATTGAAGCATTATTAGCCTTTTTTATGGAGTCAACATTTATAGGGCTGTGGATTTTTGGATGGGAGCGGTTATCCAAAAAGGTTCATCTGGTCTGTATTTGGCTTGTATCAATCGGAACAATTATGTCAGGCTTTTGGATTTTAACAGCAAACGCCTTTATGCAAGTACCGGTTGGATACGAAATAAAAAATGGACGTGCCCAAATGAATGACTTTCTTGCCCTTATCACGAATCGGCAAGTTTGGGTAGAATTTCCCCATGTTATAACAGGAGCTCTATGCACTGGTGCATTCTTTGTTGCTGGAATAAGTGCATTTCATTTAATAAAGAAAAGGCATGTAGATTTTTATAAAAAATCTTTGAATATCGCCCTGATAATAGGGTTAATTGGAAGTCTTGGAGCTGCATTAAGTGGACATGGTCAAGCTCAGTACCTTGTAAAAACTCAGCCAATGAAAATGGCAGCTGCAGAGGCTATTTGGAAGGATACACCTGATCCTGCTCCATGGTCTGCATTTGCACTTATTGACTCAGCAAAAAAAGAAAATAAGTTTGAAATCAATATTCCGTATGCCTTAAGCTTTTTATCCTATTCAAAATTTGAAGGAAGTCTTAAAGGAATGGAATCCCTTCAAAAGGAGTATTCACAGAAATACGATTCAAAGGTAGGCAAGGGCACAAATTATATCCCTCCAGTTAAAACAACGTACTGGAGTTTCCGTTTAATGATTGGCTTTGGCTCAGCAATGATTTTACTTGCAATGATAGGTTTGTACTTATGGAGGAAAGATCGCATTGAACATAGTCATATTTTCTTGAAATTCCTTCTTCCAGCTATATCATTTCCATTTTTGGCCAATACCTTTGGATGGATTATGACAGAAGTTGGCCGCCAGCCATGGACAGTTTTTGGCTTGATGACAACCTCAGATTCTGTTTCACCAAATGTTTCACCTAGTACGGTCCTGTTTTCAATAATCATGTATCTCATACTCTTTACTATCCTTGCTTGTGTAATGGTTTATTTATTGATTCGTGAAATTAAAAAGGGTCCAGGAACACATCATGATTCAAGTTCAGTTTTATCAACGGATCCATTCAGTAAGGAAGGTGTTTAAGATGGAATTGAGTGAATTATGGTTTGTTCTAATTGCTGTTCTCTTTATCGGTTTCTTCTTTCTTGAAGGCTTTGACTTTGGCGTGGGAATGTCTACACGTCTCCTTGCCCGTAATCAATCTGAACGGTCGATTATGGTTAATACAATCGGACCGTTTTGGGATGCAAATGAAGTTTGGTTTTTAACAGGTGGCGGGGCCATATTTGCTGCTTTCCCACAATGGTATGCTACGATGTTTAGTGGCTATTATTTGCCATTGCTTGCTGTCCTGTTATTTCTGATTGGACGTGGGGTTTCATTTGAATTTCGACGGAAGGTTGATAATCCACGCTGGACAAATATATGGGACTGGGTAGTTTTCTTTGGCAGCTTAATGCCACCATTCTTACTAGGCGTCTTATTCTCAAGTATGTTGAAAGGAATGCCCATTCATAAAGATATGAATATGACAGCTGGATTTTCGGATTATATTAATATTTATTCTCTTTGGGGTGGGGCAACCATAACATTACTATGTTTTTTACATGGCTTAAATTTCCTTGCTTTAAAGACTGAAGGGGAGATTAGGAAACGTTCAGCATTACTAGCAAAGAAAATGGTAATCGCAGTATTGGGAGCACTGATTATTTTTGTTGCATTATCTGTATTTTTCACAGATATATTTAAAGTCCGGCTGATTCCAGAACTAGTGATAGTTGTATTAATCGTACTTGCATATGGATTATCATACCTTTTCATTTCAAAAAAGCGTGAGGGTTGGTCATTTACCATGTCAGGGCTCGGGTTAGTGTTTACAGTATCAGCTATATTTGTCGGTCTGTTCCCAAGGGTAATGATTAGTTCGATCAATAAAGCATTTGATCTAACGGTCTATAATGCTTCAAGTGGACCTTATTCCCTTAAGGTGATGACCATAGTGGCATTAACGATTTTACCATTTATTTTAGGATATACCATTTGGAGTTACTATATTTTCCGGAAACGGGTTACGGATAAGGAGCATTTAACATACTGATGGAAAAATCTCTGTTCTCTTACAAGGGAATTAAACCAGTAATAGTTAGCCTTGCTATTTTGACTGTAATACAGGGGATTGCGATCATAACCCAAGCTTATTATTTAGCAGGGGCAATTTCCTCCCTTTTTGGGGGAGATTTGTTTGCAAAAGTAGTAAAAAAATTAGTTATTTTTTTCATATCACTAGTATTTCGGCAATTTCTTACAATATTAAAAAAGAATATAGCTTTTCATTTCGCTGCTAGAACGGGCGAAGTGTATCAGGATTTATTGGTTCAGAAATTGTTCCAACTTGGGCCACGCTTTGTGAAAGAGGAAGGCTCAGGGCAGACAGTTACATTGGTTATGGAAGGGTTAATAAAATTTCGTCACTATTTTGAGCTTTTTATTCCAAAGTTTATGAATATGGCTTTCATACCTGCAATCGTCTGTATCTATATACTTTTTGAAAATATCCGATCTGCTGTCATTTTATTTCTAGCACTACCAATCCTTATTATCTTTATGATCCTCCTAGGAATGGCGGCAAAAACGAAGGCAGATAAACAATTCGAATCATACCAGTTATTGTCAAACCATTTTGTTGATTCATTGCGAGGGCTGGAAACACTTAAATATTTAGGACTGAGTCATGAGCATATTACCAAGATTAAATTAGTAAGCGAAAGGTATCGCCAGGCTACAATGGGAACATTGAGAATAGCCTTTTTATCTTCCTTTGCACTAGATTTTTTTACAATGCTCTCAATTGCGACTGTTGCCGTTTTTCTTGGGGTCGGCTTAATTAATGGGACCATCGAGTTGCGTTCTGCACTAACGATTCTTATCCTTGCCCCGGAGTATTTTCTACCAATTAGAGAAGTTGGAGCTGATTACCATGCAACACTCGATGGTAAAAATGCTGGCAAAAAGATTCAGGAAATCCTTAATAGGGAATCTTTGCAGCAAAAACAGGAGCCTATTCCACTCTGGAATTTAACAAGTACACTTACACTTAAAGAAATGGGTGTTAATTTTGCAAACAGTGATGGGCAAGTTTTGCAGGATATTCATTTTTCAGTTACAGGTTCAAAAAAAATTGGAATTATCGGCGCAAGTGGAGCAGGAAAATCAACATTAATCGATCTTTTAAGCGGGTTTTTAACACCTACGTCAGGGGAAATATTGATTGATGACAGGAGGCTTGCATCACTGTCACATGAAGGCTGGCAAAAGCAAGTAACGTATATTCCCCAACATCCGTATTTATTTCATGATACCGTTTTAAACAATATTCGATTTTATCATCCAGAGGCAACCGATGAAGATGTAGAAGAGGCAGCACATCGTGCAGGACTGACGACCGTGATCCACGAGTTACCGCATAAATTTCATACAGTAATTGGTGATGGCGGTAGGACCTTAAGCGGTGGACAAGAACAACGGATCGCCCTTGCACGTGCATTTCTGGGAAATCGATCAGTGATTTTGCTAGATGAACCAACTGCCCATTTGGATATTGAAACGGAATTCGAATTAAAAGAAACAATAATGCAATTGTTTACTGACAAACTCGTGTTCTTTGCCACACACCGCTTGCATTGGATGTTGGAGATGGATCAAATTATTGTCCTAAATCACGGTAAAATAATGGAAGTTGGAACACATGAAGAGTTAATGAAACAGCAGGATTGTTATTATCAGCTTGCGAACACACAAATGGAGGGAATCTAATGGGCAAAAATAAATGGATTTCCCCCTATTTACGTCAATATCGTTGGCTGTTTGCACTCTCCATCTTGCTTGGTTTGCTAACACTTCTCTTCGGAGGCGCATTAATGTTCTCATCTGGATATTTAATTTCAAAAGCTGCGACACAACCTGAATCTATTTTAATGGTTTATGTACCAATAGTGGGGGTTCGTGCTTTTGGAATTGGGAGGGCTGTGCTTAGCTATGTGGAAAGGCTAACGGGTCATCAGTTAATTTTGAAAATTCTTTCTGAAATGCGTGTTAGGCTTTATAAAATGATTGAGCCGCAAGCACTGTTGCTCAGGTCAAATTTTCGTACAGGTGATATACTTGGCACACTTTCCCATGATATTGAACATTTGCAGGACTTTTATTTAAAAACACTTCTCCCTTCAATTGTTTCTCTACTACTTTATACTGTAATCATTATTTGTACGGGTATTTTTTCCATTCCATTCGCTATTCTTTTGGCCATTTTAATAGGTTTGCTAATTTTTGTTGGACCACTGCTTTCATTCATTTCTATGAAGGTGAAAAATGAACGGCTGAAGACGGGAAGAAATCATCTATATCAACAATTTACTGATGCTATTTTTGGTAGTAGTGACTGGATTTTTAGTGGGAAATACTCAGGCTTTATTCAACAATATAAAGAAATGGAACAAAAACTTCTGACTATTGAAATTGAGAAACGATCTTTTGTGAATTGGAGAGATTTGATAAATCAGATGGTCTTGGGTTCAGTTGTTATTATGACCCTTTATTGGGCTAGTGAGCAAACTCTCGATGGAAGAATACAACCAACGTTAATTGCTGCTTTTGGTCTTATTATGTTTTCTTTGTTGGAGTCTTTTCTTCCAATAGCAGGAGCGGTAAGTGAAACAACAACTTACCGAGATTCATTAAGGCGCCTTAAAGCTTTTAAAGGTGATGATCAGCCAATCTTAAGGGAAGTAGATGATATGAACGAACTAAATGATAAATCCAAAGTATCCATTGAAATAAACCAGTTAACGTTTACCTATTCATCTGCTCCTCCTTTATTAGATGATTTTAGCTTGAAAGTTGAGCAAGGTGAGAAAATTGCCATTATTGGGCGGAGTGGTGCTGGGAAATCGACGCTATTAAAATTAATTCTTGGGGCACTTGTGCCAAGTAGTGGTGAAATTAAACTAAATGGTAAAGATTCGTTTGAGTTGGCATCATCTGAATCGATTTCAAAAATAATGGCTGTCCTCAATCAGAAAGCATATTTATTTAATACAACGGTCATGAACAATATCCGCCTTGGTAATCCTAATGCATCAGATGAAGATGTTTATGAAGTAGCCGAAATGGTTCAATTGCATCATATGATCAGCAATTTACCTAAAGGGTACGATACGAATATGAATGAAACAGGGCAACGTTTTTCAGGCGGGGAACGGCAAAGAATTGCACTGGCACGAATTTTATTGCAAAAGACTCCAATCGTTATCATAGATGAACCGACCGTTGGGCTCGATCCAATAACAGAAGTGAAGCTATTGACCACTATTTTTGAAACATTGAAGGGTAAAACAATTATTTGGGTGACTCATCATTTGATAGGTGTAGAGAAAATGGATCGCATTCTATTTTTGGAGCAAGGTAAAAAGGTCATGGAAGGGTCTCATCAACAATTGCTAACCAGCGAAGAAAGATATCGGCGTTTATATCAGCTTGATCGTCCCCTTTACATGACGGAGTAATTCAATAGGGTTGGCTGCTTTTAGGAGAAATCCTAGAAATAGCTAACTCTTTTTATATTGGTTCGAGTTATTTTTTAGCAATTTACATTTACAAATCCATTTTAGTAGCAATTACTTTCAGAAGGTGCATTCTATCTAAACTGGAATAAGCCTTTACGAAACTTGAACTTAATGGGAAAATAAATTTGGATGCTATTTAGTAAGGGGGCCGTATTATTGAAATTAATCATTGCAGAAAAGCCGGACCAGGGGTCAACTTTGGCGTCTATTTTTAAACATAAAAAACAAACTGGTTACATTCAAATTTTTCCAAATGAGGTTTTTAGCAATGGTGCATACGTTACATGGGCAATTGGACATGTATGCCAACTGATTCCACCTGAAAAGTATCAGACAGAATGGAAGAAATGGTCAATTGAAACTTTACCGATAATCCCTAGTCGCTTTGAATATGAAGTTTCAAAAGATAAAGCAAAACAATTTGCGGTAATCAAAAGATTAGTATCAGACCCCTCGATTACGGAAATTATTCATGCTGGAGATGCAGGCAGGGAAGGTGAGTTGATCATCCGCAATATTCTTCGGTTAACAAAATGCCAAAAGCCAATGAAAAGATTGTGGATTTCATCTCTAACTCCGAATGCAATAAAAGAGGGCTTTAAAAAACTCCTAACTGAGAATGACACTCGTAATCTATATTTTGAAGCATATACTCGGGCTTGTGCGGATTGGATCGTGGGCATGAATGCATCCCGATTATATAGTTTGCTTTTGCAAAAACAAGGCTTTTCAGACGTTTTTTCAGTAGGTAGAGTCCAAACGCCAACGCTCGCTTTAATTGTAAAACGGGAGAGGGAAATTGAAAATTTCAATTCTGCGCCATATTGGGAGGTTCAGGCCCAATTTTTAATGAATGGAAAGAAATACAACGGAAAATGGCAAAATGATGGAGAAACTCGAGTGAATTCTAAAGAATTAGCAGAAAAAGTGGCTGCTTTTTGCAAAGAAAAGCCTGCAGAGGTAGCCGAAGTAAATTCTGAAAGGAAAGAATTTTTACCACCATTACTTTACAACCTTTCCGCCCTTCAGGCAGATGCGAATAGACGCTATAAATTCTCTCCGAAAAAAACTCTAGATATTCTTCAAAAACTTTACCAAAAGGGAAATGTTTCTTATCCGCGTTCAGATTCAAGATATGTGACAAAGGAAGAAGCTGGGGGTTTTCCTGATATCTTGAACAAATTGAGCAGGGTTGATGACTATCAAAAATACTTTCCATTACCAGTTACCTCAATTATAGAGAATAAAAGGTATGTAAATGAAAAAAAAGTGACAGACCACTACGCAATCATTCCAACAGAACAAATACCGAATCTCGGAAAACTTGGTCCTGATGAACGAAAAATTTATGATTTAATTGTGACTAGCCTAATGGCAGCACATTATAATAAGGCTATTGCTGAATATACAACAGTAACAACTTTGGTTGATGGACGTGCATCCTTTATCTCAAAGGGAAAGGTTCAAATTGAGGAAGGCTGGAGGAAAGTTATTTACTCAAAGGATCCAGAAGATGAGCCATCATTACCCATCCTTAATCAGGGTGAGCAGGGCAAGACAGTGAAGGTAGATGTTAAGGAAAAAGAGACGCAGCCACCTAAACGTTATACAGAAGGACAGCTTATTACATTGATGAAATCAGCTGGGAAGCATATTGAAGATAAAGAGCTTGAAAAGGTTTTGACGCAGACAGAAGGCCTTGGAACAGAAGCAACAAGGGCCGGTATTATTACAATGTTAAAAGATCGCCTTTATATCGATGTAAAAAAGAACATCGTTTATGCAACAGCTAAGGCGAAAATTTTAATAGATGCAATTGGTACACAAATCCTTGCCTCACCAGAAATGACGGCAAAATGGGAGCAAAATTTAAAAGAGATTTCCGCGGGAGCAGCATCGCCTAAAAATTTTATGGAGCAAACCAATAAAATGGTTAGCCATCTAATTTCTGCAAGTGTAAATCAATCATCAGAATGGTCATTTTCTGAAGATGACCGTGAAACATTTTCCCCTAGCAAACGAAAGTCGAAAAGTTACGAAAAATTAGGTCCTTGTAAAAAATGTGATGGTTATTTAGTTGATAAAGGGAGCTTTTTTGGTTGTACTAACTACAAAAATAATAAATGTGATTTCACGATATCAAAAAAGATATTAGGAAAAGCGATTACTCAAAAAAATATTAAGAAAATCCTTTCAGCTGGAACATCAGAGCTAATTGAGGGCTTTAAAAATAAAGAAAAATTGTTTAATGCAAAGCTTACTTGGGATGATAAGGAGAAAAAGCTTAGGTTTTTATTTGAAAATGAAAAAGTTATTGAATCCGAAGTTAACAATAAAAATTAGTTTTTTATGTTAAAACACTGTGACATTCTTCATGAAAAATTAATATTAGTGATATATCGTCTTGTCTGCGTATTTTTTATATAGTAAGCTTTTATTGATTATTTTTTATTGTAATGGGGGATTCGGGATGCCAACACCAAGTATGGAAGATTATATTGAGAGAATATATAAGTTAATTGATGAAAAAGGATATGCACGAGTTTCAGATATAGCCGAGGCGTTGTCAGTTCATCCTTCCTCAGTTACAAAAATGGTTCAGAAACTTGATAAAGATGAATACCTTGTATATGAAAAATACAGAGGTTTAGTTTTAACAACAAAGGGTAAAAAAATAGGGAAAAGATTGGTCTTTCGTCACGAGCTGCTTGAACAACTGTTAAAAGTAATTGGTGTGAAATCAGAAAATATATACCATGATGTTGAAGGAATTGAACATCATTTAAGCTGGGATTCCATCGATAGAATTGGTGATCTCGTCCAGTTTTTCGAAGAGGATCCAACTCGTGTTGAAGCATTAATTGATATTAAAAAACGAAACGAAGATCATTAAAGTTGTTTTCGCGCTTGCGAAAACAGCCCATTACATTAGTAAAGCACCTGTTTGATCCAGGTGCTTTTAAAATGTATTTGGTAAATCATCAAAGGATGACTGCAGTTCAGGCATTAGATAGGCATTACCCTCTAAATCCTCTTTTTTCAAAACACCTTCAATTAAGCCGCTTTCAACTTCAATTATCGCCTTTTTATACGAGATAATTCGTCCTAAAGAGGTAACGAAACTAATGATATCTCCAAATTGATTGCGATGAAGTGCAACGAATCTTTCCAACATTTAACCCCCTTTTTATCAGAAGTTTTCTTTATATTCTTTCTACATTTTATGCTTTGTAAACAAAAACGGATATTCCTTTTTTTAGCAAAGCGATGATAAATGAAACAGCCGAAAAATTCGTTGCCTTAACAAAAAAACATCGGAAATTCCGATGTCATTTACCCCCAACCAAATGGAGTTTCTTGATATACATAATAATTTAACCAATTTGAAAAAAACAAATGGCCATGTGAGCGCCAGCGATTTATTGGTGGTAGCAATGGATCATTATTAGGAAAATAGTTTTCAGGCATATGAATCGGAAGCCCTTTCTTGAGATCGCGTGAGTATTCGATCGCCAAGGAATTTGATTCATATTCCAAATGGCCAGTAATCATAACATGCTTTCGATCATAAGAAGAAATAAGTAATGCACCGGCATCATTTGATGCAGCAAGCAATTTTAAATCAGGATGTTTCGTAATTTCATCAATTGAACAATCTGTATATCTTGAGTGTGGTGCATAAAAAAGGTCGTCAAACCCTCTTAATAATAGTTCGTTTTCTTCAAAAATTTGATGAGAATATATACCCGAACATTTTTGGGACAATTCAAATTTACCAATCCCATAATGATAATAAAGAGCTGCTTGTGAGCCCCAACATATATGTAGTGTCGAAGTAACATTTTGTTTAGACCATGCCATTATTTCTGTTAATTCTTGCCAATATTGTACTTCTTCAAATCTTAGCAATTCAACGGGGGCTCCAGTAATAATCATGCCATCAAATTTTTGATGTTTGATGTTCGAAAAAGTAGTGTAAAACTGTTCAAGATGATGTTTATCAGTATTTTTCGATTCATAGGAGTCTGTTCTTAAAAATTTTACATTTACTTGTAAAGCGGTATTGCCTAAATGGCGTAAAAGTTGTGTCTCAGCCCGTTCTTTTTCAGGCATTAGATTTAGGATCAGTATATTCAATGGTCTAATATCCTGACGAATTGCCCGCTCATCGTCCATGATGAATATATTTTCTGATTCAAGAATTTCACGAGCAGGTAAAAGCTTTGGAATATTAATTGGCAAATGATCATCTCCTTTTTTTGAAAATTCAATATAGACATTATAATCAATTTATTAATTTTGGAAAAGATTTTATTCTTTATTCAAAAATTAAATTAGGTTTGATACAATTAAATTGTTATTCTAATTAGTATGAATTGGAGTTTGAAAAAGGATTAAGATTAGTAATAGAGGTGAAAAAATGTTTGATCCAACGGCCTTCGAAAATATTAAAGTAGTTTTAGAAGGTGCACTATATGATTTAGACATAGACGGAGAAATAATAATTACTGACCGGAATGATTGGATCAATACTGCCAAGCTTTCTAGAAGATTTGAAATAGATTTTCAGCTTTCCGAAAATGAGACTTTTCCTGTTATTGCAAAAATAGTATTGGAATCGAGTCTTGAAAATTTAGCAGCAGAGCTTTTACCAAGCAGTTTGTCTGAAAAACTTTCTGGCTGCAATATGAATTTAGAATTTTCATTTATGCACAGGCATAAAATAGTTGACTATAGAAATATTGAAAAAACCCTTTTAGAAATTTGGGGAGATAATAGAAAAATTGTTCAAGCAGCCACTTTTTATCCGATCCAAAATGAGAAAATGATGAAAAGTGTTGCTTCAGTTAATTTTGACAGACTTGTTTATGAGGATCAAATTAATGATCTGGTAGACATGATCGAATTTATGATAACTACTTTAAATTGCTTAAAAAAATTTCAGGATTGATAAATAAGGGGGGGATTCGTTGATTAGGACTGCGTGGGTAACGGATAGCACTGCATATTTAGATGAAAATCTTGAGAAGCATCCAGACTTATACACAGTGCCATTAACCATATTACTTGATAATGAAGAGTATTCGGATGGAATCGATCTAACGGCGGAACAGCTTTTTGCTAGATTAAAGCAACTCCAAAATCCTCCGAAAACTTCACAGCCATCTGTTGGAGCATTTCAAACTCTTTATGAGAAGTTAGCTGAGAATTACGATCAAATCATCACCATTTTGTTATCAGGAAAGCTTAGTGGGACTGTTACTTCAAGTGAACAAGCAGCAAAGCTAGTATCGATTCCAGTAACAACCATTGATTCGAAGATTCTTACCTATCCTTTAACTGCTCTACTAAAAAAAGGGATGGAATGGACAACAGAAGGGAAAAGCCTTGAATTTGTTAAAAGTAAGCTCGAACAAATCAGGGATACAAATGAGACGTACGTTCTTGTCGGCAGCTTAGAGCAGCTTCATCGGAGCGGAAGATTGACTGGGCTGCAATTTTTCCTTGGAAGCATGCTGAACATCAAACCGATTATTTCGATTAATAATGGCGAACTAAGAGTGAAGGAAAAAGCACGAAGTGAGAAAAAGGCACTGGAAAAAATAGTCGAATATTTAAGACTTTCTTATAGTAAATATCAATTTGAAGAAGTTTATCTTTTATATGGACTACATGAGGAAATTGCGATCTCTTGGAAAAATGAATTAAAATCCAAATTTCCTCAATTGAAATTTATCACTTGTCCACTTGGAGCCACTATTGGCGTTCATGCTGGCGAAAATACACTTGGAATTAGCTGGTTTAATGAGTTAAATTAAAGCTAAATAGTAAATTGGAAGGGGATGACATAATAAGGCCATCCTCAGATTGTCGAGAAAGGGTCTTTTCTCGGCAATTTTTTATTTTGTCTTAATCTGAATTACCGATTTTTTATTCATTTATTGTCTCTGCTAACTGGCCTGTTGATTTCCGCTCCGGGCACTCGCTTTCCGCGGGGAGAGGTCCTGAAGCCTCCTCGGCACGCCCGCGGAAAGCGAAGTGCCTGGAGCGCTAATTAACAGACATGTTTAAATGCTAATATACACCAATTTATTACGATGAGTTAATGCGGTGAATTGTTAAGCAAATTGAATGAATCGAAAGGTTTTTCGACAGGCTGTCGGATGTCCTAATAAGGCCATCCTCTTATCTTTAAGAAATGCCATAAGCGGGAACCCTGCGCTTTTGTTCTTCTTTTTTCCTTTTTCATGTTAAAATAACATGGTTGAAGGCAGGTGTACAAAAATGAGCAAATTAATTATTCAAGAGACTGAGAGCTTTGTCCGAAATGAATTAGGCGAAGATACAACCGGTCATGATTGGTTTCATATTGAACGGGTTCGCCAAAATGCAATGAATATTTGGAAAAAGGAAAATACAGGGGATCCATTTATTATTGAAATGGCCGCATTGCTTCACGATATATCGGATGAAAAGGTAAATGAAAGTGCAAAAAAGGGTGAAGAAAAGCTTAACACCTTTTTAGAAATGATAAAAATAGCTGATGAGGAAAAAAGTCAGATTAAACATATTATCGAAACCATCTCTTTTAAGGGTGGACGAAAAATAGAACTAACTTCGATCGAGGCGAAAATTGTCCAAGATGCGGATCGATTAGATGCTATTGGGGCGATTGGGATTGCAAGAGCGTTTGCATATGGAGGAAAAAAAGGACAACCAATATACGATCCACAAATAAACGTTCGAGGAGAAATGAAACTTGAAGAATATCGGGATGGGAAATCAACAAGTATCCATCATTTCTATGAAAAATTACTTAAATTAAAAGATTTATTAAATACAGAATCAGCTAAAAAGATAGCGGAGAGTCGACATCATGTAATGGAAGTCTTTTTAGAAGAATTTTTTAAAGAATGGAATGGTCAATCATGAAAATGCTTTCGATCGAAAATGTTACAAAAACGTATGGAGAAAAACAATTATTTAAGCAAGTTTCATTTACGATTTCTGAAAAAGAACGTGTTGGTCTTATTGGAGTAAATGGGACGGGCAAATCTTCATTACTAAAGATCGTTGCAGGAATAGATATTCCAGATGACGGAAGAATCAGTGCTGGGAAAGATTATACTATTTCCTACTTAGATCAACAGCCCGAATTGAGATCCGAACTAACGGTTCTTGAACAAGTTTTCCATGGAGAAGCTCCTGTTCTAAAACTGTTGCGTGAATATGAAAAAGCACTTTTGCAGCTAAATGATTCACCAACAAACGAAAAACTTCAAGATGAATTATTTCAATTGCAGAAACAAATGGATGCTTTAAATGCATGGGATGCAAATACAAATGCAAAATCAATCTTAATGAAATTAGGGATTGAGGACTTTGGTAAAAAGGTAGGTGAACTTTCTGGAGGGCAAAAGAAGAGGGTAGCATTGGCTCAGGTCTTAATTGAAGCGTCTGATTTGCTTATTCTGGACGAACCTACTAACCATCTTGATTTCGATACTGTAAAATGGCTTGAGGAATATTTAAGTAGATATAATGGTGCACTCTTGCTAGTAACACATGATCGATACTTTTTGGACCGTGTGACCAATCGTATTTTTGAATTAGATGGCGGAAATTTGTACAGTTATAAAGGAAATTATGCTGCATTTCTCGAAGCTAAAGCCATTCGTGAAGAAAGTGAAGCATCAACTTTGGAAAAAAGTAAAAATCTTTTCCGAAGAGAACTAGAATGGATCCGGCGCGGGGCACAAGCTAGATCAACCAAGCAAAAAGCTCGGATTCAGCGATTTGATCAGCTAGATGAACAACTAGCAAACAACAGGTCATCTGAAAAGTTCGACATCACCTTAAACGGAAGCCGTCTTGGCAAACAAGTATTTGAATTGAAGGATGCATCGAAGAAGTACGATGATAAAGTAATCCTTACTCATTTTGATTTACTCATAAAGCCAGGCGACAGAATTGGAATTATTGGTAAAAATGGTACCGGAAAATCAACCATATTGAATATTTTTGCACAGCGAATTCCCCTTGACGAAGGTGAATTTAATATGGGGAAAACAGTGAAAATTTCCTATTATACGCAAGAAAGCGAAGATATGGATGAAAATCAACGAATGATTGAATATATTAAAGAAACTGCCCAGGTTATTGAAACATCCGATGGAAAAACAATTTCAGCGGCACAAATGCTGGAAAGATTCCTTTTTCTACCTTCTGCTCACGGTACACCTATTCGTAAACTTTCTGGTGGAGAAAAACGGCGCTTATACCTGTTGAAAATATTGATGACTGCACCGAATGTTTTGTTATTGGATGAACCGACCAATGACCTTGATACTCAGACTTTAACTGTTTTAGAGGATTATTTAGAAGATTTTCCTGGGGTTGTAATAACGGTTTCGCATGATCGTTATTTTCTTGATAAGGTAGCCGATCAGCTTCTTGTTCTAAAAGGAGAGGGAGAAATAAACTCTTTCTATGGCAATTACACAGAATATCTAGAAAAGAAGATGTTACAGGAATCGCAAAAGGTGGTACCAACAGTAACTGCAGCACCAAAGTCTCAAGAAAAAGAAAAAAAGAAAAAAATGACCTATATGGAGAAAAAAGAATGGGAACAAATTGACGATAATATCGCTGAAACGGAAAATAGACTTGAAAAGATATCTGCTGAAATGGCGAATATTGGTAGTGATTTTACAAAAGGTCAAGATTTGATGAGGCAAGAAACTGAAAACAATGAAAAACTTGAACATTTGATTGAACGCTGGACCTACCTAGCAGAACTGGCTGAAAGTGAGTAAAGAGTACTCTTCGGAGTGCTCTTATTCGCTTCTTGGAAAATCCAGATTAGTGCATCCGCTTTCAGCTAATCGAACAAATGGATGATCCAACAGTAGAAGATTCGCCAGTGCTTGAGAAGGGATTGTTCGATGAGAAAGAGTCAATCTGGAGGATAGTTACTTTGCATTTGAGGTTGGTGACGAGAAGGCAATTAAGAAAATTGCATTGAACGAATAAAATATAGTATGCTAAACAACAATCCTACATTTGGAGGGAATTTTTATGTCAATGGCCTATGAGGAATATATGAAACAAGTGATAAAACCAATGCGTGATGAATTAACAAGAGTGGGCTTTTTGGAAATGACTGAAGTCCAAGATGTTGAGAAATTCATGGAAAATGTAGAAGGAACTACACTTGTAGCAGTAAATTCTGTTTGTGGCTGTGCTGGTGGCCTTGCACGCCCAGCCGTCACACAAGCTATTTTAAATAGCGAAAAAAAACCAGAACATCTTATCACTGTTTTTGCTGGTCAAGATAAGGAAGCAACTGCTATGATGCGTGAGTATTTCGAAGGTTATGAACCATCTTCACCATCCTTCGCGTTATTAAACGGGAAGAAGGTAGTACATTTCGTTCCTCGCGATGACATAGAAGGAGCAACTATGGAAGTGGTTATGAAAAATTTAATGGACGCATTTGATGCAAATTGTTGATTGGGACAAATGAAGTCCCTTTCTTTTTTACAAATAATTAATGCGGTGATAATAGAATCTACTTAAATCTAGGTCAAGGCAATATTCATTAAATTGTTGGAAGCTATTTTTCCATTTTAGCGAAAAAAGAAGTATACTATTATGTAAGAATAAAATAATTAGAGAAAGCTTTTCTAGTATAAAAGGAGAGTTTTTAATGAACAACTGGCTACGTAAGACGTTTGTCGTATTAGTATCCATATTAACTTTCGGGATTATAACACCGTCACAGCTTATTAATAATGTGAATGCGGAAAAACCTTCAGATCGAGATGTTTTTGAAACAAATATGCTAATTAATAGCATTGACCAGTCAACTATTTTTTTAGATGATTCGAAATTCTCAAAAGACACTCTAATTGAGGAATTGACCAAACAGGCAGAAATGCAAACCTATCAAAAATTCGGCGTGAAAATAAAGCCGGCAATAGAAGATGAATTTCGAGAAATTATTTTACCAAACATTGAAAAAGCAATTGCAAAAACGACTGCCCAATTTCCAAACGAAGATTTGCAGAATCTAGCTATTTCAGAGCAGCCAGGTGGCGGTTATTCAGAAAAGATTTTTCATGTTAAAAATATTCATACAAATGAAGACATTCTTTTATTTCATGTTCGAAGGGATAATCCACCGCAGGCAGGATATTGGTTTAACTTTCATTATCACACTATATATGATGGTTTCCAAAGCCACCATGACCTCGGTTCGATCTATTGGGATAAAAACACGCCACCTAAATGGATGAGTTGATTTTCCAATTTGCGAAGTAATGGAAAAAATTTTATTATGATTATATGAAACCTTTTTGAGAAATACTCGTAAATATACTATAACCCTTATTGGAGGTAAGAAAAATGGCAGTAAGTTTATCAAAAGGACAGAAAGTAGATTTAACAAAAACAAATCCTGGTTTAACAAATGTGGTTGTTGGATTAGGTTGGGATACAAACAAGTATGATGGTGGAAACGATTTTGATTTGGATTCATCTGTTTTCCTGTTAGGGGAAAATGGAAAGGTTACAACAGAAAGTGATTTTGTTTTCTATAATAACCCAAAAGGTGGAAATGGAGCCGTTGTACATACAGGGGATAACCGAACAGGTGATGGAGATGGCGATGATGAACAGGTTAAAATTAATCTAACTACTGTTCCAGCTAATGTCCAGCGTGTTGCGTTTACGATTACCATTCATGAAGCAGAAAAGAGAAACCAAAACTTCGGACAAGTTTCTAATGCATATGCCCGTATTTTTAATGAGGCAACAGGCGAAGAGCTTATTCGTTACGATTTAGGTGAAGATTTCTCTATTGAAACGGCGCTGGTCGTGGGTGAGTTATACCGTCATAATAATGAATGGAAATTTAGTGCGATCGGTAGTGGATACCAAGGTGGTTTGTCTGCACTTGCAACAGATTTTGGGTTACAGATTGGTTAATAATTCCAATACGGGACTCGGCCTGTGCCGAGTCTTTTAGTAACAATAAGTAAAATCATTTTTTAAGATAAAATTTGACTAAGAGCGCCCTGCGCTTCTCAAAAATTTAGGAGGAACTTTTTTAATGTCATTTTTGCATGGTATATTGAACACCTATTCACAGTTTTTTGAATGGGATATGTGGGTGAAGGTTTTATCGGACCCTGTTAGTTGGGGCCTAATTGGGACGCTGATTATTCTCGAAGGATTACTTTCAGCTGATAATGCACTCGTTTTGGCGGTAATGGTTAAACACTTGCCACCCGAAAAACGAAAAAAAGCACTTTTCTTTGGATTATTTGGGGCATATTGTTTCCGTTTTATAGCTATTGGACTAGGTGTTTTCCTAATAAAGCTGTGGTGGATTAAAGTATTAGGCGCAGGATACCTTGCATGGCTATCCATTAAATATTTTATCGACAAGAGCAAGGATTCAGAAGATGAAGGTGAAGCTGAAGGAATAAACCAAGGTGGATTATTAATCCGTCTGTTTGGAACTTTATGGGGAACTGTTGCATCAGTTGAGTTAATGGATATTGCTTTCTCTGTCGATAGTGTTCTTGCAGCATTCGGTGTTAGCAATAAGGTTTGGATTTTATTTGTAGGTGGTATATTGGGAGTATTAATGATGCGCGGTGTTGCCGGAGTCTTTTTAACGTTAATTGATCGAATTCCCGAGCTTGAAACAACAGCATATATACTTATTTTGATTATTTCAATAAAAATGTTCCTTGGTGTATTCCATTATGAATTGGAGCCCTTATACTTCTTTATCATTTTATTGTTTACATTTGGAGCTACCTTTATTGTTCACTTCTTAAACAAGAAAAAAGAAACCGAACACGGAAAATAAATAGTTTTTAACTAACTGAGGGGAACTGGACAAAGTCCGTCCCCTTTCTTTATACTATTTTTGAAAAAAGTGAAGGAGTACGTTAGCTATGCAATTTTTTTCCTATATTAATAATGCTGAGATGGATCAATTATTCTATCAAAAACCACAAACTTTTGATAAACATACAAAGCGGGAATTACTATCTCATGCGCTTGGAGCAACACTTTATATGCCTGCGTTGCGAAAAAATATCCATAAAGATATTTTGGCGCATAAGCATGAAGGATTGACTTCCCTAGTCATTGATCTTGAAGATGCTATTGGTGATACCGAAGTGGAAAATGCGGAAAGTCAACTTGTTGATGAACTCTTGAATTTGTTTCGAGAGAGTAACAAGCGAAATGGATCTACTGCTGATTTTCCGTTACTATTTATTCGTATTCGGCACTTAGAACAGCTTAAAAGAATTAAAGAACAGTTAGGGGAAGCCATCCACCTTTTATCGGGTGTTGTTTTACCGAAATTTGCGCCTGAAACTGGGATAGAACTATTATCAGAAGTAAGCCGAATTTCAACAAATGAACATCCTTTTTATGCAATGCCAATAGTAGAATCAGGTAAAGTAATCCAAAAAGAGACAAGAATAGAGGAATTAACAAATATTAAGCTGCTTTTAGACAAATACAAAAATAATATTCTGAATATTCGGATAGGTGCTACTGATTTTAGTGGACTTTATGGAATAAGGAGAAGCGCTGATACCACTGTTTATGATATTGCTGTTTTAAGGGATTGTATTGCGGACATCATCAATTTTTTCCTAAGAGCAGACAGCCCATATGTTATCTCAGGGCCAGTGTGGGAATATTTTTCATCAAAAGATCGGGTTTTAAAGCCACAACTTCGCCAAACACCATTTCGAAATTCCAGTGGTAATGAAGGCTTAAAGTGGAGAGGCGAATTAATTGAACAGAATATGGATGGACTCATTCGGGAAACCCTTATAGATATTGCAAATGGGTTAACAGGGAAAACGATTATTCACCCTTCACATATCAAAGTGGTTCAAGCTCTAAATGTTGTTTCCTTTGAAGAATACATGGATGCCATTACTATTATCGGAGCAGCTACAGGAGAAATCGGGGTAATTAAAAGCCAGTTTTCAAATAAAATGAATGAAATTAAACCGCATTACTATTGGGCAAAAAAAATGATTTTAAAATCTCAACTTTATGGGGTGCTTAATGAAGAGTACACAAGCATTGACCTTATCAAAAAAGAAGTATGTATTTAATACTCTCGATTTTCTAGAGACAGAAATATCCGTAATGGAGAATTATTTTGATCTCCCAATTGAAGAGTTATTTACAATGGCAGCAAGAATTAATAAAAAACGTTCCTTTCTATTTGTAAGCAAATTAATTGGTAAACATATTCCGATTAGTCCGAAAAAAGGTTTATTGACATCAGCCCTCCTTGCAACACGATATTATGAAACAATCAGTGGTATGAAAAATGAGCGAGAACGGGAACTCATATCCTCATTTTTAATGGACAATCCTTCTTTTGAACCTTTTTCTTTTATACCTGAAACCATTACCCCCTTAATTATTGGCTTTGCTGAGACAGCCACTGCTTTGGGACAAGCGTTTTTTGATTGTTTTGAGGGAGCAGATTACTTCCATACTACAAGGGAATCTCTCCAAGACAAAACTCCTGTGATCACATTTGAAGAGGAACATTCCCATGCTACATCTCATCGCTGCTACATCCCACAAGACATGATTCAAAAAGAACGGGAAATTATCCTTGTTGACGATGAACTAACAACAGGGAAAACGGCAATAAATATTATCTGCTCAATTCATTCTCAGTTTCCAAGAAAGGAATACTCGGTTGTTTCAATCTTAGATTGGCGGTCTGAGGCGGATAAGCAAAGGTTCAAACAACTTGAGGAATCATTGGGAATTAAAATCCGTGTTATTAGTCTAATAGCTGGTTCAGTAAAAGTGAAAAAGCTAAAGGAGATACCTGAGCCAAATGCTAAAATTGACAGGTTGCTAGACACAGAAACAGCGATTGAAATTATTTCATTACCTCCTATTTTTACAACTGTTACAAATAATAATCCTCCTTATTTAGCAGAAACAGGGCGTTTTGGAATTCGGGCTAAAGATAAATACTTTATTTATCCCAAAATTGTAGAAGCCGGCACATTTTTATCAAAAAAAAGATCAGGGAAAAAAACGCTTTGCCTCGGTACAGGTGAATTTATGTATATTCCAATGAAAATAGCATCAGAAATGGGAAAGGGAGTTTTTTATCAATCAACAACAAGGAGCCCTATTTTTATACAAAATGAAGTATCTTATGGAGTGAAATATGGCTTAACATTTCCAAATCCAGAGGACACAGAAGTATCTAATTTTGTTTATAATATCCCAACGGGTTACTACGATGATTTATTCCTTTTCCTTGAGCGGGAAGTAGATATTGAAAACCTTGATTTGTTAGCAAAGGAATTGAAAAAGACTCAAATCAAATCAATTAAGATCGTTTTTTTTGGTAAAAAGGTGAATAAAATGATCAATCAACCAGCAAAAATCGGCACCTATGAACAAGAGGATGTTCTCTTTCTAGTAAAGGATTTAAGTGATATCAAACTTGAAGATTCAACAGAAAATCGTGAAAAAAATATTCAATCTGGCCATCACTATAGTGAATCCCTACCTATTGAATACCAGCCTCCAAAGGCGTACGTTGATTTATTTTGGCGAACACTTGATGACTATAAAGAAAAAGTAGCCTTAAGTATTGGGATAGTGGCCGAACAAATCTATCTTTTAAGAGGGGAAAGGACTGTGTTAGTTTCCCTTGCCCGCGCGGGAACACCAGTTGGAATTTTAATAAAAAGATATATTGAAAGAAAGTTTCATGTATCAATCCCACATTACAGTATTTCAATCATTCGTGATAAGGGGATTGATGAAAATGCGCTTCACCACATCCTTTCACAGCATCCAGGCCACCATATCCAATTCGTTGATGGTTGGACTGGGAAGGGGGCTATTTCACTTCAGTTAACAAAATCATGTGAAATATTCAAAGGGAAATACGGAATTCAGTTAGATGATACAATTGCTGTTATTGCTGACCCAGGCCATTGCACAACTCTTTTTGGAACGAGAGAGGATTTCTTGATTCCAAGTGCGTGTTTAAATTCAACTGTTTCTGGACTGGTAAGCCGTACCGTCTTGAATGATAAATATGTAGGAGTAGGCGAATTCCATGGGGCAAAATTTTACCGAGAATTAATACCTATGGATGTTTCAAATGAATATATTGATAGGATCACACTTGAATTTCCTAAAATTCATAAGGAAGCTGCGCAAATAGCTTTTAAAAAAAAGAGTGTAAAAATTGAAAAAGACTTCTTAGGTATGAAAGACGTGAAAAAGATTCAGGAAGAATTCCAAATAGAAAGCATAAATATGATAAAGCCAGGAGTAGGTGAAACCACACGAGTTCTACTAAGAAGGATGCCATGGAAAATTCTAATGCGCGATCCTTCAAGTCCTTATGTTAAACATATTCTACTGCTAGCTGAAGAAAAGGGTGTCGAAGTCGTCCCTTATCATGATTTAAACTATTTGTGCTGTGGGCTAATCAAATCGGTGAAGGGGATGCAGTAATGATTTTCGCATCAGATCTTGATCGAACATTGATTTATTCAAAGAGGGCATTGGTAGAATTTGGACTCTCAAAAACAACTGAACGAATACCAGTTGAATGCAAAGATGGTCAATGGATTTCCTTTATGACGGCATCTTCATATTCCATACTGAAAGAGATTTGTAGTAGATTTCTTTTTGTGCCTGTAACAACTAGAACAACGGAGCAATTCAAGCGCATTTTCATCTTTAAAAAAGATATTCCAATCACATATGCAATCACTTCTAATGGTGGACATATTTTATATAAAGGTGAAGAATTGGAAGAATGGTCTGAAATTCTTTCTGCAAGACTGCAATGGGAAACGTCTACAATAAAAGAATTACAGTTTTTTTTACAAAAAGAAAGATTTCATCTAGATGGGGTAGTAAAACAGGCAGAAAGTCTATTTTTCTATTTTATTTTAGAAAGCAGTCCCTCACGTTTTGAACTTAATAGGATAAGTAATGCTGTTTCATCCTTTGGTTGGAGGATTTCCCTCCAAGGTCGCAAACTATATTTTATTCCTAAAGCAATTAACAAGGGTGACGCACTTGAGTTTATTTGCAGGAAAGAAGGAAGGGTAGCAATGGCAGGGGCTGGTGACTCGAATCTTGATTGGGATTTCCTAAAACACTGCCGGAACCGGATTGTGCCGATTCATGGTGAACTTGCTTCAAAAGAATCCCTCGATACTTATTCTGTTACTAGTAATCGAGGGATTCTAGCAGGTGAAGAAATTCTTCAGAAATCATTGTCACTTCTTACCGTTCAAACCTATTAGATTTTTCTTTGATTTCTTAAAGACTAAAAAATAAAGGCAAGTAAAAAATAAATAAGAACTGATAAAAATGAGTAAAGATATCTCTATTGAATGATAAACAGGTAGAAGAAGAAGTGAGAGAGATAGACAAATTAAGAATAAATCGATAAATATGAATATTTTTGATAACATAACATCCATTAGGGTGTCCAGTTCTGCGCTAACATCTTTCATTTTAGGCCGCTTATAAATAAACCTCATTTAGGTCACCTTCTTATAAGTGAATACGGTACTATATGATAGGACATGAAGAATGGTGAAAATAAGCCAAATGCCTAGTCTTTTTTTAAATTTGATGCGTAAAAAAATAGGAAGCAAGGAAATAACTGTGATATGATGGTGAAGTACCTTACATAATTTTCAAAAGGGATTGAACAAAAATCTTTCGCTTTCAGAGGGAAGGGATAATTAAATGAATCCATCATATAACCAGTTGCAAATCCACACTTTATCCCTGTCATATGAAAATTGGCTTGGATTAATGAAAAAGCCAATTTCAGAACGACCTGAATTTTCATTGGAAAATGGGATTTTCACTATTGGACAAGTACTTGGAAAGTTCTTTGGCGTCCCCTTGGATGTGGATGAATATTATAATCAGCTTTTTGATTATGTGAATTCACCTGATTTACACTTACATCTGTTAAGTGAAGATTCCCTAGATAAATCCATTAATAATCATCATTTTCAATCGATTCAAAAGGTTCTCAATATCAACAATGAACAGAAATTGTCAATTAATCGTTTTACTGCTTTTCTTGATGGGGAACAGCTTTTGTTAAAGCCGGTGAACACTTTACTCTATCGGAAAATAAGGGAAGCGATGATTTCAACGCTTGAACTGTTTTCAATAAAGGAACCAAGTGGATTGAAAAGTCCGGAATTGAGACGGGTGCTCGTTGACATCGTAAAGTGGAACATAAATCATTTAGAACCAGTAGTGAAGGATGCTGATCCGGAAAAAGAACTAGCTAAATTTCTTTGGTTCGGGGATTTCAAAAAAAGTCATCAATATTTTATCTATTATTTAGCAAAACTTGGCTGTGATATTGTTATCTTTCATCCAGAAGGAAAGGATATTTTAGAGGATATGATGGCAGAGCAGATCTTTGTCCATCATTTTCAAAATAAACGGCCAGTTGAACCATTTCCCACCGAAAAAAGAAGTCGAAAAACAACAGTGGCATATCGAGCATCAAAGGAAATAGAGACTATTCTAAATCAGGAGGGGTCAGGTCTGTATAAGCCCTGGCAATTAAGAGATTACACTCCTTCATCTATAACATTAAAGACGACTTATGATGAACTTTTCATCCTAAGTAAAGCAATAGCCATGATTAGGCCTGATTTTGCAGTAGGAAATGGTCAAGTGAAAATCCCTTCTCTATTTGCTAAAATCCAAGGCGTAAGCAGAAACAAAAAGGAATATTGGGATCGCTTGCAAGCACTTTGCCAATTGGAGAATAGCTTGTTGATCCGTCAATTTCCCTTTACTATGACAACCTCAAATGATTTTCGATTTCATTATCGAAATGCGCATGGGAGTGATGGCTTATTAAGCTATGATAAAATGTTGAAGGCTCATTATTGGACCTACGCTAATCTGCCCAATGGCTTACAACTTGGGATCGCCCATGCAATCAAAAGAATTTGTGAAAAACCTAATTTTAAATTGCTCCCAACTGAAAGTATGGAAGAATTAAGAATTTTTTTGTTTAGTCAGAGTATGCAAATGCCCAAAGATATCATACAGTTATTGGAGAAATTTGATTACTCTCAAGAAATCCCAAAGTTGATTTTATATAACAATGAACTACATGGTATGTTATCAAGATCTGATGCTGCTCTTTTATTGCTTTTAAATCAATTTGGCGTTGATATCATGGTTTATAATCCATCTGGGCATAACGATGTTGAAAATTATCTTGTTGATGGACTTTTTGATACACACTGGCTTGAAGAGGTTATTTTTGAACAGGAATTTAAAGAGTCTTCTAAGTTAAAAAAAGGATTTTTTCAAGGAATATTAAAAAATTTCAAGGGAGATTGAAGAGATGAATCTATCACAGAATCCATCTGCGACTCTAATACCCACCAATCCTGATGATAAATTAACGGAAACAAGGGTATCTGACATCAAATTGGCCCTTAGCAAAGAGCCTGAAGTTCAAAATTTAGCTCGTTCTATTGATGAACGAGATCAAATTCAAATCTTGGAATTTGGGAAAGAGCCTGCTGTTCAAATTTCTCAGTTTTCTGATCAAATCTTAAGTAATATGCGAACAACTAAAGTAGAAGATTCTGGTGAACTGCTGAAACAACTTGGCCGTATTATGGACAAGTTTGATGCAAAGGACTTCCAAAAAACATCTGGTGGTGTATTTGGAAAACTATTTAAAAAAGGCGAAAAGATGATCGAAAAACTTTTCGGGAAATACCAAACAATGGGACATGAAATTGACAAAGTATATGTAGAAATTTCAAAGTTCCAACATGAAATGGTTGAGTCTACCACGATGCTTGAACAAATGTATGAGCAAAACTATCAATATTACTTAACCCTTGAAAAATACGTTGTAGCGGGACAAATGAAAGCAGAAGATCTAAAAAGTAATCAGCTACAACAGCTTGAAGCACGGGCAGCTTCAGGTGATCAACTTGCTTCGATGCAATTAGATACACTAAAGAACGCTATCGAACTTTTGGAACAAAGGGTTTATGATTTAGAAATGGCCAAAATGGTCTCCCTGCAGACAGCACCGCAAATTCGCTTGCTGCAAAGAGGAAATACAAAACTGATTGGAAAAATAAATTCAGCTTTTGTCACAACGATCCCAATCTTCAAAAATGGACTAATTCAGGCTGTAGCCGCTAAAAGGCAAAAGCTTGTTGCAGAATCCATGAGTGAGCTTGATCGCAGAACGAATGAAATGCTTCTAAAAAATGCCCAAAATATATCCAAACAAAGTACTGATATTGCAAAACTCGCAGGTGGTCCGAGCATAAAAATTGAGACTATTGAAGAATCTTGGAATATCATCATAAAAGGCATGCAAGAAACAAAAGCGATTGAAGAAGAAAATAAGCGCATGCGGGTTGAGGGAACAAAACGGCTAGAGCAGCTTCAAGAAAATTTTAAAAGATTAAAACAATAGGTATTTAATTATGTGAATCCAAACTTATTATAAGAGGTGAATGAATTTGGCTATTAATTTGCAAAAAGGTCAAAGAGTGGACTTAACGAAAAGTAATCCTGGGCTTTCTAAAATCATGGTAGGTTTAGGTTGGGATCCGGTTCAAAGTGGTAAAGGTGGTTTATTTGGTTCCCTATTTGGTGGTGGCAGTAGCTCTCAAAACGTCGACTGTGATGCTTCCGTAATTATGCTTGGGGAAAATGATAAACTTCAAAACAACAATGATGTTGTCTATTTTGGGAATTTAAAAAGTAAATGTGGCAGTATTCAGCACTCTGGAGACAACTTAACAGGGGCAGGCGATGGAGATGATGAGCAAGTGGTCGTCGACCTAAACAAGGTCCCAGCAACTATTCAAAAACTTGTATTTGTTGTTAATATTTATGATAGTGTAAAAAGAAAACAGCATTTTGGCATGATTCAAAATGCATTTATTAGAATTGTAAATCCAACAAACCAACAGGAATTACTTCTCTATAATTTAACAGATGATTACAGTGGCAAAACATGTCTTGTTGCAGGTGAAATTTACCGTAATGGAAGTGAATGGAAGTTTGCTGCTGTTGGAAACGGAACAAATGCTGCAAGCCTCGGTGAGGTCGTTCGTTCCTTTAGCTAATTTTTAGCTTCCGTTTTTCTTAGCTAAGCAAAATTTATATCCATAAATTCTGCTAGCGTATAAGGGCAACTACGCTTCTGTCATCGCCCTTATGGGCTCGCCAATCAGCGAGTTTTCTTTATCTAAAACGTTCTTGATGAGGTGAATTGTATGAGTATTAATTTATCAAAAGGACAAAGAATTGATTTAACAAAAACCAATCCAGGATTAACAAAAGTAATCGTCGGTCTTGGTTGGGATACAAACCACTATCATGGTGGATCTGACTTTGATCTTGATGCATCTGCCTTTTTAACAGATGCTAACGGCAAAGTGACGCAAGACAGCGATTTTATTTTCTACAATAATTTAGTCCACTCATCAGGTGGTGTCGAGCATACAGGAGATAATCGTACTGGCGAAGGTGATGGGGATGATGAGCAAATAAAAATTGATTTTAGCAAAGTCCCATCACATGTATCAAGAGTTGCCATTACCGTAACCATACATGATGCTGAATCAAGGAATCAAAACTTTGGTCAAGTTTCAAACGCTTTTGTAAGACTTGTTGATGAGGAAACCAACCAAGAGGTTTTACGCTTTGACCTTGGGGAAGATTTTTCGGTTGAAACAGCTGTCGTTATTTGCGAGCTCTATCGCCATAATGGAGATTGGAAATTTAGTGCTGTAGGTAGTGGCTTTGCAGGTGGTTTAGCCGCTCTTTGTCGCAATTTTGGATTAGAAGTATAATTTACTTATTAAAACTGTCGATGACATCGACAGTTTTTTGTTTGGTGTTTACTATGTTTATTCGACATTTTTTGCTAAAATAAAACAATATGAAGTGATTGACCGAAAATGTATGGGAGTGTTGGTTATGAAGCAATATCTGGATCTTTGTGAACATGTTTTATCAAATGGCCATATAAAAGGAGACCGGACAGGTACTGGAACCATCAGTACGTTTGGGTATCAAATGAGATTTAATCTAGCGGAAGGTTTTCCAATGATGACAACCAAAAAGCTCCATTTGAAATCAATTATTTATGAACTGCTCTGGTTCTTAAATGGAGATACAAATGTGCGCTATTTACAGGAAAACGGCGTGCGTATTTGGAATGAGTGGGCAGATGAATCAGGGGAGTTGGGACCGGTATATGGCCATCAATGGCGTTCTTGGACAGGTGCTGATGGGAATACGGTTGATCAAATAAGTGAGCTAATTGAGCAAATTAAAACCAATCCAAACTCTAGAAGACTAATTGTAAATGCTTGGAATGTAGCCGAAATTGATAAAATGGCCTTGCCTCCATGTCACTGTATGTTCCAATTTTATGTTGCGGAGGGTCGCCTTTCCTGTCAGTTGTACCAACGCTCTGCTGATGTGTTTCTTGGTGTTCCGTTCAACATTGCTTCCTACGCATTACTTACGTTAATGGTGGCCCAAGTATGTGACTTAGAGCCTGGTGAATTTGTTCATACATTTGGTGATGTCCATATTTATCAGAACCATCTTGAGCAGATGAAAATTCAAATGGCGAGAGAACCACGGCCTTTACCGACCATAACGCTTAATCCAAATGTGAAAGATATTTTTTCTTTTGAATTTGACGATTTTGATTTGGATGGTTATGATCCTCATCCACATATAAAAGGGGAGGTAAGTGTATGATATCCTTTGTTGTAGCAATGGATGAAAATAGGGTGATTGGAAAAAACAATCAATTACCATGGCATTTGCCAGAGGACTTGAAATTTTTTAAAAAGGTGACAATGGGACACCCAATTGCGATGGGAAGAAAAACGCATGAATCGATTGGCCGAATACTTCCAGGTCGAGAAAACATAATCATAACCCGGAATAGTGGGTATCATGGTGAAGGCTGTACCGTACTCTACTCCATTCAAGAGTTTGTAGAATATTGCCAAGCAAGTGATGATGAGTTTTTTGTTATCGGTGGTGCGGAAATATTCAAAGAAACATTTCCGAATGTTGATCGCCTCTATCTAACTCGAATACATGAAGAATTTGATGGAGATACTTATTTTCCTGAATTTGATTTAAATAAATGGAAATTAGTATCAAAAGAAAAGGGGATTCGAGATGAGAAAAATCCCTATGATTACGAATTTTGTATTTATGATCGAATATAGGGAAAAAGTAATAAGCTTATATGCTGATATTTTTCGATAGATCATTTTGAATTAGGGAACATTTTATAAGTTATTCTGTCAAATTTGATATCATATTTCGAAAATCATGTGGTTGGCAATCCTTATCTTTAGAAAATGCTCATTGACTTCAATTACCGTTATTGTTAAATTATTTTAGTAAGGTTCATACCTTTTATTCTTTAAAATTTGTTGTAATGGTATTTGTGGCTATTAATTATCGAAATTTATTTAGCAACTACATAAAGGGGATGTATAACCATGTTTTCAAATATCGGCATGCCTGGCTTAATTTTAATTTTAACACTTGCACTAATTATTTTTGGTCCAAAGAAACTTCCCGAAATTGGACGAGCATTTGGCCAGACATTGAAAGAATTTAAGAAATCAACAAAGGAACTTACTGAAGATATAATGCCTGATACCGAGGAAGAAAAGAAAAAATTGACTGAATAAGGTGTATAACGTCGATTGAGACTATTATCAATAGAGATATTTTACGTAGCCTATTTAAAAAATATATACAATAGGTTTTGGAATTGGCAGGGGACGGAAATGGAAGATAAAGAATTACAATTGGTTGATCATTTAGAGGAATTGCGTAAACGGATTATTATATCTGCTATTGCATTTATGATTTTTTTTACCGTTGGATTTATTTATGTGGTTGACATATATAAATGGTTTGTTAAAGGTCTTGACGTAAAATTAATGGTTCTGGGTCCAAGCGATATTATGTGGATTTATTTTACGATCGCAACAGTAATTGCTATTATTGGGACAATTCCAGTACTTGCCGTTCAAATTTGGTTGTTTGTAAGGCCTGCACTTCGACCGGTTGAAAGAAAAATAACACTTACTTATGTTCCTGCACTCTTTTTCTTGTTTATCTCAGGTTTAGCATTTGGCTATTTTGTGATTTTTCCGATGGTATTTAAATTCCTCGTAAATTTAGGTGGGAATATGTTTGTCACTAATTTTACTGCGGAAAGGTACTTCCAGTTTATTATGAATATGACTCTTCCTTTTGGGGTGCTATTTGAGCTCCCAGTAGTGGTCATGTTCCTTACTTCACTTGGGATTATTAACCCATTTATCCTATCGAAAATTCGTAAGTATGCCTACTTTGTCCTTGTTGTCATTGCAGTCGTAATAACTCCACCAGACTTCATGTCTGATTTTGTTGTAACAGTTCCATTGTTGTTGCTATATGAAATTAGCATCAACTTGTCTAAGGTTGTTTATCGGAAGAAGTTGAAAAGGCAGCACGAGGAAGATGACTTAGAATTAGACGACGATAGCGATGAAGAAACGGAAATAATGTAAGAGCATTTTATCTTCAATATTTGAACTATAATACAAAAAAACAGCCCTCATTCTATGTATAGAATGGGGGTTGTTTTTACCTTTTTCTATCTTGGTTCTTCCAGTTTTGAAACTATTACAATAAAAATACATTTCCACTAAGTAACTTGATAAATATTTTTTAAAATCCAAGCATAATTAGACACATTTCGAGGTTGTTGTCATGTATAATAGTATCAAACGGGTGAAAAAGAGGATTGATATTTTGTTATTTAAAAGCCTAGAGTTCAAAAATGTTGTTGGACAGAAGGTTAAAGTCACGGATATTCCTGTATTGGAGGAAGATAACCCTTATAAGTTTATGATCCAAGTCCGTTTGCAAACATTTATCACATCAATCTATTTTGAAAAGAATCCGAAAAAATGCTACTCTTTTAAAGATTATTTGAAAAGGGTCCTGAAGTGGCCTGACTATAAACAGCTCTTTGAAGCTGGAGAATTAAAGCATAATGCCTAGAAACATTGAGCACCGGATATCCGGTGCTCTTTTTAGGTATATTAAATTAAAGAAAAATGGACAATTTATATAAATGAGGTGGCTTAATAGGTATAATAAAGATGAAGTGTATTAGTAGGAGTGAATATATGAGTAAAATCAAGATTGTCACAGATTCCACATTAGACATGTCGGATGAAGTGCTTAAAAACTATGATATTGAAATTGTTCCCTTGTCGGTAACTATAAATGATGAAACCTATTTAGACAGGGTAGAAATTAATCCTGTTGATTTTATAAAAATGATGCGTACTTCAGCTGATCTTCCTAAAAGCTCGCAGCCTTCACCAGGTTCTTTTTTAGAGGTGTATGATCGCCTTGGTGAAGAAGGGTATGAGGTGATTTCTATACATATGACGGGGAAAATGAGCGGGACAGTCCGTTCGGCCGAAAGCGCAGCAAAGATGTCAAAGACCAAAGTAACCGTATTTGACTCAGAATTTATTTCGAAAGCTCTTTCCTTTCAGGTCAAGGAAGCTGCTGAAATGGCTAAACAAGGACGGAGTATGGAAGAAATCATTAGCCGCCTTGAAATAGTACGGAGCCATTCAAATTTGTATATTATGGTAGATACTCTTGAAAATCTTGTTAAGGGAGGAAGGATTGGTAAGGGAAGGGCGTTTATTGGATCATTATTGAATATAAAACCGATAGCTTCTCTTGAAGGAGCTGAGTACCATCCCGTTGCCAAAGTCCGTAGCTATTCACAAGTCGTCAAATACTTTGCAAAGCAGTTTACTGAGGATGTGAAGGGAAAAACAATTCGTGGTGTCGGGATTGTCCATGCCGAAGCATCAGAACTAGCTTTGAAAGTTAAGGAAAGTATTTTTGAATTAACAGGATATGAAGATATTGAAATTGATTACACTAACCCAACTGTTATTACGCATACAGGAGAGGGTGCTATCGCACTAATGTATTACTTTGATTAAGCTAAGCGTTTGCAGTAGACCTTTCCAAAGGTCTATTTTTTTGGGCTAAGCAGAATTTATATCTATAAATTCTGCTAGCGCAAAAGGGCAACTATGCCTAATCATTGCCTTTAGGGACTCGCCAATCGACGAGTTTTCTTTAACGGATTTTGGTAATAAGATCATTTTGGTTTTGAATTATTTTCCTCGTGTTATAATAACTATAGTTTAGAGGGTAGGTGATGTGATGAGAAAGTTTTTCACCCTTCTAATTTCCTCAGCATTTCTCTTAAGTGCATGTAGCAATAAGGAAAATTGGCAATTACAGCCGGAAAAAAGGATGGCAGTAGAGGCTTTCAAACCGATTCCTGCTGATTTTAAACCTAGAAAGCTAACAGTCGTTTCTGCAGGGGATTCCCTGACTGAAGGTGTGGGCGATAGTACGGGAAAGGGAGGGTATTTGCCCTATCTAAAATCGATGCTTGAAAAGGATAGAGGAGTTAAAGAAGTTGATTTCTATAATTATGGTGTAAAGGGAAATAGGACCACCCAGCTATTAAAAAGGCTTCAAACAAACGAAGTAAGGGATGCTGTTCAGAGGGCAGACATCGTGATCTTAACGATTGGCGGCAATGATATTATGCAGGTTGTAAAGGATCATTTATCAAACCTTCAAGTTTCTACTTTTACAAAAGAAAGAGAAATCTATATTCGCCATTTGACTCAAATTTTTGATGCCATTCATCAAGAAAACCCTCAAGTGTCAATTGTACTAGTTGGTTTATATAATCCATTCATGAAATGGTTTTCAAATGTAGGTGAAATGAATCAGATTATCGCAGACTGGAACCATGCTAGCCAAACGGTGATTGCTAATTATGATAATGCGTATTTTGTGGATATAGTGGATGTTTTTGATCATTCCAAACAAAATCTGTTATTCACGGATAACTTTCATCCTAATGATAAAGGCTATGAACGTATTGCTCAAAAGCTACAGGATTCACTTGACGAGCGTGCCATTCCAGATCTTGAAAAAAGAGCGTTTACTGCAAGTAAAGAGGAGAATTAGATAATGAAAAACAAATGGAAGAAAGGTTTCTTCTTATTATTAGGAATCGACCTTCTGATTGCCGTTTTAGTTATTTCACTGATACTGATTCCGGCAAATGAAAAGAAAAAGAACAACTTGCCAACATCAAATAAGGACGCGGTCTCTTTTTATATTAAATCAAATAAAAATGACCTCAACCAATTAATTAACCACTATCTGAAAAAAGAAGCAGCGGATACCCCGATTGATTATCAAGTCCATTTGGGGAATGAAGTAGAATTATATGGAGAAATTCCTTTCTTTAGTGAAAAATTAAATATGAAACTGACGTTTGAACCGAAGGCGCTTGAAAATGGCGATTTACTACTAAAGCAAAAATCGATAGCGCTCGGAAGTTTGCATTTGCCAGTTTCAAACGTTCTTACTTTTATCCGTGAAAATTATCAGCTGCCGGCAGGAGTAGATATCCGGCCGAGAGATAAATTAGTTTATATTAATATGCAGAATCTAAAACTAAAAAGTGATACAAAAGTTAAAGTGAATAAGTTTGATTTGCAAAAGGATGATATTGCATTTACTTTATTAGTGCCAGTCGAATAGGTGTCCAAAATTTTGGGCACCTATTTATTTTGAAAATCAATCTTTAATAAATAATGCTTCGATTTCTGGCCCTTCTTTAATAAAACCGATTAAGATTATCGTATATGTTTCATTTGGAAGAAATCTACTTTTTGGCATTGGGAGGATAACATTCTTTGTGCCAAATTCTCTTACTTCAAGGTCAATGGTCATGGGTGTTAACCCAAGGTAATCGGTACCTTTTTCATACAAGACATTTGGAAATACGACATCCCTGTTTTTTACAGCAATATCAAGGGGAGGGGCATCGGGTGTTAAGTGTAGAAAGCGGATTTTTGCTTCTCCAATAGGAACATCAGGCTGATTTAAATAAGGGATAAGGCGGAAACTGTTTATTTTTCCAATGAAGGCGAGTGTATAGGATTTTCCAGGTTCAACCGTGATCTTTTCACTTATGAAGAAATTAACTTTATTCCCAGATGGATAAAGGTCGATTTGGAGTTCACCCTTGGGTAAAAATACATACTCGGTAATTTTTTTATAGTGAACGTCCGTTGAAATACAGGTATGATTCACAAAGATATCGATTTTTGGAGCATCTAGTGACGCATGGAGAAACCGAATCTTGGCTTCGGAAATATCATACTTTGCGGCTTTTTTAAGATATTCTGAAACATTTCCCATTTCAGGCATTACCCTCACTCCCTCAACATTTTCTCAAAATATAATTTATTCATATTTGAATTGATAAGTACCTATTTTTCATAAGCCGATCATTTTTAAATTTTTAGGGATTACTGTATACTCACATCAAGGAAATTTCAAAAAGGAGTGAAACATATGGAGAAGAAGATGGAAATTGCAACATTTGCAGGAGGCTGTTTTTGGTGTATGGTTAAACCTTTTGATGAACAACCTGGGATCATGAAGGTGATATCTGGCTATACAGGTGGAACAGTGGAAAATCCAACATATGAACAGGTGTGTTCGGGTACGACAGGACATGTTGAGGCAGTTCAAATAACGTATGATCCCCTTGTATTTCCATATGAAAAATTGCTAGATCTTTTTTGGGTGCAAATTGATCCAACAGATAGTGGAGGACAATTTTATGATAGAGGACAATCCTATCAGGCAGCTATCTTTTATCAAGATGAGCACCAGAGGGAAATTGCAGAAAAGTCGAAGGAAATGCTGCAAGAAAGCGGGAGATTTTCAAAGCCGATTGTGACGCCGATTTTACCGGCAAAAGTATTCTATCCAGCTGAGACGTATCACCAGCAATACTATAAAAAAAATAAAACTCATTATGAATCTTATCATGTTGGATCAGGGCGTGCAGCCTTCATTGAAAATCATTGGGGGGCACATAAATGAATACTAAAGGCCATGCAAAATTAAGGAAAGAATTATCACCTATGCAATTTGAGGTGACACAAAACAGTGCAACTGAACCTCCTTTTAAAAATGAATACTGGGATGAATTTGATCCAGGAATATACGTAGACATTGTCTCAGGAAAGCCCCTGTTTAGCTCGATGGATAAGTTTGATGCAGGTTGTGGGTGGCCAAGCTTTTCTAAGCCAATCGCGGAAGATGATATTACCGAAAAAACAGATGAAAGCCATTTCATGACTCGTACAGAGGTAAGAAGCAAAGAGGCAGACTCGCATTTAGGGCATGTGTTTAATGATGGCCCTGGACCAACCGGATTGCGTTATTGCATAAACTCTGCTGCTATAAAGTTTATTCCCTTGGAAAAGCTTGAAGAGTCAGGGTATGGGGAATTTAAAAAATGGTTTGAGGATAAATAATTTTTTATGTTGAAAAAGCCGCAATAAGCGGTTTTTTTTAGTATTAGAATTTATATAGTCTTAAGAATTGAATAAGCGGTCACAAAGCGAACGGGTTTGTGACTGCTATAGGCAAAATAAGAGGGCCAGAGGCAGACAGTACATTATTCGTGCCTCTTCTAAAAGCAGTATTTTTTCATCCTTAGAATCTGTTAAAATATTATTATAATGTAGGAAATTGGGAGGGGAAATTATGCTACCAAAAAGGCTTTCACCTGGTGACGAAATAAGAGTAATTGCACCGTCGACAAGTATGGCAGTGGTAAAAGATAAACAAGTCACCATTGCTTTGGAACGTTTATTAAATTTAGGTTTTCAGGTTACCTTTGGGAAAAGTGTAAATGATCATGATGAATTTTTTTCAACAACGATTGCAGATAGACTAGAAGATTTACATGATGCTTTTCAAGATCCAAACGTAAAAGGAATCTTTTCAGCGATTGGGGGCTATCATTCCAATCAACTATTAAAGTATATCGATTTTGAGCTAATTAAGGAAAATCCCAAGATGTTTTGCGGATTTAGCGATATTACCGCGCTTAATGCTGCAGTGTACAGAAAAACAGGATTAATTACATATTCAGGGCCACATTTTTCAAGCTTTGGTGTCAAAAGTGGTTTTGATTACACGCTTCAATCATTCCTAGAAGCTGTAACAAATGACGCACCCTATGAAGTGATCCCTTCCGAAACTTGGAGTGATGATAAATGGTATTTGGATCAGGAAGACCGGAAATTTGTAAAACAAGAGGGATACTTAGTTATCCAAGAAGGTGAAGTATCAGGAAAATTAATTGGCGGTAATTTGTGTACGTTAAACCTTTTGCAAGGTACAGAGTTTATGCCGTCATTGGAAGATTCCATCCTGTTTATTGAAGATGATGAAGAAACACATCCATATTCATTTGATCGTGATCTTCAATCCCTTCTGCATTTACCTGATGCATCGGGAATAAAGGGAATTCTTATCGGCAGATTTCAGAAGGCTTCCAATATGACTGAAGCTGCAATAAGAAAAATTATTCATTCTAAACAGGAACTGCAACATATTCCAGTTATCGCAAATATGAATTTTGGACATGTTCAACCGATCGCAACCATTCCATTTGGAGCTAAAGGAATCATTTCTGCGAAAGGAACCAAAACGAAGGTGATGATTGAACAATGTTAAAGTGGTGCTAGAGAGGAACGAAGAAATTGGCATGAAGAAGTCTAGATAAAAAAGTGGCTGGACGATGGATAGCTTTTCCGTTATAGTATCTTTAAAGAAAACTTGGCTAGCGCCAAGCCTTAGCGCCGGTGATTGCCTAGTTGCACTTATGCAATTTGAGTGCTGATTAATTATCCACGATAGTTACTTATTTTAGTGCGTTAATAAAGATAAAATTTCTTAATTAGCTAAGAAAAAGTATCAACCTTTATTGGAATTATATGAGTATGGAGAGGCGTTTCTTATGAGTAAAACCTTTTATCATTTTTTAATGAAATATCGGCATCCGGCACCCAAAGATGAAATAAGCAAATTTGCCAATCATGCTTACAATGATCACAGTTTTCCTAAAACATCAATGGAATATCATGAAGTTAGCTCATACCTTGAACTAAATGGTCATTATTTAGATAGTATGACTATTTTTGATGAAGCATGGCAACTTTATTTATTATCTGAAATAAAACTCTAATCGCCACTGTTTATTTGAGGCGATTTTTCTTTATTAAGTGAGTAAGCGATACCCATTCCTATGCATATACTATGGTAACCAATATTCACGACTCATCATTGAGAGGATGGAGGACCATGGAGAATAGGAAAAAGCCGAAATATAAGATCGGTGATACAGTCGTGATAACGATGTATGGAACGGTTGGAAAAGTAACAGATGTAAAATGGATTGATAGCAAGTATGTTTATGAAGTTAATAAAAGTGAAGACTTATATAATGAATCTGGAATAAAATTGGTAACTGAATATAAAGGAGCCTTAGTTGAAAAAGAGCAAGTAGATATCGAGTATAAATTTTTATTTGGAGATTTGGTCCATGTAATTGGATATGGTACTGATTTATTTAAAGTGGTTGGTTTCCGTTCCGAAATTTGGCGCTACAAAGAAGATGCCTGGGAAGATATGATTTATGAACTCTCGCGGATCAGTGATGGAGAATGGCTTGAGGCAGGTGAGGAAGAATTAACACTTGTTGCAGATGCTGAGAGTGCTGAAATGATTATTCAGAAACTGGACCTCTTACACTTAATGAATAAACAGCCAAAACCCCTGAAATTAGTCAAACCACAAAATAATCTAAGAAAAGTAGAATTAGATGATATCGAGAAAAAGAAAGAGAAAGTTGAGTTAATTGATCACTTTCTCGATATTTATAATGATTACCAATTTCTCTTCGAATGGTTTAAAGATCAAGAGTTTAATCATGTAATGAAGGTTGCGCTAAAAAAATTAGAAGCAATAGTGAAAAATGAAGGTAAAAGTCATGTTTAGTTTACAGGTTTGAAAATACCCATAATAGGTAAAGCATAAAGGGAATACCTGCCCACTTAATGAAAAAAAATAAACCGTTGGTTATATTGCCTATTAAAAGGATTGTTTTGCTATCATCCTTGTTCACATCATCAATAAAAGCTTCTTTCCATATTTGAAAAGTTGTCATGAGAACACCCCAGATTCATTTATTTTCTAAAAACTTAAATTTATATCTTGAACATTGATCATTGTCTAGCTCCAGCGCCCAGCCCCTCAAGGGCGCTTCGGTCCAGTCAATGAAGTCAAAGAACGACTTCACTGCCAGGCCCGCAAGCAGCTTGTCGGGGCTAACCAGGGCGCTTCCGCTTTTCTTAAACTTATGCTTGTCCCATTTAAAAAAGACATGAAAATTGAAAATAAGAGGAATCTTTTACAGGTAAAGGGAATTACGGAGTAAAATAGCATGAAAAAGGCGAATTCATCATATATTCAATAAAAAGGGGGCGACGCTATGAAAGAAATTGAAGTATTTATTGATACGGAAGAAATTGCTGAATTTTTCTTTCATGAGCTTGTAAAAAGAGGGTACGTTCCTTCTGAAGAGGAGTTAGAAGAAATCGCTGATATCACCTTTGAATATCTTGTGGAAAAAAGCATTATTGACGAGGAAGTTGAAGAGGAATAGTATGCAAATAACCTCTATAATATTGATTAAACCCTAAGGAACATAAGTTCCTTAGGGTTTTTGCATTATTGATTATTTTTACGTCCACCAGTTGCCGAATTTTCTTTACCATGTGCTTCATGTTCTGCAATAATTGCTTCTGCAGGAATATGATTGTTTTTCTTTGGTGAGTTTGTACGATTGCGATGTTTTTTGCCCATGTTTATTTCCTCCTTATGTTTGGAGCTTTTTCTCGATCACTTTTCGATACGGGTGGTTTATAATCTCCTTTTGCTAAGGCTTATTTTTCGCCCTAAAGGCAAAACCATCTAAAAATATCATTCCTCATTTTAAAAAACATATAAGTATTCTTGAAAGGTTTTTCATTCAAGATAGTTATGATATAGTAGAGTGGCTTAACTTATATTATTTTATATAGGGGGATCTTTTTTGAGTATACATATTGGAGCAAAAGAAAATGAAATAGCCGAAACCGTTCTTTTACCTGGAGACCCGTTACGAGCAAAATATATTGCGGAAACCTTCCTAGAGAATGCAAAATGCTATAATGAAGTACGAAATATGTTCGGTTTTACAGGTACCTATAAAGGGAAAAGAGTTTCTGTTCAAGGAACAGGTATGGGGATTCCGTCGATTTCTATTTATGTTAATGAATTAATGCAAAGCTATAATGTACAAACCCTAATTCGCGTTGGAACCTGTGGCGCAATTCAAAAGGATGTTAAAGTTCGCGATGTTATTCTTGCAATGACAGCGTCAACTGATTCACAAATGAACCGCTTAACATTTGGTGGCATTGATTTTGCACCAACTGCGAACTTTGAACTATTGAAAAAAGCGTATGAAGCTGGCATTGATAAAGGACTTAATCTAAAAGTTGGAAATGTTTTTACTGCGGATATGTTTTACAATGAAAATGCTGATCATGAAAAATGGGCACAATATCAAATTTTGGCTCTTGAAATGGAGACAACAGCACTTTATACATTAGCTGCAAAATTTGGTCGGAAAGCATTGTCTGTTCTGACAGTTAGTGATCATATCTTGACTGGAGAAGAAACAACATCCGAAGAAAGACAGATCACATTTAATGATATGATCGAAGTTGCACTTGAGGCTGCGATCAAAGAATAGTAAAAACTCTTCCGAATTGGAAGAGTTTTTTAGTGTCATATGTGCTTACGCTTTTGTACCTAACTTGACCATTAGTGTTAAAATAGTTATAGTTCATAAAGGAAAAAGAAAAAATAAATGGGTGAAATAAATGAAATTGAGAAATATCCTTTTAATCCTCGTCTGCCTTTTGCTCTTTACGGGATGCAGCAGAATAGATTCTTATTTACAAAAAGTACCGTTCTTGAGTAAGGACAAGACAGAAAAAAAAGTGCAGCAGGAAAATCAAAGTCAAATTCACAAAAAAGTACCTGTTAATAACAACTCTATCAGTTTGGAGGCAGCGTATTTTAATGATATTAAACAGGATAATGGAAGGAATGTTATTCAAAATCCTGCAAACACATTGGCTTTAGTGAACAAAAATTATGCTCTTCCAACTAACTATATTCCAGGAGATCTTGTTAGACCAAATGTTCCTTTTTCTTTTGGTGATCAAAAATTGGAAAAAAGTTTGATTCGAAAAGAAGCGGCAACAGCCCTTGAAAAAATGTTTGCAGCTGCCAAAGATTCGGGTATTGAGCTATATGCAGTTTCTGGATACCGCTCCTATAGCCGTCAAAAAACAATTTTTGATGCTGAGATTAACAAGGTTGGTGAGAAAAAGGCTGTCCAAGCAGTTGCCCTTCCAGGTTCGAGTGAACATCAAACAGGTTTAGCTATGGATGTTGCAAGTCTTTCAACCAATTTAGATTTAACAGAAGGCTTTGCTTCGACGAAAGAGGGAAAATGGATTGCCGAAAATGCCCACAAATTTGGGTTTATCCTTCGTTATCCAAAAGGAAAAGAAGGAATTACAATTTATGAATATGAACCATGGCATTTTAGATATGTAGGAGTAAAAGCAGCAACAATCATTTATAAACATAATTGGACGTTAGAGGAATTTTTTAATGAAGTGAAGAAGATATAGAGTTTGAAAAAATGGCGCTGAACTCTCAGAGTTAGTGCCGTTTTTAATTTAATAATAGTTTATTCATTAATTTTTCTTTGTTAATTATTCGGAAAAAATGTTATTCTAATCATTAAGGATTTTAGTTTTTTAGCTAATCAGAATTTATATCCATAAATTCTGAACGCATAAGAAAAACTAATGCATTCGCCTAAGGGCTTGGCGAATGCCAAGTTTTTCTAATAGTGTTGATGAAAGTGGTGAAGGCTTTGGACGAACAAAAAGTTGATCAAGAGCAAGATTCAAAGGAAATCAAAACAGGTTTTATACGAATGAAAAGATTTCACTTCATTATGTTACTATTTTTAGTCGTTTTTCTATCCGTAGGGATTACAACATTTGCACTTGCCTTCGGAAAAGATAAAATAGAAACAGTGAGGTCACCGGAAAGACTAGAATTTAACAAGCTTTTTACTACTTATGATACATTGACTAGTGGTTATTATCAGAAAGTAGATCAGAAAAAACTAATAAATGGAGCCATTAATGGGATGGTGCAGGCATTAGGAGATCCTTATTCCGATTATATGAGTAATGATGAGGCAAAAGATTTTCATAGTAGTATTTCCTCTTCATTCGAAGGAATTGGGGCAGAAATACAGGAGAAGGATGGTCATATTGTGATTGTTTCTCCTATTAAGGGGTCCCCAGCAGAAAAAGCAGGCCTGAAACCAAATGATATGGTCCTATCTGTTGATGGGAAAAGCTTACAAGGGATGAATTCTACCCAAGCTGTTACCTTAATTAGAGGTAAAAAAGGAACGAAGGTCGTGCTGACGATCCAACGTCCAGGTACGGAAGGAACGGTAAAAGTTCCAATCACTCGTGATGAAATTCCGATTGAAACGGTTTATGGTGAAATGGTTGGAAATGGAATTGCAAAGGTTCAAATCACAAGTTTTTCAAGTAATACATCGAAAGAGCTTGTTGGAAAACTAAGTGATTTGCAAAAGCAAGGTATGAAGGGTCTTGTATTGGATTTACGACAAAATCCTGGTGGCTTGCTAGATCAAGCGATCAATATTTCTAGTCTCTTTGTTCCTAAAGGAAAAGTTCTCTTTAAAGTTGAAGATCGTAATGGAAAGATAAAAGAATATACATCACAAAATGATGGAACACCAACAATGCCATTGGTTGTTTTAATTGATAGTGGTAGTGCTAGTGCATCTGAAATTCTCTCAGCTGCTGTGAAAGAGTCTGCAGGAGTTTCACTTGTTGGAGAAAAATCATTTGGAAAAGGTACTGTACAAACGGCACAAGACTTTCCCGATGGATCAGATCTTAAATTTACAATGGCTAAATGGCTAACACCAAATGGTAATTGGATTCATAAAAAAGGAATTGTACCTGATTATGTAGTTCCACTTCCTGCATATGCGTCATTGCCAATCCTAAATCCTGAAAAAGAACTAAAACTTTCAAATGCATCAACCGAGGTGAAAACTGCTCAGCAAATGCTAAAAGCAGTTGGATATGATCCAGGTAGAGTGGATGGATTCTTCGATGAAAAAACAAAAGAAGCAGTTCTAAACTTTGAAAAAGCTCAAAAGTTACCAGCTGATGGTGTTCTGGAGGGCAATAGTACAATGAAGTTAATGGGACTACTTAGAGATAAAATACAAAAGAATGATCCGCAGCTTGAAAAAGCAATTGAGTTATTGAAACAGAAAATGAAATAGAAAAAAAGCCTAATTTCCTTTTAAAGGGAATTGGGCTTTTTTGAGGCTTATTTTTAGTTTTCAGACAAAATATCAAGTAATTTTCTTATGCGTTCTTTTTTACGTTCAATTAGCTCTGTTATAAAATTGCCAAAATCATTTTGATGATTTGTTTGGCGTTCATCGTATAATTCCTTCAGTTGTGAAAGGTGATCCTTTAATGAATAATCATTCATGCTTGAGCCGCCTGATTGGACTTTACGCAAAATGATTTCAACAAGTCTTTCATTGGTTGCCTCTAAAGATTTTGTCCCTTGTCTCATATAAATGGCACCGTATCGGATTTCCCCACGCTGTACTACGGAGGTATATGGGACGTATTTTGGATCGTATTCTATAAGGAGAACTTGAAATCGCTTATTTTTTAAAGAAGGATGTTCATCTCTAATAAACTGGAAATCTTCTACCCGATATTTCAAATATTTGGGTAAAAGATGTTCGAGTTTATTATCAATATCGGCCTTATCTAAAAAGTCATCTTCACTAAGTCCTGAGAGTGATACAGCACCTTCATCATTTTGACTGACACCAACAATAATGCACCCACCACCTGAATTGGCTATGGCTAGAATATGCTTTGCTACTTTCGAAAAGTATGGCCATTTTGTTTTAAAGTCAAGAAAGTCAGTTTCACCGGTATTATTGAGGAGAAGTTCTTTTAATGTTTCGTGGGTAGGGTTTTTTACAAAATGTTGAAGGCTTTTTGGGTATACATACTCATAAAGCATAAAGAAAAGTCCTTCCTGAGATTTTCTTTTCCTATTCAGCGAGTTTTCTTTACTATATTATAAGTTTTTTAAAGATAGTTGATAGCCCAATTGTTAAAAAATGTAATGATTGTTATAATAAAAAGCCAATGGTTTGAATGAATACTGAAAATCCTATAAAATGGACAAGCAGATAGATTTTGAGGTGAGAGTTTGAAGCAGATCATTCATTTGGACAAACAACTAGAGGAAAAACTAATCCTTTTCGAAGAAAAATGTGAGGTAATCTGCCGTAAGCTTGAACAAAATGTACAAGCAGAATTTGAACATCACAATCATCGAATTGTCATTGAGTTGGTTCGTTTAAATAAGGGGAAAATTGTTAGTGATATAGATGTATTTGAAGATGATTATGAATCATTTATAGAACTAGGTCTTGAACAGGATGAAGAATATTATCCCAATGGCTATATCCCGTTATGGAAATGCAAGACGGAATGGTTTCAAAAAATAGGATATATGACAAATAGAAGCCTCGATGAAATAGAAAAAATCATCCTATTAATCGTAAATGAAATTTTAGAAGACGTAGAAGGGGATTAAGATGAGTAAAACTGAAATTCTTATTTTATCAGGGTTTTTAGGGAGTGGAAAAACATCCCTGCTAAAACGGTTACTTGAGGATGAACGACGTATTGGTAGAAAAGTAGCTGTAATGATGAATGAACTCGGCAACGTGTCGATTGACTCTGATGTGGTGGAAGATGATGTCGCATTAAAAGAGCTTTTAGGAGGCTGTGTATGCTGTTCAATTCAAGATGAACTTGAGGCTCAGCTCCAAGGGTTGCTACTTGCTGAAAAACCAGATGTAATATATCTTGAAACAACTGGTGCTGCACATCCAGTGGAAGTCTTGGATGCGATATTATCACCTCTTTTTGCTGATCGTTTGACGATCAAGGGAATTATAACCACTGTTGATGGAGTAAGATGGAGGGATAGAAAATTACTTAGCCCCCAACTTCAGCAGCTAATAATTGAACAGGTGCGACATGCTGATTTTATAATAATCAATAAAACGAATGAACTTACAGAGGCAGAACAGGCGATGATTTCGTTTGAAGTTCAATCACTAAATGCCAATGCCCAATGTCTATTAACCACTTTTTCTAGAGTAGCAATTGAACAATTAAGGAAGCTTACAGTTTCAAGCGAGCAGACAGCAAAAAAGCATGGAAGCCATACGAAAGTAAACTTAACCACATTTGTTTACCAATTCCAATCTTCGATAAGCCCAATCGAGTTTGAAAACTTTTTGAAAAGTTTACCTGACACCATATACCGGATTAAAGGATACATAAAGTTCGGCCAATCAGATCTTCCAACGCTTTTCCAATTTTCTTATGGCATGCCATTATATATGAAAGAATACATGAACATGCCTTTAAATTTAGTGTTTATTGGAGAAGGAATTGATTGGAAAACAATTGAATCGCAATTAAACATTCTTGAAAAATAAATGAAAATAACCTCCTTGTTCTCATGCATGATAACGCCATCTTTAGGTAATTCTTTTACTATGAGATAATACATGGAGGGGATATGATGAGAAAAACAGTATGTATAACTTTCTTTTTTCTAATCCTCCTAAATAGTCAAACCGTCTATGGTGCGGGGGATATCAGCTTTAAAATCGAGATGTTACCATGGAAACAGGTTAATTATATCTTGCCGAAATATACAAAATTTACGGTTATAGATGTAGAATCAGGGAGAAAATTTCGAGTTCAAAGACGAGCTGGAAGTCAGCATGCTGATGTTCAGCCATTAAGCGCCCAGGATACGAAAATAATGAAGAAGATATATGGGGGAAAGTGGAGCTGGAAAAGGCGCTCCATTATCGTGGCATATAAAGATCAATGGTTAGCGGCTTCCATGCATGGAATGCCACATGGTGCAGGAGCACTTCAAAATAATTTTCCTGGTCATTTTTGTATTCATTTTTTTGGAAGTAAGACCCATCGGTCAGATTCGATGGATTTAGCACATATGCTTATGATTCTAAAAGCAGCTGGGAAATTGGATGTTTACCTTGGCAAAGCAAATCCATATGAGGTTATTAATGCTTATATTGTTGGCTTAAAGCAGCAAGACAATAAAATATCTTCAAGGGCCTCTCTCCAAAAACTGCATTGGAAACGTATTTTCAATCAAATTGACAATGTGAAAATATCTCGTATGCCGCTTCTTCCCGCTGAAGATTTAACTGAACAAATTAGTCTAGATGTTCCAATTGAAATTGATTGGTTTTTGAAAACTAGAGGACGCCAAACATTTAATGGTGAAATTCATTTAGTCCGGTTTTCTCCATACGAAGGTTGGAAAATAGACTCTATCCATTTTCTAAAGGAAAATAATATCAAAATAGGTAAAAATAAAACACCTCTCTAAAAGTTTATCGAGGTGTTTTATTTACTGTTTTATATCGGCTGTTCGCCAAATTTAATAAAAGTTAATTCTTCTTCAATGAGTCCGCAGGCGGCACATTGTACCTTATATTCGGGGCCCTTGTATGGAAGATGAAAGGGTTCTAATTCACTTGAAGCATATTCATGAATAATTACACCGGAATGCGGATCCATCTTGACTGATTGGGGAACTTGTTGAATAAGATTGAAACGACTTCGATTTGTTTTACAATTAGGGCATCTGTATGGAGTATCCACTTTTTAATCTCCTTTTTTTATCTCTATTTTTTGCATTAGCCTTGCCAAATATGTACAATTCATTTGAGAAATTTTTAAAGATTATAATGAGGTGTTTTTAGTGGATTTTGATTTTTTATTAAAAGAGTATCGGTCTATTTGGAATAATCGTTTGTTAAGTACTGCAGAAGTTACTAATAGTGAGCAAGTATTAAAGGAAGCGATCAAAAGAGAATTATTAGACGAAAATTCCCATCCAAGGATTAGAAGAAACCGTTTCGAAAAATATTATTTTTCAATTAAAAGGGTAACAGATTCCTCTATTTCAACTGAAGCAAAGCTGTCTTTGACAAAGGTACATAATGAATTGATGGAAGAACTAAAGGAGGGTGTATAAAATCTAATTATTTTAGCATAAAATGGCAGCCCAAAGTTTCGGCTGCCGGTTTATTCCTTTACAGGCTTTTTTGCACGCACATTAACTTTTGCCTGAGGTCCCAATTTCTCGGTTACTTTTTCTTGTACTAGTTTAGATAAATCACCCTCATAGCTAGTGCCAATGTTTAATTTTCCACTTAATTCCTTAATTCCAAGCTGACCGAAATTATTAGCATAATCCAATTTTTCAATAATTATTTTATCAACTTGAAGATGCTCAATATTAATAGTTGGGATGGTTTCCTTTTCCTTTTCAATTTCTTTGGTTTCTGTCTTTATTAAAAGCTCGTTTATATTTCTCTTTAATTCCTTTTCCAAATCTGAAATCTTTTTCTCCATTTCGAACAGTTTCTGGCTAGTTTGTTTATCATGGTTGAAAAAGCGGTACAAGAATCGCATAACACGCCTCTATTCAGAAGTTGGATTGTCAAAATAAATGGGGACATTTTCAATTTCATCCCGATTTATCTGCATTTTTATCATCAAAATGCCACTGCTAAGTTCTGAGCGAGTTGAATTTAATAAAATGGGGAAAGGAAGTGTAAGTTCTTTTTTAAATTTACGATTAGCTCTTTCCTTTAGAAAATATTTATAATTGGTTTTAAATGATTTAAATTCACCAGTAATCGTTAGAATTTGATGATTGATCGAAATTTGGATATCTTCCTTCTTTAATCCGGGAATTTCCACCTCAAGTATTAATTCATCCATAGACTCATATAAATCACATTTTGGAATATACTCCTGTGCAGCAGTAAAAGGATTTGAGGCAGTAGCATTATTTTCAATGATTTTGCCATTTTTTTCATCGAAAATTTGTTTCCAAAACTGATCTGATTGATATTGCTGAGCCAGATCAAGCCATTTTTTGAGTTTATCCATTTCCAAAAAAATCACCCCCTAGACGATCCACTAATCCCATCATATTTTTCCAAACTAAAAAAATGCAAAAAAAATGACGCTAATTAAATTTCTGTTACGTCAATTTGTGAGAATTGCATATCCACATTTTTCGGAATTCGTACCTCAAGCATTCCATCTTTATAATTTGCTACAGAACCTTTCTTTTTTACAATGGCTGGGAGAGTAATAGTATGTTTGTCATCATGATCAGGTATATGCTCAATAATTAGTTGGTTTGAAGTATGATATATCTGTAATTGTTTAAGCCAGTCTTCTTTTTTTATTGGAATCCTAACAAAAACAAAGTCATGTGTTTCATAGGCCGTTGAATTCAATATATCTGTAGATGGTGTTTGCTGTTGTCCTAGTGGAGATTGAAAATTGTTCATAATCTCTTGGGGATTCATCATTCCTCGCATACTACCTGGCATCATTTTTCCCATAATATCTTGGACATATTTATCAATATCGTCAGGCTTCATGTTTTGAAGCATACTTTTTGATTCTTTATTAAAAGGAAACATACTCCACGGGAACATCTATACCATCCTCTCTGTATATAATTAGAATTGGTTTGAAATAGGTGATGAGGGGTTTGCTATTTGATCTTGATCACTGACATCCAAATCAGCTACACCATTTGCAGAAATTGAGTTTGTTGGCGAAAAATCCCCTAATGCCATATTTGTGCCAACCCATTTAGTATTTGCGGTATGGCTGTTATGAACTGCCGGACCTAAAGAAATGTTTGCATTGTTATTAAGGGAGTTTGTTTTTATATTAAATATATTTATTTGAAAGGGCATATAATTTTCAGTCCTTTTACATTTGATTTGAAAGGACGTTTGCCGGATTTGCGATATCACCCATATCATTTACGTCCGGATCAATAAAGACATTTTCCATTGCTGCACTAGGTGGAGCAAAATCACCGAAGGATGCATTTTGGCCTTGTGATTTAGTATTGGCTGTATGGGCATTATGAAGTGCTTCACCAATGTTAACAGACCCATTATTTGAAACGTTATTAATTTTAAAGGAAAAGATATTAATTACCGTATGCATCCTCTCACTTCCTTTTTAAATGTAGATTGTAATCTTAGCCCTTTTTAGGTGTTATCGTTTTATAAGTTCTACATCATACTATGCAGTTAACTGCCCATACGTTATTAAAACTTGTTGTTTAAAGAAATAGCATATTTAAAGCTCATCGATGCTTTTGACACCCTGTTGATTGTATTTGACCACAACTTTGCCCGTTGCTTTCCGCTCCGGGCACTTGCTTTCCGCGGGGAGGGATGGGAGCCTCCTCGGCGTAACGGAGGCCACTGAAAAAGTCCCATTTTTTTAGGCAGTTGAAAGTTTGAATTAATCAAACTTTCAACTGCCTATTTGTCTTATAATAATGATATTAAATGTATGTAGGTGATATCTAAATGATTTCCAATCAAGAATCTCTCAATTTCAGTCCATATTTAGCTATTTTTGATCTCGTAGTTCCAGAGGATAATATGCTTCGCCAAATCAATAAACTAGTTGACTTTTCATTTATTCTTGAAGAATTAAAAACGAAATATTGTCTTGATAACGGTCGGAATGCAGTGTCACCGATACGTATGTTCAAATATCTATTGCTTAAATCAATTTATGATTTGTCAGATATAGATGTAGTAGAACGTTCAAAATATGATATGTCGTTTAAATATTTCCTCGATATGGCACCAGAAGATTCCGTAATTGACCCAAGTTCTTTAACAAAATTCCGTAAACTCCGTCTTCAAGATGTGGGTTTATTAGATATGCTCATTGGAAAGACCGTTGAGATTGCAATTGAAAAGGAAATTATTAAAAATAAAACCATTATTGTTGATGCTACACATACAAAAGCACGTTATAACCAAAAATCACCGAGAGAATTTTTGCAGGAGAAATCAAAAAATGTGCGAAAAGCCGTTTATCAGTTCGATGAATCCATGAAAGAGAAATTCCCATCCAAAACAACTTCTAACGAAGTAACAGATGAATTAAATTATTGCCGTCAAATCATTTCTGTTGTCGAGTCAGAACCTAAAATTGCGGCAACCCCAGCTGTAAAGGAAAAATTAAATGTACTAAAAGAAGTAGTGGAAGATTATACAGAACAACTGGCTTTTTCAACAGACTCAGACGCACGTGTAGGACATAAAACAGCTGATTCTTCTTTTTTTGGCTACAAAACGCATATTGCAATGAGTGATGAACGAATTATTACAGCTGCAGTTGTGACAACAGGTGAAAAAAATGATGGAAAATATCTGCAGGAATTAATTAAAAAAAGCCAAGCAACAGGAATGGAAATTAATACAATTATTGGGGATACTGCCTACTCTGAGAAAAATAATATTTGTTATACAAAAGAACACCAATTAACACTTGTTTCTAGACTGCATCCACTTATTACATATGGTAGAAGAACAAAAGAAGATGAATTTAATTTTAATAAAGATGCAGGGATGTATGTTTGTAAAGCCGGGCATATGGCCATTCGAAAAAAATATGAAGAAAGAAAGAATCAAGATAAAAACCCTAGAATCAAGTACCTTTTCGATATTAAAAAATGTGCTGTTTGTCCTTTCCGTGAAGGATGTTATAAAGAAGGAGCGAAAAGTAAGTCCTATTCAGTAACCATCAAATCAACGGAACATACAGGTCAAGAAGCGTTTCAAAATACGGAAGCTTTAAAAACCTAGCGAAAACACGCTATAAAATTGAGGCGAAAAATAGTGAACTTAAACATAGACACGGGTATGATGTGGCGTCATCTATGGGTCTATTTGGCATGGAAATACAAGGAGCTACAGCGATATTCGCAGTCAATCTCAAGAGGATTATAAAGCTCCTCTCTGAGAAAAGATAAGATAGAATATAAAAGTAACCAAGAAAAAAGCAGCTAGTTATCCAAAATTTGGACAACTAGCTGCTTTTTTTATCCACATCCAATGAGAAAAATAAAAATTCGCCAGTTTTTCAGCAGCCTCGCGTAACGCCTGTGGGGTCTACCATTCCCTCTAATCCCGCAGGAGTCAAGTGCCCTCCGCTCCAATCAACTTAGGTAGATAAAGTAGAAAAGTCTGAAAACATCCAAAGACCACCATTGATTCCAAAAGGCCTCTATTTAATGACATTGGTGAAGACTCAGCGACGCTTAAGGGAGGGCACTGAAAAATTTTCTTTTTTTCAATAAGAATATATAACTGTATTAAAAAAGACGACTTTAAAATTCAATGTGAATTTTAAGTCGCCTTTTTATATTGACTATGTTGTAGTACCAATTTGTATGTTAACTGATTTGCTTATTTCTAGGCCAAAATGTTTCTCCACAAAAACGGAACTACTTATTTAATGAATCAGGACTTTTTCATACTATGTGGTTGGTATTTTCTTTTTTGAACCCAAATTAATCTGCTTGAAAGGCATATAGCACCGGCAGCAAGGCCGAAAATTAAGCCAATCCAATAGCCAAAAGCACCAAATCCAGTGTAGTTAGCCATAACATACCCTAATGGCAATCCAATCACCCAATAGGAAATTAACGACATCACAAATGTAACATTAACATCTTTATATCCTCTAAGCGATCCTTGAACAGGAGCTTGAATTGCATCAGAAAGTTGGAAAAATAAAGCATATAATAAAAAATGTGCTGTTAAATTTATTACTGCTGGGTCATTTGTATATAAACCGGCAATTTTTGTCCGGAATAAAAGCAAAACAATTCCGCAAAAGGTTGCAAGTAATAAGGCTATCCCTACACCAAGCCAGCTATATTCTTTAGCATCTCCAAGTCGACCAGCCCCAACTTCAAAACCAACCAAAATCGTCAATGCCATCGATATACTGAGGGGTAGCATATATAAAAAGGTAGCAAAGTTCATCGCTGCTTGATGACTTGCGATAATATTTGTATCAAAGCCACTCATCAATAATGTAACTGCAGCGAAAATACTTGTTTCAAAAAAAATAGATAAACCAATTGGAACGCCAATTCCTAAAATTTCTCGCCATTTTGAAAAAGAAAAGCGATAGAATGTTTTAAAAACTAAAAATTTTGAAAATAGATGATGTTTGTGAATGATATAAATAGCAATAAGTGTAATTATCCAGTACGTAATCGCTGTTGCAACTCCAGATCCGACGCCACCTAATTCAGGAAACCTATACTTTCCAAAAATAAATAAATAATTTAAAAGGGCGTTAATAGGTAATGAGGTCATCGTAATAATCATGGTTGTACGGGTTTTTCCAAGAGCGTCAATAAATGAGCGAAGTACATTATAAGCAAACAAGGGAATCATACCAAAACTTAAGGAAACAAGATAATCATGGGCAATTTGCCTTACATGTGGCTCAAGGTTCATGCCAATTAACAGCGGGTCTAATGTAAAGGACCCTATAAGAATGACAACGAATGCTATAAAAATAGATAAATAAAGTCCTTGAATAACCGAAAAGGCCACATTTTCACTTTGCTTGCTACCTACTAAATGAGCAACAATTGGTGTTACAGCAAGCAGAATTCCACTTAGACCAGTGAAGACTGGAAGCCAAATGGAAGATCCAATAGCAACCCCTGCTAGGTCAGCTGGGCTGTAATGTCCAGACATTGTAATATCAAAAAAGTTCATCGAAAATAATCCAAGTTGAGTGATCAAAATGGGTATTAGGATTAAAATAAGCTTGCGAAGTTTTTCACTTTTTGAGTAGGTTTGATTCATCTTAAAATCCCCAATTTCTATTAAGTAACGAGAGATATTATATCACAGGTTGCACGTACTAAACCTATAAAAAATTCTTTCGTAAATTACAGCATTAGCCAAACCTAATAAAACCTGTAGTAACAGTGCTTGAATGAATATAGCCTCTATTGTAGATAATAAATATTATTCATCTATGAAAGGAGCTTTACTAATGAGTTTTAATTTAAACAGAATAAATCCGAATCAAACTCAAGTTTTTTTTCATGATGGGCGTTTTGAAACATTGACGAATGAGGAATTAGAAGACTTTTTGCTCCAAATGGGAATAAGTGAAGTGGATGAATCGCTTGAACAAAATATGATAGATTAACAAAAAAAGGAAAGGCTAAATCGTTATAACGATTTAGCCTTTCCTTTATAATATAAGAATTTATACTATGCTTCTAACAATTCAGATTGCTCATCTTCTATTACAGCAGACCTCATAATATGGAGTGTAAATTGATCTTTGGGGATTTCGTATAGATCGTAAATATCACCATTAGCATTTAATTGATTATAAATATTTATTCTTGATTCATTTGCTTTAACCGCATATGGCAGTTTTTCCACGGCTTTTATGGAACGAATATTTACTTTTCTAATTCTCATAAAGATCGTCTCTATTCCCATTTCGTAGAAAAGCTCCTGAAAAAAAGTATCTTTTGCGGGGCTGTTATATCCTTTTCCATGATAAGGCTTCCCAAGCCAGGTTCCTAAAAATCCGGCATTATTTTCAATATCATATAAATTAATAGTTCCGATTGGGGAGCCCCATTCATCAAGAATAGTTCGTGAAATTAATTCACCACGCTCTTCCGCCTCGATTGTTTGTTTTGTAATAAACATATATTCTTCATAAGATCCTGCTTTTTGGCGCACAAACGGGAAGACATCAGGGTGCGTCATTAGTTCAAATAAAGCGTGGCTATCATGAAGATCACGTTTCTTCAGCATGAATATCCCTCCAATTAGGGCAATCCGATCCCATGTCTAAAGAAGCGGCCCACCCTCGAAATTTTTTTGGATAAAAAATTTCGGGGTGGGAATCGAACCCACTAGAACCAGTTACCTGGTGGCGCACCATTTGCCTTCCCTGTATTATTTTGTTTTTTAAAGGGGTGGAGCTATACAAATAAGAACCATCTATCTAATTTAAACGAAAATTTTTATCCTTCTACTATGAAAGTGATGAAGATCTCCTTAGCAGATACTGCCTTATTGTATTGTTTTTTAACTAATCAGAATTTATATCCATAAATTCTACTAGCTCATAAGGGCAACTACGACTCCAACGCCCTACATTTAGTTGGTTTAGGTAACGACATAGCTCTTTTTTTGTGGTAAAAAATGCCAAGAAACCTATAAACACCTTTGCTATGTTTCCATTGAGAGTATCATACAAGAAAATAAGCAAAAAAGGAATAGATTTTTTGCTTAAATTTCTATGAAATTTTTAGGCATTTTTCTACAAAATTCTACGATTCGCTAAAAACAATTTCTCCCCCGACCATAGTCCATTTTGGCTTCGCAAGATAGTGGAACGGGTGATGGCTCCATAAAACTAGATCAGCATCTTTACCCTCTTCAATACTGCCTAAATTCTGATCAATTCTTAGATTTTTTGCTGGAAGGATAGTAATCCCTTCGAGTGCTTTTTGTTCCGGTAAACCTTCTCGAACGGCAATTCCAGCACAAATATTCAAAAATTGAATCGGAGTATATGGGTGATCTGTTACAATCGAAACTTCCACGCCATGGCGGGAAAGTTCCTGATAGGTCTTCCACGTTTTGTTCTTTAATTCAACCTTTGATTTTCTGGTCAACGTAGGACCTACAGCAACCTTTAACCCTAAATTTGCTAATTCACTAGCAACTAAATGTCCCTCGGTACAGTGCTCAATACGTAAATCAAGCTGAAATTCTTCTGCAAATCGGATCGCTGTTATAATATCATCTGCCCGATGTGCATGAATTCTGACTGGAATTTCCCTTTTTAAAGCCATAACCAGTGGAGCTACCCTCAAATCATCTGGATTATCAGTATGTATCGCTTGGTAGAAGGCCTCACGTAACATACCCATAATACCCATCCTTGTGATGGAATCATTATTTCCATGGCTATGAATTCTCTTAGGGTTTTCTCCTAAGGCAATTTTCAGACCGGCAATTTCTTGTACAATCATCTTTTTGATATTTTTCCCAGTTGTCTTAATAACAGAAGTGGTTCCACCAATGACATTTGCACTTCCAGGCATGATATGGACTGTGGTAATTCCGCTTCTAAGAGCATCACCAAATGCTGGATCCAATGGGTAGGCCCCATCGATAGCTCTAATATGTGGGGTAAGCGCCTCAGCAGTTTCATTTGCATCATTACCAGCCCAGCCTGTTCCTTCATCATATAGGCCAAGATGTGTATGGACATCAATAAAACCAGGCAGAAGAAAAAGCTCTCCACAATCAATAATTTTGACATCTGTATCTGTCGTAAGGTTCGTTCCAACTTTAATGATCTTTCCATCCTCAACTAACACATCCGAACGGAAGATCGGTTTAGATGTGATAGGATAAACTGTGGCATTTTTTAATAAAGTTTTAGTCATAGTAAAACCTTTCATTGTGATATTTTCTTTAGTTTAACAGAAAAATATTATAATTGAAAAATGAATAAACCTTGAAAACATGAAACTTTTTCAAAAGTTTTGCGTAAAGATGTTAAGTTATATTTAAAAATTTTGGAGGAATCGGAAATGATAAATAGTGAAGAAAGATTGCTAGGAGCGGCAATTTATGCAGTCAGTCTTTTTGCGCCTATATTGGGACCGTTAATAATTTGGCTTTTAAAGAGGAAGGAATCAACATTTATTGAATACCATGGAAAGGAATACTTCAACTTTCTAATTTCTTATTCAATTTATACGATCATTAGTTTGATTTTGACGATTGTTGTGATAGGGTTTATCGGCTTGTGGATTCTTGGGATTTTAGCATTTGTGTTCACGATTGTTGCAGCTGTTAAGGCTTATGAAGGGAATGAATACCGGATTCCCTGGATTATTAGGTTTATCAAATAAATAAGTTTTTGTCAGCCCGGTAAAAATTTTTTACCGGGTTTTGAACGTTTTTATTGCCCCTTCGTAATATAGTTGAAGAACAAAAATAAGGGGGACTTAGCATGGATGTACTCGTAAATTTAAATTGGGCTTTACTTGCACCAGTAATCATTATTCAGCTAATTTTATTAGTTGTTTCACTTGTGGACTTAATTCGGATAGAACGGACCAACGGCCCAAAATGGTTGTGGGTAGTGATTATTTTATTTGTTAATATTATAGGCCCAATCCTTTATTTTGTGATTGGAAGGAGAAATAATTAATGACTCTTATAGAAATCAAAGGGTTAAAAAAAAGTTTTAAAGGGACACATGTAATCAAAGATCTTAATTTCAGTTTAGAGAAAGGTAAGTGCACAGCACTGTTAGGACCAAATGGAGCTGGGAAAACAACAACCTTAAGAATCCTATCAGGGTTAATGAAGCCAACAGAAGGTACTTATACCTTTGCAGATATGAAAAAAGGTGAGGATGTCCGTCACTTAATTGGATATCTTCCTCAATTTCCAGTCTATTATAATTGGATGAGCGGCATTGAATTTTTGGAATACGTCGGAAAGCTTGCAGGCTTAAACAGAGAAATGGTAAAGGAACGTTCTTTGGAGCTCCTTCAAGTTGTCGGCATATTGGAAGCGAAAAATCAGCGTATTGGTAAATATTCAGGAGGGATGAAACAAAGGCTTGGAATTGCTCAGGCACTCATCCATCGCCCACAACTGCTTATGTTGGATGAACCTGTTTCTGCGTTAGATCCATTTGGAAGAAGAGAAGTACTGCAATTACTTGAAGAATTGAAAAAGGAAACAACGATTCTTTTTTCAACCCATATTTTAAACGATGCCCAAGAGATTTGTGACAAAATTCTATTTCTCCATAACGGTCTAATTGTCGAATCAGGAACGATGGAAGAGCTTCTCACGCGGCATCAACAATCAAATATCGATTTTACTTTTCAAAATAATGCTGACGAGTATGCACGTATGTTTGAGGGTGATGATTTAGTTAATTCCATTTGTGTTGAAGGGAGAAAGGTTACCATTTCTGTAAATAATATTGAGTGTGCAAGACAAAAGTTCATCAAGAAAATGATCGAAAATAATTGGCCGCTTGTTAAATTCGAAATTAGCAGTATGACACTTGAAGATGTTTTTATGAAGGTGGTGGGTAAATGAGCCAGTGGAAAACCCTTTTTCAAAAAGAACTTGTTGAAATGTGGAGAAATTTCAAATGGATATGGGTCCCAATCACATTTATTTTGCTTGGGGTAAAAGAACCACTATCAAGCTACTATCTACCACAAATTATTGACTCATTGGGTGGTCTACCTAAAGGAGCGGTTATCAAAATTCCAACCCCCTCAAGTGCTGAAGTTTTGGTGCAAGGTCTAAGTCAATATACGACAATTGGGGTCTTAATCATTGTTTTAACAACTATGGGGATACTTGCAGGAGAACGAAAAAGTGGTGTAGCAGCGATGATCCTGGTAAAGCCAGTTTCCTATTCTTCATTTGTTACGGCAAAATGGGCTGGGAGCTTGCTTTTAATGTTGAGCTCATTCTTGGTAGGGTATTTCTCAACCTGGTACTATACAGGAATTCTGTTCGAATGGATTCCAATTGCAGACCTTTTTCAATCCTTCTTTTATTATGGACTTTGGTTCACAGTAGTTCTCACTTTAGTAATCTTTTTTAGTGCATCCCTTCTTAATCCTGGTATGGCCGCGTTTCTCTCGCTTGCTGTAGTGATAGTTGTAAGTCTAATCAGTAGCTCATTTTCCAATTGGCTTAAATGGAGCCCAGTACAATTGATAGATTACGCGAATAAACTTCTCATGACGGGGGATCTATCTGAAGATATTTTACCAACGGTCCTTATAGCTTTAATCTGTATTGTTATTTTGCTTATCATAAGTTTTTCGATATTTAGGAGAAAGGAACTCGCTTCATAATGCGGGTTTTTTCTTTTTTTCTAGAAAAAATCTCCTATCATTTTTTATGACTTTTATTAATAGACTTAATTAAGAGGAAACTGATAGGGAGTTTTTATTTATGAAAATACATGAGTATTACCATAATACTGCTAGGTTGAGCTTAAATGATAGTATATTAGCGTTATTTCCAGCAATCTTAATTGTTGTGGGGAATCTTTCTTTTTTCCACAACAAAGAAATCATGTTACTAACGATCCCTTTTCTTTTTTATAGCCTAATTAGTTTTCAAGTCTATCTTTTTCGCTTAAATCAGTCTTTTTCAATAGAAAGGAATATAACTTCCTCTAGAGAACTTTACCAAACACTATTTGAAGCTAGACATTTATTAGTTGTATTTTTAAACACTCAATTCCCTAGGGTGTTGCTATACTTTCCAGACGGGCATCTAGCGGGGGAACTTAAAAAATACTGCGGTAAGAGAATTACACTTTTTAACCGAATAAAAATATATGCCCTTTATAATGATGCTGATGAAATTTTAGCGTTTTATAAAATAAAAGGGAAAAAAATAGAAGCCTTTAATGAAAAAAACTCGTTTTTGGGCTATTTTGAAAAAACAAAAAAGGGCAAAAAAGAGCTTCAAGATGCCACTGGAAAATTTATTGGTGCGATTGAAGGGTCTGCCTTTTATATGGATGAGCGTATTTATGATAATGGTGCGAATCAGGTAGGTAGGTTGCGAAGGGGATGGATGCCACTCGAGTGGAGTAGTTTTTTTCCAGAGCCAAATACACCTGTGCTAACATTTTCCGAACAGCTATCGGAAAAAGAAAAATTGCTAAGAATGTCATTTTTAATCAATGAATATTTTATCGAGCGTTAGTAAATAATTTGACAATTCCTGTCTTAAATTTTCGAAAAAACGATAAAGTTGTTTACATTATTTGATAAATTTTGCATAATAAAGTCAATAAGACCACTATTCTAAACTATGGAAGGGAGGATATTGGCGTGGAAGTTTTTGTTGCAAGACAGCCTATTTTTACAAATAAAAAAGAAGTGTTTGGTTATGAACTTCTATATAGGAATAATCTTGAAAACAAGTTTCCAAATATAAACGGTGATGAAGCAACAGCCGAGGTAATTATCAACAGTTTTTTAACTATTGGTATTGATGAAATCTCAAATGGAAAACCATGTTTCTTGAATTTTACAGAAAAATTACTTCAACTAAAGCTTCCAACCTATTTTAAACCCCATGAAATTGTTGTTGAAATACTTGAAACAGTTGAACCGAATCCTGAACTGCTTAAAATTTGTAAAGAGCTAAAGAGCCTTGGGTATCAAATCGCCTTAGATGATTTTGTTTTAGATGAACAAAATCAATTTACGTTTAACCTATTCCCTTTTGTCGATATTATAAAAGTGGATTTTCAAAATACAACGTTTAAAATGAGAACGAAAATTGAAAAGATAGCTAAAGAAAGAAAAATTAAATTACTTGCTGAAAAGGTTGAAACAAGACAGGAGTTTATTCAGGCAACTTTGCGAGGATATCATTATTTTCAAGGTTATTTTTTTGCAGAGCCTGCAATTGTTTCAACGAAAGACATTCCAACTTATTTTCATTCATATTTAGAACTTATTAATAATTTATCAGAGGTTGAACCAAGGATTGATTTGATTGCAAAGTGGATCGAACAAGATTTATCACTTTCCTATAAATTATTAAAGCTAATAAATTCTCCTGCTTTCCGTCCAAAACAAAAAATAAAATCAATCCAGCAAGCGATTGTCATGCTTGGGTTAATAGAAATAAAAAAGTGGATTTATGTTTTGTCTGTAAGAGATTTATCTGGTCGCAAACAAGATTTTACAAATGAATTAATTACTATCTCATTAACAAGAGCAAAAATGTGTGAATTACTTGTAAGGGAGAAGGGTAGATCATCCAATTCAACTTACTTCCTTACTGGAATGTTTTCCTTAATGGATTCATTATTAAATACTTCGATGGAAATGGTATTAGTTGCATTACCTTTACATGAAGATATTTGTGATGCTTTGAAAGGTAAAAAAAATCATTTAAAAGAAATGCTAGAACTTGTAATTGCCGTGGAAAAAGGTAATTGGGAAGATTTTGGGGAAATTTGCAATAAGTTTGGATTTAAGGAAAATCAGGTTTTAACTCAATACCATCAGGCTTTAAAGTGGTCAACTGATTTGATGAAAATGGAAAATTCACCATATGTACATAATTAAATTTTATTGCTTTAAATGTTTAATTTAGTAAAGATTTTAGATAAAATAAGATAAGCTTATTTTTTCGGAGGTTTTCATAAATGCAAATTGATTTAATTAAATGTCATGGGTCTGGAAATGACTTTCTTCTTATAGATGAAATTTCCAATGATTATACTTTTTCAGAAAGTGAAAGAGCTGATCTTGCAAAATTATTATGTAATCGGAATACAAATCTTGGGGCTGACGGTATCTTGTTTGTCCTAAATAGTACACACGCAAATGGGAGAATGCGAGTTTTTAATGCAGACGGCTCGGAAGCGTCAATGTGCGGCAATGGTCTTCGCATTGTAGCTAGATATATTTGTGAAAAGCTGCAACTAAAGGAAGCAGTCATTGAAACGATGAAGGCTAATTTGAGAGTAAGTAAACAGGCTGATCTATACCCAGAGGTAGAAACGTATCAGGTGGAAATTTCCCCAGTGTCCTTCCAATTAAAAGACTTACCGTTGTATCTGGACCAATCTACATTACAAAATGAAAAAATTGAAGTATTATCTGATCAATTAAGATTTACTGCACTTTCTGTACCAAATCCGCACTTGATTTCCATAGTTGAAAGTGAAGAGATTCTCCAATCGAATCTTCAAAAACAAATTAGTGAAAAGGTGAATAATCCGAATGATTTATTTCCTGACGGTGTTAACGTTAGCTTTGTCAAGCCATTAAAACAAGGACATATTTATGTGAGAACATTTGAACGTGGTGTCGGGTTTACAAATGCCTGTGGAACTGCCATGTCAGCCTCTTCGCTTGTCACATACTTACAAGAATTTAATAACCTTGATGAAGTTATAAACGTATACAATAATGGCGGTAGAGTTCAGTGTATTGTTCATTCCGTTGATGGCGGATATAGCATAGACTTGATTGGTAATGCCACATATGTTTATCAGGCTAATGTCAATGTGGATCTTGCTGGTGAGACATTTACTATTGATGAGAAAAATGAATTTTTTGAACAAAACGCATATGAAAAATTACAAACTGATGCACAGCGATTTTTAAAAGAAATGAGAGAAGGATAAAGGGAAACCTTATCCTTTTTTTAGTTAATCAGAATTTATATCCATAAATTCTACTAGCGCATAAGGGCAACTACGCTTCAGTCATCGCCCTTAGGGACTCGCCAATCAGTATGTTTTCTTTATAGGTTTGGGTTAAATAATATGGTTGATAAACATGAATGAGCCAAAAATCAACAGAGTTATATAACTTAGCCTTTTTGTAAAAATTGAAGTACGGGTGAAAATAATTGAATCGTTTTCGTTTGGAAATAATCCTTAAATGGATCCCCCTGTCTTTTAATTCTGTCTAGAGCATTTTGCAAATTTAACTTTTCAAGTTTTAATGTTTCATCTACTTCTTCCCAGTATAAGGGGGTGGCGGTGCCAGCTAGCTCATTACCCCTCATTGAATAAGGGGCGATAATTGTTTTACCCTCACTGTGTTGCACATAATCTACATACAAGCGATTTCCCCGATTCTTTTTCATTCGTTCAACTGTAAACAAATCAGGTTCCTTTGAAACCAGATATTCTGCAACAAAGCTCGTAAACAGACGAGTATCATCATAGCTATAAACATTTTCTGGTAATGGAATGTAAATCTGTAATCCTTTATTTCCAGAGGTTTTAATAAAACCGATTAAATTTAAACGATCAAGTACCTCTTTAATAAGGATCGCCGCTTTAACAGCTAACTGGAACGCATCTTTAGAAGGTGGATCTAAATCAAAGACAATTTCACTTGGCCCCTTGCTTTTAATAGTTTGAAACGGAATATGAAATTCTATTGCTAATTGATTTCCGAGCCATAGAAGCGTTTTAAGGTCGTTACAAATAATGTAACGAATACCCTCATCTTGATGTGTTTGGACATAATCCGGAGCATAGTCTGGACAATTTTTTTGATAAAAAGCTTCACCATACATACCATGTGGATAACGAATGACCGTTAAAAGGCGATCTTTTAAAAAAGGTAGCATATATGGTGAAATTGATCGCAAGTAACGAATGTAGTCAGCTTTTTGAATTTTTATACCTTCCCAAAGCGGTTTTTCTGGATGGGATATTTCCAAATCCTTTGGTAAATTTATTTGTTGAAAAATGAAGTGATCAAATGTACAGTCTAAAGGCTCCAAATCAAATCGAAAACGATCAAAATGGGGCTCACGAAGCTGATTTTCATAAAGCTCTAAATATTTAACTTCAAGGCAAATTGCTGGTTTGACGTAAATATATTGTTGATCTTCATCGCGTTTATTTTCTTTAATGATTTTTTGGAGGGCTTGTTTTTCATCGGGCGTAAATCCGAAAAGTACCTGCCCAATCACATTAACTTCCTTGTTTTTGAAAACACCAACATAAAAATATCCATTTGTTTTATCATAGGCAGTCACAAAACTACTTACATATTTCCAATTTTTATATTTAAGCCATTGGGTTGAGCGTTTTCCTTCCTCCCAAATGCTGTTTTTTTGTTTAGCAACAATACCTTCCCCATCATACAGGACCACTTTTTCCCATAATTCGTCAAATCGATCCCAACCATTAACGAATTGTAATAATTGTTCATTCTCTGGTTCTGCTTGGATACTGAAATATACATTTTCAAAAAACTTGATCAACTCTTTTTTTCGCTTGTGATAAACGGTTGAATTTAGGGATTTTCCGCCAATCTTTAATACATCAAAGACCATAAGCCGGCATGGTGCCATAACAGCTTGCTCTGCTATTCTTTTTGTTGATTTCAAACGTCCCCTTACTTGCATAGATGAAAAATTCGCTTTATATGAATTTTCTAGGAAGACAAGCTCCCCATCAAGTTGGATCGGAAAAAAAGGTTTACATTGCTGTTCATATTTTAAAAGAAATTCCTTGATTTCTGGGAATTGAGGTAAAAGCGGTTTACCATTTCTACTGGTTAATTCGATTTTTTTAAAATCCCAATTCAAGATGGCTCGAAAACCATCATATTTAACCTCGTAAAACCAATCAGAAGAAGCAGGGAGATCAAATGTAAGGCTTGGTAGCATGGGTTTCATTTTTTTTCGCTCCTTTTTATTTAATGTGCACCTTTTCCAGTTCTTTTAGTGAATGTACTTCTTGCAATAACGCAAAATAAAATTAAAAAGAATGGAGAAATGATTATGCATACGATGTGGAAAGGAAGCATCAGCTTTGGTCTCGTTAATATCCCGATTAAACTTCATGCTGCAACAGAAGATAAAGATGTAAAGCTACGTACACTTCACAAAAAATGTCATTCTCCCATTAAATATGAAAAAGTATGTCCTGTTTGTGATGAGGAAGTGAAAAATGAATTAGTGAAGGCATATGAGTATGCTAAAGGGAAATTTGTCGTTCTTGATAATGAGGATTTAGAAAACTTGCGAAAAGAAAATGAGGATAAAGCAGTCGAAATTATCGACTTTGTAAAAATGGAGGAAATTGATCCAATTTATTTTGACAGAAGCTATTACATGTCTCCAAGTGAGAGCGGAGGAAAAGCCTATTCATTACTTCGGAAAGCGCTTGAAGAGTCACAAAAAGTAGGGTTGGCAAAAATTGTTATTCGGTCGAAGGAGCAAATGGCCGTGATCCGGGTTTACGAAAATACACTTGTGATGGAAACGATTCATTATCCCGATGAGGTAAGAAGTGTTGCAGATGTACCCAATATCCCTTCAGATGATAAAGTAACAAAAAAAGAATTGGATACAGCGATTTTATTAATTGATCAATTGACAACTGAATTTGAACCTGAAAAATATACGGATGAATACCGGACAGCCTTATTAGAATTAATTGAATCGAAACGAACTGGAAATGAAACAATAACTCCTACAGCAAAAGAGGTCGGAACCAATGTGACTGATTTGATGGCAGCATTACAAGCATCAATTGATCGGACAAAACCAAAAAAGCCAACAGCTCCAAGAAAAAAAGCCACTCCAAAAATAAAAAAAGAAGCATAGGATGTGGAGCATATTTCGACCTTAAACCGCTCCTAATTATTTAGATTAAGAAAACTCGCTGATTGGCTAAAAATAATAATATCAACTTTTCCTTGAGACAATTCGGACTTTTTGGTATTATATAATAATTTGACTTTTTTCTAAAAAAAGTATAAAATTACAGTACGCTTAAAGTTCGTTAAATGTTTATAGAACAACTAGTCGTAACTGCAACGTAATGTGGGCGATTTTTAAGGCTCATTCGTGCAAACGACTTTTTTATTTGAATGTGTGATTAGCTTAAAGTGAACTACTTTTTGGGGGTTTATTACATGAATAACGGTAAAGTAAAATGGTTTAATGCAGAAAAAGGATTTGGATTTATTGAAGTTGAAGGCGGAGAAGATATTTTCGTTCATTTTTCAGCTATTCAATCTGAAGGCTTTAAAACATTAGAAGAAGGCCAAACTGTTTCATTTGAAATTGTTGATGGTGCTCGTGGTAAGCAAGCAGCTAACGTCCAAACCGTTTAATTTGGTTTAAAATAAGGTGGTGCAGGATGATTGCATCACCTTTTTGAATTGCTTTAGCTTTTTAAAAAAACTTGGGGGTGACCTTAATGGCATTTGGCAGAAGAAATGAAGAGGAAGTCAAATTAGAAGAAACAAAAATTTGGGTATGCAATTCAGATCATTGCAATTGCTGGGTTCGTGATAATTTTAAAAGCGGTGGTAGTGACATACCCCTTTGTCCTATATGCAAAACTGAAATGAGCCTTACAACAAAAGAGTTGCAGGTTATACCAAATCATAGCAAAAACTTCATGTAATAATTTTACTCCACTCTAACCAAATAAAGAGTTGTTCAACATAGCTAAAAAGAGCAGGGATAATCCCTGCTCTTTTTACTGTCTAGTTTAAACCATATATCTCTTTTTAGTTAAAGCGTGAGCATTATTAAATACTATTTTCCTTACAATAAGCACGGACTAACTCTTCCTCATCATCTTCCAAAGCGAAGTCCAAAACCTTCTGTGTTCCTTTTTCGAAAAAATGGTAATGTGAAATTTTTGGCCCATTTTCGTCAATTACATAAATAACCTTTAATCCAAGTCCTTTTTCTGTGAAGAGCTCATCCTCTTCATCTACTCCAAGATCAAGGAAAAATTCATAACGGTCGCCTGAAAGCAATCCGAATGGATCTGTTAATTTCTCTACTGAATGTCCTGTAATGTTCATCGTCTCATCCTTTACAATTCTCTCTCCCATTATTATACACATATATCTTCTTAAAAACGAATGGATAAATAAAAAACACTCCATGGAAGTGTTTGAAAATGATATGTATGGAGGAGAAGATGAGATTCGAACTCACGCAACGGTTACCCGTCCTAGCGCATTTCGAGTGCGCCCCCTTGAACCGCTTGGGTACTTCTCCATAAATTAAGTGGAGCGGGTGAGGGGAATCGAACCCCCGCCGTCAGCTTGGGAAGCTGAAATTCTACCATTAAACCACACCCGCATGTTATTTCCTTAGAGAGATGCAGATAAAGTGACTAAGAACAAACAGGTATTTCTACCACCAAAACCCTGTAAGCCATTCCACTACATCGGTAAGACTGAATAATAATGCATATATTAATATAACATATATTATCCTGTTTTCATAGTAAAACGATTTTAAAAACTTAGGCATACATTTTTTGCTTCCTCAGACATGATGAAAATGAAATAGAAAATCAAAATCAGTCAAAAATATGAATGTTTTTGAAAGAAAATGATTGATTTTTGCAATCGTTTTCAGTAATATAAAAATATAAAACATAAAAGGTGGTTCTGAATTGTTGACTCCAGAGCGTCATCGCTTAATTTTACAGCTTTTAAAAGAGAAAAATATTGTTAAAATAAATGAATTAGTGGAGCTTACCCATACCTCAGAATCTACAATTCGCAGGGATTTATCTCAATTAGAGGAAGATAAATTTTTAAAAAGAATCCATGGAGGTGCCTCTCGGCTACAAGGCAAGCTTCAAGAACCAAGTATGAATGAAAAATCATCCAAAAACCTTCATGAAAAACGTGAAATTGCTAAATTTGCTGCAAATTTGGTTGAAACAGGTGATTGTATTTATCTTGATGCTGGTTCAACTGTTAAAGAAATGATCGATTTTCTACCGATAGATAATATTGTTGTTGTTACAAATGGATTAATGCATGTAACGCCCTTGCTTAATAAAGGAATTCCAACCTATTTAATTGGTGGGTTTGCAAAGCAAAATACAAAAGCAATTATCGGCAGGGGCGCATTAACAAGTCTAGATCTCTATCAGTTTGATAAATGCTTTATGGGAGTTAATGGCATCCATTCTCAATTTGGATATACAACCCCTGATCAAGAAGAAGCTGCAGTTAAGCAGAAGGTGATTTCTCTTTCAAGGGAAACGTATGTATTAGCAGATGAAACAAAGTTTTCTGAAATAGCTTTTTCTAAAATAGGAGATCTAAAAACAGCAACTATTATTACGAATGAATTATCAGATGAAACAATGAGAGTGTTTAAAGACAAAACAACGATAAAGGTAGTGACAGCATGATTTATACATTAACATTAAATCCTTCAGTTGATTACATCGTTGAGGTAGAAGGCTTTCAATTAGGAGAATTAAATCGGACAAGTAAAGAAACTAAATTCCCCGGTGGAAAAGGAATCAATGTCTCGAGGGTATTAAAACAGATGGGTATGACAAGTAAGGCATTTGGTTTTACTGGTGGGTTTACTGGAAAATATATTGATGAATTTCTTCAAAGTGAAGAAATTGAAACAGATTTTATAAAAGTAGATGAAGATACAAGAATCAATATCAAACTAAAAAGTAGACAAGAGACAGAAATTAATGGCCAAGGTCCAAAAATTCAAGATAAAGACTTTCAACAATTAAAAGAGAAAATCCAACAATTATCTAGTAACGATATGCTCGTTTTGGCAGGAAGCATTCCTGGATCCTTAGCAAAAACAACTTATGAGGAGCTTGTAAAAATTTGTAGTGAACAGGGTACTGAATTTATCGTTGATGCTGAAGGAGATTTGTTAAAAAAGGTTTTAGTTTATCATCCTTTTCTTATTAAACCCAATCATCATGAACTAGGGGAATTATTTCAAACATCGATAACAAATTGTGAAGAGGTTATACCCTTTGGGAAAAAGCTCGTTGAAATGGGAGCGAAAAATGTTATTGTTTCACTGGCTGATAAGGGTGCAGTTTTTATAAATAATGAAATTTCATTAATAGCAAAAGCTCCTAAAGGAAAGGTAAGAAACTCTGTTGGTGCTGGAGATTCGATGGTTGCAGGTTTCCTAGCAGAATATCAAAAGGAGTTTAACTATACAGATGCATTTCGATATAGTGTGGCTTCAGGTAGTGCTACCGCTTTTTCACTTGGCTTATGTACGAAGGAATCGGTCGCTGCAATCCTTTCCCAAGTGCATATCAAGAATATTTCATAGAGGAGAGAATATATGAAAATAATAGAATTGCTAACACAAAGTACAATTTTACTTAATATAGAAGGCAATAAGAAAGAAGAAGCAATCGATCAACTTGTCGATACACTCTTAAATGCTGGAAAAATTACGGATCGCTCTGCATTCAAAACGGCCATTTTAAAGCGTGAGGAATTAAGTACAACGGGTATTGGTGATGGGATTGCCATTCCCCATGCAAAAGTACAAGCAGTTAAAGAACCAGCGATAGCATTTGGAAAATCCATCTCTGGAGTAGACTATCAATCGTTAGATGGGCAGCCAGCACATTTGTTTTTCATGATTGCTGCACCTGAAGGAGCAAATGACACACACTTGAAAGCCCTTGCTCGACTTTCGGGACTCTTAATGAACCAAGAAGTACGTAAACAGCTTTTAAGCGCTAATACAAAAGATGAAATAATAAATATCATTGAAAGCTATGATCAAGAAAGTTTTGAAAATCAAGATGTTTCAAACAAAAAGAATGCCGTCATTGCGGTTACCGGATGTCCTACTGGAATAGCACATACTTATATGGCTGCAGATTCTCTAAAAGCAAAAGCAACTGAAATGGGTATTGACATCAAAGTGGAAACTAACGGATCTGGCGGTGCTAAGAATGTCCTTACAAAAGAAGAAATTGAAAATGCTGTCGCTGTTATCGTTGCAGCCGATATCAATGTTGAAATGGACCGATTTAAAGGGAAACACGTTATTCAAGTTGCCGTTGCAGATGGTATTCGTCGTCCACAACAATTAATAGAGCGTGCATTAAAACAAGATGCCCCAGTATATAAAGGAAAAACAGAAACAGGTGACCAAGGTCAACAAAAAGAGCAGCGAACAGGCTTTTATAAACACCTGATGAATGGTGTTTCAAATATGCTTCCTTTTGTTGTTGGTGGTGGTATCTTAATCGCAATTTGCTTTATGTTTGGTTATAATTCCTTTAAGCCTGATGATCCAACATATAATAAATTCGCAGAAGCTTTAATGACTATTGGTGGAGGAAATGCATTCGGATTAATAGTACCTGTCCTTGCAGGGTTTATTGCCTTAAGTATTGCAGATCGTCCCGCGTTTGCACCGGGAATGGTCGGGGGTATGCTTGCTGCAAGTGGTGGAGCTGGTTTCTTAGGAGGTATTATTGCAGGTTTCCTTGCAGGCTATACAGTTATTCTACTAAAAAAAGTATTTATCGGACTTCCTCGTTCTTTGGAAGGCATCAAAAGTATTTTATTGTATCCGCTATTTGGAATTGCGATAACAGGGTTTATTATGCTCTTTGCAGTCAACAAACCAGTTGGATTGCTAAATAAAGAAATTACCCACTTGCTAACAGGACTTGGAACAGGAAATGCAATATTATTAGGAATTGTGTTAGGGCTCATGATGGCCTTTGATATGGGAGGACCTGTAAACAAAGCTGCGTATGTATTTGGAACTGGGCTTCTGGCCAGTGGTGTTTATGAGCCAATGGCTGCGATTATGGCAGCAGGAATGGTTCCTCCACTTGGAATTGCAATTGCAACAACTTTGTTTAAAAATAAGTTTAATAATGAAGATCGTGACGCTGGTAAGGCTTGCTATGTAATGGGTCTATCATTTATTACAGAAGGAGCAATTCCATTTGCAGCAGCAGATCCACTTCGAGTGATTCCGTCAGTAATGATTGGTTCTGCTGTTGCTGGGGCAATGTCGATGGCTTTTGGAATTGGGTTAAGAGCACCACATGGAGGAATTTTCGTTGTTCCACTTGTTGAACACGGTGTTCTCCAGTATGCACTTTCCATCTTAATTGGTTCAGTTACAGCTGCACTTTTAATTGGATTTTTAAAGAAACCAGTAAAGTAAAAATGTTCTATAAAACGCAGGGGACTTTTCCCTGCTGGGTTTACTTGTGGGGTGAAATCACTTGTTTATTTGTATTCCGCATCATTTTATTTATGGGAAAATTCACATGAAAATTTGGGTCTTCATATACTTGATGAAGACCCTTTTTCATGTTTCTACGCTGTGTTTGGTCCTTCATAGCCTTGATGAAGACCCTTTTTCATGTTTCTATGCTGTGTTTGGTCCTTCATAGCCTTGATGAAGACCCTTTTTCATGTTTCTATGCTGTGTTTGGTCCTTCATAGCCTTGATGAAGGCCCTTTTTCATGTTTCTAGACTGAGTTTGGTCCTTCATAGCCTTGATGAAGGCCCTATTTCCTGTTTCTATGCTGTGTTTGGGTCTTCATAGTCTTGATGAAGGACCTTTTCCTTGTTTCTAGACTGAGTTTGGTCTTTCATATGATTAAGCCCATATAATTGTGTAAAAAGAATAGGTCATCATCATGGCCCGTGTTACAATGTTTTCGACCAAGAAAACCATAAACGGAGGACATGATGATGACCCAAATCAATATTACTATAAATTTAGAAGATCTCAAAGGGAAAATTGAAAGCAGCTCTCTAGAATCACCTGTGAAAGCTTCATTATCTCTTATTTTGAATTCCTTAATGGAGAAAGAAAGAGACGAATATATTAATGCTCTTTCCCATGAAAGAACAGAAGAACGCAGAGGCTACAGAAATGGTTTTTATGAGCGTGAGCTCATTACTGGCGTTGGATCTCTAAAGTTAAAGGTTCCTCGTACTAGGGACGGTGAATTCTCTACAACTATCTTTGAAAAATACAAACGCTGCGACCAAGCACTTATCCTTTCCATGATTGAAATGGTTGTGAATGGTGTTTCTACACGTAAAGTGACTAAAATTGTAGAAGAATTATGTGGGACAAGTGTATCTAAATCACTTGTTTCCAATCTCATCAAAACAGTAGACCCAATAATTAACGACTGGAGAAACCGTCCACTTAACGTGCATTACTACCCGTATATTTACGTAGATGCCATGTACATTAAAGTTCGTGAGAACAATAAAGTAGTTTCTAAAAGTGTTCATATTGCCATTGGGGTAAGTGAAAGTGGACACAGAGAGATTATTGGCCTAAAAGTCAATCACACTGAATCCACTGATAGCTGGACATCCTTCTTTGAGTATCTAAAGTCCAGAGGACTTCAATCCCCTAAGTTGGTGATTTCTGATGCTCATGGCGGCTTAGTCACATCCATTAAAGAATCATTCTTAGGTACTTCTTGGCAGAGGTGTAGTGTTCATTTTTTAAGAAACATCATGGATACCCTGCCAAAGAAAGGTACTGCCGAAGCTCGTCAAGAACTGAAGGACCTTTTTCAAAACTCAGATATAGATGTTGTAAGGGAATTGAAAAATCGTTTTGTAGAGAAGTATCAAGATACGAAAGGCTTTTCAAAAGCGATTGAAACTTTAGAAAATGGGTTTGAAGACGCTATCCAATTTCATTCCCACCCGGTCCAGTATCATAAACACTTACGCACAACGAACATGCTTGAACGCTTAAACCAAGAGGTTCGCAGAAGAGAAAAAGTTATTCGGATCTTTACGAATGATCAGTCGGCTATCAGGATTATTGGTTCAGTATTAATAGATATTGAAGAAGATTGGAATAAAAATAATGTTCCTTATCTTAAGAAAACAAAAGAAAAGTAATAATAACACTCTATCCAAAATGAGTGGAAAGGCCTAATTTCAAATTGACATTGAGCCTCCAGCGGGCATGATGGAAAGCCAGGAAGCCAGGCGTCTAACAACACCTGGCTTGCCCTCCAGGCTATCATGCCCGCCCCTCAATGTAAATTTTAAATAAATGTAGCTCACTTTACGAATTCTTTTTTATAAGTTGAAAATCATTGTTTACACTTTTACACAATTAAATGGACTTGACTTTTCATATCCTTGATGAAGGCCCTTTTTCCTGTTTCTAGGCTGTATTTGGGTCTTCATAGTCTTGATTTTATATGCTAAATAAATTGTACATTGCTTTGATATTAAACTGTTTGCAACTCAGAGGTACAACCCGTTAGACTTCCTCTGCGTTTTTTATACTAATAAAATTAATTTTCCAAGACATGATCTCATTTTTGTCGTTGTTCCTATATAGGATGCTTCATTTATTAACGTTATGGCTTTTGTAATCCAGGTTTGATTGCCTTAATTCCCACCAGTGCTGCAATGACGCAGACAGCACTAAGTAAAATAAAAATCCAGGTATGGGAAAGTTTCATTAATAATGCAATGACTGGTGGCCCTGCGGCCACACCAATAAACCTCATCGAGCTATAAACAGAGGTAACCGTTCCTCGTTCTTCCTTTTCAATTCCTTCGGTAATGAGGGAGTCTAGACACGGGAGACCAATACCAATACCAATTCCCGTTAACAAAAACATTGTGACCATAAACCATAAATTAATCGAAAAATAGAGGGCTGCAATAGCCAAAGCTGCAACTGCAATTCCGCCCAATGTCAGCCACTTCATTAATATTTTATTTTTTTTGATAATTTTCCCAGTTATAAACGATGCAAGACAGAGTGCACCCAGAGGAAGTGCTAAAAAGAAGCCCTTTTTAACGTCTTTTATCCCATATTCTTTCTCAAAAGTATCGGAAAGATAGAATAATATTCCAAATAAAACAAACATCAAAATTCCACCGATAAAAAAAATGGCATAAAGCCAATGGCCTTTTTGAGTAAAAATTGTTTTTACATTTGTATAAAATTGCTTAAATGGTAAAGGTTTTTCAGTTGTTTTTGGACATTTTACTAAAAAAATCATCATAATAGAAGAGATCAAACAAAAAACAGGTATTGATAAAAATGGCAAATACCAAATGAATCCTGCTAAAAATGCCCCTAAAATTGGAGATAGAACCTTTCCGAATGTGTTAGATGTTTCTATTAGGCCCAGTGTACAGCTTACATCATCATCATTTTTAAACATATCACCAACAAGTGGAAGAACGATTGGAAATGCTCCAGCGGCACCAACTCCTTGAAGGGCGCGGCTAATTAAGATGACCCAATAGGAATTATCCATTTTCCATCCAGCAATTCCAGAAATAAGACCGCCAATTCCTGCTATAATAAGGCTCGGGATAATTACCTTTTTTCGCCCAATATGGTCAGATAAATATCCAGCAATAGGAATTAGCAGAATAGCTACAATTGAATATACCGTGATAATCATACTTGTTTGGAATGAAGAAATGTCTAATTTTTTTTCCATTGAAGGTAAAACGGGAATTAACATCGAATTACCAAGAGTCATGACTAAAGGAATGGATGACAGTGAAAGAATTGCCCACTTCTGTTTGGAAACTTCATTAGATTTGTTACTTCCAGCAGCGGTGTCCTGTTTTTTAACAGCCGATTTTGTGGAGCATAACTGTTCAATATTTTCCATGATCTTGATACCGCCTTTATTTATGTCTACCTTTACTATTTACTTTTTAAATATAAAATAATTATTAGTTTTTAATCCTTTTAATGGAAGAAGAGGGCAAAAAGTATGAACAAGCGAATAATTAAAAATGTAGCAATCGGAAAACCAAAAGAATATCAGTGGAAAGACGTGAAAGAACATTCAGCAATTGGAAAAATATCTGTTGCAAAAGCGGAATTGAGAAAGTCCGGATTTATTGACGATGATGTCGCTAATCATGAGTTTCACGGTGGTGACGATCGTGCCGTTTGCCTCTACCCTATAGAGCACTATGCTTTATGGGAAAAAGAATTTGGAATAACACTAATTCCACCTGCATTTGGAGAAAATATTACAGCAACAGGGATGCTAGAGAAGGACGTTTGTATTGGCGATATTTATAAAATAGGTGAGGTTGTCCTCCAAGTAACACAAGGAAGAGTTCCTTGTTCAACAATTTCTAAATTTAATGATATAGACCCATTTTTAAATAGGGTATATCAAACAGGATTAACGGGTTATTTTTTTAGAGTGCTTGAAGATGGTTCCATTTTTAATGGATCTGAGATTAAGCTTTACGAAAAGCATCCAAAAGAAGTTTCTGTACTTTTTGCGAATCAAACCCTTTTCCATGATCAAAAGAATAAAAAAGCAATAGAGAGAATTTTGGAAGTGACCGAGCTTGCTGAGGTTTGGAAAGGAAAGTTAAAAAAATTACTTTAACTATCTATTCCTAAAATATTGAAATTAACTAATTGACTTTTGATAATTATTGTTTTAATATTTAAAACAATAAATTAATAATAGGCATTGATGAAGAGTAGTAGCTTTTGCGCATACTTTAGAGAGCTGATGGTAGGTGGGAATCAGTGTAGACGTAATGGTGAATGGACTTCTAGCCTCCAAACTGAACCTCAGAAATGAGTAGTAGGCCTTGGCGAACATCTCATCGTTTCAAGAGACATGTATTTTAAGCTAAAGCTTTGATACTGGTAAAGTGAGCTGATTTATTAGCTAATGAAGGTGGCACCACGGGTCTTCCGTCCTTTTTGGATGGGGGGCCCTTTTTGTTTTTCGTACCTAGCCTAAAAACCCGAAATAACAATAGTATCGTGCTCTTTTCTTAAAAACTTCCTACGGTTTTCATCGGTAAATTGGAATCCCATTCTAATTTAGTTTCAACTAGCAACAAAGTTTAAGAAAAGAGCCTTATAAAAAAATAGTTAAATCGTTGCGCAAGAGGAGTACACATTTTTTCTTTCTTTTCAGAGAGCCAGGGTAGGTGGAAGCCTGGTAAGAATGAATTTGTGGAATGGGCTTGCAAGTGGCTGCTTGAACAATAGTAGGGTTGCCCGGAGTTCCGCCGTTAAAAGGATAGGATATCGGATTTTATAGTCCCGTATCTGAAAAGAGCAAACAGGAATTTCCTGTTTCGAAGGGAGGTGGCACCGCGATCAAAAAATCGCCCTCTATATGCATAAGATTGTTATGCGTATAGAGGGCGATTTTTTTTATTTTCAAAATTAAAAGAACCGATGTCAATCTCAAGCTCCTAGCTCCACTAGGTAGCTTTGGTTCTTTCAATGTCGGAGCTAATCAGGTGCTAGCACTTTTGTTATTACAAAAAGGAGTGTAAATGGATGAAAACAAAGAATGGTTATTTCTTAACAGAACTAAAAGGGGATACGTTAACGCCAATTGCCATTTTACAGAAAATCACTGGTCCTAAGAAGTTTTTATTAGAGAGTTCACATAAATACAATGAATCAGGACGGTTTTCTTTTATTGGTGTAGATCCGTCAATGGAGTTTCTCTCAAATGGTGAAAAGAATGAGATTGTCAAACGAAATGGAGAAAGGTACACGATCGAAGGGAATCCTCTTGAAGTCTTGAAGACCTTGATGCCACCCATTAAGTTAGATCAATTACCATACCCATTTATATCAGGAGCTGTTGGTTATGTTGGTTATGATGTTATTCGCCAATTTGAAAATATCGGTGCTGATTTAGATGATCAATTGCACATGCCGGATACTCATTTAATGTTTTATGAAGAGATAATCGTTTTCGACCATCTTGAGGAAAAGGTTATCGTTATTGGGACACCGTTTTTAGATGGTGCAGATGAAGAACTTATTGAACAAAGGGTACTTAGAAGGGTGGAAGAGATGAAAATGCAATACTTTCATCACGAAATAGACTTGTTCGACTTTGCTGGATTTAAGGCTGAAACATTAAAAGAAGAATTTATAAAAAATGTGAATGTGGCAAAAGAGTATATTGTCTCTGGTGACATCTTTCAAGTGGTTCTTTCCCAGAGAATGAAGTCAATTTACACAGGAACCCCCTTATCTCTTTATCGTAAACATCGTGCTAATAATCCAACTCCTTATATGTTCTATATCGAGTTTGATGAATATACCGTTATTGGGTCTTCACCAGAAAGTCTTGTTAAAACAAAAGGGAAACAAGTAATCGCAAACCCGATTGCTGGTACGAAAAAAAGAGGAAAAACCCAATTTGAAGACCAATTATTCGAAAAAGAATTACAGACTGATGAGAAAGAGCAAGCGGAACACAACATGCTTGTAGATCTTGGAAGAAATGATCTTGGCAGAGTATGTAAATTTGGAACGATCAAGGTAGATAAATATATGGAAATTGAAAAATTCCGCCATGTTATGCACCTGGTTTCTGAAATCAGTGGAGAGCTGAAGGATAACAAAACAGCATTGGATGCACTTGCTGTTTGTATCCCAGCTGGAACCGTTTCGGGTGCTCCGAAAATAAGAGCGATGGAAATTATTAATCATTTAGAAAATGTGAAACGGGGGCTTTATTCTGGGGCAATTGGATATTTATCGGCAAGTGGAAATATGGATTTTGCACTAGCTATTCGAACAATGATTTTAAAAAGTGGAACAGCCTATATCCAGGCAGGTGCAGGAATAGTGTATGACTCAAATCCTGAATCAGAATATGAGGAAACCCTTAATAAATTAAAATCCTTTTTGGAGGGTGAAAAACAATGATTTTGCTTATCGATAATTTTGATTCATTTACCTATAATCTGTACCAATTTTTAGGTGATCTTGGTGAGGATGTACTAGTGGAAAGGAATAATCAGCTTTCTATGGAACAAATCAATAAATGGAAGCCATCAGCCATTATACTCTCACCTGGTCCGGGTAAACCGGAAAATGCAGGGGTTTGTGTAGAAGTCATTCGAACATTCTTTAAAGCTATTCCGATTTTGGGAATATGCCTTGGGCATCAAGCAATTGGGTATGCATTTGGCGCTGAAATAGTCCCCGCAAAGATCATAAAGCATGGAAAAACATCATTGATTACACATAATTGCAAAGGATTATTCAAAAATTTATCCACACCGTTAGAGGTGATGCGCTATCACTCTCTCGCAATAGAAAAAAATAATTTGCCAATTGAGCTTGAATGCACAGCAAGATCAATGGATGACCAAGAAATAATGGCCATCAAGCACAATGTTTTTCCAGTGTATGGTCTGCAGTTCCACCCTGAGTCTATTGGGACACCATCAGGAAAACAGATACTTGAAAATTTTTTAGTTCAATTAGAAGGGAAGAGGGAGAATGAAGAATTTTTTACTCCAGTTAGCTGATCAAAAATCGTTTACGGAAGATCAAATGAAAGAGGCTGTTCAAGAATTATTACACGGGGATATTTCTGAAAGTGAAATTGCAGCCTTTTTAATGGGTTTAAAATCTAAAGGGGAAACAGTCGAGGAAATTGCTGGCATTGTCAGGGCCCTTATGGAAAATACGATCCCGTTTAAGAATAAGTATCCGAATGTTTTGGATAACTGTGGTACAGGAGGTGATGGATCATCAAGTTTTAACATTAGCACTACCTCTGCATTCGTGATTGCAGGTGCAGGTATTCCTGTAGCTAAACATGGCAATAGGAGTATTTCAAGTAAAACAGGAAGTGCGGATGTTTTGGAGTTTTTAGGAATTGCTTTAAATTTACCTACTGAAAAAACAGAAGAAATCTTGCTGGAAATTGGTGTTGCCTTCCTATTTGCACCACATGTCCATCCAAAATTAAAAAAGGTAATGACTGTTCGCAAACAATTAAAAATACCTACGATTTTTAATTATATTGGTCCGTTTATAAACCCAATTGATCTTGATTATCAATTATTAGGAGTTTATCGCAGAGATATGTTAATGCCTTTTGCAGAAGTATTACGAACACTTGGCAGAAAGCGTGCAACTGTCATAAATGGTGCAGGTTATATGGACGAAGCCTCACTTCAAGGGGAAAATCATCTTGCGTTTCTAGATAAAGGACAAATTACTATTAGGACCTTATTTCCAGAAGAAATTGGGCTTCCTCAATATGAAAACAACTCCATTAAAGGTGGGGATGCAAAAGAAAATGCTGAAATTTTGGTGCAAGTTTTAAAAGGCGAAAAAGGAGCTTACCGTGATACTGTCTTACTTAATGCAGGAATAGGAATATACACAGCAAATAAGGCTGAATCGATCGAAGATGGTGTAAAAGTGGCTCGAGAATCAATTGACTCTGGCATTGCCTATGAAAAATTAAGAAAGTTAATCGAAAAAAGCAGATTGGTTAAAAGGGAGGCAATTTAATTGGAAAACATTTTAGATCGAATAATTAATATGAAAAAAGTAGAGATAGCAAGAATGAAAGATACTCAAGAAATTATCCAAGGAGGTAGCCCGTTCTCTAAAAAATCATTGATCAAAAGCCTATCTTCTGAAACAAAAATGGCCATTATCGCAGAATTCAAACGGGCTTCCCCATCAAAAGGGGTGATTAATACAGCAATTACTCCAGTTGAACAAGCCAAACAATATGAAAAATATGGTGCATCAGCTATTTCTGTTTTAACAGATCACTCATTTTTTCAGGGGTCGTTTGTGGACTTGCGAAATGTTAAGGAAGCTATTCAATTACCAGTTCTTTGTAAAGATTTTATTATTGATCCACTTCAAATAGATTGGGCAGTAGCCAGCGGTGCTGACCTAATTTTATTAATTGTTGCTGCAATGGAGGAATCAAAGTTAAACGAACTATATCAATATGCAAAAAAATATAACTTGGAAGTTTTAATAGAGGTCCATAATCTTGAAGAATTAGAAAAGGCATTAAAGACAGGTGCCAAATTGATAGGTTTAAATAACCGAAATTTGAAAACTTTTGAGACCTCGCTCGATGTTACTGAGCAATTAGGACCAATAGTAAAAAAATCAGGAGTCTTTTTAATTAGTGAAAGTGGTATTCATGTGAAAGAAGATGTGGAACGAGTAAAGCAGGCGGGAGCAAATGGTATTTTAGTGGGAGAGGCACTTATGAAGAGTAAAAACATTAAACAGCATCTTACAGATTACAGACTACAACTTGAAAGAGTGAATCAAATATGAAAATAAAAATATGTGGAATTAAAGATGTGTCCACGGCACTTGCTATTGTCGAATATGGCGCGGATGCAATTGGATTGGTTTTTGCAGATAGTAAAAGGAAAATTGACATGGAGTCGGCTATAGAAATTGTTAAAGAATTACCGGATTTTGTGATGAAAGTTGGTGTTTTTGTAAATGAAACGAAAGAAGAAATGGAAAGAATCGCATCATGTATCGGACTAACGCATCTTCAACTACATGGTGACGAAACACCAGAGTTTTGCCAAACTTTTGCAATGCCGATTATTAAAGCTTTAAGCATTAAACATAAAAACGATTTAGAGAAAATAAAGCAGTATCCCTGTGAATCTATCCTCTTGGATGGACCAAAAGGTCGGTACCGTGGCGGAAATGGGGAAGCCTTCGATTGGAATCTGTTACAATCTGAAGATTTACAGAGTAAACAGTTTATCCTTGCTGGAGGGCTACATGAAGAAAATGTTCAAGAAGCAATCCAGCGAATCAACCCGTATATGGTAGATGTTAGCAGTGGGGTAGAGACTGAGGGAAAAAAAGATTTAAATAAAATAAAATCGTTTATTGAAAAGGTGAAAATTACCGCTTTGGAGGAGAAATAGGATGAATTCATATACATTACCAAACGAAAAGGGCCATTTTGGAATATTTGGAGGAAGATTTATACCGGAAACACTTATGAAAGCAGTGTTGGAACTAGAAGAAGCCTATAATGTGGCCAAGAACGATCCAAATTTTAAAAAAGATATTGTGAGATTGTTAAAGGAATATGTTGGTAGACAAACCCCGCTATATTTAGCGGAAAATTTAACAAGTCATGCTGGTGGAGCAAAGATCTATCTAAAAAGAGAAGATTTAAACCATACTGGTGCCCATAAGATTAATAATGCAATTGGTCAAGCACTACTTGCCGTGAGAATGGGAAAGAAGAAAATTGTCGCAGAAACAGGGGCGGGGCAGCATGGCGTTGCCACTGCAACAGTATGTGCTTTATTTAATCTTGATTGTATTATTTTTATGGGGGAAGAAGATATCAAAAGGCAAGCATTAAACGTTTTTCGAATGGAGCTACTCGGTGCAAAAGTAGTAAGTGTAACAACTGGGAGTTCAACATTAAAAGATGCAGTAAACGAAGCGCTCCGATATTGGGTTGCAAACGTTGATGATACTCACTATTTGTTAGGATCTGTTATGGGGCCGCATCCATTCCCGATGATGGTTCGTGATTTTCAAAGTGTAATTGGGAAAGAAACAAGGAAACAAATCTTAGAGAGAGAAGGAAAACTACCAGAAGCGCTTGTTGCCTGTATTGGTGGTGGAAGCAATGCGATGGGTATGTTTTACCCATTCGTTGAAGATGAAGAGGTAAAGCTTTACGGTGTAGAGGCAGCAGGCCAAGGAATTGATTCGGATTTTCATGCAGCATCTTTAACAAAGGGTAAACCAGGGGTCTTGCATGGTTCTTTAATGTACTTATTGCAAAATGAGGATGGTCAAGTCCAAGAAGCACATTCAATCTCAGCGGGTCTCGATTATCCAGGGGTGGGCCCAGAACATAGCTATTTTAAAGAAATTGGCAGGGCAAAATATTGCTCAATTACAGATAAGGAAGCATTAGATTCCTTCCAACTAGTAACAAAGCTTGAGGGAATTATTCCAGCCCTTGAAAGTGCCCACGCGGTTGCTTTTGCGGTGAAATTGGCCGAGAAAATGGCTAAACATGAAAGTATTGTAGTCTGCCTCTCAGGAAGAGGAGATAAGGATGTCGATACGGTAAGATTAATGATGGAGGGGGAAAGAGGGCAATGAATCGAATTCAACATACTTTTAATGAATTGAAACGAAAAGGTGGAAAAGCGATTATTCCATATATAATGGCTGGTGATGGGGGAATGGATTGTCTAATTGATAGATTGTTGATACTAGAAGAAATGGGAGCGACAGCTATCGAGGTAGGAATTCCTTTTTCAGATCCAGTTGCTGATGGTCCGACGATACAAAAGGCAGGAATTAGAGCCCTTGAAAATGGAACAAGTTTGAGAACAACAATCAGCGAGCTGGCGAGAGTAAGAGAGGCCATTTCCGTTCCTATTGTACTGATGACCTATTTAAATCCAATTTATTCTTACGGAATTGAGAAATTTGTTCAAGAGATTGTTAAAGCGGGGGTGGATGCGTGCATTATTCCAGATTTACCTATTGAAGAAGAAGAAATCATTTGTCCACTTCTTAGTGAAGTGAACATTGAATTAATAAGACTTGTAACCATGACTACTCCACTAGATCGAATAAAAATGATTGCACACAAAGGTAGGGGATTTCTATATACTGTTACGGTTAAAGGGATTACAGGTACCCGAAATGATTTGGATCATGAGGTAGGCCAATTTTTAAAAATAGTAAAAGAGATAAGCCCCATTCCTGTTTTAGCGGGATTTGGAATTTCAAACGAACGGCAAATAGAAGAATTAGCTTCCTATTGTGACGGAGTAATAGTTGGCAGTAAAATTGTTGAACTATTTAATAAAAATGACTTGGAATCTCTGAAAAGATTAATGTCAGTTTTTAATCTTTATAAAAATGTGCAATAATAATGAATCCACTCTTAATAGAGTGGAGGCTGTCGAAAAACCCTTCGACAGCTTATTATTTTGCACAGATTCTTTAACGATTAACCGCGTTAATTTGTTATGACGATATTAGTATATTAGCTTTGTAACTGGTCTGTTGATTTCCGCTCCAGGCGCTCGCTTTCCGCGGGCGAGCAGGGGAGCTTCCTCAGCGCTGAAGCGCTTGCGGGATCTCCCCTGCCCCGTACTCCCGCAGGAGTCGAGCGCCTTCCACTCCAATCAACAGAGTGTCTTTCAATAAAGAACTTACGTTCAACTAATAATTAATAAAAAAAGTGGTGAAATCAATGTTTAAGCCAAAAGAGTATAGTCAAAATGAATATGAATTTGTATCTATTGATGAATTAGTACCTGATGACCATCTACTTTGTTTGATTGATAAATATATTGATTTTTCGTTTCTTCTAGAAAAAATCCGCCAATATTATAGCGATGATAATGGACGCCCAACTGATCCCCTTATTCTTTTTATAATGATGTTTATTGGTTATATTTATGGCATTCGTTCTGAACGCCAACTAGAAAGAGAAATTAGAACGAACGTTGCCTATCGCTGGTTTTTAGGTCTAAAATTCAAGGACTCTGTACCTCATCACTCAACGATTAGTTGGAATCGTCAATACCGTTTTAAGGATACTACTATTCTTCAGGAGATTTTTGATGAGATTGTACTTCTAGCAATAAATCATAAGATGGTTGGCGGACGTGTTTTATTTACGGATTCTACACATTTAAAGGCAAATGCAAATAAAAACAAGTTTACGAGACAAGAAGTGGAAGTAGATACTCGAGAATATTTTGATGACTTAAACAAGGCGATTGAAGAAGATAGACTTAAACACGGAAAAAAGCCATTAAAAGAAAAGGACGAAGTAAAAGAAACTAAGGAAATTCGTGTAAGTACTACTGACCCAGAATGTGGTTTTATGTCCCGTGAAAATAAACAAGAAATGTTCTGTTATCTTGACCACCGAACTACGGATATAAAGTTAAATATAATTACTGACGTTTATGTTACACCTGGCAATGTTCATGATTCTGTTCCTTATCTTAGTAGGTTGGACCGTCAGTTCCAACGATTTGGATTTATGGTGGAAGCTGTAGCATTAGATTCAGGGTATCTTACAAATCCCATTTGCAAAGGACTTTCTGATCGGAAAATTTTTGGAGTCATTGCCCATAGAAGATACCATCCTACTACTGGTTTATTTCCCAAATGGAAATTTACATACGATAAAGATCGTGACCTGTACATATGCCCCAACAACAAAGAATTAACCTACAAAACTACAACCCGTGAGGGATATAGGGAATACAAATCTGATTCGAAGAAGTGTACGAACTGCCCATTTTTATCCCAATGTACACGCTCAAAAAATAAAGTGAAAGTTGTAACACGACATGTTTGGGAGGAGCACAAAGAAAAGGTAAGGTTAAATCGCTTATCTAAATCTGGAAAAATACTTTATAAATTTAGAAAGGAAAAAATTGAGCGAAGCTTCGCAGACTCAGGAAGAGCTGCATGGGCTTCGCTATTGCCGGTTATGGGGATTGAAGAATGCATCCGAGCAGGCTCTCCTTACTGCCGCATGCCAAAATATAAAAAGATTGCAACACATTTAGCTAAATTTGAAAAAGTGTGTTGCAATACTTTAAGTTGATTTACCCCCTGTTGATTGGAGCGGAGGGCACTCGACTCCTGCGGGATATAGAGGTCACTGGAGACCCGCAGGCGGTAACGCCGAGGAGGCTTCAGGACCTCCCCGCGGAAAGCGAGTGCCTGGAGCGGAAATCAACAGGCCCATTTGCAGGGAGCTTTGATAAATTTGGTATTCGGACTCTGAGAAAATAAAAATTGCCGAGAAAAATACCCCTTTCTCGACAATCTGCCACTCTTAATAGAGTGGGTTTTTATTTCCTGCCTTAACAGTCTAAGCAAGATTTATATCCAAAACTTATGTTGCTTAAGGGATCGCCAAATCACTGATTTTTCGTTACGGCGTCCTCCACTTTTTTATATAAAACTTATAACGCGTGCGCTTTGTTACAGCAAAAGGGGAATTTTTTGAATATAATTTAAACATATTGTGGAATAGTCCAAAATTGGCGCATATCAACTAGGCTTTCCAAAAGGAAACAAATCGGTTTAAAAGTTAGGGTGAGGGTGTATGAAGGTATTTGAAACGATCATTTCTATTTTAGAAGATAAAGGACCAATGCCGATTCCAGCGATTTGCACAGAAGTGAATCGAATGCTGATCACTTATCGGGAAAAGCCCTTTTTGCCATCACAGATTAAATCAATTGTTTCAAGAAAGAAAGACTTATTTCGCATACAAGAGGGTAATATTTCGATTCAGCCTGATAAACACCCCTTTTTATTAGTAGCAATACTTGACGGAGATGATGGGATTTCATATCAAGTAAATGTGAATTTTGTTCAAAAAAGATTTACCTTTTTTGAATGGAGACGCATTGGGGATTCAAAATCGAATAGTGATTTTCCTCCTAAAAACCCAGGAGATTTAGATGAATTCAAAAGGGAAATATTCACCATGAAATTATGGGAATGGATGCCCTCTTATGGGAAAGAGGAAGGAATTACTCTTGGTAAAACGAATTGGATGATTAAATTTAAAACAAAAAGTAAAACATATGTATGTGAAGGAACAGATTGTTTTCCGAAAAATTGGGGGAAATTCTGCAAAGCAGTTGAAAAATTAACTGGAAGCACCTTTCGCTAACGGCTGACCAAATGGCAGCCGTTTTGTCGTTTGTTGAAAGCTTTGCACTTCTCCTTTATAATAAAGGTTAACCAAAAAATTATATTATTTGAATATGGGGCGTCGTTCACATTGAAAGAAATTACCGTAGAAGAACTTTTTAGTATCAATAATCCCGTGATTATTGATATTAGGTCACCTATTGAGTTTAAGGAAAGCTCGATTCCTGGTGCCATAAATATTCCTTTATTCACTGATGACGAAAGGAAAGAGATAGGAACCATCTATAAGAATGAGGGACAAGACCAAGCAAAATGGAGAGCAATGGAACTTGTTTCTCATAAAATACCTGATCTTCTTCAATCAATTAAAGAGGCTTCAGGAAAGAGCATACAGCCGATTATCCATTGTTGGCGTGGCGGAACGCGGAGTAAGGCAGTAGCGACTTTTTTAGACTTTGCCGGTGTTCGTGCTAAACGCTTGATCGGCGGGTATAAGGCATACCGTGAGTATATCCTTAAGGAAATTCCAACCATGTTCCCTGAAAAGGCCGTTGTATTACACGGATTAACTGGTGTTGGTAAAACAGAAATACTAAAAATTTTATCAAAAGAGGGTTATCCCGTCTTAGACTTGGAAGCTATGGCCGGACATCGTGGATCTATTTTTGGAACAATTGGATTAAATGAGGGCCATAACCAAAAGACGTTTGACTCCCTTTTATTTAAGCAGCTTCAAGAACTGCAAGAAGCGCCCTATTTCCTTATGGAAGCAGAAAGTAAAAGAATCGGTAAAGCGTCACAACCTGATGAATTAATGATAAAAAAAATCCATGGAATTCATATCCAACTTCACATACCAATCGAACAAAGGGTTACACATCTTGTAAATGAATATGTCACCCCTTTCGAAAATTTACCATGGTATTTTGGGGAAATTCAAGAAAGTCTTGAAAGAGTATTTAGGCGAGAAAAAGATCCTAACTTCAAAAAGGACTTGGCAGAGCTTTTAGAAAAATGTCAATATGCCCAAATGATAAAGATCTTGCTTGAAAGTTATTATGATCCGAAATACGATCATAAGCGCCAAGAATACGTAGGAGATTTTTTTGATATTTTTGCCACTAGTCACCAGGAAGCAACAGAAAAAATAAAAACTCAACTAGATAAATTATCCTTGAAACCCCAATTTGTTTAGGCCTTTTTTAATCAAATTTTAATGTTCTTCTCATGTTCCTCTTTGGTGAGGCTGTTATAGTTAACAGGTAGGGTTGGTAAAGGAGTTATTAATCGATGATCGGACGAAAGTATCGATTTCATTATTGCTTAGCAATAGATCATTCGCTGCAGATTATTCTTTTGCCCAATAATGGAGGTTGACTTCTATAAAAGCACATGCACTCCCTGCATGTGTTTTTTCTGTATTGAAAAGGGAATAATGTTTCAGGATAATAATTCCAAATGCAATCCTTGCATAATAGGGGAAATATAAAATTAGTAAAAGGATAAACTTTTGCTAAAATCAAGTTGGCGATTATGTGAAATTACTCAATAGTGAGCGTGAAATAGATGAAAAGAATCCTAATAATCGAAGATGAAAAAAATTTATCGAGATTTATTGAACTTGAGTTGAATTATGAAGGGTATGAAACAGAGGTTTGTTCAGATGGCCGAAATGGCTTAAAACATGCACTTTCTGGGGAATGGGATGCTATTCTGCTTGATTTGATGCTGCCTGAATTAAACGGGTTAGAAGTGTGCAGAAGGATTAGGCAGACGAATAAGATTGTTCCAATCATCATGATTACGGCAAGAGATACTGTCTTGGATAGAGTCTCAGGTCTTGATAGTGGTGCGGACGATTATATTATAAAACCATTTGCTATTGAAGAACTACTTGCGAGACTAAGATCATTGCTTCGAAGGGTAGAAGTTTTAACAACTAATGATTTAACCGTATTAAACTTTAATGATTTATCGATTGAATTAGAGTCATGTGTAGTAAGAAAAGGCGGAGAGGTCATTTCTCTTACAAAACGTGAATATGACTTACTTGTTATTTTTATAAGTAATATTAATATTGTTCTAACCAGAGAAGTCCTTCTAAATAAAGTTTGGGGTTACCATACGGGTGTCGAAACAAATGTCGTTGATGTATATGTACGATATTTAAGGAACAAAATTGATGAGAAAAATGATGGTAGTTATATTCAAACTGTTCGTGGTACTGGATACGTAATGAGATGATAAAAAAAATTCGGAAACTTCCTAAAACAATACCATGGCAGACTAAATTAGTGTTAAGTGGATCAACAGCCATTTTTTTGACCTTTTTTCTATTTAGTTTTTTGGAATATCATTCAGTTTCAAAATGGATGCTGAAACGTGAGGAATTTGCTGTTAAACGAACATTAACAGATATTACAACTTATTATAAGGAACGACCAGATAATTCAATTGAAAATGAAATAAAGAACAGCAATGAATTTTTAAGAAAAATGAATGATAAAGATCAGTTAATCCGTGTGTATGATCATGATGGCAAGATTCTTGTTTCCGATAAAAATGGGATTTTTCCAGTGTTAGAGCCTTCTCCTGTCAATGTAAAAAGGATTGAAAAAATATCTGCAGAAGAAAATGATGCAATTATTGCGAGGTATCCTTTGAAAATCAATCATTTTCAAGGAACAATTGAAATTGTAAGAGAATTGAATTCATACAAAAAAATGATGGAACATCTTTTTATGGTTATGACACTTTTCGGGATCGCAGCTATTATTTTAAGCGCAATTAGTGGAATTATCCTTGCTCAGCAACTTCTTAAACCAATTAGAGACTTAGCAGGTACAATGAAGAAAATTAAAGAAAGTGGCTTTCAGGGGCGAATGAATGGTTATAAACAAGAAGATGAACTTACGGAACTTTCAAATTTATTTAACGAAATGATGGATGAAATTGAAAAGTCATTTTTACAGCAAAAACAGTTTATAGAGGATGCATCACATGAATTAAGAACACCTGCTTCAATTCTTGAAGGTCATCTTTCCTTATTGAATCGGTGGGGAAAGAAAGATCCGGCTATATTAGATGAATCTCTAGAGGCTTCTTTGCAGGAAGTTTTAAAATTGAAATCGCTGATAATAAATTTACTAGAATTAACGAGGGCCGAGAATTCGAGAATTTCTCATTCTCAAGAATTTGTGAATGTTCCCGATTTCTTATATCAGTTAGTAAAAAATTTTGAAATGATTCATCCAGAATTTCAGTTTAAAATCCGAATCAATAATCTCTATAAACCATTAGTGTTACCCGAACAGCATTTACATCAAATACTGATTATTCTATTGGATAATGCAATTAAATATTCAGGTGAAAATAAACAGATCTTGATTATAGGCGAACAAAATGAACACTCCACTATTTTGGCCGTTGAGGATTTTGGAATTGGTATTCCTCCTGAACATGTTTCAAAAGTCTTTAACCGTTTTTATCGTGTCGATAAAGCTCGTAACAGGGATAATGGTGGAACTGGTTTAGGCTTATCGATTGCCAAAAGGCTAATTGCAAATAATAAAGGAACTATTTCAATTGAGAGCAAAGTTGGAGCGGGGACAAGAGTAAGTATTAATTTTCCATTTGTAAGGGTAAAATAAAAACAACAGCCATTGGTTGTTGTTTTTATTACAAGAGATTAATAGATAACATCAAAATAAACTAAAAAACAGATTTATTAACAATACAATTAAATAATGCTTAATTTTTAGCGATTCTTAAATGGGCGTAATCCACGTCGTTTAATTTCTTCTTTTAAAAACATAATCCATTCTTTTTCCTTGCCAGATTTTAGTGCATCCCGATACGAAACAACCAACAACTCGTTACTCATTATCTTCAATTTGAATGCCTCCTTGGGAAAGTGGATTAATATTCAGTTTTTATCATTGTAATGGTTTTTCTTCCATTTGAAAACCCCATAATGAATAAATTAATTTAAAAAATTTTAAAACAAATTAAAAATAAGTAATAATCCGATTTTTATTTCTGAGGAATGGTAACTACCTTATATTATGAATTCAACTGATACGAATTCCGTGAATATAGTTGCGATTGGACATCGTACTTTATATACTAGAAGATGTACATAAATTGAGAGGGAGGAAAATATGATACACTTAGGATGGCATGATCGTGAAACATTAAAAGAAGTAGAATGTATTCATACAGATGCGAAAAAATATATTGTAAATCAAGCTCTAACCGTTGGAAAAGTATATGAAGTGAAAAATGAAACAGAAGAATTTTACTTTATACTTGATAATTCAGGAAAAGTAGGCGGATTTTATAAAGAGTATTTTCAGGATGCATAAGAAAAGACTGCCGTAATTGGCAGCCTTTTTCTTAGCTAATCAGAATTTATATCCATAAATTCCACTAGAGCATAAGTGCAACTACGCCTCTGTCATCGCCCTTTGAGGGCTATGACAATTGGCGAGTTTTTTTAAATGGTTATTAACTATTTAAGATCAGGGAAAACTCTACGAACAGTACGTGAAAATTGATCAAAGAAACCTGAAACAGGCTTTCCTGCTCTAATATCATTTGAATATCCGGTCATCCGATCATAAAAATCTGGATTTACGGAAACATAGACATTGTCGATATCACGATCAACAGATTTCACTCGATCTGAAATTTTGTTTTCAATTTTATTCGTAAGTTTGTCTCCAACATTATTAGCCAGTTTAGCTGCAACATAAGCATTATTATCCGTAACAATAACATTTGCTTGGTCAACTTCTTTTAAATCAGAAACTCTCTTTGCAACTTGATCTGCAACCTGCATTTTTGATCTGTTATCGCCTACATTATTGATATTACGGTTATTGTAGCGAACATCTGTAACATTTGGATTGATGTTATTGCGATCAACGTCAGTTACGAGTGGAGCTCCATTACGAGTGTGATAATTAACCCTTGTAGGTTCCATTCCATTTTTATTTCGATAAGCCACGTTGTCATTTACATTATTTCTTGCACAACCTGTTAAATATAGACTAAATAAAACTGATGCAATAAAGAATAATTTTATTTTCATTCTGTAGTAACTCTCCTTTTTAAAGTTGTTATGTTCATGGATAGGATTCCTATTTCGATAAAAACTATTCAAGTTGGTAATGGTAAAATAAGTTTTGCTATGTGTTATTAATGAGGTGTTTTAGTTGATTTATTTCTTTATCGGGATCGGTGGAATTGTGGGTAGTTTAGTGAGGTATTTCCTTTCTATAATAGCCTCAGGTCTGTGGGGAAAGGGTTTTCCGTTTGGGACATTATTGATAAATTTATCTGGATCCTTTATTCTCGGCTGGTTTTCATCCAGGTTTTTAGTACCTAAAAAGCTTCACCCATATATATTAAGTGCCATTTCAACAGGTATAATTGGGTCATATACCACGTTCTCAACATTTTGTATCGAAGCTGTCCATTTAATAGAAAATGAAGCATACATTAAAGGATTCCTTTATGTAATCACAAGCCTGTTTGGTGGACTTTTATTTGTAAGGATGGGAATGGAGTTAGGTAAGAGGAAGTTAATAAAAGTAGGGAAAACGTTATGATGATGGAAATGATATACATAGCGGTAGGTGGTTTTTTTGGGGCGAACGCCAGGTTTATTATAAGTAGAAAAGTGATAAATAAACAGGGTTTTCCGTTGGGAACTTTAATTGTCAACCTTCTTGGTGCTTTTCTTTTAGGAATATTATTTGGAATGCAATTAAATGGTCATCTTTATGCGTTATTAGGTGTTGGTTTTATGGGGGCTTTTACGACTTTTTCTACATTTAAACTTGAGATGGAAAAGCTTAGAGAAACAAAAAAGCTGTCCTTTTTTTATTTGAATTTAGCACTTAGCTATATAGTAGGTATTTCACTTGCGTATGTTGGCCTTATTATTGGAAAGTCTATAAGCTAAAGAAATTGATGAACGCCCTTTCCTTAAATTCAGCAGGAGTCAAGTGCCCTCCGCTCCAATCAACTCAGGTGGGTAAAGTAGAAAAATCTGAAAACACCCAAAGACCACCATTTATTCCAAAAAAATCTTTATTTTAATGACTTTGGTGGGGACTGAGCAGGCGATTTAGCGAGGCCGCTGAAGATCTTTTAAGGATATATAATTGTAAAAAAAAGACGACTCTAAAATTCAATGTGAATTTTAGGTCGCCTTTTTTACATTATTTTTGTTTTACTTTTACTTCAGTTTCTTTATTGCCATAAAGCTTTCTGCCAATAATTGTTTGTATGATTAAGAATGTACCACCGACAGCCCAATAAAGTGGAAGTGCTGCAGGGGATTTTAATGAAAACATAACGATCATTACCGGAGAAAGAAGGCCCATGTATTTCATTTGTTCTGACTGCTGTGTAGGCATTGTTGACTGTGATACTTTAAATTGTAAATAATAAATGACACCGGCAACCAATGTAATATAAATATCTGGATGTCCAAGATTAAACCATAAAAAATGATGGGATGCAATTTCCTTTGAACCACGAATCGCATAATAGAAACCTGTAAGAATTGGCATCTGAATTATCAATGGTAGACAACCCATATTTAAAGGATTAACACCATGTTTTTGGTAAAGACCCATTTGTTCCTGTTGAAGTGCTTGTTTCTTTTTTGGATCCTTTTCTGTTTTCATTTTCTTTTGGATAGCATCTAGTTCAGGCTTCAATAAATCCATTTTTTCTTTCATGTGCATTTGACTTTTATATTGTTTTAGCATAAATGGCATCAATATTGATCGAATAACAATAGTTATGATGATAATTGCAATACCATAACTTCCAAAGAAAACTCCAGCTACTGAATGGATTGAAATAGTAAATGGATTTACAAAATAGGTATGAAAGAACCCAGTATCCATTCCAGTTTTAGCGGAACAACCTGAAAGTAATAAAGTAGTTAATACTAAAAGACTCATTATTGTAAGTGAAGAATGTTTAATTTTCATTTTTCCTCCTGATTTGTGGTATGAATTTTATCTAAATAAAACAGTAGGAAATACGTTCTTCAGAATCATCCTGTGAACATTTTTTTCTACGAATATATTTAACAATTCTGATCAAAATAAAGTTTCCATTTAAATTGTTTTTTTTCTTATAAAAAAATAAAGGATGAATAATTTGTGTGTTTGCAGGTTCTGACAATGATCCTAAAAAGGAATATTCAACATTCCATGCCCAGAGATATTTGATTGTAATCCCAATGATAATACTTATATAAAGGGCATTTAATGTATTAATATCCGTAAAATCAATGATCATCTGAAACAAAATTATTCACCTCACTTTTTAGCCATGATAAGAGTATATAGGAGAAAGGGGAAAGAATCAATTTAATCTAGATAATATTGGTCCTAATTGGAGAATTTTCGTTATTTGTACAAAGTTAAAATTTAAAAGACCGCAAAATTTGCAGTCGATGTCTAAATAGTATAACTCCAATAGAATTTACAAGTTTAGGAGAGGCTCACCAGTATGTAATTGTATCTATTACACCAAGTAGAATGAGAAAGATACCTGCTGACTTTTGAACAATTGCTCCTAGTCGCCTGCTTTTTCTCATTAATGCACCATCAATACCAAGAAACCAAATAATCAACATAATTATAACTAAAGGAAGGGATGTACCAATTGCAAATATTGATGGGAGAATTGCTCCATATGCTGAGTTCAGTACGATTGGCATTAAAGTAAGAAAAAATAAGACAAACATAGTCGGACAAAAAGCAATAGAAAAACTTACTCCCATCAGGAATGAACCTAAAAGACCACCATGTTTGCTGGCTGGGATGCGAGAGAACAGACGGGTGATCCAATTTAGTTTAAATAGGCCCATTAAAAATAGTCCTATGAAAATAATAAATGGCCCCATTAATTGACGGAAAATAGCAAAAAAACTGGTAATGGCATCTTGGAATTCTCGACCAATCGCCCATACAGAAAGACCTAAAACGGAAAAAACTACTATTTTCCCAAGAATAAAGAAAAGCGCTTCAACCCATTGTCTTTTTGACTGTAAACTTCTTTGACCATAATAGGTAATAGCACTTATATTTCCGGTTAGTTGGCAAGGGGCAAGTGCTCCAATTAACCCAAGAAAAAATGCCGCAAGGATTGGGATTTGTTTCAATTCATCCACTAAAACAAAAAATGGGCTACTTAAAAAATTGCTTAATTTACTTAAAATTTCATACATTTTATTGATCTCTCCTTTTAGAACCAAAACTAATATGAATAACATTACCATACTATAAATTTATCAAAAAACTATGCAGAAAAGGGCTGTTCACAATATAGTAAAAAACACTAATTTTTTTAAAATTAGTGTTTTTTACCGAAAAGAAATTATAAATTTATATATTGATTACTTGAAGATGAAAAATCCACTTAAATCAAAGGTACAGTCTTTATTGAGATTGTGGCTATTAGGCGCATGCACTTTTCTATTTTTACAATTAAGCATTGATAAGCTTTTTCTGATATTTGTTGAGCATTGCAACCGCGAAATCAACATTTTCAACACTCGGTGGTTCCACATTCTTTAATTGATACTCATGTCCAAGTGCATCCCATTTATAAACACCAAGTTTATGATAGGGGAGAACTTCGACTTTTTGAACATTTTCAAGGGTGCCAATGAATTCCCCAAGATTTTGTAAGTCGCAAGGATCATCAGTTACAGTGGGTACCAATACATGTCTAATCCAAACAGGTATATTTTTATTTGATAAAAATTTGGCAAAGTCTAAAATATGATCATTGGCCATACCTGTTAGCTTAATATGTTTCTTCCGATTAATATGTTTTAAATCTAGCAATACCAAGTCTGTAAATTGAAGTAATTCCTCTAGTTGTTCAAGAAAACGATAAGAGTTTGAAAAACATCCACCAGAAGAGTCAATAGTAGTATGAATCCCTTTGTTCTTACATTCTTTAAATAACTCAATAAGAAAGGGGATTTGTAATAACGGCTCCCCACCGCTTACCGTGATACCGCCTCCGGAAGAATCAATGAAAGGAAGATAAGAAACCAGGTCATTCATGATTTCGGAAACGGACATTTGTTTACCGGCATTTATTTCCCAAGTATCCGCATTATGGCAAAATTGGCAGCGCAAAAGGCAACCTTGAGTAAAAATAACATAACGTATTCCTGGACCATCTACCGTTCCAAATGTTTCAATTGAATGAATATTCCCGTTCATGATGATTTTCCTCCTTCATTGTATGCCTGGAGATTTCACTTAATAAGAAGCTCCTTTTTCCGTGTAATACCAGAATATATACGGAAAAATTGATATTTGTGAAACTCAATCGTCCAGTCCCCTGCAGTGGCTTCGGTTCTTTTAATGGAATGACAGGAACGAATTTACCGCCAGAAACTCTTGCACTTTCTTTTTACATTGTTTCATGGAAAGTACGATTAATAACATCGAGCTGTTGCTCTTTTGTAAGTTTAATAAAGTTAACCGCATAACCAGATACACGAATTGTTAACTGTGGATATAGTTCAGGATGTTCCATGGCATCTAATAATGTTTCTCTATTAAAGACATTAACATTGAGATGATGTCCTGATTTGATTGCATAACCATCAAGAATAGAAACAAGATTCCTAATTCGACTTGCATCATCTTTTCCTAAAGCATTAGGAACGATGGAGAAAGTATTTGATATTCCATCTTGGCAATAGTCATAAGGTAGCTTTGCAACCGATGATAGGGAAGCAAGTGTCCCTTTTGTATCACGACCATGCATTGGGTTTGCACCAGGTGCAAAGGGTTCACCCATTCGGCGTCCATCAGGTGTATTACCAGTTTTCTTACCATACACGACATTGGATGTTATAGTTAAGATTGAAAGAGTATGAACTGAATTTCGATATGTTTGATTTTTACGTAACTTCTTCATAAACATTTTAACAACTTTTATAGCGATATCATCAACCCGGTCATCGTTGTTGCCGTATTTTGGATAATCACCGTTTGATTCAAAATCAATGGCAATTCCGTTCTCGTCACGAATAACTCTTACTTCACCATATTTAATGGCACTAAGTGAATCTGCAACAACACTTAAGCCAGCAATTCCAGTTGCCATTGTACGGAGAATTTCCGAATCATGTAAAGCCATTTCAATTCGTTCATAGCTATATTTATCATGCATGTAATGGATCACATTCAATGTATTAATGTAAAGTTCAGCAAGCCAATCCATCATTTGATCAAATTTTTGCATGACTTCTTCATAATCAAGTACATCAGAAGTGATGGGTTGATATTGTGGACCAACCTGAATCTTCAACTTTTCATCTACTCCGCCGTTAATAGAATAGAGAAGTGCTTTGGCAAGGTTTGCGCGAGCACCGAAAAACTGCATTTGTTTCCCAATCTCCATTGCTGAAACGCAGCAGGCAATACCATAGTCATCTCCATATTCAGGACGCATAATATCATCGTTTTCATACTGAATTGAACTTGTTTTAATAGATATTTCTGCACAATACTTTTTAAAGTTCTCAGGAAGTTGGCTTGACCATAAAACAGTTAAGTTTGGTTCTGGTGCTGGTCCTAAATTATTTAAGGTATGAAGGAACCGGAACGAGTTCTTGGTTACAAGTGAACGTCCGTCAAGAGCCATTCCACCAATAGATTCTGTAACCCATGTTGGATCTCCACTGAATAATTCATTATAATCTGGTGTACGTGCAAATTTTACTAGTCGAAGCTTCATAACAAAGTGGTCAACTAGTTCTTGCGCTTCTATTTCCGTTAATGTTCCGTTTTGAACATCTCTTTCAATGTAAATATCAAGGAAGGTCGATATGCGTCCAAGGCTCATAGCAGCACCGTTTTGTTCTTTGATAGCAGCTAAATAGCCGAAGTAAACCCATTGAAATGCTTCTGTTGCATTTACGGCTGGCTTAGAGATATCAAAGCCATAGCTATTTGCTAAATCCTTTAGTTCCTTTAATGCGCGTACTTGCTCGGAAACTTCCTCGCGAAGACGCATATTATCCTCAGTCATAACCTTACTTATATTTTTAAAATCTTTTTGTTTTTCTTTGATTAGGAAATCTACCCCATATAATGCAACCCTTCGGTAATCCCCGATAATGCGCCCACGTCCGTACGCATCAGGAAGTCCGGTAATGATGGCAGCTTTACGAGCAAGCGCCATTTCATCTGTATAGACATCGAAAACACCTTGATTATGTGTTTTACGGAATTCAGTAAAGATTTTTTCAATTTCAGGATTTAATTTATAACCATATGATTCACAGGCCTGCTTGGCCATTCGAATACCACCAAATGGCTGTAGGGAGCGATTAAATGGTTTATCTGTTTGGACACCAACTACTTTTTCAAGATTTTCATTAAGGTATCCAGGTCCATGTGAAGTAATTGTAGATACTGTTTCTGTATCCATTTCTAGGACCCCGCCATTTTTACGTTCTTGATCGGTTAACTCCATTACCTGATCCCAAAGTTCCTTTGTTGCTTCAGTTGCTACTTCAAGGAATGAATCATCGCCTTCATAAGGAGCGAAATTTTTTAAAATAAAATCACGAATATTAACTTCTTTTTCCCAGTTACCTTTTTCAAATCCCTGCCATTGATTCATGATGGACACCTCGATTTTTCATTTAGGTTATATAACTGTTGCATGTGTATATCATATATTCTATATAACAGATAGAATGTGAAAAACATCACATAATAACGGTTGAATTGTTAATACTTTGTGAAACGTTAGAAACACTGATTTATTTTGTGTGAAAATGATTGCGCTATCTTGGAATGAAATTGACATAATTATCTGTACTATAATTTGGTAGTGAGGTTTTAAAGTTGTTATATAAGAAAGCGTTGGAAATAGTATTGTATTTATATTATTTTGAATTTAGTATGTATTAGAGCCAAATGTGGGTAATGGAGTTGTTTTTTCTTTTATAAAGAGTGTTTTCAATTGCTCCCTGTAGTAATCAAGAGGATTGATATTGAAGGTATGCCTCTTGAAAATAGTGTGGATTATTATTTTTTGTTGTAAAAATAGCAATCTCTTTTAACCTAAATGAATCGGTTAGATATTATAATAGAATAAACACCTTGTGATGGAATATTGATAGAGTAGAAAAGAGATATAAAGACCTATTGAGGAGGAGTTTAATATGGAACGAGTGGTTATTACTGGAATGGGACTGGTTTCCCCTCTAGGAAATGATGTTGGAGTATTTTGGAATAATTTAATTAGTGGTAAATCAGGAATTTCCCGAATTGATACAATGGATACAACTAATTTGAAAACGAAAATTGCTGGAACTGTTCGAGATTTTAATATAGAAGAATGTATAGGACTGAAAAATAGTAGTCGCCTTGATAGATTTTGTCAATTTGCTTTATTTGCAGCAGAAAAGGCATGGGAGGACTCTATGCTTACTTTTGAAAATCTAGATAGGAATCGGATGGGTGTTTATGTGGGTTCAGGTACAGGAGGAATTCAAACTTTAATTGATAATGTTGATACCCTTCGCAATAGAGGAACAAGAAGGGTTAGTCCAGCATTAGTGCCATCCATAATCACAAATGCTGCATCTGCTCAAATTAGTATAAAATGGGGTGCAATGGGCCCCTCGCTTTCACCGGTTTCCGCATGTGCAATTGGAAACACATCGATTGGTGAGGCATTTAAATCCATTCGTCTGGGTGAAACAGATGTGATATTTGCAGGGGGAGCGGAAGCATCAATAACGGAATTGTCTTTAGCTAGTTTTAATAATGCAAAAGCTATATCAACGTTGAATGATGTTCCTGCTAGGGCAAGCCGACCTTTTGATTCCAAACGAGACGGTTTTGTAATGTCAGAGGGAGCGAGTATATTAATACTAGAATCACTTTCACATGCTTTAAAAAGAAATGCAAGAATACATGCAGAGGTAATTGGGTATGGGGCGAGTTCAGATGCATATCATATGGTATCTACACACCCAGAGGGTGAAGGTGCCTATTTAGCCATGAAGACCGCAGTGAAGAATGCAAATATTTCTCCTACTGAAATTGATATGATTAGTGCCCATGCAACGAGCACAGTAACAGGGGATATATCTGAAACGCGTGCTATTAAAAAGATGTTCGGTAATCAAGCATATAAGATACCTATAACGGCTAATAAATCGATGCTTGGACACATGTTAGGCGCCTCAGGAGGAGTTGAAGCAATTGCATTAGTAAAAAGCCTACAAGAAGGAATTATACCTCCTACAATTAATATGGAACAAGCTGACCCATTATGTGATTTAGACTATGTACCAAATGTCGCTCGAAAAGGTAATTTTACTATTGGATTATCTAACTCATTTGGGTTTGGAGGTCACAACGCAGTTATAGTCCTGAAAAAGTATGTATAAAAATAAACAAAGGGAAAATTAGTACAATGCTATTGGTTGAAATATAATCCATGTTATTTGTATGTTAAAATTAGTTACATGATTGAATTATAATGAAAATGTCAACAATAACTGTATGGAAAGCAACAATCTCTGCGAAAACAGCCAATAGAAATTATTTTCTATGTTTTTATTCTCAAAAGGCTTATATTAGTTACAGTATTGAATAATTAGGAGATTCGTGATGTTGAGATTAAAAAAAGAAAAAGTTTTTACAACTGTGAAATTTACTTTCCCTCTTCTTTTGTTAATATTAGCTATTTTTGAAATGAAGAAGTTCGCAGGTTCCGTTAATGTTCATTTACTTCGCCAAGAGGTAAATCGTTTACAATTCGGATCGCTAATTCTTATATTATGTATTACGATAGTGGCCATTTTTCCAATGTTTTTTTACGACGCCATTCTAGTTAGAATCCTTGGATTTCATGTCTCAAAGAAAGAACTTATAGAAAATTCATTTATTGCTAATTCATTTTCAAACTTAATAGGTTTTGGTGGTTTAGTTGGGGCAATGTTAAGAACCTATTTCTATCATAATTATGAGCATGATAAAAAAAGGTTGCTTGGAGGAATTGCATCAGTCTCCCTTTTCTACCTGACAGGAATATCGCTATTTGCATGGATTGTTACTATCGGATATCGTCATTTTGCACTATTTTCCGACGTGAAATGGCTTTATCTTGCTGTTCTCGCTGTTGGCTTTTACTTACCTGCTTTTGTTTTTATACATATTTTAAAACATAAAAAAGAGGATCAAACCTTAATTACTTTTGAAGTTGGGATCAAACTTGTTTTGGTATCGATTTTAGAATGGACTGCTATTTTTGTTGCTGTTTGGCTTTTAAGCTTGATCCTTGGATTATCAATTGGTGTCAATAACCTACTTCCAGTTTTTATCATTGCATCTTGTGCGGGCATCATTAGTATGATTCCAGGGGGACTTGGATCTTTTGATTTAGTTTTTATTTGGGGGATGCAGGATTTGCATGCTTCAAGTGAAAAAGTCCTTGTTTTACTTCTGTTTTACAGAATAGGATATTTTGTTATTCCTTTTTTAATTGGGCTTGTCCTTTTTATCAAGTCATATTGGGAAAAGTGGAATAAATCCTGGAATAACCTTCCGAATGAAATTGTTCAGGGCTTAAGTCATATCATTTTAACTATTCTTGTGTTTCTTTCTGGGATAATTCTTCTGCTTTCCGCAAGTGTACCAGGAATCATGTCAAGAATGAGGTTGGCACAGGAGCTCTTATCATTCCCAATCATGAACATTTCACATCAGATATCTGTTGCCCTTGGATTTCTCTTACTGGGACTTTCAAGAGGAATTGAGTACAATGTAAAACGAGCATATGAATTGACGATGTTTGCCCTTATTTTGGCAGCGCTATTTTCTATTTTTAAAGGAATTGATTATGAAGAAGCTATATTTTTAATAATAGTAGCTTTTTTATTCAGAATAGCGAAGAGTCATTTTTATAGAGAAAGCTATGTGATGACATGGGGAAAAACACTTTTTGACGTAACTCTTATCCTTATCATTACATCTATGTACCTTATTATTGGATATTCAAACCTACCATCAGCAAAAATAAATTTACCAAATAAACTATTGCCGTATGTAATCTTAGATTATCGTGATTTGTTTAATAGTGCTCTTTTTGGACTTTTTATCGCATTTTTAATCTTAATCTTTGGTTATTTGATCAGTAAGCCTAAAAAGTGGATTATGCAAAAATCGATTGGACAGGAACAGGAAATTCTTGACCACTTAAAAAAATATCACGGTAAAGCATTATCGCATTTGATCTTTTTACATGATAAAAATATTTTTTGGAATCGTAAAAGAAATGTTCTTCTATCTTTTCAACCTTACGCAGACAAACTTGTCGTTCTTGGTGATCCGATTGGAGAAAAAAGTGATATTGCTGATGCGATTCAAGAGTTTCAAGAAATATCAGACTTGTACGGGTACACGCCTGTATTTTACCAGGTAAGTAATGATATGCTCCAATTTCTTCATGGCAATGGATATGTTTTTTTTAAGCTTGGAGAAGATGCTTTTGTTGATTTAACTTCTTTCCATCATTCCGATAAAAAAATAAAAGGCCTAAAAATAATTAGTAATAAATATGAACGTGAGAATTACCAATTTGAAATTGTTCATCCAGAGCATTCTAGTGAGCTTTTAGAGACCTTACGTAAAATTTCAGATGACTGGCTTGAAGGAAGAAATGAAAAAGGCTTTTCATTGGGCTTTTTTAATGAACTCTATTTAAATAAAGCAGAAATTGCTCTTGTCAAAAATCAAAAAGAACAAATCATTGGGTTTGCAAGCATAATGCCTATTTATGATCAAAATTTTACTATATCCGTTGATTTAATGAGAATTAGTCCTGATTCACCAACTGGAACAATTGATTTTCTTTTTCTCTCCATGTTTGAATGGGCTAATAAAAATGGGTATAAACGATTTAATATGGGGATGGCCCCGCTTACGAATGTCGGCTTATCTCGCTTTTCCTTTTTAAGTGAAAGGATCGCCGCCCAAATTTTCTTGCATGGCCACTTTATTTATCATTTTCAAGGATTAAGGAATTTTAAAGAAAGATTCACAGATATTTGGGAACCAAAGTACTTGGCATATCGACGGAAGTCTTCTTTACCATTCACAATGCTACAAATTACTCTGTTGATTTCAAAAAAAAGAATGTAAAAAAACCGATCTTGTCATAAAGGACAGGTCGGTTTTTTTCTTCCATTAATAACCACCTTTTTTTCGTTTTTGTAACAATTACTAAAAAGCCGTTTAATAAAATGAAAAATCTGTTAAAATCAGATAGGACTTTAGTATAGTAAAAAGGGTGTTAAATTTGTCTAAATTTGTTACTTTATGCATAGTATTGCTTTTTGTTTTTTTGAGCCAACTAGATGTTGTTGCAGCAGAAAATCGACAAATTGATGTTAAGAGTGAAGCGGCAGTCCTTTTAGATTCGGATACTGGTGCCGTTTTATATGCCAAGAACGGTGAAAAAAGAATGTACCCCGCAAGCTTAACTAAAATTGCTACGGCAATATACGCGATTGAAAATGGAAATTTAGATGATATCGTCACAGTTAGTGCAAATGCTGTCAGAGCTGAGGGAACAAAGGTGTATTTAAATGAGGGTGAGAAGGTTCCATTACGGAAACTAATTCAAGGCATGTTAATTAATTCGGGTAATGATGCAGCAGTAGCAACTGCCGAGTATTTAGATGGAAGTGTTGATCAGTTTGCTGCCCACTTAAATACATACCTAACAACGAAAATAGGAGTAAAAAATACGCACTTTACCAATCCGAATGGTTTGTTTAACGAGAAACATTATACTACAGCATTGGACTTAGCCATTATTACAAATTATGCTATTAAAAATCCCGTTTTTTCTGAAATATTCGGAACTAAAGAACTGAAATGGAATGGCCAATCTTGGAATACTACTTTGATTACCCATCACCTCATGCTTAAAGGTGAAATCCCTTATCCTGGGATTACGGGGGGGAAGACAGGCTACGTAAATGAATCCAAACAGACACTGGCGACAACGGCGTTTAATGGAAAATTGCATTTAACGGTAATTGAATTTAAAGCTAATCAAAAAATAGACATATATAATGATACAATTCATCTTTTAGATTATGGATTTACGAACTTTCAACACAAGCTTCTTCAAAGAAATGAGATTTTTAAGGAAGGTAGAAATGAATATTTTCCTTTACATGACGCATTAATAACTGAACCAAATAAGGGAGCATTACAAAAACTGAACCAGCAAGGACTTCTTTTGTTAGAGAATAGCAATGGGGAAGTTATGCAAAGGCTTCAGCTTAATCCAAAAACGGTTAAACCTGTTCTTAAAAATAAACCAAAGACGATAGAAAATCAGGCTTATCATTTGAATGCAATTTATGGCATTGTCTTTATCGTTGCAATTGGGATTGTAATGAGTTTACGAAATAAAATCACCAGAAAAACTTAAAAATCGAGTATGGTGTAACATGTGTTTTTGCAAAAAATCAGATGTTAAAAAGCCATGAGAAGCCTCATGGCTTTTTATTTGCAAAATTTAGGGAGTTTGTGAATAAAAGCATACAAAATGAGATGAATACCATTGATAACACTAATAGCCATGCCATTTTCATATTTCCTGATTCCATAGCGATATAGATGGCAGTTGGTGCTGTTTGCGTTCTTCCTGGAATATTCCCAGCAAACATAAAGGTAGCTCCAAATTCTCCCAAGCCTCTAGCGAAACTTAAGATTAATCCAGTTATGATGGATCTTAGAGATAAAGGGAGTGTTATGTAAAGAAAAATCTTTAATTCATTTGCTCCATCCACCCTTGCTGCATCCTCAACTTCTTCATCCACAGACTGAAACCCCGTTTTAACTGTTTGGTACATAAGAGGAAAGGCGACTACAGTTGAAGCAATGATGGCAGCTAAAGCTGTGAACATAATTGAATGATGAAATAGCCCTTCAAGGAAGGAGCCGACAGGACTATTTCTGCCAAAAAAGAATATCAATAAGAAGCCAATGACAGTTGGAGGCAGAACAAGGGGCAGTAAAAGGAATGTCTCTATTATTATTTTACCCCTGAAGTTAATCCTTGATAAAAATCTCCCTAGCAAAATACCGAAAAACAAGACAAATAAAACCGAAATAGATGATACTTCTAATGATAATTTTATAGGTGACCAGTAATCATTTTGAAACAAATTCATCAATCCAATACTTTAAAACCATATTTTTCAAAAATAATTCTTGCTGGTTTACTTTTTAAGTAATGATAAAATTGTAATGCTTCTTTATGGTGAAGTGATTCTTTAATGATGCCAGCAGGATAAACAATGGGGTCGTGTGTCTGTTCATCAGCTACTGATACAACCTTTACCTTATCAGAAATTTTCGCATCTGTCATATAAACTATACCAGCATCGACATTCCCTGTTTCAACGTAATTCAATACCTGGCGAACATCCTTGGTGGGTATGATCTTTGTCTGTACTTTTTCCCACATTCCGAGGTTTTGAAGTGTTTGTTTAGCATACATTCCTGCTGGGACTGTTTCTGGTGTCCCGATAGCTATTTCCTTTAACGCCCTTTTTTGTAAGTCTGAGAATCCAGTTATTTTTATTGAACTTTCCTTGTTGGTAATTAATACAAGTTTATTACCTAATAAATCAGTACTATCTTGTTTCTTAATAAACCCATTTTTAATAAGTTCACCAAATTGGATATCTGCAGCTGAAATGAATAGATCGACAGGAGCACCTTGAATGATTTGCTGTTGAAGTGCACCAGAGCCGCCGAGATTAATTAATAAATGAATATGATCGTTCTTTTTTTCGAAATCTGATCTAATTTCAGTTAAAACGTTGTTAAGACTTGCAGCAGCTGAAATGGTTATATCGGTTTTATTTTGATCGCCTTTATTTAGGTTCTCTTTTTGACCCGAGCAAGCAACTAAGGATAGTCCCAAAAGGAGAATTAAAACAGGAACAGCTATTTTTTTCATATGTTTGCACCATCCATGATTCATACAAAATTTTATGACGGTCTAACCACGTCATTTTACAATGAAAAAAAGTATATTTTTCATTGTAATGAGATAAAGAAAACTGTAATTCAAATTATAACGAAAAGTTGCCATTTCTTAAAGTAAAGTTCAAAAAAAAATTACTAAATGGAATTTTCTTGTGATTTGTTTAATAGATTCTTATATTACACTGTTTTTTACTGAAGCACTATCAATTATGTCTGTGTCATTGACTGCTTGAATAGGAATATTTACTGGTGAAAGATCACCATTCAATTCTCCAAAACCCTGATTTCTTTTTGTTGAAACAAATAAGTCGAATTGTTGGTTTGGGCCGATAACAACATTTGAGCCCTGATCAATAACATTGACATTGAAGCCAAGCAAATTAATAGCAACTGGTGCAAATAACATGCAGACTCACTCCTTTTCACATTTTATCTGGTGAGAGTCGAAAGAATTAGGGGAATCGATCTGATCTCTATCGTCAACTAAACTCCTATTTGCCAAGAATTCACTTTGGTCTCCAAAATTTTGACCATAACCCTGGTTTTTTTTATCTGAATTATGCCATTCAGCCAGTAGATTTTGACCAATATTTACAGCAGAAGCATTTTCAAAGGAATTAATTTTAATCATAAATATATTAATATTAATATATGGTACTGGGGTTTTCATTAAATCCCTCCTCCTTATGCTTGCTTATAAATATATGCCTATCCTTATACTTTAAGTAGTAAATGTGATAAAGGGGATGCAATAAAATGGATATAGAAAAATTAAAACAATGGATGGATGTTGCCCAAAATATGCAGGGGGGAGACTTTTGGAAAAATGTCTTTGACCAGGAATTTGCCAAGCAATTTATGAATGACCAAGCCTTTAATTCTTCGTTCACAGGCTTCGATAATAATTCTTCACGGAAAGAGTCTACATCTCAACCAGAGCAAAGTCCCCGAACTTTTCCACTTATAGATCTATTTGAAGGGGACCAGGAGGTTTTAGTGTTAATTGAACTTCCAGGGGTTCCAAAAGACAAAATTGAGCTAGGTCTAAGTGGAAATGTTCTTTCCATCAAAGGAGTGGCCATGCCATTGCATACGAATTTAAACCCTACTTATTCGGAAAGATTCTACGGAGAATTTCAAAGACAAATTAAATTGCCAGATATGGTCAGCCCCAATGACTTAAGTGCAAAGTTTTGGAATGGAATTTTATTTGTAAGCTATAAACGCTTTTTAGAGAATAAAGAAATAATCCCAATAGATTAACTCTGGGAGTGAATTGTGGTCGAATCAATGATATCCGCATCTTTTACAATGTGAATTGGTACTGAAACAGAAGTCATATCTCCCACTTGTTGGCCAAAGCCTTGATTTTTTTTATTTGAATTGTTACGTCCAATGGACTGTGTTCGCCCGATAGTAAAGGTCGAACCAAGCCCAACTTCATTGATTTTTATAAATCCTAAATTCACTTTTGTTGGTAAAAAGAACATCATATCATCCTCCGAATCTAATATTGGACATGATGGAACCATCTTTCCATATAATTAAATAAGAATATTCTTGGCAAGGGGGTGGTTATTGTATGTCATTTAAAAATTTATTCCGTTCCTTATGGAAAAATGAATCCGAAACCGAACTAATATTGAAGTTGACAGTACTAGAAACAAACTTAAATAACTTAAAAGATCAATTAAGCGAAATGAAGGAAAAGGTAAATTTGAAGAACCCTGAACAAACCAAGGATCCACCAATCATTATTGAAAGAATTAATATAGAAAAAATAGTTTTAGATAAATATGAATTGAATAATAACTTTGGTCAACTTGGAATAAAGGAATTGAAAGGGAAATTGAATATTGGGGCAACTTACGGAAGTGATTTCACCCCAAACCTGGATGAGGAAAACGAAGAAGAACAACAGAAAGAAAAGGAAAAGACTCGAAACGTGAAAGCTCGAAATTCCACAGGGAATGGCCCAAATATTAATATTAAAGCGAAAAGTGAGATATAAAGAATGAGTACCTATAAATCATCCGGGAAAAAGAAAATTCAGGCAGTGGATCGGGGATAAAAAGCTAGTAAATAGTCATTCTAATATAAAGTACCAGATATCGAATATTTACTAGTAGAAATAAGGGCCGGGCAATGTATGCCCGGTCTTTCTTAGCTAAGCAGAATTTATATCCATAAATCGGCAAGTTTTCTTTACAATTACTGGACTCTATTTTCCACCTCACGGCATACCTCATCGGCAGACATTCCAGCTGCATCGATTACAGACCCTTTTGTATAAGTATCCTGCATTCCCATTACATTTGAATCAAGACCAGTAACGACACAACAATCACAATTCTTAGCATCAGCTTCTTGTTTTAATTCCACAACGTCATAGCCTTTTTCCCGAAGAGCCTGTTGAATATTTGTAAGGGATTGTTCTACTCCAACTTTTGCCATACAAAACACCTCCTCCTGTAAAATAGCTTGCCATTGTTCCCATTAATTATTCCAAAATCAAGCAGTATAAGATATTTCATCATTTCGAAAAATAATAATGGAGGTGTGAAAAATGGGAAAACGCAAAAAGGATCCATCAACGATAGGCCTTCCTTCATCGCAAGTAGAAGGGCAGGGCAGTACAACAACAGAAACAGGAAGTAAGTCAATGTCAGCATCAAGAAAAAAACAAAAGAAAAGCTAAAAATTATTTTGTATAAAAAAAGTGGGCAACACACAAATGTGCTGTCCACTTTTATATAAATTATTGATACATTTCTGCTACTTGTTTTTGTAAATCTGCATCTTCAAGATACTCATCATAACTCATTTGCTTATCAATTAATCCTTTTGGTGTCAATTCGAATATTCGGTTTGCAATTGTTTCGATAAACTGATGGTCATGAGTGGCAAAAATCATCGAGCCTTTAAAGTTAATCAAACCATTGTTTAAAGCTGTAATGGATTCTAAGTCAAGGTGGTTTGTTGGTTCATCTAGAAGCAATACGTTAGCTCCACTTAACATCATTTTTGAAAGCATGCAACGAACTTTCTCGCCACCAGATAGAACGCTTGATTTTTTAAGAACTTCTTCTCCCGAAAATAGCATTCTTCCTAAGAATCCACGTAAGAAGCTTTCACTATCATCCTTTGGAGAAAACTGACGGAGCCAATCAACAAGATTTAACTCACTATTCTCAAAAAACTCAGAGTTATCCTTTGGAAAATATGCTTGGGAGGTTGTAATACCCCATTTAAATGTTCCACTGTCAGCTTCCATTTCACCCATTAATATTTTACAGAGAGTTGTTTTAGCAATTTCATTTGTTCCGACGAGTGCAATTTTATCGTCTTTATTCATAACAAAACTAATATTATCAAGAACATTAACACCATCAATTGTCTTGGATAACCCTTCCACCCTAAGTAAATCATTTCCGATTTCACGTTCAGGTGTGAAGCCAACATAAGGATAACGACGAGAAGAAGGTTTAATATCATCTAAGGTAATTTTGTCTAATAATTTTTTACGTGATGTTGCTTGCTTTGATTTAGAAGCATTTGCACTAAAGCGGGCAATAAATGCTTGCAGTTCTTTTATCTTTTCTTCTTTCTTTTTGTTGGTATCTTGAGAAATCCTTGAGGCCAATTGGCTGGATTCATACCAGAAATCATAGTTTCCAACGTAAAGTTGAATTTTGCCAAAGTCTAAATCAGCAATATTTGTACAAACCTTATTTAAAAAATGACGGTCATGGGATACAACAATAACGGTATTTTCGAAATTAATTAAGAATTCTTCAAGCCATTGAATAGCTTTGATATCTAAATGGTTGGTAGGCTCATCAAGAAGTAAAACATCTGGTCTACCGAAAAGTGCCTGTGCAAGAAGAACCTTCACCTTTTCTGAACCAGTTAATTCTGCCATCTTTTTATCATGAAGGTCATCTGTAATCCCTAAACCTTTTAATAAAATAGCAGCTTCTGACTCAGCTTCCCATCCGTTTAAATCAGCAAATTCTCCTTCAAGTTCTGCAGCTTTCATACCATCTTCATCTGTAAAGTTTTCTTTCATATAAATAGCATCTTTTTCAAGCATCACCTGATAAAGGCGGGTATGTCCCATTATAACCGTTTTTAATACTTCATTTTCCTCGTATTCAAAATGGTTTTGTTTTAAAACAGCCATACGCTCATTTGGACCAAGTTGAACTGTTCCAGTTTGAGCATCAATATCACCTGAAAGGATCTTTAAAAACGTTGATTTTCCAGCGCCATTAGCTCCAATCAGACCATAACAATTTCCGGGAGTAAATTTAATATTCACATCTTCAAACAGTTTTCTTTCGCCATATCGTAAACTTACATTACTTACTGTAATCATAATTAATATCCTCCAAAAACAAATATCTATAAATTATAACATTAAAAGTAAGGAAGAGCGAATTCTTTAAGGTGATGGAAAGATGAATAATTTTTAAAATTGTCAAATAGTAAATATAAAAAAGGAAAAATTTTTTAGAGATTTCACACTTTATTCACAATTTTAGTGTAAAATAAATTTTAGAAAAGCAAAAAAAGAAGGTGAAGTGTATGGCTAAAAAGCAAATTTCTGAACTCGTGAAAAAGTTAAGAAAAGCCGGTATTAAAGCAAGTTTAACAAAACCTAAGTCAAATTACCTTTTATCTTTGCAACAAATAAAAAAATGTCATTCATCAATTAATCAAATATGAACAAAAAAAGCGATTAATCCGATCTGATTAACCGCTTTTTTAATGTAATTTTTTTTAAAAAAAGTGAATATTTTTAAATGGTAATGTAAATGGATGAAGGATTCAAAAGTTTACAAATCCTTCTATACATGTTACTATTTCTTTATTAAATATAGTGAGGGTGTATGTTTTATGTTAGGTGTTGTTCTTAACTAATCCAGCTAATTGGATATGTTCATTCCAATGGTTTTCATTCGATTTTTTGTCGTCTGAAGCCTTATTTCATATTGAATTGGAATGGTTAAGAACAATAGGTATAGCATTGCATACATTTCTTTAGCCAGTGTAGCTGTGTACTCCTTTGTATACAGTTTTTTATTTTGGTTAATTATTTTGTATATGGATTTTTTATCTTGCCGCAATGACATTGTTCATTGCGGCTATTTTTATATAATGGAGGAAAAAAATTGAAACAGGATACTACAAATGTTTTAGAATTTCAGCAAATTAAAGAAACAATTTCCGAGTTTGCGCTAACATCGGCGGGAAAAGAGAAAATTTTAGAATTAAAACCATCAACCCATTTAAAACAAATTGAGGCGATGCTCGATGAAGTTTTAGAGGCGGTAGAAATAATGAAAAAAAGTGCAAGTGTGCCTGTACATGGATTAGAAGGGATGGAAAACTTACTAAATAATCTCCATAAAGGGAACGTCCTGAGGGCAGACCAATTTAACAAGTTATCTGATTTTCTTGATTGCTGTGTAAAAATGAAGCGGTATATGAAGGATAAGGAACATTTTGCACCAAGAGTATCTTCGTATGTAGACATGATTGAGGAACTACCAGATCTTGCTTTTGAAATTAATCATTGTATTCGTAATGGACAGGTCGATGATTATGCAAGTAAACCACTATTGAAAATAAGAAAACAAATTGCGATCCAAGAAGAACGTCTTAAAGAAAAAACGATGCAATTAATCCGTTCAAATAAATATAAATTGTTTTTACAAGAAAATGTGGTTAGTCAACGCAATGGAAGATATGTAATACCAATCAAAAAGGAATATAAAAACAAAGTAAAAGGGACCGTACTTGATATATCTGCCTCTGGGTCAACATTCTTTATTGAGCCAGAAGATATTGCTTTATTTCAAGATGAAATAAATTGGTTGTTTGCAGATGAAGAGGTAGAAGTACAAAAGATACTTCAATATTTAACAGGATTGGTTGAAGAAAAGGAAGCGCAAATTCGCTTAGCAATTGAAACGATGGTCCATTATGACTTTTTATTTGCAAAAGCAAAGTATTGCCGTTTGATTGAGGGTGTAAGAGTCAGCGTAAATGATTCTCATGACATAAACCTCATCAGTGCAAAACATCCATTGCTCGGAGAAAAGGCTGTTCCACTAAGTATGAAAATGGCGAATGAACAAAATGCACTTATTATCACTGGGCCTAATACAGGCGGAAAAACTGTTGCAATTAAAACAGTGGGCTTACTCACGACCATGACTCAATGTGGACTTTTAATTCCTGTTGAAAAAGGAAGCTCAATCAGTATCTATCAAAAAATTTTAGTAGATATTGGGGATGGTCAAAGTATTACAGAAAACCTTAGTACATTCAGTTCTAGAATCAAGAATATTATTGAAATCTTAAAGGATACAAATGAATATACAATGGTTCTTCTTGATGAACTGGGTTCAGGAACGGATCCGAGTGAGGGAATGGGACTTGCAACGGCTATCTTAGAACAGCTCCACGAAAAGGGGGCTACAATTCTAGCTACGACCCATTATAGTGAAATAAAAGATTTCGCAAATCAACACCCAGGCTTTATTAATGGATCAATGGAATTTGATTTGGAAACTCTCCAGCCAACCTACCATTTGAATATCGGCAAGGGTGGAGAAAGTCAGGCGTTTGCGATCGCACTCAAGCTTGGAATTCACCCAAGGATTATTGAAAGAGCCCATAAAATTACTTATAAGGAAGATAAAGAATATCTTAGTTCAGAAACTGATCGCTGGAAATTAATTGAATTAGAAAAACAGGTTATTGTAAATAAACATAAGAGGAAGGAAGAGCAAAAAACAGAATTGTCGTACCCTATTTTTGTCCAAGGTGATAATGTACTTGTTACTTCAACGAATGAATATGGAATAGTTTATAAAGGACCTGATAAAGAGGGGAATTATATAGTTCAAATTAAAGGGGAAAAGGTATCCGTAAACCATAAAAGATTAAAATTATATATTTCCTCAAAGGAACTTTATCCGGAAGATTATGATTTTACTATTATCTTTGAATCCAAAGACAATCGGAAAAAAAGTAAAATGCTCTCTCGGGAACATATTCAAGGGTTAACCATTGATCATTCGGATTCATCATCCTTATGAAGGGAGAATCCTTTGGTTTTCCCATAGGGATTTCGGATTTATCGAATTTATGATGAACTTTAACACCATAATTGGCAGACTGACAATTTGTATTGTCAGTCTTTTAATGGGTTTGCTATTTTGGATGCTATTTATAATGTTGCTCCACAAAAACGGAACTACTTAGGTTTAAATACTCCAGTTTTTCTATTTGTCAATAAAGAAATAGAATTTTTATTGTGAAACCGTTTTATAAACTGTCGAATATCGTTCATGGTGAAACCTATTAACAAATAGATTGTATGGGTTTATTATAAGTACATAAAAATATGTGAATAATTTCACAAACAATAAAAAAGGAGTCCTTACAGATGGACATTCAACCAATGGAACAAGTAATTGAAATAGCGTTAAAAAAGAAAAAGATTTTAAATGATTCCCTACTTAAATATTTACTACGAGCAGCATTGTCCGGAGTATATATCGGATTTGGTATCATGTTATCTTTTCGATTGGGTGAAGGATTTTTTGATATAAAATCGCCAATTGCTTCATTAATGACTTCTGTATTTTTTGGAATTGCTCTTATCCTCATTATTTATGGAGGGTCCGAATTATTTACTGGTAATACAATGATTTTTACAATGAGCACATTGAAAAAAGCAACCAGTTGGAAGGATACTTTTCAAAACTGGCTTGCATGTTACACGGGGAACTTAATAGGAGCAATCTTTTTTGCGATTATTGTCATGTTTTCCGGATTATTATCTTCCATGGATAATAGTCAGTTATTAATGACAGTGGCAAGTAGTAAGATGGATGCTCCATTCATGGAACTTTTCTTCAGAGCAATTCTATGTAACTGGGTTGTTTGCTTGGCTGTTTGGTTACCCATGCATGTAAAAGGTGATGGAGCAAAAATTACGGTAATGATGCTACTGGTTTTTGCCTTTGTAGCTTCTGGGTTTGAACATAGTGTCGCTAATATGGTTACATTTGCAGTTGCGCTAGCTATACCTCATCCTGATACAGTCACATTATTGGGAGCAATCCATAATTTACTTCCGGTAACGCTAGGGAACATCTTAGGTGGTGGATTATTTGTGGGTGGGTTATATGTATTCCTTACAACTACATCCAATTCAAATGAACAAATAATCAGGTCAAATGAACGAGTTAGGATGATTGAAACCAATTATCTAAACAAAATTAAAGCATAGCCATCAAATCGGATGGCTTTCTTCTATATAAAAAGGCTCTGTTGATTTTTTGTTTTTTAGTGTAAAATATTCATTTTACAGTAAAAAATCAAAAATTATTTTATTAACATTATGAAAAACTTACTATTTTAAAAAACAGGCAATGTTAAAACTAATTGTTGGTTTTGACACTATGTTGATTGGATCAGAAGGCGCGAGACTCCTGGGGAAAACGGGTCAAGGGATACCCAGTAGGAGGTTATAATATCCAAAAAATAAAAAAATTAGGACTTTAAATTCTGAACATGTTAAAATGTAATGCGATGAAAGTGTCAGGTTTAAAAAGGAGAATATAATGGAAAAACAAACAAAAAAAAATATCTTTTCACTCCAGGGATTTTATCTTCTTTCCTTTTTTGGATTTGGAAGCATAACCCCGCTAATAAGTGTTTATTTATCGGATGTGGAAAAATTAAATGGAACACAAATAGGGTTAATATTGTCAATTGGACCAATCATGATGATCTTTTTCCAGCCCATTTGGGGAATGGTTTCTGATCTTACGAAAGCTCCGCCAAAGGTATTAACTTTTACCACTCTATTGGCAGGGATTTTCGGTTTTGGCTATATAGCTTTTCATCATTATTCCCTCCTCCTATTAACTGCTATCTTAATGGCAATTTTCCAAAGTGCAATCATTCCTATATCAGATAGTATTTCTATCAAGTACACATCAAAGGTCCATTATAATTATGGTAATATTCGCTTGTTTGGTTCACTGGGGTTTGGAATTGCTGTTTTTGTAATGGGAAGGTTATCGGAATATACGCCAACTATTATCTTTTACGCTTATTTTATTTCACTTTCAATTTCCTCGTTTTTAGCATTCCGGTTACCAAAAGAGAGTGCTTCAACAAAAGTAAACCTGCTTTTAGGGGTGAAAGATCTCTTTGTTTTAAAGAAATTTATTATGTTTTTAATTGTCACTTTTTTAATTTTTGGTCCTAATTTGGCGAATAACTTTTATTTTGGTTTATTTGTCGATAAATTAGGGGGTTCATATACGGGGATAGGGGTAGCATTTTTAATTGCAGTTTTATCAGAAATACCATTTATGCGTATTTCTGGCCGATTAATTGATAAATATGGATTACTGCCCATTGCAGCCATTGCAGGAGCTGTTTCCATGGTTAGATGGTTTTTTTATTTTCTAGAGCCTAGCTTAACACTTGTCTATGCCTCAGCAATAGTCCAGGGATTATCCATTGGCCTATTTATACCCGCAGGAATTCGATATATTCGTGATATTACCCCCGTACATATCACAGCTACTGCTATCACGATTTATTCAGCGATCGGAAATGGACTTGGCAACTGGTTTAGCACTTTTTTTGGTGGGATTATTTATGATAAGTTCTCAATCTTTGGTGTCTATTTTTTCTTTGGCATCCTATCACTTTTTGGTGTTCTATTAAATTTATGGTTAATGAAAGATCAAAAAGATACAAATCACGAAAAAAGCTATGGAAAATAAAAGTAAGTAGTTCCGTTTTTGTGGAGAAACATTTCAAATAACCACCGAAATATCCTATCAATTAACATATTAATTGGTAGGATATTTTTTATTGATATAACCATATTTATGGCTTTATAAAGTCCAAATTAATATAATAAATAGCAAGTCAATTAACAGTGTGGCAATAATCATGGTCAATGTCCGAATGAGGGTGTTAATTCTGTTGTTATGTCCTTATGGTGGGCATACCAAATAGGAGGGTATAGTAGAAGTTTTCATGTAACGTTCTTTGAAACTTGTGTTGATTTCCGCTCCAGGTGCACCATTCCCCGGGCGGTTCGGGAAGCCTCCTGATATGAACGAAACTGTCAAGGCCCCCACTCCAAAATAGGTTTTGCTTTGTTTTTGGGTACTCTTAAGAAGAGAAGCTATTTTCGGCTTCTTGTCTTAGTAGGTTATTTAGCCATTCTGGCTAGAATAGCTCCTTCTTTAGCTTACTGACCACTTCTCACCTCTTGGAATAGCTGTCAAGTGCTCTTCTTGACAGCTATTCCAAGAGGTGAGACACTTTTTTAGCTAAAGATGAAATGATCCTTCCTCCTTTTTCTTTTTTTGAATAGAAGGTAAGAACACGGCACGAAGGCAAAAATCTCTACAGCGGTTAGCGCTCTGATATTCGTGGGTTTTCACATTTTATCTTTCCGTATAAAGGACTTTTCCACTAACTCGGGACGTGCGTTAATCTATTTAGATATAGCACAGAGGAGGCACGTGGATTTTCCTTTCCGGTTTTTCTCTTTGCCTTCGAGCCCTATTCTCATTTTTCTATTTATACATCTATCTTGCTTTGAGGAACACGTAACCTTTTAAGCTTGAGGTATATCTTCTACTTCTTGCATCACTGCCCAAATAAAACCTGCCAATTCTCGCGCTACTGCTGTAATGGCTTTACCGCTTTCTTTCCCTCTTGATAATAAGCGGAAATACTTCTTGTGGAGTCGGTTCTGTGCTTTCCACGATATTGCCTGAATCGTTGGTGATTGCCCACTTTGCCGTCTTTGTAGTTCTCCTTTAACAGAGGGTTGATACCGATAACTCCAGGCAGACTCTACCAATAAACGCCGTACGTGTCGATTACCTGTTTTGGTTATTTCTCCTTGTCTCCTTTTTTCACCACTCGAATACTCGCTAGGGATTAAACCAACATAAGCCATGAATTGCCTCGGTGTAGTAAAACGTTTAAAAGAACCGATTTCTGCTACAATACTTGTCGCTGTAATAAGAGCTACTCCTCTTAATGATTGGAGTGCTTGAATTTTTTTGGCATGGACACCTTCACTCGCTAGAATTTTAATTTCTTCTTCTAACCTTAGAATACGTTGTGCTAACTCTTTGAGTTGGTGGTAGTATTCCTGGAAGGTTACTTGTAGAGAAGGGTTTTCAAATTTTAAAGTGTCCAGCCATCTGAAATATTTGATTGTCCACTTATTTACTCCAGTAGGAGGTTTAATATCATTACGCAGTAAAAATTTACTTAATCGGTGTTTTCCTCTCAGTTCGTCTTCTTTGGCATCTTCTCTACACCTAACAAGATCCCGCAGAGCCTCATCCTCTGGAGTTGGTACATAAATTGGAGTCAACTCTCCAGCCCGATATAAATGAGCTAAGCGAACAGAGTCCCTGCGATCCGTTTTAATACGTTCTCCAGGTCTTTTAGGAATAAGAGACGGGGCAATCACCGAGCAGTGAATCCCTAGTGTGATAAATAGTCGGTACAATGGATATCCTGTCGGACCAGCTTCATAACACACTCGCAGAGATTCCGGGCTGCCCAATTTTTTCATTAATTTCCTCACTTCTTCTGGTGTATGAGGAATCATTCCATGGTATCTAGGCTCCCCTCGGCCCTCATCGGCAATAGCGACTGCAATTTTTTCCTTTGATACGTCTAAACCTACATATTTAATGGTATCCTTCATAATGACTAGCTCCTTCCGTAATGTAGCTCTGATTTGGTTTTTTGTTTTTCATCAGTAAACATTCTAACCAAATTAACCTACGAATTTACGAGTAAGGAGCTAGTTTCGTTCATGATAACTCGTCGCTTCGCTCCTGCGGGGTCTTCCCTGCCCCGTACTCCCGCAGGAGTCGAGCACCTTCCGCTCCAATCAACAGAGTGTCAAAAATCAATAATAAGCTTAACCATAGTCAATGAAAAAAGGTATATCGGCCCTTTTCGCATGTTCAAATATTTATTGTTAACGCCTATCTATGATTTATTAGATGTTGACGTGGTGGAACGGTCGAAATTTGACATGCCATTTAAGTATTTTCTACATGGCATCGGATACGCATTCATTGAATTGATTAAAAGATCTAAACCTTTTGGACTTGCTTATCAATAAAATCTTTTTTGTATATTTTTTTAAAAAAGGCTTTGTTAAAGCTGGATGTTGATTTTATGGTATTGAAAAATAGACGGGAAAATTCCTGCTAAATCAGGAAATTCACATATTTCCCTACATATAAGCGGATTTTTTCCTGTTAAACTATACGTTTCCATGATTAAAAGGCTTTTTTAGGTTATTTAAGCGGAAAATCTCTGCCTATTTCTCCTCTTAACCACTACTTTTTCAAAATAAACGGAATTCCTCCGATTAAGCTAGTATACCCGCAGAAAATCAACAATTAACAATAACAGAGCCTTTTAAAAAGACCGTTTTCGTAAAGTTTGTTGTTTTTTTCAGATATTTTTACTTTATCCACCTGAGTTGATTGGAGCGGAGGGCACTCGACTCCTACGGGATATAGAGGTCACGGGAGACCCCGCAGGAGCGAAGCGACGAGGAGGCTCCCGGGCCTCCCCGCGGAAAGCGAGTGCCTGGAGCGGAAATCAACAGACAAGTTTCAGAGAACGTTACATGAGGCCCTTTTTTTGTGTCATCGAAATAATCCAAGCGTATTTCAATGTTAAATAATATGCTAATTCGGCTGTGATTACGATGGATATTTGAGTTTTTCTCCACGTTATCTGAACTACTTCAAATAAAAGGATGGTCCTTTCAACTATGAGGGCCATCTTTTTTTTGCGGAGAAGAATTTTTATATCCATAAATTCTGCTAGCCCAACCACGCCTCTATCCTCGCCGTTATCCTCGCCTTTAGGGGGCTCGCCAATTGGCGGATTTTTCTTTATTCATCTACCCCTTCTATTATCCATATTTATTCTTTTAAAACATTTTCCTTAGAACAAATTACATGTATTTCCCGCTACCCCTTCTTTTTGAATACAATTACAAATTGTGGGTATCTTACTAGTAAAAATGACTATAGGAAGGTGAAAGGAATGGATCGTAAACGAAGCCCACTAATGAAAAAGCTAAAATTCTTTGGGCAGACAGAAGATATTACCAATCATGCTGTTCTATCTCCAATGGATAGGGAAACAGAAAAGGTCTATCGGAGAAGATGGCAACATGATAAAACGGTTCGAACGACACATGGAGTAAACTGCACAGGTTCTTGTAGCTGGAAGGTCCATGTCAAGGATGGAATTATCGCATGGGAAACACAGCAGACCGATTATCCATCAACAGGCCCGAATATGCCGGAATATGAACCAAGAGGCTGCCCAAGAGGAGCGAGTTTTTCATGGTACACATATAGCCCACTTAGAGTTCGTTACCCCTATATTCGAGGAGCATTATTAAAGCTTTGGAGAGAGGAACTTGAAAAAACTAAGGACCCTGTAAAAGCTTGGCGTGAAATCACAACAAATCCAGACAAATCGAAAAGATATAAGCAAGCGCGAGGAAAAGGCGGGCTTGTTCGGTCAAGTTGGAAAGAATTGAACGAATTAATTAGTGCAGCATTAATCTATTCCATCCAAGAATTTGGTCCAGATCGTATTTTCGGATTTTCACCAATTCCGGCGATGTCCATGGTGAGCTATGCTGCTGGTGCTAGATTTTTATCCCTAATCGGAGGTTCATTACTAAGTTTTTATGATTGGTACGCTGATCTTCCACCTGCATCACCACAAGTTTGGGGAGAACAAACCGATGTTCCAGAAAGTTCAGATTGGTACAATTCCTCTTATCTGCTTGTATGGGGCTCAAATGTTCCGCAAACAAGGACACCAGATGCCCATTTTATGGTTGAAGCAAGATACCGGGGGACAAAAGTCGTTGCTGTAAGCCCTGATTATGCAGAGTTTGTAAAATTTGCAGATAACTGGCTCCCCGTTCGAGCTGGAATGGACGGGGCACTTGGTATGGCAATGACACATGTTATTTTGAAAGAATTCTATGTTGATAAGGAAACAGAATATTTTATTGATTATGCAAAGAAATTTACTGATTTACCATTTTTAGTAAAATTAAAGCCTTATGGTGATCAATTCATATCAAGCACTTTTTTACGGGCAAGTGAAATCAATCCGACGATTGCTAATGGGGATTGGAAAACAGTTGTTTGGGATCAAAATAAGAACCAATTTGCCTTTCCAAATGGAACCATTGGACATAGATGGGAGGATAAAGGAAATTGGAATCTCCATCTAAATGATACTGAGCAGGATTATAAGGATATTAAACCATTGCTAACTATATTAGGAAATGAAGACAAAATTGTCCCAGTAGCATTCTCGCAATTTGAAGAAGAAAGCACAGTTATACTCAAACGGTCTGTACCAGTAAAGTCATTTGAGCAAAATGGTGAAACCGTTTATTTCACAACGGTTTTTGATTTAATGCTATCAAAGTTTGGTATTTCACGAGGTCTTGAAGGTGATTTTCCGAAAGATTACGATGATCCAAAACCATATACTCCAGCTTGGCAGGAAGCGTTGACTGGTGTAGATCGAAAACTTGCTGCTCAAATTGCCAGAGAGTTTGCACAAAATGCTGTTGATTCTAAAGGACGTTCTATGATCATTATGGGATCAGGCATTAACCAATGGTACCACGCAGATGCCACCTATCGAACCGTATTGAATTTAGTTCTACTTACTGGTTCACAAGGTGTTAATGGTGGGGGTTGGGCACATTATGTAGGCCAAGAAAAGGTACGACCACTTGAAGGATTTTCAGCCATTGCTATGGCAAGAGATTGGGGTGGACCTCCAAGACTTCATACTGGAACATCATTCTTTTATTTTGTAACAGAGCAGTGGAAATACGATGACCAATCGATGGTCGATCAAGTTTCTCCACTGGTAGATAAGCCACGTTATAATCACGGGGCTGATTACAATTATCTTGGAACGAGGCTTGGTTGGACGCCTTCTTATCCACAGTTTGATAAAAATCCAATTAAAATGGTCGGAGAATCTGGTCTTACAGATAAAGACGAGATCGTGCGATCAATTGTAAAAGATGTCAAGGAAGGAAATACAAAATTTGCCATCCAAAATCCAGAGGATCCAAAAACATTTCCCAAAGTTATGTTTGTCTGGAGAGGGAATTTAATCGGTAGTTCTTCAAAAGGACATGAATATTTTCTCAAGCATCTGCTCGGAACACATAATGGTGTTCTAGGTGAGCAAAATACTGAATTGAAAACAGAAGAAATCGAGTGGGGGGAAGACTCCGCTGAGGGTAAGCTTGATTTAATGATTAATATGGATTTTAGAATGGTTAGCTCAGGGCTCTTTTCAGATATTGTGTTACCTGCTGCCACTTGGTATGAAAAATACGATATCAGTAGTACGGATATGCATCCGTTTATTCATCCCTTTAATCCTGCTATTGCAGCCCCCTGGGAGTCGAGGTCTGACTGGGATACATTTAAGTCAATAGCAAATACATTTTCAGAGATGGCTGAAAAATATTTTAAAGAGCCTATTCAAGATATCGTTGCTACACCATTGTTACATGATTCGCGTGACGAAATTTCAGAAGCATGTGCGTTTGGAAAAATTCCTGACTGGTTGCATGGTGAACAAGAACCTGTTCCAGGTCAGAATTTTCCTCGTCTACACATTGTTGAGCGTGATTATCCAAAGGTCTATGATAAATTTATTTCGATCGGCCCAATGGTGAAGGAGAAAATTGGCGCACATGGAATTGGTTGGAGCGCAAAAGAAGAGTATGAAAAATTAAAAGAAATTATTGGAAAAGCAACCACTACTAAGGAATACAAGGATCATCCAAGTATTTTGACAGGCAGAGATGCTGCAGAAGCCATTTTATCTCTATCAAGCTCTACAAATGGTTCACTTGCTATGAAGGGTTGGGATGTATTAGAGAAAAAGACAGGTCAAAAACTTAAAGACTTGGCTGAAGAAAGAGCAGAAGAACATCTTTCTTTTAATGATATTACTGCACAACCCCGTCAAGTAATTTCTACTCCTGTTTTCAGTGGAACAGAAACAGGTGGCCGTAGGTATTCACCGTTCACGACGAATGTGGAGAGATTAGTTCCGTGGAGAACGTTAACTGGAAGACAGCATTTTTATTTGGATCATGAAATGATGCTCGAATTTGGGGAGGAATTCCCGGAATTTAAACCGCCATTAAGAAAAGCGGCTTTTAAAACAGGTGATAATGTACCGTCAGGAATGGGCAAGGAAATATCTTTACGCTATTTAACACCACATTTTAAATGGTCTTACCACAGCACGTATTTTGATAACTTACTTATGTTAACACTTTTTAGGGGAGGACCAACCATTTGGTTAAATCGGGATGATGCAGAGGAAGCAGGTATTACCGATAATGATTGGCTGCAAATTTATAACCGCAATGGAGTTGTTGTTGCAAGGGCTGTTGTAACACATAGGCTACCTAAAGGAGTTTCCTATATGTACCATGTTCAAGAACGGCATATAAATGTTCCAGGTTCGCCTATTACAAAACAACGCGGGGGTACTTTTAATAGTCCGAATAGAATCTATATGAAGCCGACACATATGATTGGTGGATATGCCCAATTAAGCTATGGCTTTAATTATTATGGACCATGTGGTAGTCAGCGTGATGAAAAAGTAGTAATTTGTAAACTTGATCGGAATGAGGTGAACTGGCTTGAGGATTAAAGCGCAATTTGGCATGGTTATGAATCTTGATAAGTGTATTGGTTGTCATACCTGTAGTGTTACCTGCAACAATACATGGACAAACCGTCAGGGTGCAGAATACATGTGGTGGAATAATGTTGAAACAAAACCGGGTGTTGGGTATCCAAAGGAATGGGAAAATCAAGAAAAACATAAAGGCGGCTGGTTGTTAAAGGATGGAAAACCTGAACTAAGAGCAGGCGGGAGATTTTCAAAGCTACTAAACATCTTTTATAACCCTGATTTAACGAAGTTAGATGAGTATTATGAACCTTGGACATATGATTATGAAAATTTAATTAACAGTCCAGAAAGTAATTACCAACCAGTAGCCCGTCCAAAATCCCAAATAACAGGGGAGTACATGGACATTAAATGGGGACCGAACTGGGAGGATGATTTAGCGGGGGTTTATAAGACAGGGAAAGACGACCCAAATTTGCGAGGAATCGAGGAAAAAGTAAAATTTGAGTTTGAACAGACGTTTATGATGTATTTGCCCAGAATTTGTGAGCATTGTTTAAATCCAACTTGTGTCTCTTCTTGCCCGTCAGGTGCTATATATAAGCGAGAAGAGGATGGTATTGTTTTAGTTGATTCAGATGCCTGCCGCAGCTGGCGATTTTGTATGACGGGCTGTCCATATAAAAAGGTTTACTTTAACTGGAAAACGCATAAAGCTGAAAAATGTATTTTTTGTTTTCCGCGGATTGAAGCAGGACTTCCAACAGTTTGTTCTGAGACTTGTACCGGAAGAATTCGATATATTGGTATTGTATTTTATGATATGGACAAGGTTGCTGAAGCCGCTTCTGTTACAGATGAAAAAGATTTATATGAGGCACAGTTGGGTATTTTTCTAGACCCCCATGACCCTAATGTAATCGAAGAGGCAAGAAAAGCAGGCTACCGAGAGGATTGGATTGAAGCCGCACAAAGATCACCAATCTATAAACTTGCAGTTGAACAAAGGATTGCCTTACCACTCCATCCAGAATACCGTAATTTACCGATGGTATGGTATATACCGCCACTTAGCCCAATAATGAGTGCCTTTGAAGGTGGACTTGATGGTATTAGTCCTCATGTCGTATATCCTGCTATTGATCAACTTCGAATTCCAGTTGAATATTTGGCAAATCTATTAACCGCTGGAGATTCGGAAGTGATTCGGAAAGTATTAAAGAAAATGGTGGCTATGCGTAGTTTTATGAGATCAGAAAATTTGGGTAAGCAGCCAGATAAAAGTATTCTGGATGCTGTTGGAATGACAGAAGACAGGATACGTGAGATGTACCGACTGTCCGCAATCGCAAAGTATGACGAGCGCTATGTCATTCCATCTTCTCATCGTGAGGATGCTGCCAATACGTATTTAGGACAGGGAACTGTAGGGTATGATTTTATGGAAGGATGTTCAGAGTGCTCTGTAAATCCAAATATGCCAGGGGATTATAAATTTGGTGAGGATTATTGGGGGAAAATAAATGGATGATTATCAACGAATTTTTAGACTTGCATCGATTTTGTTGCAGTATCCTGACAAAGAATGGATGGATACAGAAGAGTTCTATGAAGAGATTGGAATGATTGAAAATAAGTTAGTAAAAATATTATACAAAGAGTTCATGAACTATTTAGTAGACGTACCTTATTTTGAATTATGTAAGACATATACCCAAACATTTGATTTTAGCGATAAAACAACCCTGTATCTCACATATCCTGTCTTTGGTGAAAATATTGACAGGGGAAAAGGGCTGCTTAAATTAAAGGATGAATTTTCTGGAGCAGGGTTTCCCTTGGAGAGTGATGAACTTCCGGACTACTTTCCATTAATCTTGGAATTCTGTTCGCTTGCACCTATCGAAGCAGTTCATAAAATGTTATTGATTCACCGCAAAGCAATTGATCAGCTTTTAAAGGAATTGACACTCGCAGAAAATCCATATCAATTTATTCTTCAGGGATGTATTCAAGAAATTGAAACAATTTTAAGCAATCAAAAGGCTTCATAAGGGGGGAAAATATATGAATTATTTTGAAAACCTTTTCTGGGTCGCTTTCCCTTACATTATGCTTACGATGTTCGTTGTTGGACATATTTATAGGTATAATGTGGATCAATTTGGCTGGTCAGCTAAGTCAAGTGAATTCCTAGAAAAAGACAAGTTGAAATGGGGTAGTATCCTTTTCCATTATGGGATAATCTTTGTATTCTTTGGCCATGTAGCAGGTGTATTGGTTCCATTAGTTGTGTACAACACTTTAGGAATCACCGAGCACATGTATCATCTGGGTGCTGTCTGGATTGGGGGATTGGCAGGAATAGCAACCATCATTGGGGTATTACTTTTAATGATAAGAAGGTTTACTGTTAAACGTATCTTTGTTAACAGCACCTATCGTGATGTTATCGTGCTCATCTTGTTAACGCTTACTATTTTTTCAGGCTTTTTCAATACCATCTGGTATACAGGAAGAGGTGTCGCATTTGAATATCGCGAAACCATTAGCCCATGGTTTCGAGGTATCCTTTACCTTGACCCAATGCCAGGACTCATGACAAGGATTCCATTTGGTTTTAAAATTCATGTTGTTTCTGCCTTCCTTCTATTTGGAATTTGGCCGTTTACAAGACTTGTTCATGTCTGGAGTCTTCCATTAGAATACTTAGGTCGCCGTTATGTTGTATATAGGGCTGTTCATACGAGACGAGCATTAATGATGCAAACAAATCGAACAAAAAAATAATATAATCGACAATTTTTTTAAAAAGCGCTTGCAACAATTATAATAATACCCGAAACTAATCTTAAACTAGTTTTAAATGGGGGTATATTAATTATGATTGCAGAAATAACAAAATTTCAAAATTGCCAAGTTGTTATCAATACCTATTCTGATGAAGAGCTCATTCAAAGAGATGGCTTTTGGTTTGAGCATATTGTCGAAGATCATGGTTTTCTCCATTTTATAAAAGCTGGTACAATCGTATCAAGGATTGAAGTTGATGGTCGGAAACTAACAAAAGAACCTATATTTAAAAACTTTTACACTATAAGGGAAAATAAGCAACGAACTGAAATTTATTTTCCGTAAGATTTTGACAATGGAGCCTTTGAGGTTCCATTGTTTTTTTTGATAATACAATCAAATATTCATTCCTTTGCCTTTTCATATTAAAAAAAATGGTTTTGAGCATAATAATAAAGATAACTCCGCGATTTGTTAGCTCTTAGGAAAAGTAGAGGTATATGTCGTGTGATAAAGAAAAATATCCTTTTCTACATAGTAAAAACAGGAGGCGATTCCCATTTTTTATGGCAAAAGGAACAACAAAGAAGAGGTTGAAGTTATTCTTGTTGATACCGAAGTTTATTCATGCACAGATGGTTCTTGTATTGGTTGGATGAGAAAGGATTTTGTAACGGAAGATCTGCATTGCCCGATGTGCGGTAATGTGATGGCCGAAGAGGTAAGGGAACTTCCTAAAATGTAAATAATAAAGACTGCCGATATAGGCAGTCTTTTATTCATAATAGGGTCTTTATCTATGAACGTTGATTACTGTCAATCTCTGGGTGCCACCTACTTTATGATCTATTGATGGCTAAATAACAACCAGGCAGAGAATATAACTTTCTCTATAAATTTTCATTTTGTTGATGGATTTCATCGCCAGTTATTAGAATATTTGCTTCCTCCTGATATTGATACTCTTCAACTGAATCACCGGGCATATGTTTTGGATTAGGAAAATTGCTCCCGTTTGCAATAGTTACTTGCTGCTTTTTAGGTGCGGTTGTAGAATAGTCTTTTTCAACCATGATTTCATCTCCTTTTTCAAAGGATTTACTACAGCTAAAAAGATTATTCTTAATTTTAGGGAGTAGGATTAAAATAAAAACTCTCTATTCCCTTTTTAAATACTTCCAATATGGTAAACTTTACATTACAATCATAGTAGAAAAATATAGAAACAGGAGTGATGTTCGATCATGTATGAAATGATCGGTTCTGTTCATCCTATAATGATCATGATCGCCATAGGATTAACCATCATGGCTTCTTATACCGCATTGGATATGTTTATTTTAGTAAAAACTTCGGAAAGCAATAATCGACTTTTGTTTTTGGGTGGAACTTTTTCAATGGGAATTGGTATATGGGCAATGAATTTTATGGGGTTAATTGCATTTAATATCAGCCATTTCTCAAGTTTTCAAATTTTATTATTGACCCTATCAATTTTTATTGGGATTGCATTCACGGGGATGGCCTTCGTGATTTTGCTTGGCAAAGAAATTGGATTTTATCATTTAATTATTGGTAGTTTATTATTGACGTTAGCAGTTATTTCGATCCATATTATTGGAATTTACACAATGAATTTGGCAATCACATATAATGTAGGGTTGTTTTTTTTATCATGTTTATTCATTTTTAGTTTATTTGTAGTTTCATTTTGGCTTTTATTTCTATTTAAAGGTTTTTCAAAAGGGAATAAGGCCTGGCTTAAGCCAATAAGCTCAATTATCATTACTTTTGCAATTGCAGAAGGTCATTTTCTTTTAAAAAGAGCATTTCTGACTATTACAGGTGAAATAGCTAATAGTTCCAATTTCTTCGATACGTTCGTCTTTTATTTAGCCGTATTTGTATCAATCTTAATTTTTGGAGGTCTAATTAGTTCGAGTGCCCTAATAAGTAAAAAATTAGCGGTATCAGACACGAATTTAAAGGATATAAAATCAGCTCTTGATGAGTCATCAATTGTTGCGATTACAGATTCTAAAGGTACTATTTTATACGTGAATAATAAATTTGAGGAAATTTCCAAATATAAAAAGGAAGAAATAGTAGGTAAGAACCATCGAATTTTAAATTCCGACTATCACCCAGAGGAATTTTATCAGAACTTGTGGCAAACAATTGGTGAAGGACGTGTTTGGAAGGGTGAAATTCGTAACCGGGCAAAAGATGGTTCCCATTACTGGGTTGACACGACAATCGTCCCATTCCTTAATGAAAAAGGAAAGCCATATCAGTTTATAGCTATTCGAACAGCGATTACTAATCGAAAAAATGCAGAAGAACATTTAAAAGAAACATTAAAAGAAAATATCGATATTAAATTTGCCCTAGATCAATCCTCAATCGTTGCATTTACAGATGCAAAAGGGTTGATTACAAGCGTAAATGATAAATTCTGTGAAATATCTAAATACAGTCGAGAAGAAATAATTGGGAAAAACCATAGTGTTTTAAATTCGGGTTATCATCCGAAGGGATTTTTCCAAGAACTCTGGAAATCTATCGGTGATGGAAAAGTTTGGAAAGGTGAAATTCGAAATAAGGCTAAGGATGGAACTCTTTACTGGGTTGATACGACTATCGTTCCCTTTTTGGATAAAAATGATAAGCCATATCAATTTCTTGCCATCCGAAATGATATTACCGAACGGAAGAAAACGGAGGAAATCCTTCATCGGCAAGATAAACTAGCTGCGGTTGGCCAATTGGCTGCAGGGGTTGCACATGAAATTCGAAATCCGCTTACCTCGATGAAAGGATACACAGAATTTCTTCAATTAGATGAAAAAGACCCAGAGCGGTTAGAATTCTTAAACATTATTCTTGATGAAATTGAAAGGGTAAATACAATTGTGGAGGATTTTATGGTCTTGGCCAAACCACGAGCAGCTGAACTTGAAGAGAAAAATGTCATCCCTGTTATTAAAAATGTTATCTCCTTACTTGAATTTGAGGCAAAAAAGAAAAATGTTCATTTGTATTTTGATTACTACCAAGAAATTATCCAAATTGAATGTGATGAAGGCCGATTGAAACAAGTGTTTTTAAATTTTATTAAAAACGGAATTGAAGCAATGCCTGATGGAGGAGATTTACATGTTAAAACGTATATTCATGATCATAATGTCCATATATCCATACAGGACACTGGCGTAGGAATTCCTAAAGAAAAATTATCTAGGCTTGGAGAGCCATTCTACACAACTAAAAAAAGTGGTAATGGGCTTGGATTAATGGTCAGCTTTAAGATTATTGAAAGCCACAATGGTAAAGTTTTCGTTGAAAGTGAACTAAATAAGGGAACAACCTTTAATATTTTGTTGCCTTCAAAAACAGCTTGAAAAACGGGGATAAACCCGTTTTTTTATTTGGGAATACTTTTTTTCAAAAAAAAAGGCAAATTTTTTAAAAAAAATAAAGCTAAACACATCATGAATAGATTAATATATTATTATGGGCATCATGTTTTTTTATGGGAGGGAAAACGATGGCAGAAGCAAGTTTTATAAAATCAGTTTGTGGATATTGTGGGACAGGTTGTGGCCTAATTCTTGAAGTCCAGGAAAATAGGATTGTGAAAATTCGCGGTGACAAGGATGCGCCAGTTAATAAGGGGCAAACATGTGTTAAGGGCTCTTTTGCGTATGAATATGTTCATGCAAAAAACCGGCTTCATACACCACTGATCAGGAAATCTGGAAAACTAGTTGAAACTACATGGGAAGAGGCCTACCAATTTATTGTTGAAAAGCTAACAAAAGTTAAAACTACTTGGGGCCCAAGAGCTATTTCCTTATTCGCTTGTGCACGATCGACGAATGAATCCGCTTATGTTACACAAAAATTTATGAGAACTGTGATTGGTAGCAATAACATTGATGGATGTAACCGAACCTGACACGCAGCGAGCGTTGCCGGTCTGGCAACCATATTTGGTAGTGGTTCACCAACAAATACGATTGATGATTTTGATAAAGCTGAAGTTTTACTATTGATGGGATCTAATACAACAGAGGCACATCCGATAATTGGAAACAGAATTAAAAAAGCAGCAAAAGCAGGTCTTAAAGTTATTGTTATTGATCCAAGAAGAATTGAAATGACGAAAATTGCCCATCGGCACCTACAAATTAATATAGGTACAGATATTGCTTTGATTAACGCAATGATTCGAGTCATTTTAAAAGAAGGCTTATGTAGTCATGAGTTTCTTCGTCAATTTACTTTTGACCTCGAAGCACTTGAAAAACAAGTAGAACGATATACCTTGCAGTATGCTGCTGAAATTACAGGTGTAAAAGCAGAAGACATTGAAGCAACGGCAAGGGAATACGCTGGTGCAGGCAGTGCAATGATAGCGTATACATTAGGAATTACTGAGCATCATTGCGGTGTAAATAATGTATTCGATATTGGAAACCTCGCATTGTTAACAGGCAACATTGGAAAAGAAGGAAGCGGTATCATGCCACTTAGAGGACAAAATAATGTCCAAGGTGCCGGTGATATGGGTTGCTTGCCAAATCAATTGGCGGGATCAATGAGTCTAACAAATGAAGAATATCGGGCACGATTTGAAAGTGAATGGCAAGTACCACTTAATCCTGAAGTGGGAGATACACAAACAAGAACATTTGATAGGATCGAATCAGGGGATGTAAAAGCACTATATGTCATTGGTGAAAATCCTTTACTTGCAGATGTACACATGAATCATACGAAGAAGCTGCTGGAAAAACTTGATTTATTAATTGTTCAAGATATTTTCCTGACTGAAACTGCTAAAATGGCAGATGTAGTTCTACCTGCTCGGTCATGGGGTGAAGTAGACGGAACGTACACTAATACTGATAGAAGAATCCAAAGAGTTCGCACAGCTGTGAAGGCCCTTCCAAATGTAAAAGAGGATTGGCAAATTCTTTGTGAATTATCAACTAGAATGGGTTACCCAATGAGTTATAATAATAGCGAGGAAATTTGGGATGAGGTTAGAAAACTTGCATGGGAGATGTACGGTGGAATTTCCTATGCAAGACTTGACCAAGAATATAGTGTTCACTATCCATGCCCAGATGAAAGTCACCCTGGCACATTCATCATGCATGAAAGGTTTCACCAGGAAATTCAGCCAGGAAGTACGAAGTCATCATTTGTTCCAGTTGACTATACACCACCGTTAGAATTGCCTGATGAGGAATATCCTTTTATGTTAACAACAGGTAGAAGATATGAATCTTATAATACCCATACACAAACTCGTTATTATGCAGCGGGAGTGAAAATCAAACAAACAGAAGAAACTGTTGATATCCATCCTGATGATGCAAGAGATTTAGGGGTAGTTGATGGCGAGGTTGTACAGGTTCGTTCAAGACGTGGAGAGTTACAGGTAAAGGTAAAAGTAACGGAACAAGTAGTACCTGGGCTTGTATTCATGAGTTTTCACTGGAGCGAAGTTCCAACTAATATTCTTACATTAAATGAATTCGACCCAATATCAGGTACAGCAGAATATAAAGCATGTGCTGTTGCCATTTCACGAATTTAATATAAACAAAAAAAGTACTGCTAGAAAATTAAGTAGTTCCGTTTTTGTGGAGAAACATTTCAAATAACCTAGGATATAGCATATCAATTAACTTACAAATTGGTATGCTATTTTTTATTGATATAACACTATTTTTAGCTTAATGGGATCCAAAATAACATAATAAATAGCTTCCAAATAACAGCGTGACAATCATCATGGTCATTGTCCGAAATAGGGTGTTATTTTTGTTGTTATGCACTTATGGTAGACAAACCATGTAGGAGAGAAAAGAAAACGTCTTCATGTAACGTTCTATGAAGCTTGTCTGTTGATTCCCGCTCCAGGTGCTCAGCGAATACGGGGCGGTGGGTGAGCCTCCTGATATGAACGAAACTGTCAAGGCCCCCACTCCAAAATAGGTTTTGCTTTGTTTTTGGGTACTCTTAAGAAGAGAAGCTATTTTCGGCTTCTTGTCTTAGTAGGTTATTTAGCCATTCTGGCTAGAATAGCTCCTTCTTTAGCTTACTGACCACTTCTCACCTCTTGGAATAGCTGTCAAGTGCTCTTCTTGACAGCTATTCCAAGAGGTGAGACACTTTTTTAGCTAAAGATGAAATGATCCTTCCTCCTTTTCTTTTTTTGAATAGAAGGTAAGAACACGGCACGAAGGCAAAAATCTCTACAGCGGTTAGCGCTCTGATATTCGTGGGTTTTCACATTTTATCTTTCCGTATAAAGGCCTTATCCACTAACTCGGGACGTGCGTTAATCTATTTAGATATAGCACAGAGGAGGCACGTGGATTTTCCTTTCCGGTTTTTCTCTTTGCCTTCGAGCCCTATTCTCATTTTTCTATTTATACATCTATCTTGCTTTGAGGAACACGTAACCTTTTAAGCTTGAGGGATATCTTCTACTTCTTGCATCACTGCCCAAATAAAACCTGCCAATTCTCGCGCTACTGCTGTAATGGCTTTACCGCTTTCTTTCCCTCTAGATGATAAGCGGAAATACTTTTTGTGGAGTCGGTTCTGTGCTTTCCACGATATTGCCTGAATCGTTGGCGATTGGCCACTTTGCCGTCTTTGTAGTTCTCCTTTAATAGAGGGTTGATACCGATAACTCCAGGCAGACTCTACCAATAAACGCCGTACGTGTCGATTACCTGTTTTGGTTATTTCTCCTTGTCTCCTTTTTTCACCACTCGAATACTCGCTAGGGATTAAACCAACATAAGCCATGAATTGCCTCGGTGTAGTAAAACGTTTAAATGAACCGATTTCTGCTACAATACTTGTCGCTGTAATAAGAGCTACTCCTCTTAATGATTGGAGTGCTTGAATTTTTTTGGCATGGACACCTTCACTCGCTAGAATTTTAATTTCTTCTTCTAACCTTAGAATACGTTGTGCTAACTCTTTGAGTTGGTGGTAGTATTCCTGGAAGGTTACTTGTAGCGAAGGGTTTTCAAATTTTAAAGTGTCCAGCCATCTGAAATACTTGATTGTCCACTTATTTACTCCAGTAGGAGGTTTAATATCATTACGCAGTAAAAATTTACTTAATCGGTGTTTCCCTCTCAGTTCGTCTTCTTTGGCATCTTCTCTACATCTAACAAGATCACGCAGTGCTTCATCTTCTGGAGTTGGTACATAAATTGGAGTCAACTCTCCAGCCCGATATAAATGAGCTAAGCGAACAGAGTCCCTGCGATCCGTTTTAATACGTTCTCCAGGTCTTTTAGGAATAAGAGACGGGGCAATCACCGAGCAGTGAATCCCTAGTGTGATAAATAGTCGGTACAATGGATATCCTGTCGGACCAGCTTCATAACACACACGCAGAGATTCCGGGCTGCCCAATTTTTTCATTAATTTCCTAACTTCTTCTGGTGTATGAGGAATCATTCCATGGTATCTAGGCTCCCCTCGGCCCTCATCGGCAATAGCGACTGCAATTTTTTCCTTTGATACGTCTAAACCTACATATTTAATGGTATCCTTCATAATGACTAGCTCCTTCCGTAATGTAGCTCTGATTTGGTTTTTTGTTTTTCATCAGTAAACATTCTAACCAAATTAACCTACGAATTTACGAGTAAGGAGCTAGTTTCGTTCATGATAACTCGGCGTTTAAACGCCTGCTAGGTCTCCACCAATTTCATTAAAATAGAGGCTTTTTTGGAATCAATGGTGGTCTTTGCTTCCATTAGACAGTAGAAATAGTGGCCTTCGAGAATCATTAGGGATCTTTGGATGTTTTCAGATTTTTCTAGTTTTTCTACTTGAGTTGATTGGAGCGGAGGGCACTTGACTCCTGCGGGATTAGAGGGAATGGGAGACCCCACAGGCGGTACGCCGAGGAGGCTTCCATCCCTCCCCGCGGAAAGCAAGTGCCCGGAGTGGAAATCAACGGGCAAAGTTATACAATCAACAGGGTGTCAAATGAACAATGAGCTTTAAAATAGTCAATGTAATTTTGGGCTCATTAATGTGAAATAGTTTTTTTAAAAGCATAATTAATAAATAGAATATTCTATCTCTTAGAAATGCTATCGTAATATAATTGCCATACATGTAAACCATTATTAACCTCCCTGTTCTTTGCTCTGGAATAATCAGTGTTATGATTATCACTGTTAGCTGCTAAAAGAACATGGGAGGTACAAATATGATAAAAACAATTAAAACATTAATTGCAGTTGCTGCACTCTCAGGAACTGTAAGTGCTAATGTACAGGCCGCAGAGGTAAAAGTGGATAAGGGAGACACGCTTTGGGAACTTTCACAAGTACATAATGCGTCTGTAGATAACATAAAAAAATGGAATAAGCTTTCTACTGATCTCATTCATCCTGGCGATGTTCTATCAATTTCATCTGAAAAGCAATATTTAGTAAAAGATGGAGATACATTATGGGACATAGCTAAAGAATATAAAATATCGATTGATCAACTAAAGATATGGAATAAGTTAACCACGGATCTTATTAAACCAGGGTTAAAACTTGTTATCTATGAAAATAATAGCTCAGTTGAGGTTGGAACCTTGAAACCAACCAAAGTTAAAGCAAGTAAGGCAACAGTAAGCAACCGATCAGTTATTAAACCGACGTTACCTACTGTGAAGAAAAAAAATCAACCGGTAAAAAGAATTACGAAAGCAAAGCCGAAAGCGGCTCCTGCACAAAAAGTGAGTAAGAAGGTTATTAATGTGAAGGCAACGGCTTACACGGCTTCTTGCAAAGGTTGTTCAGGTGTAACAAGAACTGGTGTTAATCTGAAAGCTAATCCTAATGCTAAGGTAATCTCAGTTGATCCTGCAGTTATTCCTCTTGGCTCTAAAGTATTTGTTGAGGGATACGGATATGCTACCGCAGCTGATACTGGCGGAAGCATTAAAGGAAACAGAATAGATGTCTTTGTCCCTTCAAAAGGAAAAGCAATGAATTGGGGATCTAAACAAATAAAAGTAACAATTATAAATTAGCAAAAAAAACTGCCAGAGCGGCAGTTTTTTTTTTGCTAATTTTGAATTTCATCGAAGTATTGAGGAACACTTATATCTTTTCGTTCTGTTGGACCTCATTAAATCTACCTACATAATTTTTTGTGTCACCTGAATCATCTTTAAGAGCAATAACGGTCAGCCATTGTAAATAAAGTTCTTCATTTTTTCGTTTATTCCATATTTGACCTTCCCAAGTACCTTTTGTTTTAATAATATCCCACATATTTTTGTAAAAATGTTGATCATGTTCTCCAGATTGAAGAACACTCAACGTTTTCCCTGAAACCTCACCTTTATTAAAACCTGTAATTTTAGTGAAGGCAGGATTGATCCTTTGGATAACCCCGTTGATATCAGTAACAACAATTCCTTCGGCAGCATTATCAATAATTTTTGAAGATATAGCCAATTTGTCCTGATAAAATAACCATACTACAAGAATCAAACTTGCTAATGAAAATTCGGATAATGACATAAAGCCGATTGCATAATGTCCTGTTAAGTTAAACAGTATAGTTAAGATCAATGGTGGGAAAAATCCACCCAAACCACCCATGGCTGCAACAATTCCATTTACAATTCCTGCTTGTTTGGAGAAATATAATGGCACTAATTTGAATATAGCTCCATTCCCAATCCCTGCGCAAAAAGCAACTAATAAACAGCCAAACGAGTAAATAGGAAGAGATGGCGTAAATGATAAGAGAAACCCGGCAAAAGTAAGCCAAAAGAAAACTCCCATTAAAATAAGGAATGGATTAATTTTGTCTCCCAGCCAGCCCCCAACAGGCCTAAATATAGTAGCGATTGCTATAAATCCTGCAGTTCTCAGTCCTGCATCAACTTTATCTAAATCAAAATGGTTAACTAAAAATGAAGGTAAATAAATTGTAAATGCAACAAATGATCCAAAAGTAATGAAATAAAACAAACTTAAAAACCATAATTTTGGATTTTTGTTTACCTCTTTTATCTGAGATGAAAGTGAGTTGTTCACCTTTTGTTCACTTTTATCTCCAAGTAGGAAGTTTAGTAATGCAAAAACTAAAACAACAACAAGGAAAATTTGAACGGTAAATCTCCATCCAAATGTGTTGGCTAATAATGGTGCAGAAAATGAAGTAATTGCTGTTCCAATATTCCCAGCACCATAAATGCCGTTAATAAAACCATGTTTTTCTTTAACGTAATACTTTGGTAAGGAGGTTACACCAACTGAAAAGATTGCTCCACCAATTCCAAGTAAAAATCCACCGATTAGTAGCATAAATAATGAATTTGCAAAACTGATAAGTGATATTGGCAATAGCAGGATAATAAAACTGATTGTGAATAATTTTCTAGCTCCATATTTATTTGTCCAATAACCGATCGGAACTCTTAATAGTGATCCGAGAATCACTGGAACCGCTGTTACCCAAGCTTGTTGAGTCGAAGTCAGATCAATATCTGCATGAATAAATGGCATAAGTGAAGAAATAAGCACCCATACCATAAATCCTCCGATTAGACTCCCTGTTTGAATATATAATTGTTTTGTTCCTTGTTTCATTTAAATCCTCCTCTTACAATCCCAATTCATAATTATCGTTTCCACAAGCCTTTTAAACAATCCATGTTAAAATGAATTCTTAGTATAACTTCGTGTATTATAGAATTATTTTAAAAGATAAACTGTGAGGTATGATACAAACTAAATAAATTTTTATAATCTTATTTCGTTAATTGGACAACTGTAAGTTATTTCAATAAATCACAAATATTTTTTAGGTATAATAAACCATCAGCAGTTATTTAACTAGTATTGTAAGTAAAAAATAGTTTATGATTATTTTAAATAATATAAAAAATAAAGGGTGTGTAGTTATGGGGTCACAGGAAATTATTGCATTAGCGATTTTTCTACTAACTTACGGGCTAATTATCTCTGAACAAGTTCACCGTACAACAATCGCGATGCTTGGTGGACTCTTAATGATTGCTTTTGGTATTCTTGAACAAACAAGGGCAATTCATTATATCGATTTTAATACTATTGGCTTGTTAGTAGGAATGATGATTATAGTTGGCATTACTGCACAAACGGGAGTGTTTGAATTTATTGCAGTTTGGTCTGCACAGAAGGTGAAAGGTGACCCAATAAAAATCCTAATTGCATTGAGTTTCTTTACAGCAATTGCATCAGCTTTTTTAGACAATGTCACAACTGTCCTTTTAGTTGTTCCTGTTACGCTAAGCATTACCCACCAATTGAAGGTTCCTCCGATACCTTATCTCCTATCAGAAATTTTTGCTTCTAATATTGGTGGGACTGCCACTATGATTGGTGATCCACCTAATTTAATGATTGGAAGCGCTGTAAAAGAATTAACCTTTTTGTCATTCATTGATAATTTAACATTCGTTAATAGTGTGGTCTTGATTGTTACCGTTTTTATCCTTGCATTTGTATATAAAAAACAATTAATTACAACGAATGAATTGAAAAAACATCTATTAAGTAAAGATTCTCATCAAGAACTTAAAGATTCTGTCTTATTAAAAAAATGTTTAACTGTGGTCGCATTAACGCTTACCGGCTTTTTTGTCCATCAATTTATACATATTGAGACAGCCACAATTGCTTTGATTGGTGCATTTATTTTACTTTTCATAACTGGTGATAAATATTTAGTTACAACTTTGGAAAAAATAGAATGGACTACTCTATTCTTTTTTATCGGGTTATTTGTTATTGTAGGTGGACTTGTGGAGACAGGTCTTATTGAGGCATTAGCCAAAAAGGCGATGTCTTTAACGGGTGGAGAACTAAGGTCGACAACCTTCCTTGTATTATGGATGAGTGCGATTATTTCAGCTTTTGTTGATAATATACCTTTTGTGGCAACAATGATACCATTGATAAAAGAATTGGGTCACATGGGAATTACCAACTTAGACCCACTTTGGTGGAGTCTTTCACTTGGTGCCTGTTTAGGCGGGAATGGAACGTTAATTGGTGCAAGTGCAAATCTTGTGGTTGCTGGTATTGCTTCAAAAGAAGGTCATCATATTTCATTTATTAAGTTTTTAAAGATTGGTTTCCCATTAATGATAGTTTCAATCATAATTTCGTCAATTTATGTATACTTACGCTACTTACTTTAACAGATTTAATGATGATTGGAGGAAAAGAAGTGAGGAAAAAATTTTACTTAGATCCTCCTAAAATACTTGTTTTGGGTTTTAGCGTGATTATTATCATTGGAGCGATCCTATTATCACTGCCAATTTCAACAACAGATGGTAAGGGACAATCTTTTTTAAATGCCGTTTTTACTGCTACATCAGCAACATGTGTGACAGGTCTCGTTGTCGTGGACACTGGTTCAACCTTCACTCATTTTGGACAATTAATAATTTTATCTATGATACAAATTGGGGGCCTTGGCTTTATGACCTTTGCCACCTTATTTGCATTCCTATTAGGAAAGCGCATTTCATTGAAGGAAAGAATTTTACTTCAGGAATCATTAAATAACTTGTCTATCGAGGGAATTGTAAGGTTAGCAAGACGCATTTTGATTTTTACAGCTGTCATTGAATTTACAGGTGCTGTAATCTTATCTATTCGTTTTTCTTTTGATATGCCACTAGGTAAAGCTGTTTATTTTGGTATCTTCCATTCTATATCAAATTTTAATAATGCTGGCTTTGATTTAATGGGGGGCTTCCATAGTTTAACCGGTTATGTCCAAGATCCTACTGTAACTCTAACCATTTGTGCATTAATAACTTTAGGGGGAATTGGGTTTATTGTATTAAATGAGCTTTTTGAATTTAAGAAAACCCGTAAGTTATCATTGCACACAAAAGTAGTTCTCGTAACAAGTTTCATATTATTAATTATAGGGACCCTTGGTATTTTGGTGCTTGAATATTCGAATGCAAGGACGTTAAAGCCACTATCTTTTTTTGGGAAAATTCTAGGTGCTTTATTTCAGTCGGTAACCTCAAGAACTGCTGGGGCAAATACGTTGAACATTGCTGATATGACCCAAACCTCGCTGTTTTTGATGATATTTTTAATGTTTGTTGGTGCTTCTCCTGGTTCTACAGGTGGGGGGATTAAAACGACAACATTCACTACATTACTTGGTGCAGTTTGGTCTCAAATTCATGGAAAAGAGGATGTGGTTTTTTATAGGCAACGAATCGTTTACGAAACAATCTATAAAGCATTAACCATAACTATGAGTGGATTATTTTTGGTAATGTCTGTCACGATATTATTAACGATTACGGAGCATGGAAAAGATTTTCTAATGCTTTTATTTGAAACTACATCTGCCTTTGCGACGGTAGGACTTTCGATGGGATTAACTCCAGAATTATCCCATCTAGGAAGAGCCTTAATCATTTTTACGATGTTTGCTGGAAGGGTAGGGCCACTTACAATTGCCTATGCTGTTACTATTCGCCGAAACCCTGATGCATACCGGTATCCGAAAGGTAAGATTATGATTGGTTAAAAAACAAACAAGGAAGGGGGAATTGATAGGGATGGTAAAACAATATGCAGTTATTGGCTTAGGTAGATTTGGGCTAAGTATAGCAACAAAATTATTTGAAGCTGGTCAAGAAGTCCTTGGCGTTGATGTCAATGAGGAAAGGGTAGAAGAGTCTCATCCATATGTTACCCATGCAATAATTGCTGATACAACAGATGAAAATGCAGTAAAGTCGATTGGATTACGAAATTTTGATGCAGTCATTGTTGCAATTGGAAATGACATTCAGGCGAGTATCATGACGGTTCTAATTTTAAAGGAGCTTGGCGTTCCAAAAGTTATTGCAAAGGCGCTAAATAAACTTCATGGGCAGGTTTTGAAAAAGATGGGCGCTGATTGGGTGGTCTTTCCTGAAAGGGACATGGGGATACGTGTAGCGCATCAGCTTTTATCTCCAAATGTACTAAATTTCATTGAATTATCCAAGGAATATAGCGTAGAGGAAATAAAAATCCCCGAGAAAATGGTGGAAAAGTCATTACGTGAACTTGATTTGAGAGCAAAGTTCAATCTTAGTGTTATTGCAATCCGCCGGAATCATCAAATCAATATTTCTCCTTCACCAGAAGAAATGATTAATAGAGATGATGTTTTAGTGGTTATCGGTAAAAATCAAGATTTAGAAAGATTTGCAAATATGGGGTGAAAGATTCAAAGAAACAAGCCAATGTTTTATAAAACATCAGCTTGTTTCTTTGATTTCGATAAAACTAATTTTACATAGCCTAAATAGTAACAATTAGTTCTTAACCAATTGTTACTGGTAATAATAAATTAGGGGAACCTTCGTTTAGATTTTTAAATACCCGATAAAAATCATGTATTTCAACAGGTTTTGAAAATAAATATCCTTGTGCCTGACCGCAATTAAATGATTTTAAAAGTTCAAGCTGGTCACAACTTTCAACACCTTCAGCCGTCACGTTAAAACCAAAACTTTTGGATAAGGAAATAATGCTTTCAACTAATGCTCTGTCTTTGAAATTACATAACATATTTCGAATAAAAGATTGATCAATTTTTAAAGTATCAACAGGTAAATGCTTCAAATAACTAATAGAAGAATATCCTGTACCGAAGTCATCTATTGCAATTGAAATGCCCATTTCCTTTAACAATTTTAATTTCAATATTAATTCATCAATATTATCTAAAGAAACACTCTCAGTGATTTCTAATTCCAGTTGAGCGGGGTTCAGCCCTGTTTCTTTGAGCGTATTACAAACAATGTCAACGAATTTTTTATCTTTAAATTGTTTAGATGAAATATTTACTGCCACTCGAATGGGTGTTTGATTAAGTTCTGAAAGGATTTTTGTTTGAGTGCATGCTTCCTTTAGTACCCATGTACCTAGTGATCCAATAATCCCAATCTCTTCGGCTATTGGGATAAATTCTGCAGGAGTAACAGCACCAAGCTCTGTGCTGTTCCAACGAATCAATGCTTCCATTCCAAATATTTTTCCACTTTGTAAATCGATTAATGGCTGATACTGTAAAGTGAATTCATTTTGAAGCAGCGCCCTTCTCAAATGGGATTCAATTTTTACCACATCATTAATTTCTTGTAATTTTTCTATAGTATAAGGTTGATATCCATTCCTACCTAGATCCTTCGCAGAATACATGGCGATATCAGCATGCTGAATTAATTCTTGCCAGGTTTCCCCGTCATTTGGAAAATAACTAACACCAACACTGCATGTTATAAAGTACTCATGATTGTTTATATAAAATGGCCTTCCAACAATTTGAAGAATATTCTCGATTTTTCGATTTGCCTCTTCTTTTGAATGTAAATTAGGTAAAAATAGGATAAATTCATCGCCGCCCTGTCGAGCAATAAAATCATCTCCTCTTATGGTGGAGGAAAAGCGTTTGGCAACATCCTTTAACAATTGATCTCCGTTTGAATGCCCTAAACTTTCATTTATTAATTTAAAACGATCTAAATCGAGAACCAATACAGCTAGATAACTATTATCTTTTCTAGCAGCTTCAATCGCTTCTTTTAATTTAATTTCTAAATTCCAACGGTTTGGAAGACCAGTCAGGTGATCATGGAATGCCATAAACTCCATTTTGGAGACAACCCTTTGAAGTGAATGTTGTTTATACTTTATTTTTTCAACTAAGAATCCGATTGTTATTGCAACGGTAAAATTGACAATTGAAATAATAACCATGCACCAAATGTTGTAGGCGCTATAAATTTCGTGGTTAATTACAATTTCCACATATTCATTTAACCCGTGAATTAATGTTGCTATAAGGGCAGCTATCAGCCCACCTTTCTTACCGTATTTAAATGGGAGTACGATAGATGGGAAAATATAGACAAGCCAGATAATTTCTTGAGTGTGATCACCATCATCCAAAATCAATGGTATCAGGTAGATTAGATATATAAAGTGGACATTTTTAAGATAAACTTTCATGTTAGGTTACACTCCTACATTGTGAATCTATCAAACTCTATTATTTAATAATAGAATGCATGTCTTTCAAAATACAATCATAGAAGCTTAAAGTTCATAGATTGTTAATATAAATAGGCAAAAAAGCAAAAACATTCTTGATTAGAAAGTGGTTGTTCTGAACACATTAAGTTAAAAGGGGGGATCACGATGCCAAGAGGTAAAGAATTGGAGCAACTTCCAATGGCGAATATTGCGCCTAGTGCAGGTATGGATCAGGGTAGGTATGATAGAAAGATTCTTGAAGGAATGGTTAAAGATGAGCAACCTAAGCCAGCAAAGGATAATTTAAGGTAGGGGATTACTCCTACCTTAAATACTTTTGAAGGGTAACACAGTTATTCTTCAACGAGTTCATTAATTTCTACGTTACTCCGTTCTTCAAGTGGTCCCCTTAAATGAACAGTTGCTGTTCTGCCATCTTCATTTAACTGATCAATCCAAACAGAAGCCCCATTATATTTGACTTCGATGTCAGCTGAAGAAGATAGGATTTGCCTCACACGATTAACATTCATAATTTTCACTCCCAAAAGATGATACGTATATTCTTTGTAAGAAATAAGGTTTTCATTCAAAATGATCAAAAACAGGTATATTTTACTAGTATTTAAAGAAACAAGGATGGTTTTTGTTGTGTTAGAATTTATATATACAACAAATCCAAACTAACTATGATTATTTCAACTAGAATGTGGAGGCGGGCATGAATATGGATTATGAAAACGTTATGGAAGAAATCGTCTCACCTCTTGTAAATATCTTGATGATGGGCCCAGACTATCCAACTTTTTGTAAATGTAAAAAATGCAGAAATGATATAATCGCGTTAAGTCTTAACTCATTACCAGGCCATTACGTTACAACAGAAGAGGGAAGAATAAGAGTATTTGAGCAACTTAACACAGAGGAAAACAGAAAATGGATCAATAAAAGAATTATAATGGCTATTCACACGGTTGGAAAGTATCCTAAACATTAGTATATTTACTCAATATCAGTACAAAGAGGGTGACTTTAAAAGTCACCCTTTTCTTGGTTTTTAAATAAAGATTTGATTTGATAAAAACTTAATGATTTTGGAAAAATGTGAATTATCATTCATAACAAATACATAATTAAAATAAGCAATCATATATTTATAATGCAATATCCGAATATTCAAATATTTAAAGGGGGAGAAAAATGAAAGCAGTTACATTTCATGGGGCAGGCCAAATTACATTAGAGGATAAACCAAAACCAACAATCCTTGAAGTTACAGACGCGGTTGTAAGGGTAACGAAAACGACTATTTGTGGGACAGATTTGCACATTTTAAAGGGGGATGTACCAACTGTAACAGAGGGCCGTATTTTAGGTCATGAAGGTGTAGGGGTGGTGGAAGAAATTGGAAGTGGAGTTTCCAACTTTCAAGTTGGGGATTTAGTATTGATTTCTTGTATTACTTCCTGCGGGAAATGTGATGCATGTAAAAAAGGTATGTATTCTCATTGTAATAAGGGTGGATGGATTCTTGGAAATACTATTGATGGTACCCAAGCTGAATACGTCCGAATTCCCTATGCAGATACGAGCTTGTACCATATCCCTAACGGAATGGATGAAGAAGCATTGGTCATGTTAAGTGATATTCTACCTACAGGGTTTGAAATTGGTGTTTTGAAAGGCCAAGTGAAACCAGGAGACACAGTAGCGATTGTTGGTTCAGGACCTGTTGGATTAGCTGCATTGTTAACGGCCTCATTTTATTCTCCAAGTGAAATCATCATGATTGATTTAGATGACAATCGTTTAAAGGTTGCAGAAAAATTTGGAGCCACAAAACTTGTAAATAGTGGAAAGGGAAATGCTGTAGAACAAGTAATGAACCTTACTAGAGGAATTGGGGTAGATGTTGCCATTGAGGCTGTAGGTATTGCTCCAACTTTTAATATTTGTCAAGAAATAGTTGCTGCGGGTGGGCATCTTGCAAACATAGGGGTGCATGGAAAAAGTATTGATTTACATCTAGAAACACTTTGGTGTCACAATATTACACTCACTACTGGGTTGGTTGATACGGTAACTACTCCAATGTTGCTAAAGGTTGTTCAATCTGGGAAGATACAACCTCAAATGTTGGTTACACATCGATTCAATATAAATGACACCATGAAGGCATATGAAGTTTTTGGTAACGCTGCAAAAGAGAATGCCTTGAAAGTAATTATTACAAACGACTAACTAATTATTGGCTATGTTAGCTTATGATAAAACGATTTTTGGTCCAATATGTATGGAATTACAGTGTCAATAGTAAATTAACATTGCCAAATTATAAAAGAGGATGTTCCAAAAGTAATCTTTGGAACATCCTCTTTGTTTAAATTAGCCCGTTTTATAGGCTAAAGTAGTTAGTTTGGATGATGTAAGTCAAGCCAATAATTACAACACAGGCTTGCTATTTATATAATAGAAAAATAAAACATTGTTGCTAAGTTATCCTCGTCTTCCGCCTCTACCGCCTCGTTTTGTTTCAGTGCTACGTTTGAGGGTAGATAAATTCTCTTCACTTGTCTTTAAAAAACGAGTCATTTTATCTTCGAAATTTTCCTTTGGTTTGAAACTTCCTTTTGAATAGGAGTTTTTAGGACGGCTATCAGTTCTACCCGAATGGGATGGTCGTTGTGAATATGAAGAGGTTTGTCCTTCGGGTCTATCAATAGCTTTTTTGATGGACAGGGCCGTTTTACCGTCTTTCTCACTAATCACTTTTACTAAAATCTGGTCGCCTACTTTGAGATGGTCATTAACGTCTTTTACATAGCTGTCTGCTACCTCACTGATATGCACAAGACCTGTTGTGCCTCCTGGTAATTCTACAAATGCTCCAAAATTAGTGATACCTGTTACTTTACCTGTTACCTTGCTGCCTACTTCGACTGACATAAAAATACTTTTCCCCCTCAATAATGTTAAAAGACACTTTATTATACCAAATTATGAAGGGAGATAATATCACTGGAGTTATTTTCCTACGATTTTTTCAAATTTTTCAATTTTGAATGAATCTTAGTTTCGCAAATATTCGCTATTTATCATCGGTGGCATTATGCCTCTTCTTCTATAATAGTAATTACCAACTTCAAATAGAATTAATCATACAACAAATAAACAGTGGTCGGAGGACTCTGTTTATTTGTTGTAAGGATAATCAATCGTATTACCATTAATTGTTCCGGGCTCATTAGTGTCCCTTAGTAAACTCATATAATTTTCAAATTCCTCCTGAATTTTTTCTGGAGCCCCTGGTTTTAAATGCCAGTTTCCTGGTTCATTCACAAAAAAAGGGCTTTTTGTAAAATCCGGTCTTATTTTTGGCATCAAATTACCCCCATTCACTAATTGATATTATTATTTGTTTAAATTTGTATTATATCCAATTCTTAAAAAATTCTTCGAAAAATAAGCAAAAAATCTTATTGCTTACTGATATTTACGGGTTTATGATATCAATGGAAAGATTATTTCGATTCTGAAAATAACTAGATCAAGCAACAAGTACAGCACCATTTGAAGGAAGATGAATTGTGACTGGAGATACAAACACGAATCAATTGAATGAAAAGTATAGTATTAAAAATGGAATTGCAAGCACGATTGTCCTAAATGTGAGTAATAATTATTTTCCTCTATTCGCAATTGGAGTCTTAGGGGCAACTAACTATCAAGTGAGTTTAATTAATTCATTGCCACAATTTATTGGGATGTTTGCAATGATCCTTTGCTCCGTTTTAATGGGAAGGTTAGAGGAGAAAAAGAAATTTACTGCCTACTCTATTTTATTCACAAGATTATTCCTTATTTTGATGTTTTTGGTTATGTATATACCGAGCCAATACCAGAGTTGGGTATTTGTTGTTCTTGTCGGATTAATGAACTTCCCAGGAGCATTCGTAAATCTAAGTTGGCAGTCTTTTATCGGAGATTTAATCCCAGAACGCCGAAGAAGTGAATTTTTCGGGGATAGAAATAAAATTTTAACCATCGTTGGGATGGTGATAACGTTTTTCTTCGGTATTCTCTTACAACAGTTTGGGAAGAGTAATTCGCTTCCCTATAAGATAATGTTTTTAATTGCCTTTCTTTCTGGATTAATTGAAGTATATTATTTAACCAAACATATAGAAGTAAGAAAAGAAACCAGTAAGGTTCCAAAAAAAAAGCAAAAAATTATTGAATGGGATGCATTTCGCGATAAACCATTTGTTTATTTTCTTATCTGTGGATTATTTTTTAATTTTGCATGGCAAATGGCATGGTCACTTTTTAGTATTTACCAAATAAAAGATGCCCATGCAAATGGTATGTGGATTAGTTTTTTTTCGGTTGCTAACCAGATTGCTCAGATTGTTAGCTTTAAGTGGTGGGGAAGGATGTCTGACAAATACAGTAATGCCAAAATGCTGATCCTTGTTTCAATTGGAATGGCTTCCACTCCCATCTTGACCATACTCTCAAGCAACTTACTATACTTAACAATTGTTAATGCTACCTCCGGGTTATTTGTTTCTGGAACGGTATTAATTTTGTTTAACCAGTTATTGGAGATCACGAATGAAGAAAATCGAAGTGCTTATATCGCGAATTATAATGTATTACTTGCAATTGTTGGATTTATTGCGCCGCAATTCGGGGTGTTTTTACTTGAACAATCAAATATGGATGTTGCAATGATTACATCTGGAATATTAAGAGCTTCAAGTGCACTACTATTCTTGGGCCTGTATTATTTCTTGAAAAGGAATAAAGTACAAACTAAAGAACATAATTAGTCATTTTGTTGATCATCATGGAATAAAAAAATGAAACCTTTTCCTCGTAATTTCGTCTAGTACAAGTCAAGCTTTATTCGGATTCAACAAATATATGAGTATTTTATTGGATTTTTTATTATAGATTTGTTAAATTATATTTTTACCAAAATAGATTGTAGTCTTATTTATAGTGACCAAGTAGTAATTGGCAAAGGAAGAATCTTGTCAGAATATCAGGGAAAATATATGAAGTACTTACCATCAATTGGTACTATTTTTGTTTTTATTTTTATTAAAAATGTGATATAGTAATTTAGGTTCGTTTACCAAAGTTTATTGGTAAGTGAGGGGAGAATAAAAAATGAAGAAAAATAGAATGCCGCTTAAACTGAATAACAGTTATATGACGTTTTTTGCCATTACTGTCGTTCTGTTCTGGATTAAGACATATGCGGCCTATCAAATTGAATTTAAACTTGGAATTGATAATAACCTACAAAAATTTCTATTGTTTATTAATCCACTTAGTTCAGCGCTATTCTTTTTTGGTTTAGCTCTGCTTTTTAAAAAAGGTACAAAAATTATCATGATTGTAACCCATTTTCTTTTGTCCTTTTTATTGTATGCAAATATTGTTTACTATCGTTTCTTTAATGATTTTATTACAGTACCTGTAATAATGCAGACAAAGACGAATTCTGGTCAACTTGGTGATAGTGCGTTCTCTTTAATGTCTCCATTTGATATTTTTTATTTCACGGATACGATTATTTTAATCATTCTAGCAATGAAAGTATTTAACAAATTAACTGAGACTAATAAAAAGTCTTTTAAAATTGTCTTGTTATTCTCGATTACTGTCTTTTTGTTTAATCTTGGATTAGCTGAAAAAGATCGTCCACAATTATTAACACGATCTTTTGACCGCAATTATTTAGTGAAATATTTAGGTACCTATAATTTTACCATTTATGATGCTATTCAAAATATTAAGTCATCGAGTCAACGCGCACTTGCTGACAGCAGCGATATTACCGACGTTGAGAACTACCGGAAAGCGAACTATGCACAACCAAATCCTGTGTATTTTGGTAAAGCAAAAGGAATGAATGTTATTTATGTTTCATTAGAATCATTCCAAAACTTTATGATTGACTATAAATTGAATGGACAGGAAGTTACTCCATTTTTGAATTCATTGGCTCATGATGGAAGTACTTTCTATTTTGATAACTTTTACCACCAAACAGGTCAGGGGAAAACTTCTGACGCCGAATTCTTAATGGAAAACTCTTTATATCCAATGTCTCAAGGTGCAGTATTCGTTAATAAAGCTCAGAATACTTATCAAGCAACCCCAGCAATTTTAAAAGGCGCTGGTTATAATTCAGCTGTTTTCCATGGTAACTATAAAACATTTTGGAACAGAAACGTTATGTATAAAGCATTAGGATATGATCAGTTCTTTGATGCTGAATACTATAGCATGACTGAAGAGAACACAAAGAACTATGGAATGAAGGATAAACCATACTTTAAAGAATCAATGCCGATGTTAGAAAGTTTAAAACAGCCTTTCTATACCAAATTTATAACATTGTCTAACCATTTCCCATTTGAAATGGATCCGCAGGATAGTGATTTCCCTGCAGGCGATTTTGGTGATACAGTCGTGAACCAGTATTTCCAATCGGCACATTATATGGATGAGGCAATGCAACAATTCTTTAATGATCTAAAAGCTGACGGTTTATATGATAAATCCGTTATTGTATTATACGGTGATCATTATGGTATTTCTGAAAATCACAATGAAGCAATGAAGAAAGTCTTAGGTGTTGACGAAATTACACCAACTATTAATGCGCAATTACAGGAAGTTCCATTATTTATTCATGTTCCAAATGTAAAAGGTAGTGTTCAGCACCAATATGGTGGCGAAGTCGATGTACGCCCAACACTTCTCCACTTATTAGGTACAGATACTAAAGACTATATGGAATTTGGATCAGATCTTCTTTCTAAGCAGCATCAAAATTGGGCATTATTTAGAAATGGCGACTTTGTTTCACCAAGGGTAACGCAAATAAATGAAAAATGCTATTCTACTCCTACTGGTGAATTGGCTGTAGATGCCACTACATGTAAAGACATTGATGGGAAAGTAAAAACAGCATTGCAAATGTCTGATGAAGTAGTGTATAAGGATCTTTTGCGATTCTATAAACCGAATGGATATACTCCAATTAATCCGAATGATTATGAGTATTTAGGGCCTAAGGGTTCAAACACAGCAAAAGGGACAAAAGGAAATTAGGAATATGAAAAAGAGTGAAGAATATTCTTCACTCTTTTTTTGCTAAGCATAAGTGCAACTACGCCTCTGCCATCGCCCTTAGGGGCTTGCCAATCGGCGAGTTTTCTTTTGCTAATCAGAATTTATATCCATAAATTCTAGTAGCGCATAAGTGCAACTACGTCTCTGTCATCGCCCTTAGGGGCTTGCCAATCGGCGAGTTTTCTTTAGCTAATCAGAATTTATATCCATAAATTCTACTAGCGCATAAGTGCAACTACGCCTCTGCCATCGCCCTTAGGGGCTTGCCAATCGGCGAGTTTTCTTTATCTACATGAAATAGAGTATAAAGCTAGGAGGAGAATAAATGATGAAAAGAAAGATATATTCCATTCTATCCATTTTATTTATATCGACAGTACTTCTTACAGGTTGTTCGACAATAGATAATTCAATTGTTACTAAATCTAATCAGATAACAAGTAAACTCGAAAATAGCGAAATTGCATCAGAGGTACAAAAAAACACCAAAAATGATGATGTTCCACAACAAACGACAAATTCAAAGGTTACTACCACAAACGGGAATAAACAGTTAATCGCTGCAACTATTGTGAAAAATGTCGACGGCGATACGATTGAAGTCAATCTTAATGGGAAAGAAGAAAAGATTAGAATGTTATGTGTTGATACCCCTGAGACGCATCACCCGCGTTTAGGAGTGCAACCATTTGGTCCTGAGGCATCAGATTACACAAAAAAAACATTATATGTGGGAAGAAATGTTCAAATCGAAACGGGGATCGGTGGTGGGCGTGATAAATACGGCCGGCTCCTTGCTTATATATATGTCGATGGAAAAATGTTTAATGAAATGCTATTAGAAAAAGGCCTTGCTCGTGTTGCTTATATTTATGCTCCAAACACCAAGTATGTTGATGAATTTTATGCAATTCAAAAGCTAGCACAACAAAAGGAAATTGGAATATGGTCAATTGAAAATTATGCAAAAGATGATGGCTTTCATCCAGCAACAAAAGGTACGGGAAAAACAACAACACCAACTGTAAAGGCAAATAATTATCAAAATAACCCTGGTGATGATCAAGAATCAAATGTAGGATGTAAAGGTAAAATCAAAGGAAATGCTAATTCCCAAATCTATCATGTTCCCGGTGGATCCTTCTATGATTCAACTAAAGATAATATTGTCTGGTTTTGCTCTGAACAAGAAGCCCAAAAGGCAGGATTTAGAAAGTCAAAGCGGTAGGGATAAAATAGAATTTAAATTTATTTACGAATAATAAAAAAAATGTAAAAAAATGTAGAAAAATAGTTGAAATTTTTGCTCTTTAATTCTATTATAAAGATATTAAAAATGAAAAAGGCAAACTTATTGAAAAATAAGGACGCAAAGCCACGAGTCTAAGGTTTTATTACTATGATTGTCGGGTTGCCAAAAAGACCGAATCTAAAGGTTGGATTTATTGTTATTTCGACTTTTACTTTGCCTTTTGTCCACCTCTTTCTGGTGGACTTTTCTATTTTTAAAATAAAATTAAGTGCATAAGAGAGGGGAAAAGCTTTGACAGTTCTTTTCGGTACAGTAGAATATTTTCAAAATGAAATTTTGAACTTCCTAAAAAGGAATAGAATAGCCAAAGTCTCTAAGGAACAAGTTGTGGATATTTATTCTACATTGAAACATGAGTTATTGAATGATTTTGTTTGTACTGAAAAAGTCCAAATAGAATGTTTGCAAAACCTTATGATTGCAAATAACCGTTTCTTGGAAGAAAATTCTGAAATTTTTTCAAAAGAGGTGTCATGAGAATGAATCAACATTATGGTGGTAATACAATAGGCCAAACAATTGCTGAGATTGGGGATGAAATCCTATTCAAAAACTTAATTAAAGGCATTGTGGAAAAAGTAAATCAAAACTCAGTAATCGTTACCATTACCAAAAATTATACTGACCTAGAGTTCTTATATAATAGAACAGTTGTTTCGCATAAAAATTATACAATTGTTAAAGATTATGAGAAAAAACATTTATTTTGATCCATTTTAGTAAAATCTTAAAATAATTATACGTTACATAAAATATAAAAATGTAGCAACGGTCATTTTTCTAAAGAGCCGTTGCTACATTTTTATGATCTTACAATCCCTTCAATGTAGAAAGTATCTTTCGATTTGTATTTAGACTATAATAATGGATAAAAATTAAACTAGGAGGAGAAATGTTGAGAGATGTGAGCTTGTTAAATATTTTTGAGCATCGTATTACCCAAAAGTATTTGAACCGTTCTGGGTTAGCTCATGCTATTGCCGTTTCTTACCATGCTTTTCATCTGGCAAAGCAGCATCATTTAGACGTCGATATTGCTGCAAAGGGCGGACTGCTCCATGATATGGGTCATTACACATGGTATAAGAACGGAAAATGGGATTATGAGCTATATAAACAAAATGATATTCATGCGATTAAAGGGGCAGAAAGAGCCCACAAACTTTTGATTCGTCTTGGTGAAAATCCAGTAAAGGCGAAGACTATTGCACTTGCCATTTTATTTCATACAGATTCGTTTTTACCTTCTAATGATATTATTCGAACTCCATTACAGCAAATAGTAAAACTTGCAGATGAAAAAGACGAAGAAGTTGGTGGAATGCATCACTACCGAACTATAGAATTAGAAAGAGCGAAAAAAAGCATTATCCGTTTAGACAAGTGGATTGAAGATGAACAAGCATATAAGAGCGAAAAATGCTAAATAAAAGGCTGTGTTAGAATTCATTTCGAATTAACACAGCTTTTATTCATTTTATTAAAATACTGAAACAAAAATTGAGACTACTGTCTCCTAAAACCTTGATCAACTAAAAACATTTCTGCTTCTTCATATGTACCAAAGGTGTCCTCCAAATTTAAGCCAAAGTAAACATTCCAAATATCATCTTCATTAACCAGAAGTAGGTGGTTTTTCTCATCATTTACCCATTTCTCTTCTTTGGGCTCGCCTTTAACTACTTCTTCTGCTGGAATATTGTTTTCGGAAAAAGAAAGACTGCTGATAGCTTCTTTTATCAATTGACTTAATTCCTTTTCGGAAAAGTCACGGATATTAACCATACCTTTTTCATCGGTATCATAATTTGGTAAATGACCAGCATAGACAAAGCCATTTCCATTAGGATGTAAGTGATAAATGATATTTTTTTTATCTGATACGCTTTTTTCAAATTGAAAATTTACACGGCCGAGTGAAACATTTTTCCGCTCTAGCTCTGGAAATGCTTCGATAATAGCAAGTTTTTGATCAAAAGTTAACATAGTTGCCTCCATCAATAATAGTTATATCATTATTTTATCATACCGATTTTAAAAGCAAAGGTACATACTGGCATGGAATAAATATTATTTTGAAAAATGGCCATCTGGTCATATAAAAAGTTGACGGGATATGAACGGTGATTTATAGCAATTAACGGAATGACCAGTCAGTCAAAAAAAGTAAAGTAAATAAATTTACGTTAGATAGAGGATAAGAAATGAAACGAATCTGCCGAAGAAAGACAAACTTTGGAAAAAAGACATTCCGAAGAAATCGCGAGAATAAACCAAAACAAAAAAGCATTCCCTATGCTTTTATTGATTTTATCTCTATTTTATTTTAAGCTTTTTATAAGATAATTTTTCCATATGAGGAGGTATTCCGGGAATTGGGATTATTAAAAATTGTATTAGGTGTTTCAATCATCTTAAGTTTATCCGCATGCGATGAACAACAGACCGTCCAAAAGGAAATTAAAAAGAAAATAGATGACTTTCAAAATGTCCCAAAAGAAGAAAATAAAATCTCGTATAACCCGGAAGAACCAACTCTTTCAGATATATATGGTTTTTGGGTTAATAAGGATTCTTATATAGTTATCTCACACAGTTACGGAAGGTATCAATTAAAGCAATATGTTAAAAACGAGAGCCAAAACACAAAGCTTTTTACCGAAGTTATTCAAACCGGAAAAAATAGCTTTTCTGGAATCTTTTTAAACGATGAAGATTTAGGAGATAAATTATCCCTTAAACTTAATGATCGTAAGGATGAATTAACAATTGAAACCGAGAACGGAAAAAACACCTATAAATATACCAATATTACACCAGATGCCTACATAATGAGCTTCTAACGGCCTACTAGATATAGGCTGATATCTTTTTTTACATTCTTTACAATTTATTCAGCAAGACTATGAAAAAAAACTTCCAGAAAAATTTTCTTGGTACGGTTTTTTGTTTTCAGTTGATATATTTCCACAAAATGTTCAAAAATGTGCTTAAAAATGATATAAAAAATCACATTATGGAAAAATAGCCCATGGTAGAATGGGAGAAAATCTAAATTAGGAGAGAAATAATAAGTGGAAAAGGTATTATCAGAAATATTGGAAAAAGTAAATTCAATAGATGAAAAAATAAGTGACATGGAGAAAGACTTGAAATATTATGGAGAGCGCCTAGAACGTTTAGAAAAAATGGACAGCATTGAGCACCGAGTTACTGTTAACCAGATCGATTTAACAGACATAAAAGGGATTGTCGAAAATGTATCTGATTTTCAACGTGAGGAATTAAAGGACCTTTCAAGGTTTATTAACAATTATCTAAAGGATTTTCCTGTACGTGAAGAAATTAATCTTATTCATAAACGCCTAGATGTTCAATTAAATATGATTGCAAAGAATGAAGAAGCACTTTTAATTGTTGGCAATAAAAATTAATTTTAAAGAAAACGCACCTATTGGCGAGCCCCTAAGGGCGATGATTAGGTGTAGTTGCCCTTATGCTTAGCTAAAGAAAACTCACCCAATAAGCTAAAAAATCCAGTCATTTTAAAATGACTGGATTTTTGTTATTATGAAGCTTTATTTATCTCAGATACTGATTGTTTTCCTACTTTGCTTAAGCCGATAAAGAAACGAACAGTGAATATAATCGCTGCAATTACGATAAATGTTCCACAGAGGGCTCCAAGTTGGTCAGAACCAGTCCATAATGGTAAATGCTCTGCCCATCTTCTTGGAGCACCTATTTTTCCAGCGTAAAGGAAGGATCCAACTAAACCTGTGAAGAAGAAGAAATAGGTGAAAATTGCATATTTGTCAAATCCAGTTTCTTTTTGAGCTTCTGAGCCTTCAGTTTTATTAAAATAGTACATAAAACCGAAGATCATTGCAACAACGCCCATTCCCATATAGGTATGGAAATGTCCGGGCACCCATTTAGTATTGTGCATTACATGGTTAACGACAATTGTTGCGTCTATAATCGCTGGAACGGCACCCGCAACCCAGCCAAACATAGATATGAAGAACATACCTGAAGCAAAATCCCACTTGATACTTGATTTATGTACAATCATCAATGCTCCATATGCAGTAACAACCATAACAGGAAGTCCGTTTGCATATGAGAAGATTTCACCAAGGATTAGCATCCACTTTGGAACAGAATAATCCATTAATAAGTGGTGGGTATAAATCATTAATGTAAATAAAGTGGAAAAATTCCAAGCAATTAAAAATACTTTATTCGATTTCCAAGGGCGGCCTGTATATTCTGCTAAAACTTCATAAACAGCGATAACAGCCATATATATCGTACAGTTAGCAAAGATATGACCGAATGCATATGTTAATTGTTTAGCTGCCATTGTATCAAAGGTAATGTTAGGATTAATAATGTTTAAAATGGATTCTAAAAGTGCAGTTGCACCGGCTAGAATACCA